>NZ_JBAIYU010000001.1:0-44890 GCF_036763085.1 Dendrosporobacter sp. 1207_IL3150
TTGTTCAGATTATGCGGTCGGCAAACCTGCATTTATTCTAACAAAGGAGGCTGTTTTTTTCGACGCATAGCTATAAGCTTTTTGGAACCACATGCATAGCATGTGGTATTCGCTTACGCAATAAAAAAAACGCTTTCGACTGCCGTCGAAGCGTTTTTGATATTTTCTATTAAACTAAATAGCGGAAATAGATATATACACTTGAAATTACGATAGAAAGAATCATTAATGGAAAAGCAAGTTTTAGATATCTCATAAATGATATTGGATATCCTTCTTGAGCCGCCATACTTGCAACAACGACATTTGCACTGGCACCAATTAAGGTACCATTTCCTCCTAGACATGCCCCTAAAGCAAGACTCCACCAGAGCGGTTCTAGGTTTGTAATACCCATTTTGCTCATCTCTTTTATCATAGGTATCATGGTTGCAACAAAGGGGATATTATCAACAAAGGCTGATGCGATAGCACTCATCCATAATATTAACATCGAAGTAGCAGTTAAATTTCCTGCAGTAAACTCGATTGCCTTCTGAGCCATAAGTGAAATTACACCTGTTTCAACAAGTCCAGAAACTAGCATAAATAAGCCGACAAAAAAGAATATTGCCGTCCATTCAATTTTACGGAAAACATGCTCGAGTTCGTGCTCATTATTATGATAAGCCAGTACTAATAAAATACTAGCACCAAATACAGCTACTGTCGCTGATTCAAGATGAAGCATTTGATGGGTCGTAAACATACCAATAGTTAATGTTAAAACGAACAAGCATTTCTTTAATAGTTTTGTATTGGTAATTTGCTTCAGTTCGTCAAGCTGCATAATTTGAGCTTTAAGTTCGTCTGTCGTCACAAGCTTCTTACGATAAATTAAGACAAGGATAAAAATCGTAATGATATATATCAGTATTGAAATGACAGCTAAATTATTGACAAAGGCCATAAAGGTTAGTTCTTTAACGGCACTGCCAATCATTATATTTGGCGGATCACCAACTAACGTAGCCGTACCGCCAATATTCGATGAAATAATTTGAGCAATAAGATAAGGAATAGGCTTTACTTTTAATTGCTTTGCAATACTAATCGTTACTGGCACTGTCAGGAGCACAGTCGTAACATTATCCAATAAGGCAGAACAAACTGCTGTTATTGTACTTAGAACCACTAATAGCTTTACTGGGTCACCATTAACTTTTTTAGCTGACCAAATAGCCAAAAATCTGAAGAGCCCCGTCTCACTAGTAATATTGACTATAATCATCATACCTACTAATAATCCAATTGTGTTGAAGTCAATGTGATGGATTGCCTGTTCCTGGCTTACTACGCCTAACACCACCATTAAGATGCCGCCTGCTAAGGCAATAATTGTTCGATGGACCTTTTCCGAAACAATTACTGAATATGCCAGAACAAATAATGTTATGGCTAAAAGAGCTTTGTTTTCCATGTTTTTTATCTCCTCCCAAAACAATCATTGCAAATAATAAAATTTAAATTTACTATACTAAATACTTAAAATAAACATACACAGTTGCTATTGCAACAGACATAAGCATGACTGGAAATCCAATCTTGAAAAATCTTACGAATGAAATGTGATGCCCACGCTCTTCGGCCATACCAGCTACTATTAAATTTGCACTAGCTCCGATAATACTACCATTTCCGCCTAAGCAAGCTCCCAAAGCAAGACTCCACCATATAGGTTCCAAATTGGTTATTCCTAAGTTACCCATGTCGTAAATCATCGGTATCATTGTCGCAACAAAAGGTATATTATCTAGGAAAGCAGACAGTATAGCACTCATCCAAAGGACTAATATTGAAGTTTTGGTCAAATCACCACCAGTTAAGGCAATAGCTTTTTGAGCCATTTGTCCGATAATACCAGTCTCAATAAGCCCTGAAACAGCAACAAATAGACCAATAAAAAAGAAGATCGTAGCCCATTCAACCTTGTCTAAAGCATGCTCAACAAAGTTATGATCTTGACCGGATATCAGTAGTAACAAGAATGCCCCGCCCAAAGCTATTGCTGCGGATTCAATATGCAATACTTGATGCATAAAAAATCCTATAATCGTAATAAACAAGACTGTCAGGCACTTTTTTAGCATTTTCGTATCTTTGATTTCGGCATTTTCGTCTAACTTCATTAACTTTTTTTTGAGAACATCAGTAGTTTTTAAACGATTTCTATATACAAGGGTTAGTACCCCAACCGTTACAATCAGTATAACTGTTGATATAAAAGCAAGGTTTTCAATAAATGCTATAAAAGTCAACTCTTTTACTGCACTTCCGATCATAATGTTAGGCGGATCACCGATTAAGGTAGCTGTCCCGCCAATATTTGAAGTAATAATTTGAGTGATTAGATAAGGAATTGGATCAACCTGAAGCTGCTGCGTCAGACTTAAGGTAACAGGAACCATCAATAAAACGGTTGTAACGTTGTCCAAGAAAGCAGAAAAAACAGCAGTTATTATTGCTAGATAGATAAGAATTCTTACTGGATCAGCTTTTGCTTTTTTCGCTGACCATATTGCTATATAGTTGAAAAGCCCAGTCTCACCAGTTATTGAAACAATTATCATCATACCAATAAGCAAGCCTAAGGTATTAAAGTCAATATGATGTAATGCTGCTTCTTGATCCACAACCTTGAGTAGTACCATCATGATACCACCGATCATAGCAACTACAGTCCGGTGGAATTTTTCTGTCACGATAAAAACATAGGTTAATAAAAATATTACACTTGCCAAAATAGCTAAATTATCCATGATACACCTCACACATATTAATTTTCGGTATGCTATTTTCTTAGTATAACCCTAAAAAAGCAAAAAAGAGCCTGCGGGTGGCAGACTCCTCCGAAAAATACTAAGTATGCAATTACTAATATAGTTTATATAAAATAAACAGGAAAGTCAATAAAAATTTCCATTAGCAAAATAAAAGAGTACGGTTAAGATTAACCGTACTCTTTTAAGGCAGATATATTAGCCGATAACAGCCATAACTTCGCCTGGTTTTACGCTTTGACCAGCAGCTACGTTGATGGACTTAAGTGTTCCATCAGCAGGAGCGCTGATTTCGTTTTGCATTTTCATAGCTTCAAGAATTAGAACGATGTCGCCTTTTTTGATAGGCTTGCCAGCTTCAGCAACAACCTTTACGATTTTGCCAGGCATTGGAGCATTTACAGGAGTATCGCCAGCACCAACAACAGCAGGAGCTGGAGCAGCAGCAGCTGGAGCTGCTGGCTTAGCAGCAGGAGCAGCAGCAGCAGCAGGCTTAGCAGCAGGAGCAGCAACAGCAGCTTTTACTTCTTCAACTTCAACCTCAAAAGCGGCACCATTAACTTTAATGTTAAACTTTTTCATGTCCTTTATTCCTCCATCACTTTTATTAAATGTATTGCAGCATAATTTTTCGAAAGCAGAACTACTTAATTCTAGTAAGCAGCTTCTACCAACAATTCTATAAAATTATGCAGCTAAATGTACGAAATGTTTCTTGTCAAAAATTAATGAGAATTCATTAATTTTTGACGGCCAGTCATAGCCCAAACTGTGCTAGGCTTAATTTTTAAAGCCAGAGCACCTGTACCCATCATAGCTGTTACAGCTGCAGCAATTGCAGCTACTATTTCAGGACTAACGCCTTTAGCATCTATTTTCATATTTTTCACCTTTCCTTATAGCGGAATATTGCCATGTTTCTTAGCTGGGCGAGCTTCACGCTTGCTAGCCAGCATATTCAAGGCGGTGATAATGCGAGGTCTAGTTTCCTTTGGTTCGATTACGATATCAACAAAACCGCGCTCAGCTGCTTTGTATGGAGTCGCAAATTCCTCAATGTACTTAGCAGTTTTAGCATCAACATCAGGATCTTTCTTGAAGATGATGTTAGCAGCACCTGCAGGACCCATAACCGCGATTTCAGCAGTTGGCCAAGCCAATACTTGATCCGCACCAAGATCTTGTGAGCACATTGCAAGATAGGAACCGCCGTAAGCTTTACGAGTAATTACAGTAATTTTTGGTACTGTAGCCTCAGAGTATGCATAAAGCATTTTTGCACCGTGACGAATAATACCGCCGTATTCTTGGTCAGTACCTGGTAAGAAACCTGGTACGTCTACAAGGTTTACGATTGGAATATTGAAAGCATCACAGAAGCGAATGAAGCGTGAAGACTTGTCAGAAGCATTGATATCTAAGCAGCCAGCCATTACAGCTGGTTGGTTAGCAATAATACCAACAGACTGTCCATCGAAACGAGCAAAGCAAGTAATAATATTACGTGCATAGTGCTCAAGTACTTCATAGAATTCGCCATTATCGACAACCATTTTAATAACGTCTTTCATGTCATAAGGCATGTTAGGGTTATCAGGAAGCAGCGTATTAAGCTCTTCATCCATACGGTTAGGGCAATCGCCTGTTTCAACAACTGGAGCGTCTTCTAGGTTATTGCTTGGCAAGAAGCTAAGCAGGTAACGAATTTGCTCTATGCAGTCATCTTCATTTTCAGCAGCGAATTGAGCTACACCGGAAACGCTATTATGAGTCATTGCGCCACCAAGTTGTTCTGCAGTAACTTCTTCTGCAGTAACAGACTTAATAACAGCTGGACCTGTAATAAACATTTGGCTGGTGTTCTTAACCATGTAAATGAAGTCAGTTAATGCTGGAGAGTAAACCGCACCACCCGCGCAAGGTCCCATGATTACGGAAATTTGCGGGATAACGCCTGAAGCTAAAGTATTCTTATAGAAGATTTTACCATAGCCCGCTAATGCATCAACTGCTTCTTGAATACGAGCTCCGCCAGAATCGTTAATACCGATAACTGGTGCACCCATTTTCATTGCTAAATCTAAAACTTTGCAAATTTTAGCAGCATGCATTTCGCCTAGTGAACCGCCCTCAACTGTAAAGTCTTGAGCAAACGCATATACAAGACGGCCATTAACTGTACCGTAGCCTGTAACAACGCCTTCACCTGGAAGTTCTTTTTCATTCATACCGAAGTTTACACAACGGTGGGAAACGAATTGATCAAGTTCTACAAATGTATTAGCATCGAAGAACTTTTCAATACGCTCACGGGCGGTATATTTACCTGAAGCATGTTGTTTTTCAATACGCTTCGCACCGCCACCAAGCTTGATTTTTTCTTGCTTGGATTTAAGGTCCTGAATTTTTTCCTGGACAGTAGCCATCTTATACCTCCTACAAGATCACTGAATATACCGGACGCTTATTTACGCTCTGATAATTCGAGCAAAATACCGCCAGTAGCTTTTGGATGAACAAAAGCTATACTAGCTCCGCCAGCGCCGTAGCGTGGGGTTTCGTCAATCAAGCGTACGCCTTTTGCTTTTAGGTCAGCTAAAGCAGCTTCGATATTGTCCACTCTTAAAGCAATGTGTTGGATACCTTCGCCATTTTTCTCGATGAACTTAGCGATAGGACCATCTGGTGAAGTAGACTCTAAGAGTTCAACTTCGCTGTCACCGCTTGGAATGAAGCAAACTTTTACTTTTTGCTGTTCTACCACTTCTTCGCCTTGTACTTCCATACCAAGCACTTCAGTGTAGAATTTTTTAGCTTGTTCTAAGTCTTTAACAGCAATACCTATGTGGTCAACTTTAGTTACTTTAAACATTAGTATACCCTCCTTTTTCCATTATCTATCTATGTTTATTAGTGTTAAAATCAATGTTAATTACTTAAGTCTATCCTTAAGTATTTCGTTAACTACACTATAAGGATCTCTTTGGCGCTGCTGGACTGATGTTACTAGTTGCTCAAACTGGCCTGATTCATTAATATTACGTAATATATAACGTCCAAGCTGTTCCTCAATCATAGCCAATAGCTCATTTTTAGTCCGCTGCTTCCGACGAAGAGCCAGTTTCCCAGTTTCTTCGAGGTGTTTAATATGTTCCTCAAGTGTCGCAACAAGTTCATTTATTCCTTGATTTTGACTAGCAACAGTGCGTTTAATTGGCGGACGCCAATCAACCATATCCTGATTCAGATCAAGCATCATTTCCAGTTCAATATTCAGGCGGTCTACACCATCGCGATCTGCTTTGTTTATTGCAAAGACATCGCCGATTTCTAGAACACCAGCTTTAATCGCCTGGATATCATCACCAAGACCAGGTACTAGAACTACCAGTGTAGTATCAGCCGCTTTGACGATATCTACCTCGGACTGCCCAACTCCTACTGTCTCGATAAAGATTACATCTTTGCCTGATGCATCCAGAATTTTCACTGTTTCGGCAGTTTTGCGGGATAATCCCCCTAAGCTGCCCCTTGTTCCCATACTGCGGATAAATACTCCTTCGTCTAGCGTAAGTTCATTCATCCGGATACGGTCACCAAGAATTGCTCCGCCGGAAAACGGGCTCGTCGGATCAACGGCCACAATTCCAACAGTCTTTCCTTGACGGCGATATTCCTTAGCAAGCTTATCTGTTAATGTACTTTTACCAGCCCCTGGAGGACCGGTTATTCCAATAACATGAGCTCGCCCAGTATGTGGATAAAGTTTTTGCATGATGCCGACAGCTGTGTCGTACTCATTTTCAACAGCTGTAATAGCACGAGACAATGCCAGCCTTGAACCAGCCAGCAATTCATTTGCTATATCCATTCGGTTGCACCACCTTATGACATATGTTGCCCTTATCAGATAAGGGCAACATAAGCCACAATTCACTATATTATTTCACGTTAGCGTTGATAAATTCAACAATTGCACTGGTTGGTGTACCAGGTGTAAATACTTCTGCGATACCAGCATCTTTAAGTGCAGGAATATCAGCATCAGGAATTACGCCGCCGCCAACGAAAAGTACATCAGTCATGCCTTTACCTTTAACCAATTCAACTACACGTGGGAAAAGGTGAGGATGAGCACCAGATAAAAGGCTAAGTGCTACAACATTAACATCTTCTTGCAGAGCTGCCTCAGCAATTTGTTCTGGGGTTTGGCGAAGGCCAGTGTAGATAACTTCGAAGCCTGCATCGCGAAGAGCGCGGGCTACGACTTTGGCGCCGCGGTCATGACCATCAAGACCGGGTTTTGCTACTAATACTCTAATACGTTTTTCCATCGTGTTGTCCCTCCAACTCTCGCAATTATAGATTTACATGCGCTTCGTATTCACCGAATACTTTACGCATTACGCCGCAGATTTCGCCAAGTGTTGCATATGCTTTAACGGCATCAAGAATTAATGGCATAAGGTTAACGCTTTCATCTTGGCAAGCTTTTTCAAGGGCAGCAAGCTTATCTTGAACTGCGCCATTGTCGCGTTTCGCTCTAAGATCAGCAAGTTTTTTCTTTTGAAGTTCGCCAACTGAAGCGTCAACACGGAGAAGACCTTCAACTGGTTTTTCTTCGATTTGGAATTTGTTAACGCCAACGATAACGCGGTCGCCTTTTTCAACTTCCATTTGCCATTTGTAAGCACTGTCTTGGATTTCTTTTTGGATATATCCTTTTTCAATCGCAGTAACAGCGCCGCCGATTTCATCAATTTTCTTGATGTATTCCCAAGCTTCTTTTTCGATTTGATCAGTAAGAGCTTCTACATAGTAGGAGCCGCCTAGTGGATCAACGATATCAGCTAAGCCGCTTTCGTAAGCAACGATTTGTTGAGTACGAAGCGCAACGCGTACTGAATCTTCAGTTGGCAGAGCCAACGCTTCATCTTTAGAGTTAGTGTGAAGGGATTGAGTTCCACCCATAACAGCAGCTGCAGTTTGAAGCGCTACACGTACAACGTTGTTTTCAGGTTGTTGTGCAGTCAGCATTGAGCCAGCAGTTTGAGTGTGAACGCGCAACATCCAAGATTTAGGATTAGTTGCACCAAAACGCTCCTTCATTACTTTCGCCCATACACGACGGGAAGCACGGAACTTAGCTACTTCTTCAAGTACGTTGTTGTGAGCGTTCCAGAAGAAGGACAGACGTCCTGCAAAATCGTCAATTTTAAGACCAGCTTTGATAGCTGCGTCGCAATAAGCGATACCATCAGCAATTGTGAAAGCGATCTCTTGAGATGCAGTTGAACCAGCTTCACGAATGTGGTAACCGGATATTGAAATTGTATTCCAGTTAGGAACGTTCTTGGAGCAATATTCAAAGATATTAGTGATCAAACGCATGGAAGGCTTAGGCGGGAATATGTATGTACCGCGTGCAGCGTATTCCTTAAGAATATCATTTTGAATAGTACCGTTTAATTTATCAGCAGAAACGCCTTGCTTCTCAGCAACAGCAATATACATTGCTAAAAGTACAGAAGCAGGAGCATTGATAGTCATTGAGGTTGATACTTTTCCAAGGTCGATTTGGTCGAATAGAATCTCCATATCAGCCAAGGAGTCGATAGCAACACCAACTTTACCTACTTCACCTGTTGAGATAGCGTCATCTGAGTCATAACCGATTTGTGTTGGAAGGTCGAATGCGCAAGAAAGTCCTGTCGCACCTGACTCGATTAGGTAACGATAACGTTTGTTGGATTCTTCAGCAGTAGAGAAACCAGCATACATACGCATGGTCCAGAAACGACCACGGTACATAGTAGGTTGTACACCACGAGTGAATGGATAGGAACCTGGTAGACCAAGATCACGATCGTAATCTAAACCTTCAACATCCACCGGAGTATAAATTCTTTGCTCTGGAAGATTTTTGCGTTCTGGGAATTTAGCTGCTGCTTTTTCTACTTTAGCATTGTACTCTGCCACTTTGGCTTTTAAGTTTTCATTGCTCATTTAGAAATTCCTCCTTTACTTATTTCTTCATTGTGCCTGTTTCCAGGAATCTAGCATGCCAGGAAAGAGCTTCGTCAACAAGATGCGGCGTATGAGCCTTCTTAGTAGCTTTTTCTGCTCTTTCTAAATAATCAAGCAACATAGGTTTGTAATCTGGATGTGCACAATTGTTGATAATTACACGGGCCCGCTCCCTTGGACTTAAGCCACGGACGTCAGCCAGACCCATTTCTGTAACAAATATATCAGTGTCATGCTCTGTATGGTCAATATGTGAACACATTGGTACGATTGAGGATATTGCGCCATTTTTAGCAGTTGAAGTACTGAAGAAGCACGTCAAGTATGCATTACGGGCAAAGTCACCTGAACCGCCGATACCATTCATCATTTTAGTTCCCATAACATGAGTAGAGTTAACATGACCATAGATATCAAATTCAATTGCAGTATTCATCGCAATGATACCAATACGACGTGCAATTTCTGGGCTGTTTGCAATTTCTTGCGGGCGAAGCATCATTTTTGTACGATACTCACCAATATTTTGGTAAAGTCTAGCAAGACCGTCTGGTGATGGTGAGAAGGAAGTACCTGATGCAAATTTAAGTTTTCCTGCATCAGCCAAATCTAACATACCATCTTGAATAACTTCTGTGTAAACTTCAAGATCAGTAAAGTCTGAGTTTACGAATCCGGTAATAACTGCGTTAGCTACAGAGCCAACACCGGATTGCAATGGAAGCATATTCTTCGGCAAGCGACCTGCTTTAATTTCGCTTTTAAAGAAGTCAATGATAAGTTCAGACATTTTTTGCGAATTGTCATCTATTGGTCCAAAAGGACGAACGTCATCACTGATATCACATGGAACAATATATTTAATCTTATCAGGACCGCAAGGAATATACGGTGTACCGATACGATCATTGACTTTTACGATAGGTATTGGCTGACGATGAGGTGGATCTAATGGTACATATACGTCATGCATTCCTTCAAGTTCTAGAGGCTGAGAAGTATTTACCTCAACGATAACAATGTCAGCACTTTGTACGAATGAAGCAGTATTTCCCATTGAAGTAGTAGGTACGATATGTCCTTCTTCAGTAATAGCACATGCTTCAACTATAGCGACATCTACTTTACCGCCCAAAAAGCCATAACGTGTTAATTGAGCTGATTCACTAAGATGAAGATCAAAATACTCTACTTGACCGTTGTTAAGAGAGTTTCTTAACTCAGTATTAGTTTGATACGGCATACGCTTATGAATACCGCCTACCTCTGCAAGCGCACCATCTAACTCTTTACCAACCGATGCACCAGTCCAAAGGTTAATTTTGAAAGGATCTTTTTTCATTCTCTCAGCCAAAGCTAAAGGAACGGCTTTAGGATATCCTGCTGGCGTAAATCCGCTGGCACCAATGTTCATTCCAGGTTTAATAAATGCAGCAGCTTCTTCGGCACTAACAATTTTGTCATGTAGCGCTTTACAACGCACGCGGTCACGAATGTCAATCATTAGAACTTTTTCCTCCTTGCTAGATCAACGAAAAGGTTAGCCAATTCGCCAAATAAAAAATTTTTCATACCCCTTACTCTATTGATCGATAACTTTCACCTCACATCGGAGCTATTGGTGCAAAAAGTAAAACTATAAATAATTGCTACCAAAAATACAATTTAAGCACCAACAAGGTATTTATTGCATAGCAGTACCGTCAATGGCCTATCCGCCAATTGACGGTACTGTTATAACTTTAGTTTTTGATCAATTTTTTATTCAAGCTAATAACCCCTGCTTCATTGTCGGTTGTGAAATTTTGTTCAATCACCTTAAGGTATTTTCTAGATAAAATTACAAATTCCTGCTTTGGAATTGGGAAATTTAAGATTGATCATTGTTTTTCAACATTTTTCGAGAAAGATGGTAAGATAAGCTACTCAAACCGACCGACAAGTCTTCATTCACCACTCGAATATTTTCTGGAACATTTATTTTTATTGGAGCAAAATTCCAGATTCCAGAAACTCCTGCAGTTACTAGTTTATCAGCTACAGTCTGCGCGAAGACAGCTGGGACAGCAATGACGCCAATATGTACATTACGTTCCTTGACTATTTCACCCAATTTTTCAATATCAACGACTTCTACACCATTAATGCTCTTCCCAATAACTTCGGGATCAGAATCAAACATCGCAACTAAATTAAAACCTAATGAACTAAAGTTTTGGTAGTTTGCCAAAGCAGACCCGAGATGGCCAATGCCAACAACAGCAATATTCCAGTTATAGTGCAGCCCTAGTATCTCACCAATATTTCGTATTAACTCACGCACATAATAGCCGACACCTTTTTTTCCGAACTGACCAAAAGATGCTAGGTCTTTGCGTATTTGTTCAGGTGTAACACCCAATCGCTGTCCTAGTTCTTCAGAAGATATTATTTCAATCCCCTCTTCTTGGCCTAAGCGTAAGGTACGAAAGTATAGCGGCAGGCGGTCAATGGTAGCCTTTGAAATGACGATATGGTCTTTCAACTGCCAAGCCTCCTCAAACAAAAGTAGCAGTAAACAGTAAATAATGTCAACCCTTAAAATATTCGAAACTATATCGTAAAATCCTGCCACCGCGCCTTGTATTTCGCTATTTTTTTAATATATTTCCGTAAATAAATAAATTTATTCACTCTTTAAGCAAAATTCTTTTTCTTACACAGTTCACCAAATCACACAAGTGACAGTTTCGAACAGAATGGAGATTGAATGAAATATTTATTTTAACAGAAAAACAAAAGCTCTCGCCGCAGCGAAAGCTTTTGTTTCAACTTAACAGCGGTTTTGGGGGTGGTAATGCGTATGCAGCAATTTATGAGCTTTTTCTCCCATCGACTTACCTAGCCAGTTCTCATACAGTTCTGTAACGGCTGGGTTATGATGAGATTTCCGCAGCTGAGAACATTTATCGCATTCATAAATAGAATTAATGCGTTTTTGACGAATATCGGCACAAGAAGAGACAGGCTGTCCGCCACCACCGATACAACCTCCCGGGCAGGCCATAATCTCTATGAAGTGGTAGTCACAGTCGCCTTTCTTGATCTTATCCAATATTAGCCGTGCATTTGCTAAAGAATGGGCTACAGCGACTTTTACAACCGTTTCACCAATCTTTACTTCGGCCTCTTTGACCCCTTGCAGCCCGCGAACACCGTGAAACTCGATACATTCAAGCTCCTTACCTGTAGCGATTTCTGCAACTGTACGTAAAGCTGCCTCCATTACTCCGCCTGTTGCACCAAAAATTACCCCTGCACCAGTAGCTATTCCCATAGGTGCATCATATTCCTCATTAGACAGCGTATTAAAATCTATTCCCGCTTGCCGTATCATAGCTGCAAGTTCTTGGGTCGTCAACACATAATCTACATCCTGCAATCCGCTAGAGTTCATTTCAGATCTAGCAGCCTCAGCTTTTTTAGCTGTACACGGCATAATGGAGACTGAGACTATATCTTGAGGATTTACGTCAGTTTTTTCGGCATAGTAAGTCTTAACGAGTGCCCCGAACATTTGTTGTGGTGATTTAGCTGTTGAAAGATGATCTAACAACTCTGGATAAACAAGTTCGGCAAAATTAACCCATCCTGGACTGCAGGATGTAATCATTGGAAGTTTGCCTCCGTGCTCTAGGCGATCAAGAAGTTCTGCTCCTTCTTCCATAATTGTTACATCTGCTGCAAAATTAGTATCAAAGACTTTGCTGAAACCTAGTCTTCGCAGCGCAGCTACCATCTTGCCGGTTACTATTGCCCCTGGCTCAAGACCAAGAGCTTCCCCCAATGCTACACGGACCGCTGGCGCAGTTTGTACAACAACATGTTTACCAGGGTTGCTTAGCTCGTGCCACACTTTTTGGGTATCATCTTTAACTACTATGGCAGCTGTTGGACAAACACTAGCACATTGTCCGCAATAAGTACATGCTACTTCATGAAGGCCTTGATTAAATGCAGGTACTACTACCGTATCAAAACCCCGATTAGCAAAACTGTATACATGGACTCCTTGACGTTCGCTGCAGGCCCTGATACATCGTCCACATAAAATGCATTTACTTTGATCGCGTACGATTGATGGGTTATTTTCGTCAATAGGATAATTTTTTCTTTCCCCATCAAATCGTACTTTACGAATCCCCAAGTCTCCTGCTATAGACTGCAATTCACAATTTAAATTACGCTGACATGATAGGCAATCCTGAGGATGATTTGCCAGCAATAATTCAACTACTGTCTTACGAGCTTCTCTCACATCTGCTGTATTGGTATTAACAACCATTCCATCATTTACGGGATATACACAGGAAGCAACTAACGAACGGGCTCCCGCCACCGCTACCATACAAACCCTACAGTTACCTTCAGGTCTAAGTTCCGGGTGATAACAAAGAGTCGGTATTTTTACCCCTGCAATACGTGCCGCTTCTAATACGGTAGCTGTTTTGGGCACCTGAAGTTTTTGACCATCTATAGTTACATTCACCATTTCCATTTTGTATCACTCTCCCCGGTTACCCGTTAATAATCGACTTGAATGGACACTTGGCCATACAAGCACCGCATTTAATACATTTAATGGTATCAATTGTATGTTTTGCTTTAATTTCACCGCTAATTGCGGCAACTGGGCACGCCTTTTTACATAAGCTGCAGCCTTTACAACTATCGGTTATTGAAAATACTGCGAGCTTTGTACAAGCTCCAGCCGGACACTTTTTATCATTAATATGAGCTTCATACTCATGACGGAAATATTTAATGGTACTTAAGACAGGGTTTGGCGCAGTTTGGCCCAAACCACATAAGGCAGTTGTCTTAATATTTTTAGCCATGTCTTCTAAGAGTGCAATATCACCCTGCCGCCCATTACCGTCAGTAATACGAGTTAAAATCTCCAGCATTCTTTTTGTACCTTCTCGGCAGGGCGTACATTTTCCGCACGATTCTGATTGAGTAAAGTTAAGGAAAAATTTTGCTACATCGACCATACAGGTAGTTTCGTCCATAACAACTAACCCGCCTGATCCCATCATAGCTCCAACTTCAATTAAGGAATCATAGTCTACCGGCAGATCAAGTAAATGTTCTGGCAAACACCCGCCCGAAGGACCGCCGATTTGAACAGCTTTGAATTTTTTACCGTCGGGTATGCCGCCGCCGATATCATAAATTATTTCGCGCATAGAAATGCCCATCGGCACCTCAGCTAAACCGGTATGATTGATTTTTCCTGTTAGTGCAAAAACTTTAGTGCCTTTACTGCGTTCCGTACCGATAGATGAATACCAATCTGCACCCTTAGTAATAATCTGCGGAACATTAGCAAAGGTTTCAACATTATTTATATTAGTAGGCTTACCCCATAATCCTGACACAGCGGGAAATGGCGGCCTAGGTCTAGGCATGCCGCGACGCCCCTCTATTGAGGCTAGCAGCGCTGTTTCTTCGCCGCAGACAAATGCACCTGCACCCTCTTTAATCTTGATACGGAAATTAAAACCGGAACCAAAGATATTGTCACCCAATAAGCCTAAATCCTCCGCTTGCTGGATGGCAATTCTTAGTCTTTTTATCGCCAGCGGATATTCAGCTCGTACATAGATGTATCCTTCATCTGCACCGATCGCATAACCGCATACTGCCATTCCCTCAATTACTCGGTGCGGGTCTCCTTCAAGAACACTTCGGTCCATAAACGCACCTGGATCACCCTCGTCGGCATTACATACTACATACTTCTTGTCCCCAGCAGCATTACGAGTAAAACCCCATTTAGTACCACTTGAAAAACCTCCGCCGCCTCTGCCGCGAAGGCCGGATTTTTTCACTTCATCAACTACCGACTCAGGCGTCATTTCACCTAAGGCTCTTGCTAATGCTTCATAACCACCTACAGCAATATACTCATGGATGTTCTCTGGGTCAATATGACCGCAATTAGCAAGGACCATACGCATTTGTTTTTTGTAGAAACTTATATCACTATAATTAGGAATCTTTTCTAACGAAACGGGTTCTTTATATAATAGACGCTCTACGATGCGCCCTTTAAATAAATGTTCTTCGACAATGTCATCAATATCATTTTCCTGAACTCGGACGTAAAAGACACCCTCAGGATAAACAACAAGCAGCGGTCCCATCTCACAAAAACCATGACACCCTGTTTCGATAACTTTTACTTCTTTATCCATGCCTTTTTGGGTTAGCTTTTCACATAACGCCGCATATACTTTTTTTGAACCTGAAGATACACATCCGGTACCCGCACAGATAAGAACATGTGCTCTAACGTGTTCCATCTATTTCCCTCCCAAGTCAAAACTTATTCCGTTATTTTTCCTATAACAAGATCATTAACGATACATCCATTAACTATATGTTCTGTCACTATTCTAGGTATATCGGACTTAGTAACATTGCCATAAGTAATCCTCGGCTCGCCTGGTCTAACTACGTCAACAAGAACCTCTTTAGAACATATTCCGATACAGCCCGTTTGTCTCACAATAACATTCTGTATTTTTCTCTTTGCTATTTCATCCAGTAAAGCAGACATTACTTCGCGCGCTCCAGCGGCTATACCACATGTACCCATTCCAACAATAACCTGAGTTCCACTAGAATGCCTCAAGTTTGTTTGAGCTTGAACCTTGTCACGCAAACGCTTTAAATCTTCAATAGTTTTCATCTCAAACACCTCCATATAGTTTGTTTATACCGTCATTAATATAATTTTCAAGCCACTCGATAACTTCTGGACTAGATAGAGGAACCTCCCCTAACACTTCTTTTAAATCCTGCGTAGCAAGATGAAAACAATGCCCTGCCACCTTATGAGCATATCTAAAATCCAACTCTGGATTTGCGATAATAATTGTTTTTATAGTTGCTTTAATATCGCCAAGCGGCGGTCGATCAATATGACTATATTTATACATGGCCTCAACACTAGTGCCGCTACCGACTTGTGACTCTACCTTGAGGTAACCATCACAGCGATTAGTTGACATTTCAATCAAAGGTAGCCCAAGGCCTATGCGGCGCGTCTTTCTTGACGTTACAAAAGGATCCAGTATCTTTTGTAACAGCTCAGGTTCAATACCCCTTCCATTATCAGTTACGCGAATAATTAGCCTATCATCAGTACTGTTCTCAACAATCGAAAGCTCAACCTTATCTGCACCCGCCTCAATTGAATTGGTTACCAGATCCAAAACATGCAGCGATAATTCTCGCATAAAGCTAGGAATACTTTTTAAGAATATCTGATATTATTTCGGGTGTTAATCGTCCATGAGTATCATCATTTACCATCATTACAGGCGCAAGACCACAGGCACCAATACATGCTACAGTTTCTAATGTGAATTTTAAATCGCCAGTAGTCTGCCCTGCAGAAATTTTAAGATTATCTTCCAGCGCTTTCAAGATGAGCTTGGCCCCGCGAACATGACAAGCCGTACCCTGGCATACCCTAATAATGTTTTTGCCGCGTGGATTTAAGTGAAACTGTGAATAGAAAGTTACAACACCGTATATCTGGCTAACTGGAATATTCATATTTTGAGCAATATATTGAATCGCTTCTTTTTCTAGATAGCCATATGCATTCTGGGTTTCTTGAAGTACAGGAATAAGCGCTCCTTTCACTTCACGGTATTTTTCTAAAATCTGATCAAGCTGACTAAACTTGTTTATACATTTGCCTCCACAGCAGTGCTTCTGTTCACCTTTCTCCATAAGTCTTCCTCCTCTTGTACCTTCAAATATATTAATTAATTGTGACTCTAAAGTACTACTCGCCTAAATCCCTCGCCAGCCAAAGCCATACATATTTCAGAAAAGGACGGCTCCTTGAGTTCAAAACAAGTATGCGGTCCACTGATTAAATCACTTATCGTATGAGCGTCTGATGAAGTCACAATTGTTGAATTTCCAATACTAGATATTGTCTTTGCCGCATCGATTATTTTCATGCGGCGCGAAACCTCTACCGCGTTAAATTTGACATCGCTCGGAATAAACCCAAGTTGCGAAATTACACTATAAGAAGGTCTATCGATATGGCTTGCTATGCAAATACCACCTAAGCTTTCTACAGTTGACACAACCTTAGCCAAGGGACATTTTAATGGCGCTAACAGCATTTCAGCTTTAATGTTAATAAAATCACCATTTGCGTCTACGATAAACTGTGGACCAAATCTCCGTTCATCATTTAGCAAGCCGCAGTGAAACCGCTGGACATAATTCTCCCATAGATTTAATTTTGCTAGTGTTTCAAATAGAACAATAACATGTATTTCTTCCTGTGTTTCTACTTCCATACCAGGTATTACGATAATTTTACTATTTTTTGCAGCCTCAATGATTGCTGGTACATTATCACAGGCGTTATGATCAGTCAAAGCAATAATATCTAATCCGCATTGTTCAGCGTGAAAAATTATATTGGCAGGGGTCATATCACCAGCTGCGCAAGGTGATAATACTGAATGAATATGAAGATCGGCTTTGAACCTTTTCATCATACCCCTTTTATACCTAAGCTATATAGCATGCCAGTGATCTCAAATGAAGACAATTCAGTAGTTAATAACGTCACACCTTCTACATCTGCCTTACGAATAGTTTCATTATCAAGTTTAGCTCCTCCTGCCACAATAACAGCTGATAATCCTGTTAAAGAAGCTACTGCAACAATGTTTTGATGTCCTTGCATAGTAATCCAAATGTTTCCTTGCCTTGCGTTTCCCATTACATTACTTAAAAGATCAGAAGCATATCCGCCCGTAACTGGCAAAGCTAAGTTAGCATTGCTGACCATAACAGTTACTGGAAGTTTTTCTAATACTTCGGCAATCTGCATACCTGACACCTCTTTTAGTCTTTTTCACTAGAATCTTTATCAAGGGAAGGCGGTAATTTTTCAGCCAGTTCAATCATGGTTCTAGCTAAGTCCCTTACCTTCTCCCTAAGCTTAAATATACAATCAGTCTCACTTGCCATATCTTGGGCCATGTCCTGGGCCAGAGTATAACAGTTTGGTGAACCACATAAACCACAGTCAAAACCCGGCAGTGTCTTTAATGTCTGCTCTATCTCTTCTACTTTTGACATAGCTTTGGTAATATCATTATCCAGCAGTAAAACAGGCTTAGGCTCAATTGAGTTGTCAACTCTTAGTAAATCTTCTTTAAAAGAAGCAATTGATGAAGGACTGTCAGATTTATTAGAAGTCATTTTTTGTCCACGTATTTTCATGCGGTTTTCGGCAACAAATCGGTTTTCAACAGTAAGAGCTCCCCCAATACATCCGCCTGAACAAGCAAGAGCTTCAACATAGTCAAGCCCAACTAATTTTCCCATTACAATCTGCTCTAAAGCATTACTGACGCTGTGAATACCGTAAACAACAAGCACATCTTGATGATCTATTGCTTTGCTCTCTCCTCCAGCAACAGCCCATCCAATGCCTTTCCATGAGGATTTATGCAAGTTTTTGCCTTTTGTGCCTGCTGGTATTGCTTTAATTAAATCACCGTAAATTTTAGAAATCCCAATAGCACCTGATATATTCGAGTTAGTATCTATTATCTGTTTTACAGCAGTCATTTTTGCCGGGCAAGGTGTAATAAACCACACACCAATTTCTTGAGGCCTAATATTTAGCGCGCTTGCACAGTTCTTCCGAACTAAACGGGCTGCCACTTCAACAGGTGCATTAATAGGCAGTAAATTGTCAATAAGTTCTGGAAATTTAACTTGGATAAGCCTTACTACTGCTGGACAAGCTGAAGATATTACAGGTCTGCGTACGTCATTATTCGAAAGGTATTCTTTTGTGGCAATTGACACAAGTTCCGCCGCTTGTGCTACTTCATATACATCATCAAACCCTAGATTCAATAGTCCGCGCAAAACACTATTGATGCTAGTATCTATATTAAATTGCGCATATAAAGCTGGAGCAGGCAATGCAATATTATAAGAAAAATTTGCTAAATCGGATAACTGATCAGTTACAGCAGTCTTGGCATGAGTGGGACATCGGCGGATACATTCACCACAGTCGATACAGCGAGACTCAATAATATGAGCTTTGCCGGCGCGAATTCGTATTGCCTCAGTCGGGCAACGCTTAATGCAGCTTACACAGCCTTTACACCGTTCGTTTATCAACCTAACCGAATGGAAATACTCACTCATTATAATCACCACACATGCATAAATTAGGGAAATAGAACAGATCTTTAATGATTAATTACCATCGTAACTGTAGTACCCACACCGACTTCAGATT
Source organism: Dendrosporobacter sp. 1207_IL3150 (assembly GCF_036763085.1). NCBI lineage: Bacteria > Bacillati > Bacillota > Negativicutes > Selenomonadales > Sporomusaceae > Dendrosporobacter > Dendrosporobacter sp. 1207_IL3150. The sequence goes on from NZ_JBAIYU010000001.1 coordinate 19,198, forward strand.
GAATATCGAATTTGTCAGTACATCTAACCATATTAGGCAATCCCATTCCCGCCCCAAAGCCCATCTCACGAACAAAATCCGGCGCTGTTGAGTACCCTTCCTGCATTGCTAAACTAATATCAGCAATACCTGGTCCCTCATCTTTTAGAATAATTTCCGTACGATCTGAATAAATATCAGCTCGCATTATCCCGCGATAAGCATGAATAATAACATTCATTTCGGCTTCATAGGAACTAATTGCTATTCTCCGAATTATATCTGATCTAATACCAATTTGCTGCAATATACGCTTTATCTTACTTGAAGCTTCACCGGCCGAATCGAACTCAGAACCTACCAGATTAAATTCTACAGTGACCTTCTGCTTACTTCCCAATAGAATCACCGCTTTCACACTTGCCCCCAACTCCATTTAAATAGAGGCGGCCGCAAGCTTCATACATGGTATAGGAAGACACCATCACAGGAATACCCTTCTGCCCCGCCATCTCAATTATTTCAGAGTTAGGACGTTTACCTCTGACAAAAACTATACCAACAAGATCACTTAAAAATGCAGTCCGAACAACTTGAATGTTAATAAGACCCGTCAGCAGCAGTGTTCTGTCTTTAGCAAATGCTAAAACATCACTCATCAAATCCGCTCCGCATACAGTATCCACTTCACGTTCTAGAAGATCTTTACCACATAAAACTTCCGCTTGTAGAGTTTGCTGAACTTCAGCAAGGAGCATTTGAAGAACCTCCTCTACTTCTAAGCTGATATCGCTGCGCAGCTACGCTAGTTAACAGCCGTAAGTTAATATTTGTTTATATAAAGAATAAAGGCCAAAACGGCCCTTTTAATTTTTAATGGTTATAAAGTTGTCTTAACAAATAATATTCCTTTAAAATCAGATTATTCCTGCTTGTTTACATCTTTTTTGTAAAGTATACACTATTTTGAAATCTGCAGCATTGCTGCCAAACAACAATAATTAAGGCATTAAATAACCAGAATAACATTGACATTTGAATATTGAACATAATGAAATCTGTAAAGCCGCTAACCGCCAATCCAATTAAAGCCGATACAAGTCCTAACAGTAAACCTGCCAACCAACGTTCGTTAGTGTCATCAAATATTGTCAATGCTGTCTTTATGTGGCCATACATTATTGCTAAAAAGACCATCAAACCTGGTATACCAATTTCCGCAGCAATATTTAAATACATATTATGCGCATGGAATATTGTAGTTTTGGCGTCTTGAATAAAAAAATCATACTGAGGATAGACCAGCCAATATGCCCCCCATCCAATACCCAGAAGCGGTTTATCGGATATCATAGCGATAGTGCTTTCCCATAAAGCCATTCTTAGTGTTGATGACGTATCAGTAGGGTTAAAGATTGACATAATTCGGTCGGTAAGAGCATCGTGTCCAAGCACTAGCGCGATTGGCGCAAGTAAAAGCAGCCACAGTATTTTTTTATTATATAATATCCCATATACGCCTATTACAAAAGCAACACTTACCCAGGCTCCGCGTGAATATGTCAAGCCTAAACAGATTCCAAGAAGTACAAAAAGTCCAAAAAACAGCATTCGAGTTTTGATTTTTACAGCTTTACATCCTAAACCGCAAGCAACAGCCATAGTCATTACTAAGAATCCTGCTAGTAAATTAGGGTTTTTCAACGTTGAAAATACTCTTACTTTTAAGTCTGGAAACTGCTCTCCGTCAACCCATTCCAATGAAGATATATCAACACCATGGAAATACTGGTAAAATCCATATAACGTAACAACTGCAGCCGAACTTAGTACTGTCCAAATAATTCGTTTGATCTGACCTAATGAATGAACGTTATTTATTACTAGATAATAGATAAATATGTAGCGTCCCATTAGATGATAATAATTATAAAAACTAAAATTACGATCAGGGGATACAAGAACTGACGAGGCCGATATAAGGACAAAAACAGCAATTAGAATGTCAAAAGGACTTCGTCTAAATGTGAAATCACGGTTGACAACCATCTTGCCCAGCCACGCTGCCACGCCAGCTATAAGAAAGCCGGTTGTGACATCAATTGAAAGTGGCAAAAAAAAGGCCACCGCCAATATGCAGTGCTCAATTATGTAATCAAAATAATATTGAAAGCGAGTCTTGTTATAAGTTAATCGCACAATTTCACCTTATTTAATAATTATTAGTGCTATTGGAAAAACACAATAGCACTAATTTTATTATACCTATCACACTTTTTTTTGTCTATTATATATTATACGCCGAGCAAACCCAATTAAATACAATGAACCGGCTACACATACTATACCACCATCACCAGCTAATTGATAAGCCCTATTTAGCCCTTCTTCAATAGAGGCCGAAACTTCAACCCAACGTGCGCTAATAGTGTTCGAAACCATCTCAGGAGGCGCAGCACGTTCTGAGTCAGGCGATGTAACAACCACTATATCCTGTGGCTTAATCAAACTCTCAACAATTCCTGTTATATCTTTATCCTGTAGTATTCCTAATAAAAATACTATGGATCTGTCTGTAAACATATTGTCCAAGTTTAGCCTTAACATCTTGGCCCCTGCAGGATTATGCGCACCGTCGATAATAACCTTCGGGGTTCCTTCAATTATTTCAAATCGTCCCGGCCAAGCTACGTCCGCTAAGCCATTGGCAATAGAATCTGATGTTATTCGCAGATCTTTGGCTTGCAAAATCATTGCAGTCATAATTGCTAGAGCACTGTTTTCCACTTGATGCAAACCTAGCAGATTAACCTTTAGCCGCTCCATTTTTCCATAATTTTCTGATTCAAACACAACTATCTGCTTATAATCGCTAACGCCCTGGTCCTCACTGAAAAAATGCTTACCGTAAATATAAAGAGGTGATTTCATAGCTTGAGCTTTTTCTTCAATAATCGGCTGGATTTCATTTGCCACAGCCGTTATTACCGGAATTCCAGGCTTTATTATTCCGGCCTTATGCTGAGCTACTGAAGAAAGCGTCCCGCCGCAGCGGTCAGCATGGTCCATTGCTACATTAGTTATAACCGCAACTTCAGGTATTATAACGTTTGTTGAATCAAGAAGTCCCCCAAGACCTACCTCAATAACGGCATATTCAACACCAATAGACGCAAAGTAGTAAAAGGCTGCAGCAGTTAATACTTCAAATTGAGTCGGACTTTCAGCGCCTTCAGCAAGCATTATATCTACATATTGTTTTGTGGAGCTTACTGCTTGGCTAAATTCAACCTGTGTAATCTCACAACCATTTACTCTAATTCGCTCAGTATAATCTACAAGGTGCGGGGATGTATACATCCCCGCCTTTATACCACTGCAGCCTAAGATTGCGTTAATCATAGCTGTTGTAGAGCCTTTGCCATTGGTTCCTGTTACGTGGATAGTCCGGTACTTTTGTTCAGGATTGCCCATTAATTCAAGCAGCCTTTTTATTCGATCCAAGCCTAATCTTATCCCAAATTTATTCAAACTATCAAGATATGTCAGAGCATCTTCGTAGTTCATATTCACGGTCCTATAGACTGGCCAAATAAGCCAGACGCTCGTTTATAGCTACACGTTTTTCTTCATATTCACGCTGCTTAGCCTGCTCTTTTTCAATTACATCTGCAGGAGCTTTAGCCACAAAGCCTGGATTGGAAAGCTTACCGCTTATTCTCGCAAGTTCCTTATTCAAGTTCTCCATTTCTTTGTTCAGACGTGCTGTCTCCTTCTCAACATCAATAAGCCCTTTAAGCGGCATATATATTTCAACACCGCTTGCAACCGCTGTCATAGCGTTTTCAGGTTTTGCTGCGTCTGCTGATAGGATTTCTATAGGTTCTGCTGCTGCAAGTGTGCGAAGATACTGGAGATTATTGCTAAAAACAGTTTGAATTGCTTGTGCCGCAAACTGGAGGATTACTTCGCTTTTTTTGCCTGGCGGTACATTAACCTCAGCACGCATATTGCGAATAGCTTTAATTGTTTCCATTATAACATTCATGTTTTGTTCTGCTTGATTATCAGCTAATTCAACTTGAGCTTCAGGCCATGGCGAAACCATTATGCTTACTCCTTGATGCGGAAGATGCTGCCAAATTTCCTCAGTGATATAAGGCATGAACGGATGAAGCAGCTTAAGAGTATTTTGAAGTACATACCAAAGTACATACTGTGCTGTTCCCCGAGCTTCGCCATCCTCTTTGTTGTATAATCTTGGCTTAGCCATTTCAATATACCAGTCACAGAACTCATTCCAGATAAATTCATAAAGCAGACGTCCAGCTTCACCCAATTCGAAGCGTTCCAAATTACGAGTGACATCCGTTACCGTCTTGGTATAACGGCTTAATATCCAGCGATCAGCTAATGTGTACTTTTCTTCGCTCGGCTTAAAGCTTGGATCAAAACCTTCCAAGTTCATCAAGACAAATCTAGATGCATTCCACAACTTATTAGCAAAATTACGGCTAGATTCAACTCTTTCCCAATAGAAACGCATGTCATTTCCCGGAGTATTTCCTGTTATCAGCATAAACCGGAGAGTGTCAGCACCGTATTTTTCGATAACTTCTAGTGGGTCAATACCATTACCTAACGACTTGCTCATTTTACGACCTTGTGAGTCTCGCACCAAGCCATGAATAAATACATGTTTAAATGGAATATCCTGTTTAAACTCTAATCCCATCATGATCATTCTTGCAACCCAGAAGAAAATGATATCATATCCTGTTACCAACACGCTTGTTGGATAGAATTGTTTAACTTCAGCTGTGTCCTCAGGCCAGCCCATAGTGGAAAATGGCCATAAAGCTGAGCTGAACCAAGTATCTAAAACATCAGGATCCTGTTCAACTGTGCCGCCGCATTTTGGGCATGAGGTTATATCTTCACGGGATACAATAGTTTCTCCACAGCTGCAATACCAAGCAGGAATACGATGGCCCCACCAAATTTGACGTGATATACACCAATCACGAATATTGTCCAGCCAATTGGTATAAATCTTGGTGAAACGCTCAGGTACAAATTGAATTTCGCCTGATGTTACGGCTTCTATCGCTGGCTTAGCTAAAGGCTCCATACTTACAAACCACTGCTTTGAAACCATTGGTTCAACAACTGTGCTGCACCGCTGGCAATGTCCAACTGCATGTGAATGCTCATCTATTTTAACTAAATAGCCTTGTTCTTTTAAGTCCGCTACAAGGGCTTTACGGCATTCATAGCGATCCATCCCAGCATACTTTCCAGCATTATCGGCCATGGTACCATCAGCATTCATAACAACAATCTGAGTAAGTTCGTGTCTTAGGCCCATCTCGAAGTCATTCGGATCATGAGCCGGAGTTATTTTAACCGCACCTGTTCCGAAAGAAGGATCGACATACTCGTCTGCAACTATCGGCAAACTGCGTCCAACGATAGGCAGTATAAGTGATCTTCCGATAAGATGTTTATAGCGAGCATCCTCTGGATGCACTGCTACCGCAGTATCACCAAGAATGGTTTCTGGACGGGTAGTTGCTACTGTTATATACTCATCGCTTCCCTCAACTTGATAACGAACGTGGAATAAATTACCCGGCTTTTCCTCGTGCTCAACCTCAATATCACTGAGCGCAGTGTTGCAGCGCGGACACCAATTAGTAATACGATTTCCTTGATATATCAAGCCTTTTTCATATAAGCTTACGAATACTTCACGCACTGCCTGGGAGCAGCCTTCATCCATTGTAAAACGCTCACGCTGCCAATCACAGGAAGCGCCAAGACTTTTTAATTGAGTTGTTATCCGACTGCCATATTGGTGCTTCCATTCCCAAACCTTTTTTATAAACTCATCTCGACCCAAATCATAGCGAGAAACTCCATCTTGAGCCAGCATTTCCTCAACCTTAATTTGTGTTGCGATACCAGCGTGATCTGTGCCTGGCATCCAAAGTGTATTATAGCCCTGCATGCGGCGCCAGCGTATCAAAATATCCTGCAGGGTATTATCAAGAGCATGTCCCATATGTAATTGACCTGTTACGTTTGGTGGTGGAATTACAATACTAAAAGGCTGTTTATCAGCTTCTACCTCAGCATGGAATAAGTTATTCTCTTCCCAAAAACTGTACCATTTTTTCTCTACTGACTGAGGATCATATACTGTCGAAATATTTTTTTCTTCCATTTTAAAAAGCCTCCTAAATAACTAGTTATATTAAAATTTATTAGAATGATGTTTAACGCAAAGTACTCGAAGTACTCAAAGGGAGCGCAAACATTTTATTATTTATTTCGCTTAGCCAACAGAGGTGTTGTAAAAATGTTCCGCCACCTGGCACACAGAGGAGAATATTTATTAAAAGCGTAAGTCAGCGCTAGCGTTGGAGCGTTAATTAATATTCTCCTCTGTCGTCCTATTTGTCAGCGACATCTCTGTTGCCCCCGCATTAGTCTGCAAAATAAATAAAGCTCTCTCATCCCGAAGGACGAAAGAGCTATGCTTTCGCGGTACCACCTTGCTTTTTCGAGTAATTATAAAATAATACTCGAACTCTACAGCCGTAACGAGGCCAACTCGGTCGTACCTACTAAAGTTCAGCACGACAGCTCTAGGGCTACCTTCCACTATCTCGCCTGCGAAATCTTCCAGCCAAGGATTTCTTCTCTGTACAGCCTAAATAATGTACTCTTCCCTTTCATTGCCTTAAAATATGATAGCTTAATTATAAGCCGTTTCACTATACTACAATATACTTTGTTTTAGCAGTTGTCAAGTTTGGGTAATTATTCGAGCAAGCCTAACAAAACTTCGTCAGTTATTTCTTCTTCCGAGTAAACGACGATATTATTATCGCTAAGCAAGGCAGCAGTTATACCCTTACCAGACTTTATAGTACGGCTAAAGCTTCCATCATATATATAGTTTGCGCCGCACGAAGGACTTCGTTCTTTTAAAATCGCAGCCTTTACGGAATGCTTGTTAGCCAAATCAAGTACTTGTCGTGCACCGCAAACAAAGCCTTTAGTAAAATCATCACCGTGTTTTCCCTGAACTTTTGCTTTGCCTACTAAAACTTCCCCGCCACAGCCGTTAATTATCTCAGCTGGACAACGCGGCGTACTAAGACCACCAAGTTGTTCCGGGCAAACAGGTATAAACTTACCTCGACTTAGGTACTTCATTAACAGCGGATTGCTGTTTGATCCGCCATCATATCTAGATTCATAACCTAAAAGACAAGAGCTAACTATAATCATTTTTCCCTCGTTACGCCGTCTTGAAAGCCTTTACTTTCATTTCAAGCTTGGCAATTAAGGTATCTAAATTTTGGGCTTTAACTTGGTCTTGTGCTAATAGCGCTAGGGTTGCACAAACGCGTGCGTCATCTAACGCATTATGATGCTCAAAGCTGATATCAAATCGTTTCGCTAACGTAGACAATTTAAAGTTTTCAGAATCAGGCCACACCTTTTTTGACATGCTCACAGTACAAAAATGATTAAACAGCGGTGCTGTTAAGCCATACTCAGTTATGACACTACGCAGAACACTAATATCAAAAGCCGCGTTATGCGCAATTACTGTCTTGTTATGTAAGTATGGTTTAAGCTTGTCCCAAATATCCGCAAATGTCGGCTGATTGAGGACATCTTCTGCTGTTATTCCATGAATCCTAGTATTCCAATAATCAAATTTGAGATTAGAAGGTTTGATTAATGAATAAAACGAGTCGACAATTTTACTATTTTCAACGGTTACAACTGCCACGCTGCAGGCGCTAGACCTGCTGCTATTAGCTGTCTCGAAGTCAATTGCTACAAAGTTCATTGTGGGGCACAATCATCACAATTAGACGTGCCTTTCCCCTCTCTCTATGTAAAATTAAACACCTAAATAATTGTAACCGAAAGACAATAATCTTACAATATTTTAAAATATTACATTATCTAAGAAACCTGCTGATATTTATTCGCAATAATGCTGGATAACGTTAAAGGATCAATGTTGCCACCACTTACAACAACTGCAGTTTTCCGTCCAGAAACATCTATTTTATTTGCCAGCAGCGCGGCAACACCTGACACGCCAGCGCCCTCAGTAATCATCTTGCCTCTCTCAAGCATAAACAAGATGCCTTCTGCAATTTCTTCTTCTTTAACCAATACAACTTCATCCACATATTGCTGAATATAACGAAAAGTAATATCACCTGGCCGCTTAACTGCTATACCGTCTGCAATGGTCTTTACTTCTGTTAAGCAATTTATAGAGCCCGCTTCTAGCGAATTAAACATTGCGGCAGCACCTGCAGCTTGAACCCCAATTACTTTGATTTTAGGGTTATATTGCTTAGCACAAGCAGCTAACCCTGCCATCAAACCGCCTCCCCCGATAGGGGCAATTAATGTATCAACGTCATGCAAGCTTGACATGATTTCTAAAGCAACAGTTCCCTGTCCGGCGATGACGGCCTCATCGTCAAACGCATGGATAAATGTCATCTTTCGTTCATTTTGCAAAAAACGTGCATACTGATAAGCCTCATAGTAACTTTGACCATGTAATACGACTTGAGCACCGTAGTTCTCAGTAGCCTTGATCTTAGCTTTAGGAGCATGTATCGGCATTACTACTATCGAAGGTACACCACAAGCATTGGCCGCCCAGGCTACCCCTTGGGCATGATTGCCCGCCGATGCAGATATAACGCCACAGACAGCTTCGTGTTTAGGTAGACTGAATATTTTATTAGCCGCCCCTCTAATTTTAAATGACCCCGTTTTCTGCATATTTTCTAATTTAAAATAAACTTGTCCTCCGGTAATTTCACTAATCGTTCTATTGCGCTCTAGAGGAGTATTATGAACAAACGGACTAATTCGCTGCATAGCCTCTCTAAAATTTTGTTGTTTTAAATTTGGGTTCACCAAGTTGTTCATAATTATTCCTCCTGTCAGATTATATTTAAAATAAATAAAAAACTCCATCCCTTTACAAAGGGACGGAGTATACTTCCGCGAAACCACCCTAATTATTATGGAATATCCATAATCACTCAATAGGTACGGAGCAAAACTCGATACCCCAGCACTATAACGGGTGCTGTTTTTCCTAATGGAACCCGGCGAAGCTTACTATAATTCAGCCAGCAACTCACAGATGATTTTCGGCATATTTGGTATTGCCGGTTCACACCTGTCCCGGCTCTCTGAGAACACCTAACAATATACTTACTGTTCTGTTCAACGTCTTTAAAAAGGTTATATGATGTTTCCATAAATAATATCAAGGAATTATGATCTTTGTCAAGCTTAATTTAGACCTTGAGAATTTTTTCAGCTAATGCCAAAGCTGTCGGTGTTACCGCCAGCCCCCCTTGTGAGGTTTCACGAAGCGAACAACTCATAGCCGAACCTACTGCTGCCATAGCATCAATTACTTCATCAACAGGAATAACACTAGTTATTCCTGCTAATGCAATTTCTGCGGCAACCATAGCTTGAGCAACAGCTCCGGCGTTGCGTTTAACACAAGGCACCTCAACTAATCCTGCTACTGGATCGCAGACCAATCCCAACATGTTTTTCAGAGTAATGGCAACGGCATGACCAACTTGACTTGGTGTGCCGCCATTTAGTACGACCGCAGCTCCTGCTGCCATTGCCCCAGCCGAACCACATTCGGCTTGACAGCCGCCCGCCGCACCAGACAATGAAGCGCGAGAGGCAATAACCATGCCGATAGCCCCAGCCACTACTAATGCTTTTGCTAACTCAGTCCGTTCAATATTCCAGGCTTCACCCAGCGCAAATAACACGGCTGGTAATACACCACTAGCACCAGCTGTCGGGGCTGCTACAATTTTTCCCATTGCCGCATTAGCTTCGCCAACAGCTAAGGCTATAGTAATTGCACGCCCAACTGCTGAACCAATAATACTTTTCGAACTGTCGCTGCTATAATCGTAAAGCTTTCGTGCATCTCCACCAACCAAGCCTCCTCTGGATTTTACTCCACTTAGACCAACCTCAATAGAGTGTTCCATTACTTCCAGTGTCGAAAGCATATATTCAATCAGCTCTTGTGGAGACTTTTCTACAAGACTGCTTTGATGTTTAATACAATAATCCATAAAACTTATTTGCTGCTCTGTAGCATCATCAATCCATTCCTGAAGCGATAGTTTTTTATTCAAAAGTACACCTCCATACTAGACTTACTCATTAGGACAGCTGAATTCTTCTGACTGCCTTAATTTGCGGCAGAGCCTTTATTGCACCGACCAATTCATTGGATATAGACTGATCCGTCTCAAGTACCATTACCGCTAATCCACCCTTATTATGACGCGATAAGCGCATAGCCGCTACATTGACTCCTTGGTTTGACAATATACTTGTAACTAATGCTACAACTCCGGGTTTGTCATGGTGCATTGTCAAAAGCACGGTTAACTCACCCGTGAATTCCAATGAAAACCCGTCAATATCAGTAATCAGAACACTACCGCCGCCCACTGATGAACCGGTTATTTGAGATTCCGCGCCATTTTTCCCTTTTAACTTAAAGCGTACTGTATTGGGGTGAGCTAAGTCTCCTAAATTTACCTTTACAAAAGAGTATTCTAACCCATCCTTCTCAGCATATTCGAAGGATTGCGGGATTCTTAGATCATCAGGCGGCCAGCCTAATAAGCCAGCGACTAATGCTAAATCAGTCCCGTGCCCACGATAAGTCTGGGCAAATGACCCATGCAGCTCAATAACAGCATACTTTACTGGTTCACCTAGTATAGCTAATGCCAGATTTCCCAATCTAACAGCACCAGCTGTATGGGAACTTGACGGGCCAACCATTATTGGTCCGATAATGTCATAGATATTCATATTTTCACTCTCCCCTAAAAGCTGCTTCTTCATCTACAAACAGTCGATATGCTTCCATTAGACGTTTAGTAATTGGACTTACTTTTCCATCACCTACTAGTCTATTATCCAGCGTAGTAACAGGCATAATCTCAATAAGAGAGTTTGTTAAGAATACTTCATTAGCCGTACTTATTTCTTCGCGACTTATAGGTCGTATCTCTGTTTTTATACTAAGCTTTTGCGCAAGTTCAAGCACTACTTGGCGCGTAACACCAGGCAATAAACCACTTTCAATATCCGCTGTTACAAGTATTCCTTTTATTACAAAAAAATAGTTTGCAATAGTACCTTCTGTTACATTGCCTATCGTATTTAACAATAACGCTTCGTTAGCGCCTTTTGCTCGCGCCTCAGATCTCGCTAGCATATTATCCAGGTAATTTCCTGATTTTATACGACATAACGGAGATGTTTCGTTACGGCGAATACTGACAATAGCAGCTGGCCAGCCACCTTGATACTCAGACAAAGGCGGGGGCTGGTACTTAAAAGCATATACAACGATAGTGGGATGCTCACATAACGCATCAGGTCTGGCCAACCCTTTACCTCGGGATATAGTAAGCCTAAGAACCCCGTCTTTAAGCTCATTTTGATCTAACGTAGCGTACAATACCTCAGACAGCTTATCTGGACAAAATTGATGGCCCCAATTTAAGCTTTTTGCACTGTCAATAAGCCGCTTAATATGCTCTCTACTCCTAAATATCCGTCCGTTATAAACCCGCATAGTTTCAAATAGACTGTTGCCATAGAGAAAGCCATGATCACACACCGATATCCTTGCATCATCAACTGAAACTATGCGTCCATTAAAATATATCTTACCTTCCATTCTATCCCTCTTATCATTAATAGCCTAATGCTTTCATTAATGCCTTTGCTTTTGTAAGAGTTTCCTCATATTCTAGAGTAGACAGCGAGTCTGCTACAATACCACCGCCAACCTGAAAAAAGGCGCGATTATCTTTTATCACGATTGTTCTTATTACTATATTCAGATCAGCATCACCGTTAAAATCAATATATCCTACTGAACCAGTATATATTCCGCGTCTTACTGGTTCAAGCTCTTCAATTATTTGCATCGATCTAACTTTTGGTGCCCCGGTAATTGATCCGCCTGGGAATGATGCTTCAATCAAATCTACAATATCATTTTCGTCTCTAAGTCTACCGATAACCGTTGAAACCTGATGGAAAACAGTGGCGTACTCTTCAATACGGATTAAGTCCGGTACCTTTACACTGCCATATTCACATACTTTGCCAAGATCATTTCGCTCCAAATCAATTATCATGACTAATTCCGCTCGATCTTTTTCACTATTCTTAAGCTCATTTTTAAATTTTTCATCCGTAAGCTTATCATGGCCACGCGGTCGTGTTCCTTTAATCGGTCTGGTCTCTACATCTTTATCTTGAACTAACAAGTATCTTTCAGGTGATGCGCTAGCAATGACTACTTCTTTAAAGTTAAGATAAGATGCAAAGGGGGCTGGATTAATATTTCTTAAGTACCTATATATTTCAAAGGGCTCAGCTGAAAGTGGTGCCGAGAATCGCTGCGATAAATTAACCTGAAATATATCGCCAGCTTCTATGTACTCAAGAGCTCTTGTGATCATTTGACTGTATTCATCAAACGTAAAGTTTGAAGTCAAATCACCACATGGTATAGGTTTTTGCGGTTTGTTCAAAGGCTGTATTTCTGCCAACCTTCTTTCCAGTTCATCAGCGCGAGTGACAGCCCTTATCCGCCTAGCTTCAGGATCTAGCTCTGGAAATCCAGTAGAGGCAATATAAAGATTGTTCTTATGATGATCAATAATTATAACGGTATCATAAAACCCTAAATAGCAGTCTGGTATTGCTAAGTCATCCTGACTGCACCCCTTAGCCTTTGGCTCCAACATAAAACCTAAATCATAGCCGAAATAGCCGATAACGCCGCCGGCTAAAGGGGGATTCCCCGAAATTTTAGGAGTTCGATATCGTATCAATAGTTTTTTGAGCTCAGCAAAAGGATTAGTAGAAGTTATATTCTTTCCATTCTCATTAGTTATACAAACAGTATTATCCTTACTAGTAAACACCAAGAAAGGATCGCGCGCAATGAATGAATAGCGTCCTAGTTTATTAGTATCGGAAGCACTATCTAAATAGACACTATTATTTTCATGGGCAAACAAGGCATAAACGGCTTCTGCTGAATATGCTTTTTTTATTTCTCTAATTAACGGCTTCATTTGCACTCCCACAATGGTTAGTAGATTATTATAATTATCCGATAATTAATCCGCTCTAAGACTCCCATCTTTATAGCGGGGGTTAACAGCGGCTAAGTCCGGATAAATACGGCTAGAAAATCCTATGGAGTCAAACTCAATATGATTTAAATCTCATTCAATCCTTTTCTAGAAAATTACGCAGCATAATATGACCATAGTCTGTAAGAATCGATTCGGGATGAAATTGAACGCCTTCAATATTATAGTTTCGGTGCCTTACCCCCATTATCTCACCCTGATCAGTCTTTGCTGTAATTTCCAGGCAATCTGGCAAGGATTCATTATCAAGAATAAGCGAATGGTAGCGGGTCGCAATAAAAGGACTTGCCAGATCTTTAAAGACGCCTTGCTGATTATGATAGATTAATGACGTCTTGCCGTGCATTAATCTTGGAGCACGTACAACTTTTGCCCCAAAAGCCTGACCAATAGCCTGATGGCCCAGGCACACACCAAATACCGGAATTTTTCCTTTAAATTTATCAATTAATGCAAGACTTATTCCAGCTTGGTTAGGAGTACAAGGTCCAGGAGAAATTATAATATGATCAGGCTTAAGTTCTTCTACTTCCGCTATTGTTATCTTATCATTGCGAAATACCCTGATATCTTCGCCAAGTTCACCTAAGTATTGAACAAGATTATAAACAAAGGAGTCATAATTATCAATCATTAATATCATAAAAACTCTCCGATATAATTTAAATTTCTCTAGGAGAATTAGCAATTTATCAAAAATTTATCCGATGACTAACCCGCTCTAAGACTCCCGCTTCTGCAAGCGGTGAGTAATACCCAAAGGGCACAGGCGAGCGGCTAAGTTCCTGGATAAGAGCGACTAAGATTCAGGTGGAGTTATACCTGAAGGGCACAGGCAACTCCATCTGAATCAAGTCTTACTTTATCCACATTAGAATGGCTACATAAGCAAAAGCATATGTAGCCATTATTATAAGTTAAGACTATATTTTATTTATTGGCTCTTTTTTCTGCGAGATACTTATCAATTGCAGCAGCAGCTTTTTTACCAGCACCCATTGCTAGAATAACAGTAGCAGCTCCTGTTACGATATCACCACCAGCAAACACACCAGGTTTGCTGGTTGCACCAGTCTCAGGGTCAGCAATAATGTTGCCCCTTTTATTCATATCCAGACCCTTAGTTGTAGAAAGCAGCGGGTTAGGACCTTGTCCTATAGCAATGACGACTGAATCAACTTCCAATTCAAATTCGGAATCTGCTAGTTCTACTGGACGTCTGCGGCCTGAAGCATCAGGTTCGCCAAGTTCCATCTTAACACATTGAATAGCTCTAACCCAACCTTGCTCATCACCAAGAACAGCTATAGGATTAGTAAGAAGCTGGAATTCAATACCTTCCTCTTTAGCATGGTGAATCTCTTCAAGCCTTGCTGGCAATTCGGCTTCTGAACGTCTATAAACTATATATACATTATCTGCACCCAAACGTAAGGCTGTTCTAGCTGCATCCATAGCAACATTGCCGCCGCCAACTACTGCCACTTTTTTGCCAACATGGATAGGAGTACCAGAGTTAGGGAATTTATATGCTTTCATTAGATTACAGCGCGTTAAAAATTCGTTTGCTGCGTATACACCATTGAGGTTTTCTCCAGGTATGCCCATAAAATATGGCAATCCTGCACCTGTGGCGATAAATACAGCTTCGTATCCTTCTTCTTCCATTAGTTCATCAATAGTAAAAGTTTTGCCGGCAACTGCATTAACAACTATTTCAACCCCCATCTTGCGAAGGTTATCAATCTCAGCTTTAACTACAGCTTCTTTAGGCAGACGGAATTCAGGAATACCGTAAATCAATACACCGCCAGGCGCATGTAATGCTTCAAATACAGTTACCTTATAACCTAGTTTAGCTAAGTCACCGGCGGCCGTAAGACCAGCCGGCCCAGATCCAATAACAGCTACTTTTTGGACATCTGGAGCAAACTCTATTGGCGTAATTTCCTCACCTTTGCTGCGGGCATAATCTGCGGCATACCTCTCAAGACGGCCGATACCTACCGATTCACCTTTTTTGGCTAAAACACAATGTTTTTCACATTGCTCTTCCTGTGGACATACGCGGCCGCATACTGCTGGAAGGCTGTTTACATTCTTAATCGTCGAGATTGCAGAATCAACATCACCATCTTTTAGATGCTTTATAAATGCTGGAATATCCACTTGCACTGGACAGCCTTGGCGACATGGAGCATGCTTGCAATTAAGACAGCGCTTGGCCTCATTAACTGCATCTTCATGTGAATACCCTAAAGTTACTTCCTCAAAATTTTTCGCACGTACTTTAGGATCTTGCTCTGGCATTTTATGTTTGTTTAGTGAGAGTGACATTTGCAGCCACCTCCCTGTTTGTTTGCACAATGGTGTTCATGATTTTTCTCATGCGGTAAATACATACGCTGACGAGACATCAGGCCGGCAAAATCAACCTTATGCGCATCGAATTCTGGACCATCAACACAGGCAAACTTGCTTTCATCACCCACTTGTACTCGACAGCCGCCGCACATACCTGTACCATCAACCATTATTGGGTTTAAACTTACTACTGTTGGAATCTCATAAGGTCTTGTTACTTCAGCAACACTTCTCATCATAATAACAGGACCGATCGCCACTACCAAATCAATCTTAAGGCCAGAATCAATTAGCTGTTTCAATTGGTCAGTTACAAATCCCTTGTGGCCTTTGGAACCGTCATCAGTAGTTACATATAGCTTGTCACTTACTTCTGCCATTTCATTTTCTAAAATAAGAATATCCTTATTACGGGCGCCAATAATTGAGATAACCTGATTGCCAGCCTCTTTCATGCCGCGGGCTATAGGATAGACTGGTGCTATACCAATTCCCCCACCAATACAAACTACATTACCTAGTTTCTCGATATGTGTTTCTTTGCCTAATGGACCTACTAAATCTAATAATGTATCGCCTTCACTCAGTTGACCCATTTCTTTAGTTGACGCGCCAACCTCTTGAAAAATAATTGTTACAGTTCCCTTTTCACGATTGAAGTCTGCAATTGTTAAAGGTATACGTTCACCCTCTTCATTTAAGCGTACTATGACAAATTGCCCAGGCTGAGCCTTTTTGGCAATTCGAGGTGCTTCCATTTCAAATAACTTAACACTAGGTGCTAGTTCCTTCTTTACAAGGATCTTATACACATAATCACACTCCTTAATCATCAATTGCCTGCAAAAATCCCCTGCAGATATTTATGTACATCAGTCCGTATTGGCATAAAGTAAATGTTGGCATTAGTTCGCCCTGTAAATTCAAGAGCTTTCTGAGCAAACTCGATATTCCACGCCAAATTAGGCTGAAAATTGGTTGGGAAAACAACATTATTTTTAGTTTCCCAATAATTTAAAGATTTCTCTGAAGTTACAGGCGATATACCCCAATAAACTTCTTTACCCTCTAAAATCTCAGAGTAAATTTCCATTAATCGTAAATCAAAGAAGGGCTGAGTAAAGAAACCGTCGGCACCAGCATAGATTTTCTGCTTGATATAATCTGCTTCTTTACGCATGCTGTCGCGATATTGGTCAATACCCGCATATACTTTGATACCTGGTATTTCCTCTTTAAATTTTCTTATAACATCAATACTTGTTGACGGATAGATTTTATGGGTCATGTCCTGCGGAGGATCACCTTTTATAACTAGCACTTCATTAATGTTTTTTTCTTTGAAGAAGTCAGCCATCCGCAGAGGCTGATCTAAGTTAATATCGATTGCCCTAATATGGGGGATTACATACTTATAATTAGGCTGTGCATATGTACAGCCTTCCCAGCTGCGAATTTCGTAGCGCAAAAGGTCAGGAATATTTATCGTATCCACAACTGGAAAGTTATTTTTAATTAAGTCCAACTCTGTCAGCAGTGAAACTTCGTCCCTTGGCACAAGTTCTATTGCAATTCTTGACATCTCCAACCCCCCATAACAAAATACTTCTCAAGCTATTAATGTTTTAAAACAAACCAACTATCTTCCCGTCATTATCAATATCCATCTTCTCAGCAGCTGGACGTTTAGGTAAACCAGGCATTGTCATAATATCGCCTGTAATAGCGACTAAAAAACCTGCGCCTGCTGCAATGCGAATTTCCCTGACAGTAAGATTAAATCCAGTTGGCCTGCCTAGCTTATTTGCATCATCACTTAGGGAATACTGAGTTTTGGCCATACATATTGGCGTTTTATCTAGACCAAGAGCAGAAAGTTCTTGAATAGTTTTTTCCGCTGCTGCAGTATAACTAACAGTATCGGCACCATATATTTCGGTCGCAATAGTGCTGATTTTTTCCTTTATAGGTGCTTGTTCATCGTAAAGCAGTTTGAATTGACTAGGCTTTTCAGCAGCCGCAAGCACTTTTTCGGCTAAAGCTATACCGCCTTTGCCGCCCTTTGCCCAAACTTCGGATAAAGCAACTTCGGCACCCATAGCTTTGCACTTTTCCTCAACAAAATCAAGTTCTTTCTTGGTATCGGTGGGAAACGCATTAATAGCAACAACTGCTGGCAAACCGAACTTCTGCATATTTTCAATATGCTTAGTTAGGTTTGCTAATCCTCGTTCAAGCGCTTCCATATTCTCATTAGTCAACTCGGTTTTAGGGATACCTCCATGCATTTTAAGAGCTCTCACTGTAGCTACAATTACAACTGCATCCGGTTTTATGCCAGCAAAACGGCATTTTATATCAATAAATTTCTCTGCACCAAGGTCTGCTCCAAATCCAGCTTCAGTTACAACTACATCCGCCAGCTTCAGGGCAAATTTTGTAGCCATAACACTATTACAGCCATGCGCGATATTTGCAAATGGTCCGCCATGGACAAAAGCCGGCGTATTTTCTAACGTTTGAACAATATTAGGTTTTATAGCATCTTTAAATAATAAAGTAAGCGCACCAGTCACATTTAATTCTTTAACAGTGATAGCCCTATTATCAAAGGTATAACCTATGATTATTCGGCTAATACGCTCTTTCATATCATTTAAGTCTTTGGCCAAACATAAAATTGCCATCATCTCTGATGCAACAGTAATATCGAAGCCAGTCTCTCTCGGATTGCCATTAATCTTGCCGCCTAATCCGCAAATAATGGACCGTAAAGCACGATCATTTAGATCAACTACTCTTCGCCAGGTAACTCGGCGAGGATCAATACCTAATTCATTACCATGCTGGATATGATTATCAATTACAGCGGCAAGCAAGTTATGTGCGGAAGTAATAGCATGGAAGTCGCCAGTAAAATGAAGATTAATATCTTCCATTGGAACGACTTGAGCGTAACCACCCCCCGCAGCTCCGCCTTTAATGCCAAAGCAGGGACCAAGTGAAGGCTCTCGAAGTGCAATTACTACCTTTTTATTTAAATGCCTCAAGGCATCTCCTAAACCTACAGTAGTAGTGGTTTTCCCTTCGCCAGCAGGAGTTGGATTTATAGCCGTCACTAAAATAAGTTTGCCGTTTGGACGTTCTTTAACTCTTTCCCAAGTACCAAGAGAAACTTTTGCTTTATATTTTCCATATAGTTCAAGCTCATCCTCAGGTATTTGCAGTTCTTTGGCTACGTCGGCAATTGGTCGCATCGCCGCGGCTTGAGCAATCTCAACATCTGTCTTCATAGTATCCCCCTTATCATGATGGTACATAACCATTATTAATTCGTGATCGTTACGTTATGTATTAAACAAGCTGCCTTCACAGTATTATGAAGAAGCATTGCTATGGTAAGCAGTCCTACACCGCCGGGAACGGGGGTAATAGCTCCTGCGACTTGTTTTACTTGTTCAAAATCAACATCCCCGACTAATTTTTTCTCGGCTATACGATTTATACCAACGTCAATCACAACAGCACCTGGTTTAACCATATCACTTGTAACAAAGTGAGGCTTCCCAACGGCAGCTATTAGGATATCAGCCTGTTTTGTAATACTAGCAAGGTCTTTAGATCGAGAATGGCATACAGTTACTGTAGCATTTCGTGACAGTAATAAATTAAACATTGGCTTTCCTACGATATTACTGCGGCCAATTATTACTGCATTTTTGCCTTCAATATCTATTCCTGCTAACTCTAACATTTTTACACAGCCGTACGGTGTACAAGGTACCAAATGTTCCTCTCCAATTGAAAGTTTACCAACGTTTACCGGATGGAAACCATCGACATCTTTATTGGGATCAATGGAGTTTAGAATTTCAGCTTCGTTTTCTTTAATATGATCAGGCAAAGGAAGCTGTACCAGGATACCATGAATTTGGTCGTTATTATTTAGTTGGGCAATCTTGGCTAATAATATTTCCTTGCTAACATCGGCTGGAAGCTCAATAACTTCTGAGTAAATCCCAATTTCTTCACAAGACCGATGCTTGCTAGCAACATATACCTTTGAAGCGGGATTTTCGCCAACTATTATTACAGCTAACCCCGGCGTAATACCGTGCTTATTTTTTAGAACACTTATGTCTTTCTTAATACCTTCTTTTATCTGGGCAGCGTAAAACTTACCTTCTAATACTGTTGCTGACATTATCAATACCTCAACTAATTAATATTTTACTTCTTAGAAGCATTTAAAAAGTGTCATTGCGAAATAAATCGCAATGACAAATCTTTAGAAACTATCCTAAAACATTAAACTCGCAAATGTAAATAAGCATACCGAGATTCCAACAAGGCCATTTCTCATGAAGTAAGCTTGTGTCACCCTTGATAAATCCGTTGGGCTTACAATTGAGTGCTGATAAATAAGCACGATTGCAGCGACTAAAACACCCGCGTAGTAAATCATACTAAGTTTAAGCAGTACGCCCACAGCAGTAAATGCAGCTATGCTTATTACATGCATTAACTGAGCAAGTTTTAAAGCCCCTGGTACACCAAATCGAACTGGCATGGAATTAAGTCCGTGTTTTTTGTCAAACTCCACATCCTGGCAGCCATAAATAACGTCGAATGCTGCAATCCAAATCCCTACAGCCAGGCCTAACAACACAATCGGTAAAGTAAGTTCGCCACGGATAGCCATCCAAGCGCCAATCGGTGCTATAGACAATGACAAGCCTAGAACTAAATGACATGTCCAAGAAAAACGCTTCATGTAAGGATAAATAGTAAACGGAAGTACTGCAAGCGGTGCCAATTTTAGACAAATCGGATGCAGGTTTGCCGTTGCCAAGAGGAAAAACGCTAAACTAATAATTATTAGCAAAATGGCTTCCCACGACTTAACTGCACCTGTTACCATCGGCCGATTAGTGAATCGTGGGTGAATTTTATCATATTTTAAGTCAATAAAATTATTTAAAGCTAATGCAGCACTACGAGCACCAATCATAGCAAGCGTAATCCAGAAGAAGTCATGTCCACTTGGAATGCCGCCAGCAGCTAAAAAGGCTCCCATATACGCAAAAGGCAATGCAAAAACAGAGTGGGATAATGCTATATTCTCTAAATGTGCTTTTAGTTTACTCAAGACCTAAACCCTTCCACTTCTCGTCAACAATTCGCTTAATATCATCCGACATTACTATTTCGTCTGGCCATTCACGTAAATTACCTTCTTCAGGCCACGTTTTTGTAGCATCTATCCCCACTTTAGTACCCCAATTTGGCATTGGTGAAGAATGATCTAAAACGTCTAATGGTCCATCTACCAATACAATATCGCGGCGTGCATCGATATTATTAAATACTCTCCACCAAACCTCATTAGTGTCTTGAACATTAACATGCTCGTCCACTATAATAACCATCTTAGTAAACATCATTTGTCCCATTCCCCAAATGGCATGCATAACTTTCTTAGCATGCTGCGGATAACTTTTCTTAATAGAAATCATCGCGCAGTTGTGAAAAACACCTTCAAGCGGAAGGTTAATATCAACTATCTCTGGCAGCTGCTGCTGTAAAAATGGCAAGAATATACGCTCGGTAGCCTTAGCCATAAAGCAGTCTTCCATTGGCGGTTTTCCAACAATAGTGGAAGGATAAATTGGATTTTTACGGTGAGTTATACAGGTTATGTGAAACACAGGATACTTATCGGCAAGTGAGTAATAACCAGTGTGGTCGCCAAACGGCCCTTCTGTGCGAAGCTCATCCAGCATAACATATCCTTCTAATACTATTTCGGAATGCGCAGGAACCTCAACATCAACAGTTTCACATTTTACCATTTCGACTGATTTTTTTCTTAAAAGACCAGCAAATACCATTTCATCAATATCACGCGGCAACGGAGCCGTTGCGGCATATGTTAAAACCGGATCACCGCCAATAGCTACAGCGACCTCTATTCTATCTTTACCTAATTCGCGGTGCGCACGGAAATTTTCCGCACCATTTTTGTGTATATGCCAATGCATTCCAGTCGTTTGACCATCATATATCTGCATACGATACATTCCAACATTTCGTTTACCAGTAATCGGGTTTTTGGTAAACACAAGCGGCAATGTAATAAAACGTCCAGCATCGCCAGGCCAACATTTAAGCACAGGAAATTTTTCAATTGAAGGCCTATCCTTAATAATGACCTCTTTACAAGGACCTGTTTTAACATACTTTGGAAAGTTAATCGCTCGTTTAGCTTGTGGAACAATTTTTATCAAATCTAATTTATTTTGCAATGAAATATAAGGCAATTTGAGTAATTCCCGTATTTCCTGGGCAATATCATCTATTTTCTCTACACCTAGCGCTAAAGCCATACGTTCCATACTCCCGAAAGCATTCATTAAGACAGGTACATCATAGCCTTTTACATTTTCAAAAAGTAATGCAACGTTTTTATCACCTGTCATTTTTGAAACGCGATCGGTTATTTCAGTAATCTCCAGTTCGCAGTCAACACTCTCACGTATTCTCTTCAACCATCCACGCGATTCAAGCGCGGCAATAAATTCTCTTAAATCAGTATAAGCCAAAATAGGTGCTCCTTTCATTACTTGCGCAGAATATGTTTTACAATTAGTATACTTAATTCATATAATAATACAATTGGAATAGCTACCATGGTTTGTGAAAATATGTCTGGCGTTGGCGAAATAATTGCACCAATTACAAAAGACAATACAAAGACCATTTTTCGCTTTAAGATCAAAAAGTTTGAACTAATAAAGCCAAGTTTAGCTAAAACCAATATAAATAAAGGTAGTTCGAATACAAAGCCAAAGGGGAGAAGAAAAGAAATTACAAAAGATAAATATTGCCCTAAAGAGAAAAGGGGCTGCAAGTTTTCCGTGGCAAAGCCCATGAAAAACTTAATACCGGCAGGTAATACCAAATAGTATGAAAAAGCTAATCCAATAAAGAACAATAATACCGAAGCTGGAACCAAAAGCCCCATGGCAGTTCGCTCGTTATTAGTCAAGGCAGGCAATACAAAAGCCCAAACCTGAAACAATAATACTGGCAAGCTAACTAAAAATCCGGCAAAAAACGACACTTTTAAGTATGTAAAAAAAGCTTCCGCTGGATTCATATAATAGAGTTTTCCAGCAGGAGCAGTGATAAAATGCACTAATTCTTGAGCATAAAAATAGCTTACTCCACTGCATACAGCAATAGCGACAATACAAATAATTAAGCGCCGCCGTAATTCTTCTAGGTGTCCAATAAGCGACATCTCATTAGTTTTAGCCTGTTCTTGCTGTTCGATATCACTATCGTGCGTAGGCATATCAGACATCAACTAACCCTCACTTCGTCTCTTCAGGCTTTTTTAGCTCGTTTTTTTGTGATTCATCTTTCATCTCATTTGTTGCCCTTTTAAATTCCTGCAAACTTCTGCCCAAGGCTTTACCGATTTCAGGAAGTTTACCAGGCCCAAACACTAC
Source organism: Dendrosporobacter sp. 1207_IL3150 (assembly GCF_036763085.1). Taxonomy (NCBI): domain Bacteria; kingdom Bacillati; phylum Bacillota; class Negativicutes; order Selenomonadales; family Sporomusaceae; genus Dendrosporobacter; species Dendrosporobacter sp. 1207_IL3150. Next base: position 42,356 of record NZ_JBAIYU010000001.1, read on the forward strand.
CAAAGCAATTACTAAGATTAATATTAATTCAGGCATGCTAAAGCTAAACATTGCGCATCACACCTTTCTATTACAAGTCATATGATATATATTATACAATTCACCTCTAAAAAAAACAATCAAATATCATATAATTGGATTTGTCCAACTTTGCAGATCATCAAATGAGTCTTAATTCAGATGGCGTCTGTATCCTTTGAGTATAACTCCCCTTAATGAAGAGGATATTAAGTAGATTAATTTTTAGGGTAAATAATTGCTACCATAAGAAATAAAATAAGGCGGTGGGTTTCCCCACCGCCCTTACTTTATTTCTTATGGTAGCATCCAGTGCAGCCAATATGCCTGCGCGTAAGTCAAGCATGCCATGAAGCTTATCATTGCAATACTGTGCTTCAGGGTAAAGCGGAAGATAGTACTTTCTTCACCAACTAAGCCAGTAGCAGCTGTTGCTACCGAGATACTTTGTGGAGAAATCATTTTACCGCAAACACCACCTGATGAGTTAGCAGCAACAGTTAAGTATGGGTCAACACCAACTTGCTCGGCTGCAGTTTTTTGCATGCCGCAGAACAGAGCATTAGCTGAAGTATCAGAACCAGTCAGGAACACACCCAACCATCCAAGTATTGGAGAGAAGAATGGGAAGAATGAACCAGTTGCTGTGAAAGCTAAGCCCATAGTGGAGCTCATACCGGAGTAGTTCATAATGTAAGCAAGGCCAAGAATCATTGCGATTGTAAGAATTGGCCATCTTAATTGCTTAATAGTCTTGAAGAAGCAAGTAGTTGCTCTTCCAAAACCATAGTTTGGAATAATCGCAAGAGAGATAATACCTGAGAATAGAATCGCTGTACCAGCAGCTGACAGAATGTTGAAAGAATATTTTGCAGGATACGCAGCATTCTTAGCAACAACTGGAAGCGTTTTAACAACTAGGTTGTGAAGGCCAGGCCATAGAATGAACAGATCCTTATCCAGGCTAACTAATGTCTTTTTAAGTCCGATAAACTTATCGTCTGCCCATAGGAAAACTAGAGCAGCTAGGATTAGGTAAGGCGCCCAAGCGCGAAGAACTTCGCCTGTGGAATAGTCGCATTTAATTACGCCTGTGGAAGGTTTTTCATCTGGGAAATGCCAAGCTTTTTCTGGCTTCCAAACTTTGAGGAAAAGTAGCAACGCTATGATAGTAACAACTGCAGAAGTAATATCTGGCAGATATGCGTTTACATAGTTGGAGGTATAGAACTGTGTACCAGCGAAAGCTACACCAGCAACAACAACTGCTGGCAATACTTCCATTGCACCTTTCCAACCTGACATTGTTACAACTAACCATAATGGTACGATAACAGCCAAGAATGGCAACTGACGGCCAACTACCTGGCTAACATGCATAAGGTCAAGGTTAGTAACCTGAGCGGCTACAACAACTGGGATACCGATAGCACCGAAGGCAACAGGGGCAGTATTTGCAATTAAGCAGATACCTGCAGCATAAACAGGGTTAAAACCAAGACCAACCAGCATCGCTGCAGTGATCGCAACTGGAGTACCGAAACCAGCTGTTCCTTCAATAAATGATCCGAAGGCAAACGCAATAAAGAGCGCTTGTAAACGACGGTCATCTGTAATAGAGGCCAAAGAGTTTTTAATGATTTCAAATTCACCGGATTCAACTGTCATGTTGTAAACCCAAATAGCAGTAACAACGATCCATACGATTGGGAATATACCGTACGCGGCACCGTATAGAGTGGAGTTTATTGCTAAACCAGCTGGCATTCCATACGCGAATATTGAAATTAGCACTGCTGAAAGCAAACCAAATGAGGCTGCTACATGACCTTTCGTCCGCTTAACACCTAGCATAAATAAAATAATGAATAGCGGAATTGCTGCAACCAAGGCTGACACTACAATACTACCTAAGGGGTTATAGTTTTGAACCCAAGTCATTCCATACACTCCTTTTAATGGTAAATTTAACGTGTTAACTATAAGGGCAATCCACTAGCAGGCCTGTATCCCCCCTTTCCTAGTATAATGCTAGGTAAGCGTATTAAGTTTTCAAGTTTCTGTATCTTGCTTACCCCCTAACCTTTTAGTCTTCGCAAATCAGGTTAGCATAAAACTAACCTGCGGAAATAATCTTTTTCAGTATTTTCATAATTTACTGATTAGAGTGTATTTTTTCTATATTTGGATTATTCTACGCTCAATTGTAAAATCCTGCATATTTTTCCAAAAGATTAATTTTTTTAAGAAATATTTTACAATTGCCTTTGTTTGTATTTTTTTGATGTTGACTATTAATTTTATATGTTTTATCTATTCATAATATTACTTTGCCAACAAGCTCATTTATGATGGCAGTTTTTCAGCATTCAGACATTCATTCAAAAATAAGTCAGTACCCACCCGTAAAACGGGTGGCTTGATTACGCCCTATAAGGGCATGACACTAGCTGAGTCTCAAGACTCTCTGAAAAAGTCTACCAACCGCATAACCTTTTCAGTCAGCCCCTAAAGGGG
>NZ_JBAIYU010000002.1:0-57766 GCF_036763085.1 Dendrosporobacter sp. 1207_IL3150
CCCTTTAGGGGCTGACTGAAAAGGTTATGCGGTTGGTAGACTTTTTCAGAGAGTCTTGAGACTCAGCTAGTGTCATGCCCTTATAGGGCGTAATCAAGCCACCCGTTTTACGGGTGGGTACTGACTAACCGAACTAATTGCCGTTATTGTCCGGTCTACCCCCGAGCCAGTAACAATTACTTTATATGTGCCTGGAAATGTTCCACTATAAGGTATTAGCGTGTTTTTACTTGTAGCGCTTTGTATTGCAGTATTATTAACAAAGATCGGATCACTCTTGAGTTTGACTAAGGCGTGAACGACCGCTGCCTCAGCTAAGTACTGCGCCATAATACCATCACGGAATTCACAGGCTATCTCTAACTCTGTTGTAGTTAAGGACATTAAAGCAGTGCCCATAACACTAAGGAAAGCCAACGCAACGAGCGCCATCACACCTGCGGTACCTTGCTGGGTTAAACTCTTTTTAAGCCTATACATTAATATCACACCCATATAAGTTATGGATCTATAAATATGCTAGAGGCTGCAGTTTCAATAGTTATCTGCTGACCCGTTTGTAAATCTTCTGCCACGAGTTTGATTCCAATTGTCTTAGGCAATAAATTTTTACTAAGTGCAAGAACAGATATCTCTAGATTACTAATATGTATAGTAGTGTTTGTGCTTCCTCCAGTTACCGGCTGGCTGCTACGACGAAGTATGTACGGCGAATAGGCTGTATCTAGCTTATATGTTATTTTCTGATTCGGTGTCGCGTATTTATCAGTGACTATTTCGATCTGCTTGAAAGATAACACATTAATTGATTTCGCGAATTTTACATCGCGGACAATACTGTCAACAGCGTAACGAGCGGTCTGTTGAACGTCAGTGCGACTAGTACCATTACGCCAAGCAGCCATAGAAGTTGAGAGTACACCCGCAATGGCTGACAATAACATTGCAGTCAGCATTATTGCTGCAATAAGTTCAACTAACGTAGTCCCCTTCTGGCCTTTTAAACACTTAATTAATCTAAGTAAGTCCATTCCACTCAACTACCTTTTAAATGTGCTTAGAAAAAAACGTAGACAATTGAATAGCTTGGTTTTTATCTTCTGATTTCCATTCTACTCTAACTGTAACTTTGACTAAGTTATTATCTTCAGCAACAGAACCTGATTCAGTTTTTATATTGTAGGTAGTGTTGTTTAGTACTAAAGGAGGGACTTGAGATGAGTCCTGCCATGGAATATTTGAATCATTTGCATGGCTGTACCAATAGTTGGAGTCCTTATTTTTTAGTAATTCCAGTTGCTTTTGCGCCAGATTGGCAGCAACAGTATAGTGAGCAGCTTGGGTGTTAGCCTTAAATGACTGTATATTTAGTGCTGGAAAAGCGAGTAGAGCAACAGTGATAATAACAATAGCAACAATAACCTCTACCATTAGATAGCCCTGTTGTCTAAAAGTCATAAAACTTGTCCTCCGTTACAATTTATTCTATTCGTATACGGCCGACTGCATCAACTATCACTTTTTTATAGACACTACCGCTGCGTAGATTAATTGTAACAGGAGTAACGATATAGCCATTTGTACCAAAGGATATTTTATTATAAAATCCAACTACTTCAACAGTAGTTGGAAATATTTTCTTTTTAATTGTAACCGCGTTTTTAGTTATGTAATAACCATAAGGTGATGAAGTGTAAAAATATAATGATGCTATTGGATCAGAGGAAATACCTAATGAACTTGAACCTGCTGTAGCATTGACAGAGTTTTGCTGCAGCCAGCGTAAATCAGCCGCCAACTCGCGAGCAGCATTATCAAGCTCAATCAGCGCCATTGAGTGGTTTATCCTTGGCACTGCAATACCAGCCACTAAGCCTAATATTGCGATAACAATGAGTACTTCGATAGCGGTGAAACCTTTTTGTCTCACATAATCCACCTTATGTAAAGTTTTAGAATATCAATTCCATAAAGGTAACTTATGAATGCACCTGCGGCAATAAACGGCCCAAATGGAATATAGTCTTTTCTTCCTTTAAGCTTTAAGGCAAGTATAATTACGCCAAAGACGCCGCCTAGTATAAAGGAAATCAAAAGAGTCATAAGGGTAAACTTCCACCCCAACCAAAGACCTAAGGCTGCGGCGAATTTGATATCGCCTCCACCCATTCCCCCACGACTGGCAACAGCGATGAGCAAAAGCAAACCACCGCCTAATAGTGCGCCTAGAAGCATGTCAGGAATACTTGTGTAGCTGACAATAAAGCTAGTTTGTATATCAAATGAGCTTAAAATTTGGTTTATATTATTGAGAATAAGGTTTATAACAACACCAGCTCCTGCAAGCCATATAACGACCTTGTCAAGGATGAGCTGATGGTCGTAGTCAATAAAAGTGATTACGATCAAAAAGGATGTTAGGATTAGTGCTTTGGTTAGTTCTAGAGTTATATCTAGCTTTAGAAAACATACGCTAAACAGAATACCTGTTAATAATTCCACCAACGGATAGCGAATAGATATTTGCGTATTACAGTAACGGCATTTACCAAAAAGCATTAGCCAACTTGCAACAGGAATTAAATCAAATAGTTTCAGATTGCTTTTGCAACTATAACAATAGGAACTGGGAAAAACTACGGACTCTCCTTTTGGCAGTCGATAGATACATACATTCAGAAAACTACCAATTAGTAGACCTATTAAAATGGTATATGTAAAATTCATAATAAATCCTTTATATTTAGATCACCAAGGCGGCACTAGCCGCCTTGGAATTTTGTATTACTTTGTAAAAGTAGTCTCGCTCGAATATTGATAAGTTCCAGATGCTTTAGAGTAAGCAATTCTGCCATCGTTAACTACATAATGCCCGCCGTAGCCAGCAGGAACAGGTGGCAATGGATCAATTTGGTTAGTAAGTGCTGTTTTTGTTGCAGTAGTCGCTGTGCTATCAACGACAGTATCTTTAGTTAGAGCTGCGCTATTCACAAGGAACATCGCATAAGCACCCTCTAATGTTCTAAGGTCGGCTTGAATCTTAGCAGTTTTTGCACTATCCGATGCCGCAGTAAGCTTAGGTACTGCGATAGCTGCTAATATGCCAATAATTGCAATAACCACCATTAATTCTACCAGTGTAAAACCTTTTTGATTTTTCATTTTTTTTCTTAAATCATTCAACATAAATTCACCTCCCTTCATTTAAAAGTATACTTAAATTACATATGGACAGTTGTTATAACATCAAACATAGGCAATGCAACTGATATGACAATTGCCCCAATTATTACCCCAAGCACACCTATTAAGATCGGTTCCAATAAACTATTAAGTCTATTTACACTATCATCAACTTCACTCTCATAAAAATCGGCTATCTTATCTAACATTTTATCTAATTCACCAGTCTCTTCGCCAACCGCTACCATTTGAATAACTAACGGCGTAAAAATATTACTACTACCTAAGGGTGTTGATAATCCTAAGCCTTCACGAATACTTATTTGAGCTGTTGTCAAAGCATTCACAATCGGAATGCTATCAGTTGTCTTCTTTACTACTTCAAGGGCGGTGATAATAGGAACCCCTCCCCTTAGAAGAGTTCCAAATGTTCTGCTAAATCGTGCAATTGCAATCTTCTTAATTAATATTCCGAATACAGGTAATCTCAGTGATAGAGAATCAACATGTCCACGGTATTTAGGTATTTTATACAAATATACAAGTCCTAATATTATTGCGACAACTAACAATAAGAGAACTGGCCAATAATTTTGCATAAAGTTACTTAATAAGATTAATATTTTAGTAGGAAGAGGTAATTCAGTTTTCATACCCTCAAACATCTTCATAAAGGTCGGTAGTACAAATGTTAGGATAAATGCAACTGCCAACGCCGCCATAGTTAGTACTACTGCCGGATAAGTCATAGCTGACTTTACCTTTTCATTCATTTTATATTGTTTTTCATAGTGGGTAGCCAGACGAGCCAGTACTTCATCCAGCACACCACCTACTTCGCCTGCTTCAATCATGTTTATCATTAGATTAGGAAATATTTTAGGATGGTCTGACATGGCATGCGATAATGATTCACCCTCTTGAACTTTTTTCAAAACATCTTTGAAGGCATCTTTTAGTTTCGGATGATCGGTCTGCTCAATTATTGTATTTAACGCAGTTATGAGCGACATGCCTGCGTTTATCATCGTGGAGAACTGCCAGCAAACTACAGCTAAGTCTTTGAGTTTTACTGGTTTTAAATTATTAATTGACGCAATAAGTGATTTTTTTGATTTTTGTTCCTTTATTTGCGTTATAAAATATCCCTTTTCCCTAATGAAGGTGGCAACTGCAGCTTGGTTTTCTGCTACAATAGTGCCGGACAACAATTGCCCTGATCGATCCTTGGCCTTATAGGCAAATGTTTTTGCCACCATTACAACTCCATTCTACATTTATATATAAAGGTTAATTAGTAACTGCTGCATAGGCGGCTGAAACCGTCTTGATCCGTGGCTCTAGACAAGGCTTCTTCGTATGAAATCAAGCCGCCGCGGTACAGATTGCGCAGGGCATTATCCATAGACTGCATATTAAGCTTCCCGCCAGTCTGAATGGCTGAAATAATCTGGTGAGTCTTGCCTTCACGAATTAGATTTCTTATCGCAGGTGTTGCTACAAGTATTTCTAGAGCAGCTATTCGCCCTGACCCATCCGATCTTGGGAGAAGCTGCTGAGCTACAATACCCTGAAGAGTTAATGATAGCTGAATGCGGATTTGCTGCTGCTGATAGGGAGGAAAGACATCTATTATCCTGTCAATAGTTTGAGCAGCATCACCTGTATGCAACGTAGCGAAAACCAAGTGGCCTGTTTCAGCCGCTGTAATGGCTGTCGCAATCGTCTCGGGATCACGCATCTCACCAACCAAAATTACATCAGGATCTTCCCTGAGTGCTGCTCTCAATGCAGTTGAAAACGAGCTGGTATCGGCGTGCAGTTCACGCTGGTTAATTATCGAATTATTGTGTTTATGAAGATACTCTATCGGGTCTTCCAAAGTTATCACATGGCAGGACCTTGTTAAATTTATTAGGTTAATCATAGCTGCCAATGTTGTTGATTTACCGCTGCCTGTCGGGCCAGTAACAAGTACAAGTCCGCGAGGTTTAAGAGCCATGGTTTTAAGTACTTCTGGGTGTCCTAACTGTTCTAAAGTTGGAATCTTATCTGCAACCAATCGAATGACAATAGCAGTTGAACCGCGTTGCCGAAAAGCATTCACACGGAATCTGCTTAGGCCAGCAATTGCGTAAGAGAAATCCAACTCACCGGTCTGCGCAAATTTTGCTCGCTGCTCCTCTGTGGTTATTGCTTCTAGGGCAGCTAGCGTATCATTTGGCAGTAACCTTGGTGCCGCATTACTAAAAACTAAACTGCCATTAACTCTAAAAGCCGGCGGTACACCAACTGTTATATGTAAATCAGAAGCTTTTCGTAAAAATGCCTCATGTAATAAGTCGTTCATCATATAGCTGGTTCCTCCACTATATACCCGAATACGCTACCCTCATAACTTCTTCAATCGTTGTCAGTCCATCAAGAGCTTTGTCTATACCATCTTGCTTCATAGTGCGCATACCTTGTCTGCTGGCAGCAGCACCTAATTCATCACTAGATACTCTTTTATTAATAAGACCGCGAATTTCCGAATCAATAATCATTACTTCATGAATAGCCATTCGTCCACGATAGCCTGTATATCCGCAGCGCGCACAGCCTATACCCTTATGTAACAGTACTGGCTCATCTTTTTTGAGTCCGAGGAAAATTCCTTCAGGTGAGTCTGGGGTTTGCATATAGGGCTGCTTACAGTCAGGACAAATAGTCCTGACAAGTCGCTGAGCAACAACACCTAGAACAGATGATGCTACTAAGAATGGCTCAACATCCATATCTAGTAATCGCGAAATTGCTCCTGGCGCATCATTTGTATGCAGTGTGCTGAGAACCAAGTGACCCGTTAATGCAGCTCTTACGGCAATATCAGCCGTTTCATTGTCGCGAATCTCGCCGACCATTACAATGTTCGGATCTTGGCGCAAAATTGAGCGTAGGCCGTTGGCAAAAGTTAGTCCAGCTTTAAAGTTTACCTGCACTTGATTAATGCCGTCGAGTCGATACTCTACTGGGTCTTCAACAGTAATTATATTTTTTCCAGGCAAGTTAAGTCCGGTAAGTGTAGAGTAAAGTGTTGTTGTTTTACCCGAACCAGTTGGACCAGTAACTAATATCATACCGTATGACTGACTAACTAAGGTCTTAAACCTCTTTTGGTTATCTTCGGTAAAACCCAGTTTGTTAACATCTAAAATAATCGCTTTTTTATCTAGAATCCTCATTACCACTTTTTCACCTAGAATAGTTGGTAGTGTTGAAACGCGTAAATCTATTTCCCGACCTGCCTCTTGAAACTTAATGCGTCCGTCTTGTGGTACGCGCTTCTCGGCAATATCCATATCGCTTATAATCTTAATCCTAGAAACTATGGGTGGATGGGTGTGCGGAGGAAAGGATGCAGTCTCTCGCAGTACCCCATCAATACGATAGCGTATTCTAAGCGATGTCGCCTGTGGTTCAATATGTATATCACTAGCTCGTTCTTTAATTGCTTGGCTGATTAGTGAATTAACAACATTTATAACAGGAGCATCATTTGCGGTTTCAACTTCAGCAATGTCAGTTACATCATGGGCACTAATCTTACTTACAACCTTTTCTACAAGCTCCTGCACTCCATAGGATTCACTAATTGCCTGGACAATTTCCCGCTCTGAAGCTATAACTGGTTCAATATCACAGCCGCAAACCATGCGGACGTCATCAATTGCGTAAAAATTAGTTGGATCAACCATAGCTAAAACGAGCTTTTTGCCGACTTTTTTAACGGGAATAACTTGATATCGCTCTGCTAAAGCCTGGGGAATTGCTGAAGCTATTTCGCGGCTTATCTTAATATCCGAAAGCTGCATATGTGGAACTCCAAGCTGAAATTCCAAGGCTTCAATAATATTTTGTTCGGTAACGTAGCCAAGGTTTATTAAAACCTTCCCTAGCCGTTCATTAGTCTTCTTCTGCACAACGAGCGCTTTATCAAGCTGTTCTTGTGTCATAAAGTTAGCTTCAATTAATAAGTCACCTAATCGCTTACGGCTCTTAAGCAAAATTTCACCACCTAAAATTAAAAAAAGCAACCAAAACTAACTAAACACATACAAATGTTTAATTGGCCGGTTGCACTACTTGCTCCCCTCAGGCTTGAAGTGCCCACATTCGTCCTGAATATCATTGCTTCCAATAAATATTTATTTCTCACAATTGTTATTCGCGATTTATGGGGAACTTCCTGCTAATACAACAGTAAGTTATTATAAAATTTTACAAAGATTTACACTTTTTTACGTGCAAGTTCAGCATACATCACTTCCGTTGGTGCCTGAACCCCAGTCCATAGAGTAAAAGCCGCTGCCCCTTGTTCCACAAGCATACCCATTCCGTTTATGATAAGATGACCCTGCTGTTCAGCATGTAATAGAAAGTTAGTCTTTGTAGGTGTATATATTAAGTCACATACTGCAATTGGACGAGTTAAATTTGGCCAATCTACTTGTGGTTCGGCTTGGACATTTGGGTACATGCCGAGCGGAGTTGAGTTGATTAATATATCGCAGTTAGATATTATACTGTCAAACTTAGTCGATGGCCACTGATAGGCGCTAATATTAGCGAAAGGTGTAAAAACATTCATTAAGTCCTGTGCTTTTTCAACATTACGAACCCCAATTGAAACGGACGCTATACCTTGCTCAATTAACCCCCAAATTACGGCACGGGCAGCTCCGCCAGCTCCAAGTATAACTGCGTGCTTACCAGAAAGTGTAACCCCTCTTTTTAAAAGTGACTGAATAAAGCCGCAGGCATCAGTATTATGGCCATAAGCTTTATTGTCTCTAATAACAATGGTATTAACGGCTCCAACCATCTTGGCACTTTGGTCGAGCTCATCTAAGTATGACATTATAGTAACTTTATGCGGAATTGTCACATTGGCTCCGACAAAACTAAGTGCTTTTAGTCCATTGACAGCCTTTGAAAGTTGTTCAGGATGTACTGCCAGCGGAACATATGTATAATCAAGTCCTGCTGACTTAAATGCTGCATTTTGCATTTGCGGTGAGAATGAGTGCTCAACCGGCCAGCCAAGTATTCCAAGACATTTTGTTTTTCCTGTTACCATTCGCCCATACCCTTTCGTAATATCAGTTTCGTTATCTAATTCTTCTTCAATCTAAGGGAACTTCCTGCAAAGTTATGTAAATTTAATGGATATCTTTGTGCCGTTTTTTTTATTAATGAAATTTATGTATAAATAGTAACAGCCTGGAGTACGCTCCAGGCCGTTACTATTTATACTTTTTAGATGAAATAACCTACCTTAATCCCCAATTTTCATTTCGGGAATTTCTTTGCCAAATTCATCAACCAGCTTCCACTCTACTTCATCTGGTATCTGAAAAGCTTTAGGTAATTCTTGTCTTATTGTTCCAACTCCTAAAGAGCTTTCAATATCATAAAACTTATCTTTATCAATAGATAATTGCGTGTCGGTATATTCAGGATTTATTTGTCTTAATTCATCCATACCCAGAATTATAGCTAACTCCCAATACTTTCCTTGATTTCTACTTTCAATCACTACCATGATATCCCCCAATTTCTGAAGAACTAAACTGTCTTTTCCCTTATATTTTCAGCGTATTTCTTTTTCGTTATGCGTAATACGGACATATCTATTAGTAGTGACTGCATATAATATTAAGTGAAGTCGCGTTACAACCGTAATTAACTCAAAATTAATCGGAGGATATATGAAACCAATACTCATGTTTACAATGGGGTCGTGCCCGCATTGCCAGAGAGCGCTAGCTTGGATGGAGGAACTTAAAAAGGAAAATCCAAAATATCTTGGTTTAGATATCTCAATGATCGATGAGAATGTCCAGCCAAGTGTCGCTAGTAAGTATGATTATTATTATGTGCCTACCTATTTTATTGATGACATAAAAGTTCATGAAGGTGTACCTACTAAAGGTATTATACGGAAAATATTCGAAACAGCTATTGAATAATAGCTGTTTCTTTAGTACGTTTATTTAATAATCCCTTTGAACTTCAATAAACGAACAGTCAATTTCTCTAATTTCCGAGTAATCTTGGTCCCGATAAATTCATTTGTACTAAGCGGTGCTACCCAGATTGTAAATAGACCGAGTCTGTTGCCCCCGAGAACATCTGTAAATAGCTGATCTCCTATAACGGCTATTTCAGACGGTTTGAGTTTTAGTTGGGCGATTGCCCGGCGAAATCCAGTTTTAGCTGGCTTATAAGCTTTGGGGACATAAGGAACACCTAATAGCTCGGCAATATTTTTAACCCTGTGAGTCATATTATTGGATAATAAGCAAATCCGATAATCTTGCTCAAGTAAACTGCCTATCCACGAAATTATTTCTGGCTGCATACTAGGACTATCCCAAGCAATAATTGTGTTATCCAAATCAAAAATAACACCCTTTATACCTTTTTTCTTTAATAGTTCTAATTCGATATCATGCAGCGATTTAGCAATACAATTAGGCTTTAATAAATGATACAGAAAACCACCCCCGTTAGTGTAAATTGCAATTATTACTACGTAATTGTATTGCTTCAGCTATATGGATATCCGTAATTTTTTCAGACTGTGTTAAATCGGCGATGGTGCGACCAACCTTGATTATCCTGTCATAGCTTCGGGCACTTAAGTTCATTTTGGTGTATGCCTGTTTCAAAAGATATTGCGCTTCGGCGGTAAGTGGGCATGTCGATTTAAGGTTCTTATGCCCCATCTGGGCATTGCAAAAAAGGCCGAATTTCGCTAAGCGGTTACGCTGTCTAAGTCTAGCTTCTTCAACCCTTTCACGGATTGCTGCAGAACTTTCCACTGGTTTGTCGCATGATAAATCACTGTAATCTAAGCGTGGCACATGCATATGTATATCAATACGATCTAATAGCGGGCCTGATATTTTTTTCGTATATCGTCGAATATCATTAGGTGAGCAACTGCATTGATTGCTGCTATCAGTCAAAAAACCGCATGGACAGGGATTCATCGACGCTATTAGCATTAGCTTAGCAGGAAAAGACAGTGAAGCGTTAACCCGTGATATAGTTACTTGTCCATCTTCAAGTGGCTGACGCAGTACTTCTAAAGCTCCCTTAGAAAATTCAGGCAGTTCATCTAAAAATAATACTCCATTATGACTTAAGGTAACTTCACCTGGCCGGGGAATTCTTCCCCCGCCTATCATACCAGCATCTGAAATTGTATGATGCGGACTTCGAAACGGTCGGTTTTTAACAAGTCCGGCATTATTAGTCAAAAGACCAGCGATACTGTATATTTTAGTTATTTCTAAAGCTTCCTGATTAGACATTGTCGGTAATATGGAATTAATTCTTCTAGCAAGCATGGTTTTCCCTGAGCCTGGTGGTCCCACCATTAGTACATTGTGCCCGCCAGCAGCTGCTATTTCTAACGCGCGTTTGGCTGCAAACTGTCCTTGAACATCAGCAAAATCCGCTTCATCGTTCGCTCTATTCTCCTCGTAAGAAACCTTCGCTAAAGGTGAAAGATCCTGTTCACCCTTAAGAAACAGAACTACCTCTAATAATGAAGATGGTGCAAAAACTGTTAAACCTTCCACTAAAAGCGCCTCATGAACGTTATCAGGAGCTACGAAAACTGTGGTCATATTTTGGTGTAATGAGTTAATAGCCATCGGTAAGAGCCCAGTAATTCCTCGAAGTTTACCTTCTAGCGATAACTCACTTATAAAGATATATTTTTTAACAATTTCTGCATCTAATTGTCCGCTGGCTGCTAAAATTCCAATTGCTATCGGTAAATCAAGACCCGAGCTATCTTTTTTCATATCTGCTGGTGCAAGGTTTATAGTAATTCTCCTAGTTGGGAATTCTAGGCCAGCGTTTTTAATAGCAGCCCTAACTCTTTCACGAGATTCCCTAACGGCAGTATCAGGCAAACCGACAATATCTAGTGCCGGTATTCCATTAGTAATATCTACTTCAACATTAATTAAAACACCATTAAGCCCTAGTGTGGTTGACCCATAGGTTTGCGCAAACACGTCGTCACCCCTAGATTACTAATTTCCCTGCCAGCGTTCAAAAAGAGTATGTTCTATCTTAAGCATGTCGCAAATTTTTCCGACCATCATATCAACTATTGACTCCAAATTTTGGGGACGATGATAAAAACCTGGACTAGCAGGAATAATTTTAACTCCGATCCGTGCCAGTTTAAGCATGTTTTCTAAATGAATTGCGTTCAGCGGCGTTTCTCGTGGAACTAACAATAGCGGTCGACCTTCTTTCAACATTACGTCGGCTGCTCTAGTCAACAAACTATCCGCAATACCATTTGCTATGCCACCAAGGGTCCTCATCGAACAGGGGACAATAACCATCGCATCTGTCCTAAATGAACCGCTTGCTATCGACGCTCCGATATTATTCACATCATGTAAATAATCAACTTTCATTTTTAACATCTCTTTATTTATAACGCACTCATATTCCAGTACCTGCCATCCGCTTTCTGATACAACAGCATGAATTTCACATCCGGCAGCTTTTAGTACCTCAATTAATCTAATTCCATAAATAGAGCCGCTTGCTCCAGTTATTCCAATAACTATACGCATAACTACGCTAAATACTCCTTTACTCGCCAAAAGCGTGAATAATATGATTTATACAAGGTTTTTCTTTTAAATTCGTGATGATAATTTCTAATATATCAAACCGGCAGGGACTATCGTATGCTCCCGAATGGTTAAGATACCATTGTGCAGTCTTAATTATTTTCCGTTGTTTACGATAATTCACCGATTCGCAGGGCAGTCCGTAAGCATTATTTCTACGAGTTTTCACCTCTACAAATACAATAACGCCACCGTCGCCTGCAATGATGTCGATCTCACCTGTCTTTGTTCGATATTTATGTACTAATACAGTGTATCCTTTAGTCTCAAGATAACTAATAGCCGCCTTTTCACCTAGTTCACCAAGAGCTATATGGTTCAAAGCTAACACCTCAACTTACATTATTCCCTAAAAATAGGTAACATCCTGCTTTGTAAATGTCAGCTATCTAATAAAATATAACAAAAAACAACGGCTTACGCTAATATATTTAGCGTTAAGCCTTATAATCTATTGCGATTAATCTATCTACAGTATAAGCAACCAAAGAACGTGAAATACCTTATATTAGACCTCTTTGTATATAAGTCGACCTTACGCAGCGCGTCGAATGCTTACGGGGCAAACGTAACTTGTATAAAAAAAGAGCCTTGCGGCTCTTTTGCTTTTCTAGATTCATCTTGTTTAAAGCTATTATTGATGTAATTGTTTTATAATATCTTCTCTGCCCATTTTTTTAAGAACATTTTTAGCTTCATTTATATTATTACCGAGAGTTACTGATTGAATAGACCCGACTTGCATTAAAGAGAATTCTTCATTATAAGAAATTTTCTCTTTCATATCACTACTCATCCATATGGTTAATGACATTTTATACCTCCTTGAGCTATCTTATTTAAAATTCATTAATTACATCATCAGTATGTGGTGCAATTAAAACTACACCTTAATTTAGGATTCACAATTTTAGTATGTTTATGCAAAGCTATAAAAGAGCTTTCAAACTTATCTGAGTTCTTTCAGCAGATCAAAAAATTATAAGGATTTGTTTTCTTCTCATCACACATTTATTTGAGTTGTTTCTTATTCGAAGTAAATAAATTTAGAATCCATATAAATAATAGTTTAAAGTATTGTTAGTTTAAGGCGGTGAATCAGTTGGACTTGTTTTTTATGATTACATTCTTTATTTCGTGGATAATATGGTTTATTCTTGCAGACAAATCACGTTGGAGAGAAATTCTACCAGTCTGTGTTCTTGCTTCAGGTTTGGGTATGCTTACCGATGACCTAACTGAACACGCAATAATGTATTGGGAATATTTTGGAGAAGAACCCAAATGGGTCGTACAAATAGCAGATGATCTAGGTATATACGTTGTAGTTACATATTTATTCATTCAATGGCTCCAAAAAGAAAAAACATTACCAAACATGCTACCATATTGGTTTATCTGGACTGGACTCTCAATAACAATTGAATATATTCATATAGCAACAGGCCATATGACGCATCAATATTGATGGAATTATTTCTACTCATATCTATCTAATTGGATTCTATTTTGGATATTTTATAAATTTCATGCGTCATTTAATTTTAGTAAGCTAAATAATAGAGCTTACTGACCACTACCCCTTTAAATTAAATTTCTATGTGTGATGCTAGAATGTTTTACATTTTAATAATAAAACCATTTTCATTCGTTAAGCAGATTTACTTAATTTTATCGAATCTAAGAATTAATAAATCACATTCTTACTTCCCCTACATATTATGTAATAAGCGAATCTTACCAACCACACAAGAACAACTACCCTTTTCCACGAATGGCTGATCTATATAGATCAGCCATTCTATTTTATCTAGAAAGTATAGTGTTATATATAGAATTAATACCAGCTTTTATTGAGATATGCTCAAAGAGGTGTCGTAATGTGAGAAGGGTTCTTTAATGCTATTCGTCGGTCTCTTCATTCAGCCCTTAATAAATTCGGCTTTTATCATGATTTTATACGCATTGGCATGTCCATTGATTATCGTTATCTTAAGACTTCAGTACAGAGGCGCTTCTACTTGATGTTAGAAAAAATAGTAGATTGTGATCCACCTGGGAAATTAAATGAGAAATCGTAAAAATCTAGTCGGTGAATTTTTCGTAGGAACAAAAAAAGCCTGAGACTAAAAAGCCTCAGGCATAAATTACCGTTAAATATAAGTTATGTTGATTAACTGTACGGACAGGGATTCATAGAAGCTATCAGCATTAGCTTAGCAGTAAAAGACAGTGATACGTTAACCCATGCTATAGTTACTTGTCCATCATGAGCGGCTTACGCTGATGCATTTCTAGCGTTAAGCCGTTTATTCAATTGCGATTTATCTTTCTACAGTATCGGCAATATATAAACTAGTGTTCTTAGACAAATCAATTTCCGAAAAATCAGTTACAGGCACTTTATTCTCGTCTAACAAAATCCTTAGCACAGGTTTTGTTTTAGACTCGCGCGATACATCAACAACTACACCTATTTGCTTATTACTTAACCGTACTACTGACCCAATAGGATAAACCGCTATATTATCCGTAAAAACCTGAACTAATTCATTGTTAAAGCAAGTGCCTGATGCTTTTTTAATAAGCGCAATAGCTTCATATACCGACGTAGCCCGTCGGTAGCAAGATCCTGACACTAAAGCGTCGTATACATCTGCTATACCAACAATCTGCGCATATCGGTTAATCTCATCCCCTTTACAGCCCTTCGGGTAACCTGATCCATTAATACGTTCATGATGCTGCATAACACATTGAGCCGAAAGCGAACTAATCTTAGGATTTTTGTCGAGTATGTTGAACCCTATAAGAGGATGTTCTTTTATCTCATCTTCTTCCTGCTGGCTAAATCGACCGTTTTTTGCTAATAGTTCAGGTGATACTCCTAGTTTTCCAATATCGTGAAGCAATGCTCCTACACCTAACTCATTCAAGCATTCTTTATCATAACCAATACTTATGCCAGCCATTATTGATAAAACACATACATTAACAGAATGGCTATATAAATAGTCATCGACTGTTCTCATATCAATGAAATTTACCATTCCTTTATTTTTGGACAACTCAGAAACAAGAAGGTCAACTGTTTTTCGAATCTGATTAAGATCAATATTCTGCCCTAGTCTGACTTTTTCAAATAACTCTTTCACACTAGCGACAGCATTGACACGAGTTTTCTCATTTATAACATCCGGAACATCGATATCAAACGCCGAGTCTTCTTCGATATAAACGTATGTTACTTTTAATTTCTTAAGTTGATAAGTAATGCCCGCATTCATTTGTGTTCCGGCATTAAAAAGCACTGTGCCATCTGAGCTGTATAGCGGCTTTGCCAGCTTCATTCTTGAAGATATGTTATCCAAGAGAATTCGACGCATGCTAACCTCCTATTTGGGGAGTTTTCCTAACCGCTGATCAATCCGGTATACATGAGCCAAAACTTCTGCTATTGCTTGATATAGCTCAGGAGGAATTTCGCGATCTAAGTCAATAGCCATTAATACTCCTGTTAGAGTCTTATTGTGATACACAGGGACTGTATTTTTTTGCGCCAAAGCCAAAATTTGTTCAGCTACGTAACCGGAGCCTTTCGCTACAACTCTAGGAGCAGTATCTTTTTCTTGATTATAATTCAGGGCGACTGCTTGTTTTGGTTTTTCATGATTAACACTCATTTTTCACCTATTGAACCAATACTAATATCCGTCAATATTATAGGGGTAGTTTCGATCGCATTACGTAGTTCTGGGACAAGCTCACTGAAAAGCGGCGCTGCTTTGGGTTCAGTGAAACCAAGTTTTAGACTAAGATTATTATCCTTGTAAAGCCTAAACATCAAATCAACTATTCCCATATTTTCGGTGTCTAAGCAGATTCTTACCCATGTTTCGCGTTTTTGTTCCTGCAAACCGCCATGGTTTTCTTCACTCTGCTGAAAGACATGGATAAAGGCCGGATATGCTTGGCCATTATCGCCTAAATAAATTGGCGTGGTAAAAGCCATTATACGATGACTTTCGGCGCTTTCGCTATTTTGAATTTGCGGCGACTTAAATGATTGAGCAAGTTCACCTAACAGCTTGGTGGCACTATTCATCGTCTTTTGATCTAAACCACTTAGTTCACTTACATCACTTAACTGATTTAGTACCCATAACTGCTGTAGTTCGGGCATATTATATTTTTCAGCGGCTTGCCTTATTGTGTTCGGAGTACTATGAACACAAGCTTTGATAATATTCTGTAAGCTTTCTAAGTCCTTTTTTGAGTAACTGGCTAGTACATCTTCTTTAAGAAATCCCCTCAGCACAGACATATCATTTTTACTAATCTGAGGTTTACTATTTTCCATAATAAATTGAGCAAGAGCCTTTACCATTTGGGTTAGGAGTTTCAAATCAGCTTGTATTTTCTCGGATTTGGCATTTGCTAGGCTGCCACTCGTTAGATTACCATTATATAATTGTCCTTGTTTAAGGTTGTCATTACTTTTGGCAAAGCTTTCAATCAGTTGCTTAAAGCTGTCATTCGGCGTTACATCATCACCACGGACTACTGTCCCAAATATCTTTTTGATAAATGAAGCAGTTTGTTCCTGAGTTGTAGTATCCGACAATTTACTGATAAGTAAGTACAACCGGTTGTTGGTAAGGCGCTCTCCTCCGTTTTCATCTGGCTCGGATGGAAAGCTATTCTGTAAAAGTATATCAAGCGAATTGGGTAATTTAGAAGTTTTAGCTACATTTGCGCCTAGAAATTGAAGGGTTTTTGTTAGGGAAGTTAACTGCTCAACAGTGAAGTTCTGAGTTTTGATTAAATTAGATAGACCTTGGCTAAACAGCGTATCCTTCGGCTGAGTTTGCTTCAGTATCTGTTCAGCTTGATTTTTTATAGGCTGTGGCAGAGCTTGAAGCAATTCATTTCTCTTCATCATTGTTTTTGAC
Source organism: Dendrosporobacter sp. 1207_IL3150 (assembly GCF_036763085.1). Taxonomy (NCBI): domain Bacteria; kingdom Bacillati; phylum Bacillota; class Negativicutes; order Selenomonadales; family Sporomusaceae; genus Dendrosporobacter; species Dendrosporobacter sp. 1207_IL3150. Next base: position 16,847 of record NZ_JBAIYU010000002.1, read on the forward strand.
AATTGCTCTAGCATCATATTAATGGATTCATCAATTGCCAGTTGAGTATGTACTGCCTTCCCGGGAGTGCCGATACTCTGCTGACCATCAATGTCTACACTTGAATTTTTCATGTCACGAAGGTGATTTGCCACAGATCCGGCGATTCCAAGATCAACCTTCATTACTATCCCCCCACGATTTTATGGGTTCAAAACTTTTTCTATGTATTGTGCACGGTCCTAGGCTGTTTATTGCTTTTATATGCTCTGCCGTTCCGTAGCCCTTATGTTTAGCAAAACCATAGCCAGGAAACTCATTATCGTAGTTTTCCATAATAGCATCCCGCTCAACTTTAGCAATAATCGAAGCTGCAGCTATTGAGGCAGACAGTGCATCACCATTAATTAATGATAAGGACGGAATTTTTATTTCAGTCAGTGGCACTGCATCAATCAATACAGCTTCTGGCTGAGGAGTAAGCGAGGCTATTGCTTCGTACATTCCTTTAACGGTAGCTTGATATATATTTAGCTCGTCGATTTGAGTCGCGTCAACTACGATATGAGTTGTTGTAATGGCATTCTTTTTAATGTCTTGGTACAATTTTAGTCTCTGTATAGCTGAAAGCTTTTTTGAATCGTTCAAATAAGGCAAATGGTATCCGATTGGCAATATAGCTGCTCCGATTACAACAGGTCCTGCTAGCGGACCTCGGCCAGCTTCGTCAACTCCTGCAATCAATTTAATGCCTTTATCATATAGCTGCTGTTCGTGAAAAAACATCTTGCGCAGACGTTCTTTTTCAATCTCGAGCTCTAATTGGCGCTGCTGCCATTTCTGCAGTAAACGAATAACAGAAACCCGTGAATCGTCTTTAAGAGAAGTAATTGCGCTTTCGGGAACATTATCTTGGGCTAGAAGAGACGACACTTGTGCTACAGTTAAATGGCTTTTATGCAAAATAATCACTCCGAAATAATAAAACATTCTATTTCTTGTATATTCTTGATAAGTCAGAAAAACCCTGTCAGCGTTCTTTATAAAGTTGACACACAGTTGTCAACTTTAATTTCATCATTATTCGACGACTATAGAGACCTCCCTTAATTTCCAAATAAAAAAAGAATAGCGTGTTACGCTATTCTTTGAAGTTAAAATATTTACTTTATATCATCTAATGTAAATCGGCCAAGTTTGCCTGCGCGAAATTCATTTAAGATTATTCGCCGCACTTTTTCTTCGTCAACAATTCCTCCGCTGCGCAGGCAGCCGCGCTTAGCACCAATAACTTTAAGTAGTTCAGCGCTGTCTTGGGGCAATGGAGGTGTAAGCTTATAGCGCTCTATTAATCTTTCACTGTAGTTTTCCTGAAGAAAAGTTAAAAACTTTGCCATTACTTTTTCCATGTCATATACTTCATCATTAATGGCCCCCGTTACCGCAAGCTTGAAGCCAACTTCGGGGTCCTCGAATTTTGGCCATAAAACGCCTGGAGTATCGAGGAGCTCTAAATTCTTGCCAATTTTAATCCACTGCTTCCCCCTAGTTACGCCAGGTTTATCAGCAGTACGGACTGTTGCAGTGCCTAATAGTCGGTTAATAAGCGAAGATTTCCCGACATTCGGAATACCTAATATCATTGCACGAACTGCCCGCGGATTTATCCCTTTGGCAATAAGGCTGTTGATCTTGGTACTGGCAAGCTGCTCTACTCTGCTTACTAAGGTTTTTGCCCCTTTTCCGGTCATCGAATCTAGCGCAACTACCTGTAAGCCTCTGCTGCGAAATTCAGCTATCCATCGTTCAGTCCAGTCAGGTTCGGCTAAATCTGCTTTATTTAGCGCCACTACTCTTGGCTTATTTTCAATAATATCATTGATTACTGGATTAGCACTGCTGATAGGTAGCCTAGCGTCAACAAGCTCAATAACCACATCGACCAGTTTTAGGTTTTCGCGAATCATTCGCTGGGCCTTTGCCATGTGTCCAGGGAACCAATTTATGTTCATTTGAGGTGTTTCGTTAGTTTCGTTCATCAATATCACTCTCTGCGAAAAGTTTATCTTATATAGTATTCAACTATGGCAGCGACTTTATGTGGTCTAATGGCCAAAACACCAGAACTGCTTTTCCTTTAATAAGTTCAAGCGGGACAAAACCTACATCCTTAAACCGACTGTCTTCTGAGTTATTACGATTATCTCCCATTACGAAGACAGTGCCCTCAGGTACAGTTGAAAGAGGGTATGAGCCGCGAGTTTTCTCAAGAATATAAGGCTCATTTAAAAGCTGACCATTTACAAATACTCGCCCTTCTTTAAGCTCAATAGTATCGCCAGCCACAGCAATTACACGCTTAATAAAATCTCTGCTGGGGTCGCGGGGATAACGAAATACTAATACTTCGCCTTTCTCCGGAGTTTTAAAACGGTAGATAAATTTATTTACAACCAATCTTTCACTGTTTACCAGTGTAGGTCTCATTGACGGTCCTTCGACCATATATAGTTCAACAATAAAATATCGAATGAAAAAGGCTAAAACCACTGCTATAAGTATCGATACTACCCAGTCTTTTATTTCTTCACCCAGACTTGTATTGCTCACTTTGTTTTCCCCCTGATTGAAATGAATAATAGGGACTGCATTACAGTCCCTATCAATACTAGCGTTTTTCTCTGATACGAGCAGCTTTACCAGTAAGGTTGCGCAAGTAGTACAATTTAGCACGACGTACGATACCTCTGCGAGCTACTTCGATTTTTTCGATACGAGGAGAATGTACAGGGAATGTACGCTCTACACCAACATTATAAGAAACACGTCTTACAGTGAAAGTCTCACGTACTCCGCCGCTTTGGCGGTTGATTACAACACCTTCGAAAACCTGGATACGCTCACGGTTACCCTCGACAACCTTTACGTGAACACGTACTGTGTCCCCTGGTTTGAATGAAGGAATATCCTTGCGAAGTTGTTCTTGTTCAAGAGCTTGAATAATGTTCATTTATTATTTCCTCCTTATTTAGACGTTCATGCCGGATAAAGCAGAGGACCATCTACGTTACACGAAAAACATTATACCATATCATTAAAGGAAACTCAAGAAATATATGGACAAATAACGTTATTCGTTAATCCACCACTTTTCTCCCAGAAGTCTATCTAAAATAATAGCTACTGCTGCTCGTACAGGTAGATGATTATAGTCACCCGGCCCATATATAGGTTCTAGAATATAATCAAACTTTTCCATAACTTCTTTTTGAATACCCCAACCTGTGCCAAACAACAGTAAACATGGTCTATTTTCATTTTCAATGTTATGACGGAGCTGCTGATAAGAAACAGTGTTTGAATACTTTCTGGCGTCTGTTGTAACAATAAATGGTTCTGTTCCTTCTATTTCTTTAATCCTGTTGACGGCAGTTTCGATGCTTTCAGACAGTTCTATAATACTAAAAGCCTCTCGCCGATCAGGATTATAACTTCCACCATATCCTTCCTGCCAGTAAGTTAGCACTTCCTTTGCTAACGCGGCCTGGCTTTCAAGCGGATGGATAATAAAATACTTTCGTATGTCATATGTGCGCGCCGTACGCGCAATATCATGGATATCAAAATTCGTTAACGCTGTCGTAACTACTTCATCGTTTTTATTATAAATTGGGTAGTGCACCAAACCTATATAAATAGGAAACATACTATCCTCCGGCAAGCTGAGCGATAATTTCATCTAAGAGTTTTTTATCATCAGTACTAAGTTCTACCTTATCCAGTAAATCTGGACGTCGCACTAGCGTGTTTTGAAGTGATTGTTTACGGCGCCATCGCTCAATTTTAGCGTGATCACCTGAAAGCAGTATTTCCGGGACTTCGTATCCAGCGTATTCGCGCGGCCTTGTATATTGAGGATATTCCAACAGACCATTATAGAAGGAATCATGCTTAGCCGAGTCGTTAGAACCAAGCACACCTGGCAGCATCCGCGCAACCGAATCGACAATGACCATTGCCGGAAGTTCGCCGCCTGTAAGGACATAATCTCCAATCGATATGGCCTCATCTGCAAGGAATTGTCCTACTCTGGCATCAATACCCTCATAATGTCCGCATATAAATACCAGCTGCTCATACTCGGCAAGTTGTTTGCATTTTTGCTGATCGAAGCGGCTGCCTCCGGGGCACATAAGAATTACACGGCGTTTTTCAATATTAGCTTCAGAAACAATACTTTCGACAGCGCGAAAAAACGGCTCTGGCTTCATGACCATGCCTGAACCTCCGCCAAAGGGATAATCATCAACAATACGATGTTTATCATAAGTAAAATCCCGGGGATTTACAACGTTGATATCGAGCAGATTATTTTCCCTGGCTCTTTTAATTATGCTGTGACCAAATGGCCCAGCAAACATTTCAGGAAATAATGTAACAATATCAATTCTCATAAACTACTCCCATTCTTCCTGGAGTTTTACAGTCATTTGACCGCCTTCAATATCAATATTTGTTACTACTTTCTTTAATGCAGGAATAAGCACTTGACGTTTATCTTCCTGCTCGGCCACATATACATCATTGCTGCCTGTTTTCAGTACTTCAGTAATTTTTCCGATATATTGCCCTGCATCATCATATACCTTTAGGCCAATAATTTCAAATGTGTAATATTCACCCTTAGGCAATTTTACAGCATCTTTTTTGGCTATTTTAAGTAGTTTACCCCGCAGATGTTCTATATCATTCCTATCATTTAATCCAGAAAACTTAATAGTTATGCCTTGATTATGAGTTTTAGCATACTCGATATCCAATGTAGAACCATCATCTAAAAAAACGCTCTTTAACTTACTAAACCGCTCAGGAAAATCAGTTAAAGGAATAACACGAACTTCACCCCGCACACCGTGCGGGGCTACAATTTTGCCTACAACAAGAAGTTGTTCCATATTAATTGCGAAACGCCAATACTTTGCCGTCTTCCAGCAAAATCTCGGTGTTCATAAGCTTAGGCAGATCGTCGCCGATTTTCACTTCAACGATTCTTTCTAAAGTGCCTTGAACAATTTCCGAGCCTAATTCTAGTTGAGCGGTTTCTTTAAGCTTGTCTAGCAGATGATTTTTAAATTCAATCCGCTTTTGCTTTTCAGCATCTACTTGCTGACGAATAGCAATCAAGCCTTGAGCGTCTTGCTTAGCTTGTTCAGCCATTATGCGCTTAGCATGAAATTCTATTTGTTGCAGTTCGAGATCGGCCTTTTTGATGTTTTCCTGAATCTCGGCAGCTAAATGTTGCTTTAATTCCTCTGTAACTTTAGCTTTGATAGTTACTGGACACTTTAAAGTAATGCTTTCCATGTCAGGCCCACCTTTTTTTATAGCATAAATAGCCAGCAAGCTGGCTATTATGCATTTATTTAGATAATTTCTACAGTCACCTTTTTGCTTTCGCGGGTGGCAGCAGCCTTTACAACAGTACGTAGTGCTTTTGCTATACGGCCTTGTTTACCAATTATTTTGCCCATATCATCAGGAGCTACTCGTAATTCGTAAACAGTTGTATTATTATCAGCTGCTTCTGTAACACTGACTTGTTCAGGATTTTGTACTAATGCCTTGGCGATAACTTCCACTAATTGTTTCATAGTTATTACGCCTCTTTCTTAGTGCGTTTCATTTCATCCCATTTTTTCATGATACCAGCTTTGCTAAACAAAGCCTTAACAGTATCAGTAGGTTGAGCACCTTTTTTCAGCCAGTCGATAGCTTTATCTTCATCAATCTTCACAACAGCTGGTTCAGTTGTTGAATCATAATGTCCTAAGTTTTCGATAAAACGGCCATCACGTGGAGAACGGGAATCAGCTACAACTACACGATAGAATGGGTTCTTTTTAGCTCCCATACGTTTTAAACGGATTTTAACTGCCACAGAAATCACCTCCTTCATAGAATATCAGTAAAATTTATTTCATAAAGGGCAGTTTAAAGCCGCCGAAGCCCTTCTTTTTACCGCCTTTTTGCATTTCTTGCATCTTTTTCATCATTTTTTTTGCTTCAACAAATTGTTTCAGCAGCTTGTTAACATCTTGAACTCTAGTCCCGCTGCCCGTTGCGATGCGTTTGCGGCGACTGCCGTTAATAATATTAATATCACGGCGTTCTTTCTTAGTCATAGAGCGAATTATCGCTTCAATATGTTTCAGCTCTTTTTCATCAAAATCGACACCACTGAGCTGTTTTTTGAGATTCCCCATACCAGGCAGCATCCCCAGTATCTGGTCTAAGCTGCCAAGCTTACGTACTTGCTGCATCTGCTCAAGGAAATCATCTAAGGTAAAGTCCTCTTTGCGAAGCTTTTTCTCCATTTCCTTGGCTTGTTCAATGTCAATTGTGGATTGGGCTTTTTCTATTAAACTAAGCACATCACCCATTCCAAGTATACGCGATGCCATTCGATCTGGATGAAACGGCTCTAAAGCATCTAGTTTTTCGCCCATACCAGCAAACTTAATAGGGCAGCCCGTAACAGCTTTAACCGATAACGCTGCACCACCACGAGCATCACCATCAAGCTTAGTTAATATGACCCCATCTACTCCAAGCTCATTGTTAAAAGTCTCAGCAACGTTTACCGCATCTTGACCAGTCATGGCATCAACTACGAGTAGAATCTCATGTGGCTTCACTGTCTGCTTAATAGATTTTAACTCCTGCATGAGCTCTTCATTTATGTGCAAGCGGCCTGCAGTATCTATAATAACAATATCTCTAGCATGAGAGTTAGCATATTCAATCGCCTGATCGGCAATTTTCACAGGGCTTACATCTGAACCCATCGTAAACACAGGCAAATCAAGCTGTTCGCCAAGTACTTGGAGCTGCTTAATTGCCGCCGGACGGTATATATCGCCAGCAACTAACAAGGGACGTTTGTTCTGCTTTTTTAGTAGCAGCGCCAGTTTACCCGCAGTAGTAGTTTTACCTGCGCCCTGCAAGCCAACCAGCATTACTACAGTTGGCGGACGAGATGAAATGGTAATCCTACTTTGAGTACCACCCATAAGGGCAGTCAACTCATCGTTTACTATTTTTATAACATGCTGAGCAGGTGTCAAGCTTTGCATGACTTCCTGACCAACAGCTCGTTCTTTTACTTTAGTAATAAAATCCTTAACAACCTTAAAGTTAACATCGGCTTCCAGTAAAGCCATTCGCACTTCGCGCATTGCATCATTTACATCAGACTCTGATAACTTGCCGCGACCGCGCAGCTTTTTAAATGTCTGCTGCAGTCTATCTGCTAAACCTTCAAAAACCATGCTACACCTCCTCGGATTCGACGATTAGGTCTGCCAGTTTGGTTAATACTGACTGAATCTCTGGTATATTTCTTATGTCAGCCGATAAGTTATTTACTAACTCAAAGGCTTGTTTTATATTTAGCTGTTCACGCTGATAGCGTTCTACTAGCTTAAGTTTTGTTTCATATTCGATAAGTATCTGCTCAGACCTTTTTAATATATCATGCACAGCCTGACGTGATACACCAAACTCTTCAGCAATTTCCGAAAGCGATAAATCATGTGAATAGTGCATTTCGAGGCAACGCTGCTGCTTTTCTGTAAGAAGTGCACCGTAAAAATCAAACAACATTCCTACTTTTAGTACTTTGTCCAACATGATTTCACCTACTTTTTCGTCAAGTGAATTACCTTTACAGTATTATTATATTAATAATCAAATTCGTTGTCAAGCTTTTTTACTTGTCAGTAAATAATGCCTGAGCAAAGTCATCTGGATTGAACGGACGGAGATCATTAACGCCTTCACCAACACCGATCCATTTTACCGGCAATTTTAGTTCAGCTTTCATACCAATAACCACGCCGCCTTTGGCCGTACCATCAAGTTTTGTTAAAACTACACCGGAAACTTGTGTTGCTTCGCCAAAAATCTTGGCCTGACTGATAGCATTCTGCCCTGTCGTTGCATCAAGCACTAATAGCGTTTCATGAGGGGCGTTAGGAATTTCTCTGGCGATAATTCGTTTAATTTTTTTCAGTTCTTCCATTAGATTGGATTTAGTATGCAGACGACCTGCTGTATCTATAATTAAAATATCAGCTTTTCGCGCTTTAGCAGACTGCACAGCATCAAACGCTACCGCGGCCGGATCAGCTCCTTCAGTATGTTTAATTACCTCTGCATTAATACGCTGTCCCCATATTTCCAACTGATCGATGGCCGCTGCGCGGAAAGTATCTCCAGCAGCCAACATTACTTTATGCCCCTGCTCCCGATAATAATTACCCAATTTTCCAATTGTAGTTGTTTTGCCAACTCCATTAACACCGACTACCATAACTACAGTTGGTGCTTCATTAGCTAAAGTATCTTCAATAAAACCATCTGAAAGAATTGCACTAATCTTTTCCTGTAAAAAAGGCTTAAGGTGATCTGGTGACTGAATCTCCTTACTTTTTATGCCTGCTCTGATTTCAGACATCAGCTTAGATGTAGTATGAACACCCACATCTGCTGATAAAAGGACCGCCTCTAAATCATCTAAAAATTCATCATCGATTTTCGCGTAGCCCATAACTAATTGCTCAATTTTTTCTGTAAAGCCTTTACGCGTCTTTTCCAACCCAGCTTTTAATTTATCAAAGAAACCCATAATTTACCCTCCACTTAACTTACTTTATCAACTAATTTGACTGAAACTACTCTAGATACACCGGCTTCTTCGACAGTTATACCATGAAGCACATCTGCGGCCTCCATAGTGCCTTTTCGGTGTGTAACAACAATAAATTGTGTTTGCTCTGCAAAATGTTTTAAAAAGCTGCTAAATCGTTCTAGATTTGCCTCATCAAGTGGCGCATCAATTTCATCTACCACGGTAAATGGCGCAGGACGATAGGAAAGAAACGCAAACAACAGAGCAATAACGGTTAGCGCTCTCTCGCCGCCTGATAACAATACCAGGTTTTGAAGCTTTTTCCCTGGCGGCTGGACAAGTATCTCGATACCTGTTTCAAGTAAATTATTATTGTCAGTTAGCTGTAATTTAGCAGTACCGCCGCCAAATAACCGAACAAATGTTATACCGAAGTAATCATTAATCTTTTTAAAAGCTTCAATAAACTGCTTTGACATATTATTATCAATATCATTAATTATAGTCGAAAGATATTCTTTGGCTTCGACTAAATCAGAATACTGTTGTTGCAAGAATTGATAGCGCTCTTGCAGTTTAGCATACTCATCAATCGCGTTAGGGTTTACAGGTCCTATTTCATTTATTTCCAGTTCAAGCTTACTTATCAGCTTTGCCAGCTCAGCTTCTGACTCCTGCCGCCTTAACGCCTTAGCTTGCTCAATAGTTAATGAATGCTGTTCACGAATCAATTCCAGGCATTTTTCTACTTCATATCTGTATTTAGTATAAAGCAGATCAGCTTCATGCAGCCTTTCTTGTGTCTCATTACATTTTCGGCGCAAATCTTTGATTTCTTTATCTATTATCTGCCCTGCTGCTAATTTTGTTAGTTTCTCAGCATACTGACTATCACGTTTCTGTTCGAAATCTTGCTTTTCAGCGACTAAGCTATTTTGCAATTCTTGTATCCGATTCAGCTCCTGATTAGCCTGAATAGTTTGCTCAATTATGCTGTTCTTTTCTGTATTTAACTGATTAATCTGCTTGGACAACTCAGCTAAGTTCTGCTCATACTGATGACTTGACTGTTTTAATAATATAATATTCTGCTGAGATGTTTCGTATTTGATTTTAAATGAAGTTAATTCGGAAACTACCTTATCACGTACTAGATTTAATTCAGTCAAATTCAGCTGCATGACGTTTATTTCTTGTTTTTGAACAATATCAAGATCTTCTAACCGTGCAATGCTTATTTGAGTTTTATATAGGCTGTCTTCAAGAATTGAAATCTCAGTACTGCATTTCATAATTTCAGCCTTAGCAGAATTTATCGCTATTTGTAATCTATCTAGTTCGAGTTTAATTTTATCTCGATGCACCGATAATTCTGCCTGCCTTACTTCCTTTTGACGCCAGGTTTCACTAAGCGCACTTATTTGCTGATCATGTTCATAAATACCTTGAGTTAGCTTACTTATCTGCTCCTGAAATTCAAGACTTTCTGATGTGAGCGATTTTATCTTATGGGATGTTGATTCTATTTCACTGGAACGGCTTAGAAAACTTGCATCCCTTCTGATATTACTTCCACCGGTCATAGATCCGCCAATATTAATCAGTTCACCGTCAAGAGTTACTATTCTAATTCCAAACGAATATTCTCTTGCAATTTTTAATGCTGAATCTAGGTTTTCCGCTACAACAGTACGTCCCAGCAAAAAGGATACAACATCATTATATTTAGGCTCACAGGTAATTAACTGAGAAGCAAAACCAAGTGCTCCTTGGGTTTTTGAAGCACTTACCTCGTTATTTCTCGGTTGCTGCGATCTAATACTATTTAAAGGAAGGAAAGTAGCGCGTCCTAGATGCTGTTTCTTTAGATAGTTAATAGCTTGCTTAGCTATCTCATCAGTGTCCGTAATAATGTTCTGAAGAGCTCCTCCTAATGCAGTTTCAACCGCTACTACATACGGAGCCGGAACGCTTATTACTTCAGCCACTGCACCGCAAAGACCGCTGCTCCAGCTAAAAGACGTCTTGAGCACACTTTTGACTGCTCGTCCAAAACCTTCATATTCAAGTTGCATGCTTGCTAATACTTTAGACCTTGAGTTTAATTCACTTAGCTTTTGTAGCAGCACATCATACTTATGCTTGGTGCTTTGCAGATTATCACTTAGCTGTAGCTTTTGTGCTGTGAGATTAGTTTTATCACAGTTAAGGTTATCAACTTCCATCTTAAGGCGCGACAGCTCACTAAGCACAGTTTGGTGCTCATATTCAGCTTCAGACAATTGCGTTGAAAAATCAGCCAGCTCATTTTCATAGTCAGACTGACGGGCTTTAAATCTATTTAGATCTCTATCGATTACCTCGATTTGACTCTTCTTAATACCAAGTTCACGCAAGTCATCGTTCGTTTTATTCTTAATATCATCAATATTTTGTTCTATTTGTCTAATTTCACTAATTAATTTATGGTCCTGGTCTGCGAGGGTAGACAACTTGGTTTTTAAATCCCTTGACTGACTCTCTATATCGGCCATTGAGATTTGGAGTTCATTAAGACGATTTTGATTGTCATTTTGGTATTGTACAGATCGAATAATGTCATTCTCAACACGCGATTCTGCGATTTTAGCCTGTTTAATACGCTCTTCAAGCACTGAAAGCTGTACATTATTTTTATCAATTTTTTCAGTAACTGCTCTAATACTATTACCAAAATGCTGCATCTGTTCATCAAAAAGTGATAACTCTTCTAAGCTTTTCTCTTTATCAATTTCTTTAAGAGTTAATGCAGTACTAAGATCAGACTGCAAGAGAGAAAGTGTTTTTTTCTGGACATCGGCACTGTCAATAAACTGACTATATTTCTCTAATTTATTGGCAAGAAGTGTCACCTGGCAAGATCTCAATTCAGAATAAATATGATTATACCGTTTTGTTTTCTCGGCACTTTCGCCAAGCGGTGAAAGCTGTACTTCAATTTCATTTATTATATCTGAAACCCTGGTAAGATTCTGTGAGGTATCATCTAGTTTACGCAAGGCTTCCTTCTTGCGATTTTTAAAGCGAGTAATGCCAGCTGCTTCTTCAAATATCAACCGTCGATCTTCAGGTTTGCTGTTTAGCACTTCGTCGATCTTGTTCTGACTTATTACTGCCATAGCATCTCGTCCTAAACCAGTATCAGCCAGCAGATCATGAATATCTTTAAGGCGGCAATTTGATTTGTTAATATAATACTCACTATCGCCTGAACGGAATGCTCTACGTGTAATAGTTACTTCCTTAAAATCAATTGGCAGTTTACCAAGACTATTATCAAAAGTTAATGAAACTTCAGCTACACCTAATGCCCGCCGTGCTGAACTTCCAGCAAAAATAATATCCTCAGATTTAGACCCACGTAAGTTACGTATGTTTTGTTCCCCAAGAACCCATCGGATAGCATCAGTTATATTACTCTTTCCGCTCCCGTTAGGACCAACTATAGCGGTAATGCCTTTACCAAATTCAATTTCCAGTTTGTCAGCAAATGATTTAAAGCCATATGCTTCTAGCTTACGCAGTAACATATTGTTCACCAATCCAATATCAAAGTAGGTGTACCCAACAAAAATCCTTCATTCTTCATTATACCAAATATACCCTACATTAGAATAGCAAAAAACCTGTTTGCATAGCAAACAGGTTTTAAAAGTCTAAACCTAGCGTGGCTCTACAATAAAGCGAATTGCGGTTCTTTCTTCCCCTTCGATCGTAATTTCAGCAAAAGCAGGAACACTAATTAGATCAATACCATTTGGGGCTACGAAACCACGAGCTATCGCAATTGCTTTTATAGCTTGATTGACCGCCCCTGCGCCAACTGCCTGAACTTCAGCGGAACCTCTCTCACGTAATACGGCAGCTAGAGCGCCTGCTACAGATTTGGGATTTGATTGTGCAGATACTTTAAGAACCTCCATTAGTTTACCTCCTTTAGTGTAAGGGCTTATATCTTAAAGTATTCTGCTCATTTCCTAAAAATTCCTGCTTTGTAAAATTAAAGATAAATAAGCATGTTTTTATTCATAACATATCTCATATTTCGGTATTCAAGAACTACTTCACCTGTATTTACTCCGTCCTGAACTAGCTCTATATCTATTTTATATTTATTTACCCAATACTTTACATTAGTATTTTTTAGGCCACGAATCTTAGAAGTATCTTTAGGGTGATGACTAATTAATATTTTGCCAGCACTAAAACATACTTGGTCTAAACACTGTTCCACCATCGCCTTAAATATGTGACTTTCAACCATTTCGCCAAAAGCCGGGTGATATGGACCTGCCAATACGACATTTTTACTTGCCAGCTCGTCAGTAGCCTGAAGACCTGTTCTGATAACCTTTATATCATTTTTTTCAAAGAATAATCTTAAATAGGCACAGTATCGCACTGCTTGCACTATTGTAAGTGGCTTATATAGGTTATATTGATAAAGATCGGCAAGTTTGGTATTGGCAATTACTATTGTAGGATATATTCTCACGAAATCCGGTTTAAGCCCTGCTATCTGTTGAGCTGTTTTTATTAAACTGTTTAAATTCTCGTTTGGGAGGCCGGGCATCAGCTGAATGCCTAATTTTATAGGCGTTTTTCTAATACTGTTAACCGCTTTAATAACGTGCCCCGAAGTATGCCCCCTATTAGCTGCTATCAAAACGTTATTATCCATAGACTGAACGCCCAATTCAATGGTCGTAACGCCATAAGAATATAGAAAAGAAACTATTTCAGCGCTAATGCAGTCTGGACGTGTAGAGACACGAATAGCATGTATAGCTCCCTTTTTTAATGCAACGTGAGCCGGTGTGAGCAGAGCTCTTTGTATATCTATACCCAAGGCAGTAAAACTCCCACCATAAAAAGCTACTTCAATTCGTCGAGGTTTTGTTATTAGTTTTAGATGACGTTCAATCTCTTCACTAATTTGTTCTGGTGTGAACGGCGTAGTAAAACCAGTAATTTTACGCTGATTACAAAAGACACAATCATGGGGACATCCGTAGTGCGGTATAAAAATCGGAATAATATAATTCTTCATTATTACCCCCATAGTAAACATGGGCGACCCGTAGGTCACCCATTAAAATTACCACTATTCAATTCGTCCAAAGCCTGTTTAGCAGCCTGCTGTTCGGCTTCTTTCTTGCTTTTACCCAATCCAATACCTAGCTGCTTGCTGTTGACCAGCACCTCAATTTCAAAAGTCTTATCATGGTCTGGACCACGTTCAGCAATTATTTCATAATTAATTCGACTATCAGAATTTCTCTGCACTACTTCCTGCAATAAAGTCTTATAATCCTTTACATAATCGCCGCTTTCAACTAAAGCAAGCTGGTCTTTCAGCTGTCCTATAACAAAGGATTTAGCGGATTCAAAGCCGCCATCCAAATAAATAGCACCAATAATAGCCTCAAATGCATCAGCTAAAATTGAAATACGTTCTCTTCCCCCGGATACTAGTTCACCTTTTCCAAGAAGCAAATACTTACCAATGCTTAGTGAAGCAGCACGGCGGGCAATTGTAGCTTCGCATACAATTGCTGCTCGAGCCTTAGTAAGCTCACCCTCAGGCAGATTTGGGAACTGTCGGAATAAATATTCGCTAATAACTAAATCCAACACAGCATCACCAAGAAATTCCAATCGCTCATTGTGAATTACACTTGTGCCTTTAGTCTCATTAGCAAATGATGTATGAATCAAAGCCTGATTTAATAAACTTAAATCATTCAAGTCTATTCCTAAAACCTTGCATAGCCCTTTTAGGGATGAAATGCGCTGGTTATCTAATTTACTACACATAATTTATTCTTTATATTTTTTTACTAGAATTGTAGCATTGTGGCCGCCAAACCCGAATGAGTTGGATATTGCTACATTTACTACTTGTTTACGTGCCACATTTGGAACGTAATCCAAATCTAGATCGTTATCAGGAGTTTCATAGTTGATAGTTGGAGGAATCATGTCATTTGCAACAGCAAGTACGGATGCAATAGCTTCGATGCCTCCAGCAGCGCCAAGTAAGTGGCCTGTCATTGATTTAATTGAGCTTACCGCTACTTTATATGCATGATCTCCAAATAGCGCTTTTATTGCCAGAGATTCATTTTTATCGTTAAGCGGAGTAGATGTACCATGGGCGTTAATATAACTAACATCAGACGGAGCGATACCCGCATCCTTAATTGCCATTTCCATACACTTAGCAGCTTGAACGCCCTCAGGAGCTGGAGCTGTGATATGGTATGCGTCAGCATTAAAGCCATAACCTGCAACTTCGGCATAGATATGCGCACCTCTCGCTAATGCATGCTCTAGGCTCTCAAGAATTACAATACCAGAACCTTCACCCATTACAAATCCGTCACGCTCTTTTTCAAAAGGACGAGAAGCTTTTTGCGGCTCATCATTACGTGTAGACATGGCTTTCATAGCACAAAATCCAGCAACAGCAGCTGGCGAAATGCAAGCCTCTGTACCACCCGCTACCATTACATCAGCATCACCACGCTGAATAATTTTAAACGCATCGCCGATAGAATTTGTGCCTGTCGCGCAAGCAGTAACTACACAAGTACTTGGACCTTGCAGACCAAAAGTAATAGATGTTTGTCCTGCTGCCATATTTGCAATCATCATAGGAACGAAGAATGGGCTAACCCGTCCTGGTCCCTTATCAAACAATGTTTTGTATTGATCGTGGAGAGTATCAATACCACCAATACCAGTTCCGACAACAACGCCAACACGGGTACGGTCTGTCTTATCGAGATCCATACCAGAATCCTCAAACGCCATTTTTGCTGCTGCAACAGCAAATTGCGTACATCTGTCCATACGTTTGGCTTCTTTTTTATCTATATATTTTGCAGGTTCAAAATCCTTAACTTCACCTGCAATACGTGTCGTATAATCGCTTGCATCAAAACGAGTAATTGGGCCGATCCCTGACTTTCCAGCCAAAAGGGATTGCCAAAATTCATCTTTACCACTACCCACTGGTGTAATAGCACCAATACCTGTAACTACGACTCTTTTCTTCAAACCGGATCACCTCACTAATTTATGGCTTCAACTTCTTTTAGAAGTCTAGCAAATATTTCTTTAACTGGTAATATTTCATCTATTTTATGAATGTACTCGCCCGTAAATACTAGGCCACTTTCAACATCGCCCTGCTGGGCACGAATAAGCGCTTTAATGATACAAAAGTTCTTTTCGCAATGTTTTAAACAAGCTTCGCAAGAATCAATAGGCGAAGTACTTTCCATTATTTTCTCTGCAAAAGGGTTTCTTACGGCACGGCCAGGAAGTCCTACTGGACTTTTGATTATTACTACATCTTCTGGTTTAGCCTTAAGATAAAATTCTTTTAATGCAGGTGCAGCATTTGATTCTACGCTGGCTGCAAAACGAGTACCCATTTGAACACCATCGGCGCCTAGTCTTATTACATCAACGATGTCTTGACCAGACATAACGCCGCCAGCACCAATAACCGGAATCTTAACAGCATTCTTAATATCAGGTATTAGCACCTTCATTGGCTGATCTGTGCCTAAATGTCCGCCTGCTTCTTTACCTTCAACAATAACTGCTGAAGCACCAAGCGCTTCTGAAATTTTAGCTAATTTAACCGAGGAAACAATTGGTACAATCGGAGTACCAGACTCTTTACCCATACCAAACATATCTCTAGAAAAACCGGCACCTGCCACTACTATATCAATGCCTTCATCAATGGCTGTCTTAACAAGGTCAGCAAATTGTCTTGCTGCAACCATTGCGTTTATTCCAATTACTCCTTTTGTAAGAGAACGGGCTAAGCGAATTTCGTAGCGCAGTTCATCTAAAGACATACCTGATGCAGCAATAAGGCCAATTCCTCCAGCCTCAGCCACAGCAGCTGCTAACCGCGCAGTAGAGATGCGTATAGCCATTCCGCCTTGAATAATAGGTACTTTAGCCACATGTTGGCCTATTTTAAGTTCTGGAAGTTTCAAGAATTAACTCCTCCATTCAAGTAACGCATTACCTTTAAGAAAGTCCCGTAAAAGGAGCTTTCACGGGACTTTCTCATTACGGTAATATCTTTAGCCTTGCTTCTCCTGGTCTATGTAGGTCACAGCGTCTTTTACTGTTTTAATTTTTTCGGCCACTTCATCAGGAATCTCAATGTTAAATTCCTCTTCAAACGCCATAATCAACTCAACAATATCAAGAGAATCTGCACCTAAATCATCGATAAAAGTGGAATCGATAGCAACATCGGCTTCATCAACGCCAAGTTGTTCTACTACGATTTCTTTAACTTTGTCAAAAGTTGTCATGATTTCACCTCCTTCCAAGGTTTATTTACATAACCATACCGCCATCTACATTCAATGTTTGACCAGTAATATAGTTTGCTGCTTCTGAAACTAAAAATAACACAGCAGCGGAAATATCATCAGTGGACCCTAATCTGCCTAACGGAATTTTGGTCGTTAACTCAGATTTAACTTGATCTGGCAATACCGCAGTCATGTCTGTTGCAATAAAACCAGGAGCAACAGCATTAACCGTAATACCGCGCGATGCTAATTCTTTAGCCATTGACTTAGTAAAGCCTATAACTCCAGCTTTAGCGGCCGCATAATTCGACTGACCAGCATTGCCAGTGATTCCAACAACTGAAGTCATGTTAATTATCTTACCGCATTTTTGCTTCATCATAATGCGCGATACAGCTTTTGTACAATTATAAATACCTTTTAAGTTAGTATTCATAACAGCATCCCAGTCTTCTTCCTTCATTCTCATGAGTAGATTATCCCGAGTAATTCCAGCATTATTGACTAATATATCAATTCGGCCGTAACTGTCCATCACTTGTTTCACCATCGCATCAACTGATTCGCTGCTTGCAACATCGCTCTGGATTATTATAGCCTCACCGCCGTTAGACTTAATTACATTTTCAACGTCTTGTGCTGCAGTTATGTTACCAGAATAATTAATTATTACCTTAGCTCCGGCTTTTGCTAGCTCAATTGCAACTGCGCGGCCAATTCCTCTGGAAGCTCCGGTAATTAGTGCCACTTTACCGTCTAAATGCATTTTAGCGAACCTCCTTGAAATAATCAAGGGTTTTTTCTAAGGAAGCAATATCTTCTACATTTAAATTATGAACTTCTTTTGCAATTTTCTTAGTAAACCCTGTTAGAACCTTACCAGGACCAACTTCGACAAATGTATCTGCTCCAAAGGCAGTCATTTCCTCGACACAATCTTCCCATTTTACAGGGCTGGCTGCTTGTTCAACAAGCAGTCCTTTAATAACATTGCTATCGGTCATTATTTTACCGGTAACATTAGCTACTACAGGAATTGTCGCATCATTAACTGTTAGTTTGTCTAATTCGGCAGATAACTTTTCCGCGGCTGGTTGCATTAGAGTACTATGGAACGGTGCACTGACCGGTAGCATCACAGCTCTTTTAGCACCCGCTGCTTTAAGCATTTCCACTGCTTTTTCAACAGCTTCTGCTGTACCGGCAATAACCACCTGTCCAGGGCAATTAAAATTAACTGCCTGAACTGCCCCAAACTCAGCCTGAGCTTTTTCACAAACATCGATAATTATATTTCTGTCAAGACCTAATATGGCTGCCATACTGCCCTGACCTATCGGCACCGCTTGTTGCATATACTGGCCGCGCTTATTTACTAATTTTACAGCATCACTAAAGCTAAGCGCTCCAGCTGCTACCAATGCTGAGTACTCACCGAGGCTGTGACCAGCAACAATATCAGGTGTAATACCTTGCTGCTTTAATAACTCATAGCAAATTACACTTACAGTTAAGATTGCAGGCTGAGTATTATAAGTTTTGCGCAAGTCTTCTTCAGGTCCGTTAAAGCACATATCCATAATGGAAAAACCTAAAGCTTCGTCAGCCTTATGGAATAACTCTCTTGCAACTTCATATTTTTCATATAATTCTTTCCCCATCCCGACTACTTGAGAGCCTTGACCAGGAAATACAAATGCAACTTTTCCCATAGTTATTTTCTCCTATTATCATTCCACAATATTTTTTATATCAGTCATTACTTGTGGTATTCCACTAATTAAATCCTGAATAATATCGTCGACAGTCTTTATACAATCAATCATTCCCGCGATTTGACCAATCATTACAGAACCGTAGTCGACATCGCCTTCATGTGCCGCAATCCGAAGTTTGCCTGCTCCGAGGTTTTCAAGTTCTTCCACGCTTGCGCCGCGTTTTTCCATCTCACTGTATTCACGAGTCAGTTTGTTAGCAATAACCCTGACCGGATGACCGGTAGATACACCTGTAACTACAGTTGAACGATCTTTAGCTTTTATAACTGCCTGCTTATATTTTTCATGTGCAATACACTCTTGGGACGCAACAAAACGCGATCCAATTTGGACGCCTTGAGCACCTAGTGCTAAAGCGGCAACGACACCTCTAGAATCAGCAATACCACCTGCTGCAATAACAGGAATACTTACAGCATCAGCTATTTGCGGAACTAACGCCATAGTAGTGATTTCTCCTACATGCCCACCACTTTCCATACCTTCAGCAATAAGAGCATCTACGCCTATTCTTTCAAGTCTTTTTGCTAATGCAACAGATGCCACTACTGGAATAACTTTACTTCCAATTTCTTTTAATGCCGGAATATATTCTCCTGGATTACCAGCACCAGTGGTAACAACAGGTACACGTTCTTCAATAACCACTTGCATTACTTCTTTAACATATGGTGACATAAGCATGATATTAACACCAAATGGTTTAGTAGTTAATGCTTTAGTTTTTTGAATTTCTTTTCTAAGCGCATCAGGAGGCATATGCCCTGCTCCGATCACTCCTAAGCCGCCAGCATTAGACACAGCTGCTACTAACTCAGCAGTTGCAATCCATGCCATACCGCCTTGTAAAATAGGATATTTAATATTCAATAATTGGCAAATTTTATTATTTATCAAAACCTAATCCCCCTTGCACCATTTTAATACGCACGATGCCCACGTAAGTCCAGCACCAAATCCAACTAATACAACAATATCGCCTTTTTTGACTCTTCCGCTTTTTACTGTTTCAGCTAAAGCAATAGGAATGGATGCAGCTGATGTATTGCCGTATTTATCAACATTAACTACCACCTTATCCATAGGGACCTTAAGACGCTTAGCTGCAGATTGGATTATTCGAATATTAGCTTGATGCGGTATCAGACAATCTATACTTTCAGGATCTAGCCCTGCATCGTCTAATGCCTTAACAGCAGCTTCTCCCATTACTTTAACTGCAAATTTAAACACTTCATTACCATTCATATGTATAAAGTGCAATTTATTATTGCAAGTTTCAATAGATGTAGGCTGACGAGATCCACCAGCTGGAACTTTCAGTAAGTCGCCGCCAGATCCATCTGCACCAAGTTCTACCCCTAATATGCCATAGCCGTCTTCTACTTGACCTAGTACAGCGGCCCCAGCACCATCACCAAACAAGATGCAGGTATTACGATCTTCCCAGTCAATGATTTTTGAAAGTGTTTCAGCACCAATCACTAAAACTTTTTTATAAACACCTGACTTTATGAAAGAACTCGCTACAACCATACCATAAGTAAATCCAGAACACGCAGCTGACAAGTCAAAGGCTGCAGCGTTTTTAGCTTTTAATCTATCTTGAACCAGACAAGCTACTGATGGAAAAGACATATCCGGTGTAACAGTAGCTACAATTATAAGGTCTATCTCCTCAGCAGTAATACCAGCGTCAGCAAGCGCCATTTCAGCAGCCTTAGCTGCAATATCTGATGTCGCCGTATCACCATCAGCCACTCGCCGCTCCTTAATACCTGTTCTCTCAAATATCCATTCGTCGGAAGTTTCTACTACCTTCTCCAAATCAGCATTTGTTACTATTTTTTCTGGAAGATATGATCCTACGCCTATTATACCTACAGCTTTATTATTCACCGTCATTGTTTAAAATCCCCTCCTTTGCTATATTCTCCCGAATATGTTCAACAACCTTGTTCTCATTAAATTCTATTGCTACCCGTATGGCGTTTTTAATCGCTTTAGCTTTGGAACTACCGTGACATATTATAAAACAACCATCTACTCCAAGCAAAGGAGCACCACCATATTCAGCATAATCGATTTTTTTCTTAAGGCTTTTGAGCGCCGGCAAAACCATGAGCGATGCGATTTTAGTCATAAGACCGCTATTTTTTATTGATTCTTTTATAAGCTGCATTATCGCACCAGCAAGACCTTCACCAAACTTTAGCACAACATTGCCAACAAAGCCATCACATACAACTACATCGACCGTTCCTTTTGGAATGTCGCGGCCTTCAGCGTTCCCGATAAAATTTATAGTCTGAAGTTTTTGGAGCATCGGATATGTGGCTAATACCTGTTCATTGCCTTTAGTCTCTTCTTCCCCAATATTCAGCAATCCTATGCGAGGATTTTTTATTCCTAAGATATACTCGGCGTAAATTGACCCCATAATAGCACTTTGCACTAAATGTTTTGGCTTGCTGTCGACATTAGCACCTGAGTCTAATAGTACGGTTGTACCGCTTATATTAGGCATCGGAGTTGCAATTGTCGGACGCTCGATACCTTTAATGCGCCCTAGTCCGAAAAGTGCTGCGGCTACACCAGCCCCAGTGCTTCCGGCTGAGATAACCCCATCGCAAACCCCTTCTTTTACTAGCCTTGTTGCAACAACCACCGAAGCATCTTTTTTCTTGCGAATAGCAGCTCCCGGATGTTCCTGCATCTCTATTACTTCGCTTGCGTGCTGAATAGCAATATTTAAATTTTTAGTATCGTTCTTATGTAATATTTTCTCAATTTGTGCTTGGTCGCCGACGAGAACTATGTCACATTGATACTCTTTAGCAGCTTCTATTGCTCCTAATACTATTTGCTCTGGGGCGTAATCACTCCCCATCGCGTCAACTGCGATTTTCATTGAGTATCTCCCTTCGTTAGTCCAATGAAACCATAATAAATTTTGCGCGAAAAACTTCTTGCGCTTCGTTCCTAGTTTTTACCCAAATAAAATATTTATTGCCTCTTTGTTTAACAACTTCTGCTTTTGCGACTAATTTTTCACCTATTTTAATTGGTACTTTATATTTAATGTTGGCGACACCTGTTACAGCTGCCGGAGCATCTATAACAGCCAGTGCCAGCGAATTGGCTTGTGAAAAGACGTGGTGACCACGCGCGACTTGAGTTTTTTCAAATACCATTTCCGGTGTAACAACCATCATCGAAATACCTGATTTACCTAATACTAAGTCAATCAGATCTCCAACAACCTCGCCTTTAGATATAGCTTTTACTTTAGTCTGAGCATCTTCCGCCATTAGCTTAGTGCGTTCACGAAGTTCTGGTATACCTAGTTCCAACCGATCTAGTCTAATTGTCTGGACACTAACGTCTAATAATCTAGCTAATTCCTCGTCAGTAAGGAATGGGCTAGACTGAATTTTTTCAATTAATTGCTGTTGTCTGTGTTTTTTTTGTATTCTCGCCATTACATCACCTAGTTTTATCAGTTAGTACTAGAACCAGTTGTTAATACCTATTATAGCCATTAACTTTCAATAATGCAAGTAAAAACGAGTGAGCAAGACAGAGTCTTAATAACTCATATCTTGCTCACACTGGAAAATATTATTCTGCTTTAACTACTATCTTACCATTGTAGTGACCACACTCAGGACATACACGGTGCGGCATTTTTGGTTCATGACATTGCGGACATGCAATAAGACCAGGAACAGTTAGTTTCCAGTTAGCACGACGTTTATCACGACGAGCCTTGGACGTTTTACGCTTAGGTACTGCCATTTACTACACCTCCTTAACAGCGAACGTTCAACTTGCGAGTTAGAGCCCTCATAAGAAGTAACTCAGCTAGTCTTTATTAAAAAATTTTTGTAATTCGGCAAGCCTAGGATCAACGATATGACGATCACAAGAACATTCTGACTGGTTAAGATTGTTACCACATTTTATGCAAAGACCGCGGCACTCTTCTTTACAAACAGTGCTTATAGGCTGTGCAAGTAGAATATTTTCACGAACTAACTCCGAAAGGTCTATTTCATCACCCTGAAAATAGCTAATATCTTCCTCGCTATCATCAGAGCTATTGCCTTCCAGAAACTCTTCGTTAAAGGCTATTTCTACATTAGTACAAAATTCATCCAGACAGCGATCACATTGGTAGCACGCAACAGCATTAATAGCTCCTGTCACTTCAAGAGCTCTACCTGTGTTTACAACTTGACCTTCAACATTTATGTCGTTATCTGTCCATGGGTGCTCATCGCCGATACCCAATTGTTCAGCAGAAGTGACGAACTTAAACATATGCCGGCTACCAATTTCATTCTTCGCCTGTGTTACATTAATTTTCATCATTTTCCACCAACCTTCATCTATTATAGCTACCACTATAATGTTTGTCAAGAAATCTAAAGGTAGGAACGTACTATTACGCGCTCCTACCTTCATTTATTCTATTTTACTTATTGCAGATAACTTTAGTGTCACGAGCAATCATTAATTCTTCGTTTGTTGGAATAATGAATAATTTTACTTGTGAGCCTTCAGCGCTAATTTCGCGTGCTTTACCACGAACATTATTACGCTCGTTGCAAATCTTAGTTCCTAAGAAGTCTAAACCTTCAGCAATCATTGCACGCATGCTTACAGAATTTTCACCAAGTCCCGCAGTAAATACAATTGCATCAACGCCACCCATTGCTGCAACGTAGCTGCCGATATACTTGCGAACGCGGTACGCGAAAATATCAAGAGCTAACTGAGCACGCTCGTTACCTTCTTCTGCAGCACCTTCAATATCGCGGAAGTCGCTTGATACGCCGGAAATTCCAAGAACGCCGGATTTTTTGTTGATATAATTATCCATATCTTCTACAGATAGGCCTTCTTTTTTCATTAAGAAAGGCAGAATGGCAGGATCAACATCACCGCAGCGTGTTCCCATTACTAAGCCTTCAAGCGGAGTAAAGCCCATGCTTGTATCAATAACTTGTCCATTTTTTACTGCTGCAACGCTTGATCCATTGCCTAAATGACAAGTTACGATTTTAAGTTCACTTATATCTTTGCCCATAAGTTCAGCTACGCTTTGCGCAACGAATTTATGTGAGGTGCCATGGAAACCATATCTTCTAACGCGATGTTTTTCATACGCTTCATATGGCAAGCCATAGATAAAAGCTTTTTTAGGCATTGTTTGATGGAACGCAGTATCAAAAACACCAACTTGAGGTACACCAGGCATAAGTTTTTCACAAGCATTGATGCCTAAAATATTTGGCGGATTATGTAATGGAGCCATTTCGATACATTCTTCAAGTGCTTGCATTACCTCAGGAGTAATTAATACTGAGCTAGCAAACTTTTCGGCACCGTGTACTACACGATGGCCAACCGCAGTAATTTCCTGCATGCTGGCAATAACACCGTGCTCAGCATTTGTTAAGGCATCTACTACTAATTTAATAGCAATGCTATGATTTTCGATGTCTGCATTAATGATTGTTTTATCTTTGTCGGCAGGTTGGTGTGTTAAAACTGAACCCTCAATACCAATCCGTTCTACTAACCCTTTTGCCAATACAGACTCATCAGTCATGTCAAATAATTGATACTTTAAAGAAGAACTACCACAATTTACTACTAAAACTTTCACCCTAAAAATCCCCCTAACATATTTGGTTGTGCTGCAATTTGCAGTTAGCAAAAAGACAAATCCAATATTAGCCTATTCGACACACTTATTATTTCCCCTGCAAAAAAGAAAAATATCAGACTACTTTTTACATATAGGCATATTATCTGCAGGATTATAAGATAAATTCCCGAAGCATAACAAATCATTTGCAACAGTTTTATCAAGTTAATCTAACTGTTTCTATACTAAATAACTTTAATAGAGGTGTTATTAAATGCGCGCTGTTGGTATTATTGCTGAATATAACCCTTTCCACAACGGCCATCAACTACAGATCAATGAAGCAAAAAAATCATCAGACTGCAGCCATGCCATATGCGTAATGAGCGGAAATTTTATGCAGCGTGGTGAACCAGCAATCTTCGACAAGTGGAAACGAGCTGAGATGGCAGTCACAGGCGGAGCTGATCTAGTACTAGAGCTGCCTGTTGTCTTCGCTGTGCGAAGCGCGCAATATTTTGCCCAAGGAGGAGTTCGGCTACTAAATGCGTTAGGAGTTGTCGGTCACCTAAGCTTCGGGGCAGAACATCCTGACTTGGAAATACTGCAGAAAATTGCCGAAGCAACGGAAAATAAAGAAGTTATTGAAGCACTGCAGTTAAACTTACAGAACGGTCAGACTTACGCTGCAGCTTTAAGCAATGCCATACTTTCCATACAAACTGTCCCCAAGGAAATACTTACTTCACCCAATAATATTCTTGCAATAGAATATCTGCGTTCCATCCGAAAATTTGCACCGACAATTATACCTATAGCCATTAAGCGCCAGCACGCGAACTATCATGATATAAACATCACTGGTTCAATAGCTAGCGCTACCGCGATAAGACGGTCCCTTGTCGAACGGCAGAACGATGACATTAGTCGAACTGTTCCTCCTGAAGTATATAGTATTATTCAGGAAATAACAAAAAACCAGCGCGGACCATCCGAGGCTGGCAAGCTGGATAATATTATACTTGCTAAACTAAGGACAACTAAAGCGTCCGAACTCGAAAAAATTCCCGACGTATCGGAAGGACTGCATAATAAGATGATGAGTTCAGCCTTAGAAGCCGGAAACACGACTGAGTTGTTAGCGTTGATTAAAAGCAGACGCTACACTGGTACAAGGCTTCGGCGCATACTAATTCACTTATTATTAGGTACCTCTCAAGCCGAAATAGTGCATTTTGATAAACAGGGACCTCTCTACGCCCGGGTGTTAGCCTTTAACAAAAAAGGCCGCGAACTCCTCGGTGAAATTAACAAAACATCATCGATACCACTTGTAACTAAAACCACTCATTACTTAAACAGCAGAAGCCGCAACAATCATGACCTTGATACTCTACAAAAAATGCTCTCTTATGACACATTGGCTACAGATATCTACACACTAAGCTTACCAGCAGCTCCCTGGACCTATGGAGGTCTGGATTTTCGCCATTCTCCTATTTATCACCCCTGACAGCCGTCCTCTAAAATTTTCTTAATATCTGGAAGAGCAGCTTCGGCGGCCTGTTCGCCTAATAGTACGCATTCATCGATAGCCTCGAACGAACTTGGAGAAATATGGGCAATTTCAGGTCTAATAAGCACACTGCAGTGTTGCTGCCGATATTTAAACAACTCCCTTTCCATAATATCGATTGACTGAATAATAACATCAAACATATTGTTCAGACTGCATACAGTACCGGCATGCGCTAAATCAACGGCAATTACAACATCTGCACCCATATTTCGAGCTATATCAATCGGCGTTGGATTAACTACTGCACCATCTACAAATAGCTTGTCATTCCATCTATACGGAACGAAGACCCCCGGAACCGACACGCTAGCTCTAACAGCTTTAGCTATATCACCTTCTGTAAAAACGACTTCCTGCCCACTATTTATTTCAGTAGCTACAACCGCGAGCGGAATATTAAGATCTGCGAAGGTTTTCTGCTGTGTTAATAGTCGGGTGGTTTCTAAGACTTTATCACCCGAAAAAATCCCCATTTTCGGAACAACAAAATCAAGCCAATGCCTTCTTTTCAAATGCTTTGCCAGCTTTAAAATAGTTTCAGGAGTATGCCCACAGCAGTATAAAGCCCCTATCAAAGCGCCGATACTGCAGCCAGAAACATAATCTATCTTAATTTTTTCTCTTTCTAATACTTTTAAAACACCCACATGAGCTAAACCTCTTAAACCACCTGACCCGAGAACCAAGCCAACTTTGGATCTCATACAGCACCTCACTTCAATTGTTGTATTTTGGTTATATTACCTTCCTCTATTCAATATATATATTATCAGACTGCCTGGGATGGAGGAGGGGTTTTTATTATGAGGATTTGGGGCAGAGGCAAACGTTATCAGTCCCGCCTACAGACATATCTTATGGCTTTTTGTACAGTATTTATAACAATAGCCATGGTAGAATTTCCAAAAGAAGCGTTTGACTCGGCCATAGTTGGATTAAATCTATGGTGGAATGTTGTTTTTCCATCATTACTGCCTTTTTTCATTGTATCCGAAATCCTTATGGGAGTAGGGGTTGTTCACTTCATTGGTGTATTACTAGAACCACTGATGCGCCCGGTATTTAATGTACCAGGTGTCGGCGCCTTTGCAATGTCCATGGGCTTAGCGTCAGGATATCCTATGGATGCAGTTATCACCTGTAAATTCCGTAAGAATCAGCTGTGCAGCGCAGTAGAAGCTGAACGCCTTTTATCTTTTACTAATACCGCCGACCCTCTATTTATGTTTGGTGCTGTTGCGGTAGGTATGTTCGGAATGCCGGAAATTGGGGCAACAATAGCTATCGCCCACTATGTCGCAAGCTTTATAGTTGGTGTTCTGTTTCGTTTTCACGGCCGTCACCGTGACACAAAACCTAGCGAACAGACTTCACAATCAGGCGGCAATATTGTAGTTCGTGCGTTCCGAGCAATGTTTGACGCCAGACAAGAAGACAGACGTTCCTTCGGCCAACTGCTCGGAGATTCAGTAAAAAATTCGATGAATACAATCCTACTAATCGGCGGATTCATTATTCTTTTCTCTGTATTTCTCAGGATTTTATCAGTAGTCGGCATCACCGGCTATCTTGATACATTATTTGCTGTACTTTTAAGCTCGTTCGGTATTAGCACAAGTCTTGCACCAGCACTTGTAAGCGGCTTATTTGAAATAGATTTAGGAGCACTAGCAGCCAGCCAAGCAAACGCACCACTTACAGAGAAAGTTATGATTGCGAGCGCAATAATTGCTTGGAGCGGTTTATCTGTTCATGGCCAGGTTGCTAGTATCGTAATCGAATCTGGTATTAGGATGACTCCTTATATGGTTGCCCGCGTATTGCACGCCATCTTTGCTGCTATCCTAACTGCTGTTCTTATGGGCCCGTGCCAGGGAATAACCAAGTTATTCATCACACCCGTAATGTTCAATGTAGGCAGCGCAAATACATTTGCTTTCTGGGGAGCACGGATAGAACAGGTCGGTTATCAGCTCCTGCTATTGCTTAGCCTATTAATCTCAATTTCGATAACTATACATATCGTCCGAAGCCTATTTACATATGTAGTAAAAAGATAAGGGAGCACTGCTCCCTTATTGATTTTGTTTATTTTGCTGTAAGTTATTATGCCCCTGCTGAACTACTTCCAGGGCTTTTTTAAGATTGTTTTCAAGATGCGTAAACACGTCATCAGCATATGTAATAGCATCATTCTGTAAATCACGAGCGGCTTTTCTCGCTTGCAGAACTATTTCATTTGCTTGCTCCTGAGCCTGCTTGGAAATTATATTTTCATCCGTTAGTTTTGTCCCATATACCTTAGCTTGGTCAACTATATTCTGAGCTTCTTTCTGGGCCTCCTCCAAAATACGCTGACGTTCGCTGACAATTTTCGCGGCATCCTTTATTTCTTGTGGCATCACTTCGCGCAGTTCATCTAAAAGACGAATTAAATCATCTTCCTCAATTACTAGCTTGTTAGTAAATGGTACACGGGTTGAATCAACTAACATATTTTCAATTTCATCAAGTATCTCATCTATAGTCATTATTACCTCTCCCATTATAATTAAAACATAAAATTAGTAATCTAACATTCTCTGACCTATCCTTTGTTCTACACATTCTGGGACAAGTCCTTTAATCGGTCCGCCAAATTTTGCTAATTCTTTAATTCCGCTTGAACTTAAGAATGAATACTCACTACTTGTCATCATAAAAACTGTTTCAATAACTGGATCTACTTTTTTTATAAGAAGCGCTCGTTGAAACTCATATTCAAAATCACTCAAAGCCCGTAAACCTCTGACAATAATATTCGTATTTTTTTGACGAACATAGTCATTTAAAAGTCCTGAAAAAGAATCAATTTGTATGTTTGGTATATGCTTAGTAGAGATAGATAAAAGCTCGACTCTTTCTTCCATGCTGAATAAGGGCTTCTTATTCGGATTATGGAAAACTGCAACAATAACTAAATCATACATATTACTAGCCCGTTCGAATATATCGATATGACCATTTGTTACAGGATCAAAACTACCAGGACAGACCGCGATGCGCATTGCAACATCCTCCGCTTCTATTAATGCTTCGATTGATAAATAAAAAAACTAACAATTGTCTCACCATATTTCTCACTGCGTCTTAGTTCTAAGCTTTTCCATTCGCCTTCAACTGATTCATGACGAGAATGCTCTAAAACTAAAATTCCCTGCTCAGCAAAAATGCCATTTTGATCAAGTTTTTCTAACACAGACCTTACATATCCTTTATTATACGGAGGATCGCAGAAAACTAAATCAAACATCCTATCCGTATTACTAAGTCTATCTAATACCCTTAATACATCACCTTTATGAATTTCGGCGTAATCTACGAGCTTTGTATGAGCGGCGTTATCTTTAATAACACCTATACTAACAGCGCTTTGATCGATAAACACTGCTTGTGTCGCACCGCGACTAAGAGCCTCAAGACCTAAGTTACCTGTGCCCGCAAACAAATCTAGAACTTTCGCGCCATTAACAACATCGCCAAGTATATTAAATATAGACTCTTTAACTCTATCTGTTGTAGGTCTTGTATCCAAACCTCGAGGTGCTTTCAGCTTTGCACCTTTAGCCTTGCCAGTTATAATTCTCATAAAATACCTCTAATTTAATATTATATATTGTAGCATATTTTTTTACCGCAACATAGATTTATACCTTAGCTTATCATTACTGACAATTCTGATTTACCTTATTACAGGAATTTTTTATAACTAAGCGAATACAATTGAGCAAAGGAAAAGAGGTGACCCATGCAAAAACGCTACGTAGCAGTCGTTATTATACTACTTATATCAATTATTTCAATCTTCAACGCCCAAAAACCTTATTTTCCCCTAAAACCTATTAACATTATTGATAACCAAAATTACAAATTAAATGTCGTTTTAGTACCTCTCGACAGCAGGCCTGCCTGTACACAGTTTGTCGTAGACTTAGCTAAAATTGCAAATATAAAAATTATAACACCACCGGAAAGTATTCTTGATAATTATAAAACTCCAGCTGACAAACAGGCTTTAAGAAGCTGGCTGCTCCGAGAGGCTAAAACAGCCGATGCTGCAATTGTATCTATTGATATGCTCATTCACGGCGGGCTGTTGTCTTCCCGTTTATCAACAGGCACTTCTCAAGACGCCAATGAAGTTATTGCTTTATTGACTAAAATACATCAAGATAGACCCTATCTGCCAATTCACGCCTTTAGCATAATTCCTCGCCTTTTAATTGCTGACAGCAGTCAAACAGTCCAACATCAGAAAAATATGCTAAAATATTCTACACTTAAAGATCAAATTTATACATTCGAAAACCCTGTCGATATTGAGGCACTAGAGAAACTAGAACAGCAAATACCTCCAGAAATTATTGCACGTTATAATTCACTTTATAAAAAGAATATTGATCTTAACTTAGCCCTAGTTGACCTTGCCGAAAAAAACATACTAACCAGTTTGGTACTAGGACAAGATGACGGCCAGCCTTTCGGCATGCCAAACATCGCAAAACATAAGCTAAAACATCACTTAACCCAAAATAAAAATCTATTTGACAAGGTTTTTATTACAAGAGGTACCGATGAGGTTGCTTTAACTATAGTCGGGAAGATTGCATCTCACCTAAATTCCTTTAACCCCAAGGTGTATGTAGCCTACTCTGATGCAGAAGCACCACAAATAGTCATGCCGTACATGCCACATTCGGTAGCCAGTACTGCTCGCGAGAAAATCAAATTAGTCGGCGGTATTCAGGTAGAGCATCCAGATCTGGCAGACTTCATTCTATTTATCCATATCGGAACAAAAAGCAATATAAATATATTACCATCAACCGCACAAACGGTACAAAACTATATTAATCAGGGCTATAAAGTTGCATTAGTCGACCTTAGCGAAAACTTCTTAGCAGAAGAAACAGTGTTTTCTTATCTGCTACAACAAGATACAAAGTTAAATAGACTCATTGCTTACGCCGGCTGGAACACGACAAGCAACTCGATAGGTACAGCTGTAACTCAGGCCACAGTGTTCACTGCCACTCTTCCTAACACAATCAATGATGATAGGGAGTTATTGAAACTCTATAAAGATAATCTAACCTTCTTAACAGCCAGGTTTCTCGATGATTGGTACTACCTAAAAGAGGTTCAGCCCTTTATAAATAATCGATTGAAAGCAAGTATAATTGATCCTTATAATTTGGGTTCACACTACGCACAGACAAATACTATAATCAACCAATTTATGCAAAACAACTGTCGCCAGCTGTTTAACACCAAAGCTTTTAGGCACCCCATAGAAATTAAAACTGCCCAAGGCAAGCTGGAAGCAGCTGTAACTTCGATTAAACTTCAAACTCATTTACCCTGGGAGAGAACATTTGAAATCTATCTAAAGCCCGAAATAACACTATCAGAAATCAATTCAAAATAGCTCCATAAGGGCTAAAAAGCTATCGCAAGCTGACTGTCAGCTCGCGATAGCTTTAATTTTTGGTCTTAACTAAATTTCTGTACCAGCTTTCTTATTACTTGCAATTATAGTTTCTGCCAAGCGCTGTGGTACTTCTTCATAATGGGAGAACATCATATCAAAAGTTCCGCGTCCTTGTGTTATTGATCTAAGGTCAATAGCATACTTAAATAACTCGGACATTGGAACTTGAGCTTTAACAACACCTAATCCTTGGCCAATTGGTTCCATGCCTTGAATTCTGCCTCGTTTGCCGTTCAAATCGCCAATGACATCGCCCATAAAGTATTCAGGAACTTTTACTTCAACATTACACACAGGCTCTAAAAGGACAGGTTTAGCCTGCATAGCGCCCTTGCGCAAGGCTGATGAGCTAGCAATTTTAAAAGCCATTTCAGAAGAATCGACAGTATGATACGACCCGTCATATAGTGTCACCTTAACGTCCACCATCGGGAATCCAGCTAATATACCGCCAGTCATTGCTTCACGCACACCTTTTTCAACTGCCGGAACATACTGGCGCGGTACCGATCCGCCAAATAAGGAATCAACAAACTCGAAATTTCCGCCTGGCGCTAATGGATCAAGCTGCAGCCAAACATGTCCATATTGTCCGTGGCCGCCACTCTGTTTCTTATGCTTACCCTCTATTTTTACCGAACTTCTTATTGTCTCACGATAGGGAACTTTAGGTGGCTTTAATAATATCTCGACACCGAATTTTCTTTTTATTCTTTCAGCCATTATGTCTAAATGCAGCTCTCCTACACCATTCACTAAGAGCTGACCTGTTTCGCTATCTTTCTTAACCTTTATTGTTGGGTCCTCATCAATTATCCGGCTAAGCGCATTGCCGATTTTATCTTCATCGCCTTTGTTTTTCGTTTCAAGGCACATTGTAAACATAGGTTTAGGATAAGATATTGGCTCAAATAAAATGGGTTTATCTTTTTCACACAGAGTATCACCGGTACCTGTTTCTTGCAGCTTAGCAACAACGGCAATATCGCCGGCATGAACACTAGTTAATGTCTCCTGATGTTTGCCTCTTAAGGTGAATACATTACCGATTCTTTCACTCTTTCCTTTCGACATGTTAAATAATGTGCTGTCCGGTTTTAACGCTCCCGAATACACTCTTATGTAACTAAGCCGGCCGACAAACGGGTCAGCAGTTGTTTTAAATACCATTGCCGAAAATGGATCTGTGCTTCTTCTTTCGAGCATTTCTTGCGTAGTTGGGTGTTTGCCAGCTACTACCCTTTTATCTGGTGACGGTAAATATTCCAGTACTGAGTCCATCAGCTGCGGAATACCAATATTACGGAAGGCTGAACCGCACATAACCGGATAGATTTTGGCCTCACTTACACCCTTTACTAAACCAAATTTAATCTCATCATTTGTCAATTCTTCACCGTCTAGGTATTTTGTTAATAGGTCATCATCCATTTCTGCTACAGCCTCAATCAATTGCTGCCTTGCAGTTAAGACTGAATCAGCTAGTTCATCTGGGATGACTGTTTCTTTATATTTATTTGAACCAATAGAAGTTACAGCCGTCATATTAACTAAGTCAACTACGCCCTTAAAGCTTTCTTCTGCCCCGATTGGAATTTGGACAGGGATAATTCTGTCTCCGAAACTATTTTTCATTTTATCAAGCACAGCATAGAAATCCGCGTTTTCCCGATCCATCTTATTAATAAACACCATTCTTGGTAAAGCTAGTTCTTCAGCATAGTTCCATACTTTTTCCGTCTCTACCTCGACCCCTGCTGCTGCGCATAATAGAACTATTGCACTGTCCACTGCTCTAAGCGACCCTTTAACTTCTGCCACGAAATCTGAATATCCCGGCGTATCCACAAAATTAATTTTATGTTCACGCCATTCACAAGGTGCTAGTGCTGTACTGATTGTTACTTTTCTTCTTACTTCTTCAGGTTCAAAATCTGTTGTTGTAGTGCCATCATCAACCTTGCCTAAACGGCTGATAATTCCCGAGTTAAACAGAAGTGATTCGGTCAGTGACGTCTTCCCAGCTCCTCCATGTGATATAAGCCCGACATTTCTTAAGTTGCTGCTTCTGTACTCTTTCAAACAATATCCCTCCTAAGCTGTTTCTATAATCTTACAGCAATAATAATTGTTTGTATTTTCTGTATTCTCTGTTAACTTTATACTTCCTTCTTTACCAATTTATTCCTGAATAAAAAAAATAATAACCGTTTATGTACGGTTATTATTTTTTGTCTTTTTAGCTATTTTTGCAAAAAACTTGCATAATTTTACGCAGTGGTTTCGGCACCGAAACGACATAAATTTTAAGTGTTTTCACCGCGCTCGCCCCCTTATTATATGTATACAATTCTCGTTATAATGTATGTCAAACTAAGCGGATTTGTGACAATTAAAAAACTCCTTAAAATACTTTTGCATTTTAAGGAGTTTTTTGTAGTCAATGTTCTTCAAATCTCATTAGTACAAAACATAAGTCAGACATGCGATTTAGTACAATGATTAAAACTTCATCCACCGATTCAGTCTCAGATAGCCGCCACACTTGGCGTTCAGCTCTCCTAGCAGTAGTTCGAGCAGCATCTAATGCCGCTCCCCCCTTAGTACCTCCAGGTATCAAAAAACTGGAAAGCGGTGGTAGCTGCTGATCAAATTTATCAATAGTCTGTTCTAATTCTTGAATATGCTGCGCTGAAGTATATTTATGCTCACTGTTTACGCTAGCTAGATCAGCCATTATCATCATTAGAAGTTTTTGCATCTTTAATACTTCTTCACGAACCTGAGGCTTTTCACACCAAGCACGAGCAATACCTAATGCCGAATTAATTTCGTCTACATTACCGTAGGCTTCTACTCGCACACTGCTTTTATCGACACGCTCACCAGTTAGTAAGCCAGTAGTGCCCTTATCGCCAGTTTTAGTGTATACGCTCATTCTGCACCTCTCTTAACCTAATTCAGATCAAATGAAAACCTCATTTTGCTCAAAGAAAATCTTTATTTCACGCTCTGCGCTCTCTATACCGTCAGAACCATGAACTATATTCCTTTCCATTGTAGTAGCATAATCACCACGGATAGTCCCTGGTGGTGCATTCACCGGATTAGTTGGTCCCATCATTGTACGAACAATTTTCACAGCCTCATTACCTCTTATCACCATTGCCACAATCGGACCAGAAGTAATATAGTAAAGCAACCTCTCAAAAAAAGGTTTGCCAACATGCTCTTGGTAATGCCTCTCAGCCTGTTCGCTAGAAAGGATCAGCAGTTTAAGCCCAACTACTCTTAACCCACGCTTTTCAAAACGTGTGATAATTTCACCGCATAAGCCTCGCTCAACTCCGTCTGGCTTAACTAATACAAGTGTGTTCTCCATATACTTATTCCTTCGCAAGATAGTCTTGCGCCAATTTGTAATAATTCATGGCCGAAGCTCTAATATTTTGAATATCTTCATCGGTTAGCGTGCGTACCACCTTGGCTGGCGATCCCATTACCAAAGAGTTCGGTGGAATTTTCTTACGTTCTGGTATCAGTGAACCAGCAGCAACTATACAATTATCGCCTATCTCAGAATAACTAAGAATTATAGCGCCCATTCCAATTAGACAATTATTGCCTATCGTTGTTCCATGTATAACTGCACCATGACCTACAGTTACATAATCTCCAATAATTGTAGGGTAGTCATGCATAACATGCACTGTTGAATTATCCTGTATATTGGTATACTTACCAATTTTTATAGGATGCATATCGCCTCTTAAAACAGTGTTATACCAAATATTTGCGCCGGTATCTATTGTTACGTCACCAATGGCAAAAACACCAGGAGCTACATATACCTCATCTTTTATTTGGGGCTTAACACCACGGTAAGGAAGAATATTTTGGTTCATCTCAACAACTCCTCATACTTTTGGAAATCTAGTTTTTTCATAATAGTCACGAGCAGCCTTACCGCAGCATCGTAATCATCTCGGTGAATAATGCTGTTGTGACTATGGATATAGCGTGTCGGTATACTTAATACAAGACTTGGAACACCCTTGGCATGAACATGAATACGTCCAGCATCCGTACCGCCACCCTCTGTAAACGCTAACTGATAAGGAATATTATTTTCTTCAGCCAAATTTATAACAAAATCACGCAGCTTGGTATGAGGAATCATACTAGCATCGTAAAAAGTAATAGCAATACCCTTACCCAGCTTAGCCGGTGCCTGATCTTCACTAACTCCTGGTGTATCACCAGCCACACAGGTATCAACTGCAAACGCAAGGTCTGGGTCAACAGCACCAGCGCTAGTTGTTGCACCGCGTAAGCCAACTTCTTCCTGGACTGTTCCTACGCCATATACCGTATTCGGATGCAGCTCACTATTCATAGCCTCAAGTACATCAGCCATTATCGCACAGCCTACACGATTGTCCCACGCTTTTGCCATAAGAAGTTTTTCATTTGCCATCACTGTAAATTCACTGTAAGGAACTACAGCATCGCCAGGACGTACACCAAAGGTCTTTTTAGCCTCGTTTTCATCAGTTGCACCAATATCTATGTACATGTCCTTTTTCTGGACTACTTTTTTTCGTTCGTCAGGCGTCAAAATATGCGGTGGTTTGCTGCCAACAACACCAGGAATAGCACCTTTGCTAGTCATAACTGTTACTCTTTGGCCTAGCATAACCTGTTCCCACCAACCGCCGATAGTAAGAAACTTTAAATAGCCATCTTTAGTGACATTCTTAACCATAAAACCGATTTCATCCATGTGGCTTGCCAGCATAATCTTAGGCCCAGATTTTGCGCCGTTTTTCTTAAATATCACACTGCCAATTTTATCGGTAGACAACTCCGCCTTACCGTCAAGTTTTTTTACTAACAGTTCTTTGATCTTATCCTCAAAGCCAGATATTCCAGGCGCTTCAGTTATTTCCTTAAGCCATTGTAATGTTTTATCCATAATTACCCCTCCTTGTTTAAACATAGTCTATGGGTATTTATAAATTAGTATTCCGCACGCCAGAAATAACCAGCGTAGGTCTGCTATTTTTTTGCCAATTGTTTTAAAACCTCAACACGTCTCCTAGTCTCGGGATGTGTGCTAAACAAATTCATAACCCAGTTGCCTTTGCCGCTGAATGGATTAACAATAAACATATGTGATGTGGCAGGCGTCGCCTCTGGCATCACTCTATCCATCGCATGTCTTTCAATTTTCTCAAGCGCACTAGCTAAAGCCGATGGATTACCCGATATTTGACTTCCTGTTTCGTCAGCTTTAAATTCACGTGCACGCGAAATACCAAACTGAATTAAAGTTGCCGCCAGCGGAGCTAGCAACACCATAACAATTACTTCAGCTGTGCTGGCAAATCTATTGTCCTCATTTTGATTAATCTTACCAAAACCTAAAAGGACAACCCACTGTATAATGTTGGCAACCATCGTAATAACCCCAGCAACAGTAGCTACAATAGTGCTAATTAATGTATCACGATTTTTGATATGAGCTAATTCATGTGCTAGAACAGCCTCTAACTCTTGCGAGTCCAAAACATTTATAATTCCCTTAGTAAGAACAACAGCAGCATTTTCAGGATTTCTACCTGTTGCAAAGGCATTAGGAGCATCTGCATCTGTTAAATAAACTTTCGGTATCGCAATCTTTGCCTTTTGGGCAAGTGCCGACACCAAGCGAATTAGCTCAGGAGAGTCTTGAGAAGTGACTAACTTTGCCCCATACATGCTAAGAACTATTTTATCACTGTACCAGTAGCTGACAAAATTAGTAACAATCGATACCACTAGCATTATTGTCATACCTGTTGTCCCGCCGAGCAAACCACCCAGCGCCAGCAGCAGTCCTGTTAATCCGGTAAGTAATAGCATTGTCCTCATACTGTTCATAATCGACCCCCATAAAATACTTTGAAGGCATATATAAGGTAACTTAGTTTTCTATTTATTATTTTCCATCTTATCTTTTATTGCGTTAAGCATATTAAGACTGTTTTCCCGAACTTTTTTCTTTAAAATTGGGTTCAAAAGTCCGGCAATCATCGGAATACCAAATTCAAAATCGACAGTTAGTTTTACCTCTGTGCCCCCGGAAATTGGCGTTAATATCCACTCTCCTTCAAACCGTTTGAGATCCCCCTCAAGCTGACGATACGCTATATGTAAATTCTCATCATCAAAAGTGTCTAACTCTGTCCACTTGATTGTTCGTCCATCTACATTTGATACCCACTTGGTAATGGTAGTATTTTCTTTTCTTTCTAATACTTCTACACTAATCAAATCTGCCATGAAATCTGGATACTTTTCCATATCTTTCAAGATAGGGTATATATCTTGACGATCACACATTACCGGTACACTTACTTCGACGAAAGGCATATTAAGTTCCTCCTCAAAAATCATCTATCATATCATTTGCTTTTTCAATAGCATCTCTGAACGCGCCTACAACTTTGTTCACACGGTCACGCGAAATATTTAGAGGTGGTTCAATGCGGATAACGTTCGGATTATTCAACGTATAAGCTACCAACACACCTTGCGCGATTAACTCTGACATAAGGAAACCGCCAATTCCTTCTTTGGTAAGCTCAACACCAATCATTAGCCCCTTACCGCGCATTTCCTTAACAACTGCTGGGAACTGCTTTTGGATTTTATTCAGCTCATCAATAAAATAACGTCCAGTCTGGTCAGCTTTCTCTGCTAATTTTTCCTCTATTATGGCCTCTATTGCCGCAATAGCCGCAGTACACGCCAGCGGATTACCGCCAAAGGTTGATGTGTGTAGAAACGGACTTTCAATATATTTATCCCATAAATGAGGTCTGGCTGTGAATGCCCCGATTGGCATAACGCCGCCCCCAAGTGATTTAGCAGTCGTAATGATATCAGGAACAACACCATAATGATCAACTGCAAACATCTTGCCTGTGCGCCCCAAGCCTGTCTGCACCTCATCACAAATTAAGACCACACCAAGCTTATCACACAGCGCCCTAACTTTAGCAAAATAATCTTGGGGCGGCACAATGATTCCACCTTCGCCCTGGATAGGCTCAAGAATTACAGCTGCTGTATTTTCATCGACAACTTTCTCTAATTCCGAAAAGTCACCAAAAGACACATGACTAAAACCACTAAGCAACGGCCTGAACGGGCGACTGAAAACATCACGCCCAGTTGCGCTAAGAGCCCCCATCGTTTTACCATGAAAGGCATTAGCAGTGGCAATAACCTTTTCCCGCCCAGTATAAACACGAGCTAATTTTATTGCTCCTTCAACAGCTTCAGCTCCGCTGTTTCCAATAAAGCTGTATTGCAAATCGCCCGGAGTTATTTTAGCAAGTATTTCAGACAAATCTGCCATTGGCTTATTAAAAAGCACCTTACTTGAAAGAGGCATATAATCAAGCTGTTTTTTTACTGCTTCAATAACCTTCGGATGACGGTGGCCTAAGCTAAATACACCATAACCGCCTAAACAATCAATATACTCTTTGCCATCAATATCACGAATGATATCCCCTTCAGCTTGCCATTCTATTGTAGCAAGCCCCATAAACCGAAATAATCTGGCAATAGCCGGATTAATATACTTTTCATACTTCTCTATCGTTTCGCTGATAATTAACTCTTTGTCCACGAGATAACCTCCCTGTTTTTAGGCAGTCTGGTATTGTTTCTATTTTTAGCTAAAAAATTCCTTTTTTATTCAAATGGGGTCTTGTGTTTTTTTAAAGAACATATGCTGTTGAAAAATATCTATTAACCTAACGGCAAAAAAAGCACCATCTTCCGGTGCTTTCAAAGAAGCCATTGCAGATCTGAATAGAACCTATTTATTATCTTCTTCGTTCTCATCTTTTCGCTGCTTACTCTTTATTTTATGATTTACGTAAGACGCTACCCCGTGAGCTATCACACCTGCTGTTGTTACACCTGCCGCAATCATTCCGAATTTATCGGCATTAGTTATTGTATTAGGCGCGGGAATATTCGGCAGCCTCTGATGAAAAGGATCATTATCCCAAAAATCATTTGCGGCACAGGCGATGCACGGTGCACCAGATTGAATCGGATAAGACATGCCGTTCCACCATCTTAAGTTGCCGCATGAGTTATAAGCCTCCGGCCCTCTGCACCCTACTTTATATAAGCACCAGCCGGCTTTGCTGGCAATATCGTCAAAAGTTTCAACAAACATTCCTGAATCGAAGAAAGCGCGTCGATAACAAGTATCGTGAATCCTATTGCCGAAAAACTGTTTAGGCCGTCCTTTACTGTCTAGCGGCGGGATGGTGCCGAACAAGCTGTAATGCATAACAACACCAGTTATAACCTCCGGAATAGGCGGGCATCCAGGAATTTTTATAATAGGCTTACCGCTTATTACCTCGCTGATAGCAACAGAATTAGTCGGATTAGGTTTAGCGGCCTGTATTCCGCCCCACGTTGCGCACGACCCGACTTCAATCACAGCCGCTGCGCCTTGAGCAGCCTCTTTAAGCTTATCAACAAAAGGCTTACCGCCTATCATGCAGGTAATTGCACCCTCGCCAATTGGTACAGCACCTTCTACTAACAATAGGTACTTACCGGCATACTTTTGCATAATTTCCTTCGAATGATGTTCTAAAGTTTCCCCAGCCGCAGCCCCAAGCACCTCCATCTCTTCAAGTGATATCATATTTAAAATTGTATCTGACGCCAGAGGAGTCTGGGATCTGATAAACGCTTCATCACAACCAGTACACTCATGCCCATGTATCCAAAGCACAGGTATCAGCGGCTTTTTTTCGGCCGCATTAACAACCTCCGTAAGCATGTGCGGTGCTAAACCAAGAATGCTTGTTACCATTACGCAATTTTTAATAAAATCCCGTCTACTGAGATTTCTGCTCTGAAATATATCCCATAACGATTTATTCATAGCTTCCCTACTCTCTTAGCAAATCAAAATAAAGCTAACAAGCTCGGTCTAATTATTATTACGTAAATAGGCTTAGCACAAAAAAGTGCAAATATACATCCCGAACTAAATCGCATATTTTAGAAAGCTTTATCAGTAGCAACTTCTATTTACTATCTCTATTATTTTTAATAAACAAAATTTCTGACTTAGCAAAAAGCAACTCGTTTACGCTGATTTCATAAAATAGTCAGTACCCACCCGTAAAACGGGTGGCTTGATTACGCCCTATAAGGGCATGACACTAGCTGAGTCTCAAGACTCTCTGAAAAAGTCTACCAACCGCATAACCTTTTCAGTCAGCCCCTAAAG
>NZ_JBAIYU010000003.1:0-6582 GCF_036763085.1 Dendrosporobacter sp. 1207_IL3150
TCACCTCATATTCAGTGGCGATAGCTGCGAGGCTCCACCTGTTCCCATACCGAACACAGTAGTTAAGCTCGTATACGTCGAAAGTACTTGGCTGGAAACGGCCTGGGAGGATAGAAAGCTGCTGATTTAATAAATGCCAGACGAGACTTATAATCTTGCTTGGCATTTGTATTCTAAACTTTTAATATGGTGGCTGTGGTGAAGCGGTTAACACGGCGGATTGTGGCTCCGTTACCCGAGGGTTCGAATCCCTTCAGTCACCCCAATTAGTAGTTTATAGGGGTATAGCTCAATTGGTAGAGTAGCGGTCTCCAAAACCGTTGGTTGTGGGTTCAAGTCCTACTGCCCCTGCCATATAACTAAACATGGAGTGGTACTCAAGTGGCTGAAGAGGACGGTTTGCTAAATCGTTAGGGGTCGTAAGGCTCGCCAGGGTTCAAATCCCTGCCACTCCGCCATTTACTCGGAGGGGTTCCCGAGTGGCTAAAGGGAGCAGACTGTAAATCTGCCGGCTTTGCCTTCGCTGGTTCGAATCCAGCTCCCTCCACCATTATACACACTTTTAATATTTCGGCGGCATAGCCAAGTGGTAAGGCCGAGGTCTGCAAAATCTCTACCCCTAGTTCGAGTCTAGGTGCCGCCTCCAAATTTAAATATCATATATATAAATATCAGCCCTTAAATAGCTTGCTATTTAAGGGCTTTGCTATATCTTTTAGGAATTGAAGTTTTTTTGGATTATTATAAAAAGGATATTAAGATATTAAGGGTTACAAACTATATTTAGCTTAAGGTACTTATTCAGTTAAGTACTAGACAATACTAATGATTAACGATAAAATTTCGAGTATAACTTCTTATAGACACTAGGGGGAATTGAATGTTAGTACATGAACTAATCAATCAAGGAAAAGCAGAGAAAATTGTTTTTCATACTCCGCGCGCGATGACTTATAATGAACTAAAGCAAGAAGTCGAAGCTTATAGAAACTTTTTTTATCACTCTGGTGTTCGGCAAAGCGATAATGTGGGATTATTATCGCGCAACTCGATTGAATTTGTGTGCAGTTATATAGCTATAGCCAGTTTAGGTGCTGTGGTAGTACCACTAAATTTTCAACTCAATGCACGAGAGATTGAGTATATAGTTAACGATTCCGGTATGAAGCTGCTGATCTCGATGGAAAAACTCGATTTAGAAGTGTCATCAGAAAGTTTGAAGTTGATAACCTTTGGCGAAATTAAAGAGGTTTTGCATTCATCTCAATTAGAAACTGCCCCTGAAATAAAAGACATTAGCCAAGATCAACCGTGTGTCATCATATATACTTCTGGTACTACCGGTAAGCCTAAGGGAGCGGTACTTACTCATAATAATCTTGTTAGTAATGCAAGAGCTTTTGGGGAGGTACTGGAAGTTAATTCTAATGACAATGCTCTGTGTGTTCTTCCTATGTATCATTGCTTTGGCTGGACCTGTGCAGTTCTAAACCCACTGCTATGCGGTGCTGCAATAACAGTATTAGATGCATTTTCTCCAAAAGAAACAATTACAGCGATAAAAGAAAATAATGTAACTATTTTTTATGGTGTTCCTCCAATGTATAATATTCTTTCGAGGTTAGGTATAGTAGAAGACCTGGATTCTGTAAGAATTTTTGTGTCAGGCGGAGCTTCACTTCCAGAAAAAGTAGCTGAA
Source organism: Dendrosporobacter sp. 1207_IL3150 (assembly GCF_036763085.1). NCBI lineage: Bacteria > Bacillati > Bacillota > Negativicutes > Selenomonadales > Sporomusaceae > Dendrosporobacter > Dendrosporobacter sp. 1207_IL3150. Next base: position 1,700 of record NZ_JBAIYU010000003.1, read on the forward strand.
CAATTCTATCAAAAGTTCGGTATTAATGTTACGGAAGGCTATGGGTTATCAGAAGCTTCACCTGTTGTAACCTTTAATCCACCGAGGCAGACAAAATATTGTTCGATCGGGAAAGCTATTCCTGGTGTCGAAGTTAAAATTGTCGATGAGACTTGCCAGGAATTGAAATGTGGTCAAGTTGGTGAGTTAATAGTCCGAGGACCAAATGTAATGAAGGGTTATTATAATTTACCGAAAGAAACTGAAAAAGCACTTATAGATGGCTGGCTGCATACAGGCGATCTAGCTTATAAAGATGAAGAAGGCTATTATTTTATTGTTGATCGTTTAAAAGATATGATTATTACAAATGGCGAGAACATATATCCTAGGGAAATTGAAGAATTACTTTATGCTTATCCCGGTATAGTTGAAGCAGCAGTAATTGGCATTCCCAATGAACTTAGAGGACAGGAAGCTCTAGCTTACATAGTACTCAGTGAAGCCCAAAACTTCAACAAAAAAGCACTTAGGGAATATCTGCTTGATAATCTAGCGGCATACAAGATTCCTCGTGATTTTATTATAATTGAAGCATTACCTAAGAATTCGACTGGTAAAATTTTAAAAAGATTATTACGAGAATTTTAACAATAGTGAGTTCTTTTTGTTTATTAAAGTACCATAGAGAAATAAGATTCCAGCCGTCCGAATGGACGGTTTTTTATTTAGTTATTTTTGATAAACACTGTTCTATTTTCAATGTATTGCCATAGTAATCCTAGAGGAGGTGTAATTTGATGAAGTTTGGTGTTTTATCATATAACCGCCATACATACCTAGCCATAGTTTTTATTATCGTTGGTTTGTTTATGGGGGGAATATTTGGAGTAGGATACTTGGATGAATTAAACTTGGCCGCAATCCCTAACCAGCCTACAGCAGAGCCTAAAGGAAAAGTCTCAATTGTTATTAATGTTTCGTCACGTTTATTAGAGGTATATAACGACGGCAAAGTATACAAGAAGTACCGGATAGCAGTTGGTAAAAGTGATACACCATCGCCTATTGGTGACTGGATAGTTATATGGAAATCTTATCGTTCTGGTGATATTTACGGGACCAGATTCATGGCACTAGATGTACCATGGGGGGGGTACGGCATTCATGGTACAAACCAACCTTGGAGTATAGGTAACTTTGCAAGTAAGGGCTGTATTCGTATGAGAAATAAGGATGTTGAAGAACTATTTGAATGGGTTCCTATCGGCACGCCTGTGCGCATTGAAGGGAGAAATTTATCCTTAAAGCGTGATCTTAAATTTGAAACTTCAGGAGCAGATGTAGTTCTGCTGCAGAGAAAACTAAAGGCATTAGGGTACCTTGAAGGGCGAGCAGACGGCTTTTTCAATAGGGATACTGAGCAAGCAGTTAAACGATTTCAGTATGATAATGGATTAAAAGCAACAGGGATAGTCGATCAAACGACCAAAAATATACTAGGATTCTAGGTTTAATAGATCAAATCGTCTAAGTTTGAAAATTTATCGTGAATGAATAGCTATCTTTATTCAATTATTATAGATTAAGATCTCAAAAATATTATTGAAATACTCAACGTAGGGCATATATGCAGCCTTACGTTTTTTTTGCTTAAAAACTGGTAATTATAAGTATAGTTTCTATCAAATGGATTGAATTGTATAAGGGGGTAATTTAAAATGGAAACCAGAAATGAAACCAAGCGAGATATGCTTGATAAAGGTGCAGTGCTGCAGAGAGATAAGGAAACATACGCAATTGCACCACATATTCCTGGTGGGATCGTATTAGACTTTAACGTGATGCGCAAAATTGTGGACACTGCCGAGAAATATGGTGCTCAGGCTTTAAAAATTACGAGCTCACAAAGAATTGCGATTGTAGGGCTGAAGGAAGAAGATGTAGATAAAGTTTGGGACGAACTAGGGATGCAAAAAGGACATGCTATAGGATTATGCGTTCGCAGTATAAAGATCTGTCCTGCCACGCATTTTTGTAAAAGGGCGCAACAAGATGCAGTTACATTAGGTTTAGAATTGGATGGTAAATATCATGGAATGGATTTACCATCAAAGTTTAAAATTAGCGTAGCTGGCTGTATGAATTCCTGTAGTGAACCAGCGGTTAGAGATCTTGGTATTATGGGAACGCCCAAGGGTTATACAATTATGATCGGAGGGAATGCTGGAATTAAGCCTCGCCTTGGCGATATTTTGTTAGAGAATGTTCCGCAGGAAGATGTTATACCAGTAGTTGATAAAATAGTTAACTACTATAAAGATAACGCTCGAAAGTACGAGAGAATTGGTTTAATGATTGATCGAATTGGTTTGGATAAAGTAAAAAGTGATATTCTAGGTTAAAAAGGAAATGTCTAGAGAGTCTCTAGACATTTCCTTTTTTTGATAATAGTATAGATTGGGTTATTAAGTCCTTGTAGGAAGCTTAGCCCATTCAGAGTGAAAACAGCCTTCTTTATCAGTTCGCTCATACGTATGGGCACCGAAATAATCACGTTGAGCCTGAATTAAGTTTGCTGGCAAGACTTTTTGGCGGTAAGAATCATAGTAATCAAGCGAGGCACTAAAAGAAGGTATCGGAACTCCCTGCTGCTTGCAGATAGAAATAACCCTTCGCCAGTTATTTTGTATTCGATTAAGCTCACCAGAAAAATATGGATCAAGCATAAGATTTGGCAATTGTGGATTACAGGTAAATGCCTCTTTAATTTTATCTAGGAACTGTGCTCTAATGATACATCCACCTCGCCAAAGAAGCGCAGTGTCGCCTAATTGTAAATTCCAATTATACTTAATGCTGGCAGTCCTTAGTAAGTTGAAGCCTTGAGCATAGGAACATATCTTAGAAGCGTAGAGAGCATCATGAATGTCATTTAAGAGACCTGAATAATCATGCTGAGAAATCGTTGAACCATCTAATGTTATAGAAGCTGTCTGTCTTTCGGCTTTATAGGCGGACATAAAACGTGCAAACACGGCCTCGGTAATAGTTGGAACAGGCACGCCTAATTCTAACGCGCTTTGGACTGTCCACTTTCCAGTACCCTTTTGGCCTGCTGAATCAAGAATTACATCTATCATTGGTAAACTCGTATGATTATCTACTCGCTTAAGAATATCGGCAGTAATCTCGATAAGATAGGAATTTAATTGACCTTCATTCCAGCTTTTAAAAATTTCACTCTGCTCACACGGTGAAATATTTAGTACTTCACGCATAATAAAATAAGCTTCGGCAATAAGCTGCATATCACCGTATTCGATGCCATTGTGGACCATTTTCACATAGTGACCTGCACCATCGGAACCAACGTAAGAACAGCAAGGGCCGTCAGTTACTTTAGCGGCGATAGAGGTAAAGATAGGAGCTAAATCCATATATGCCTCAAGACTGCCTCCAGGCATTAGACTAGGCCCATTAAGAGCACCCTCTTCTCCACCTGAGACTCCTAAACCAATATAGTTAATTCCATTTTCCTCTAGGAGCGAACAGCGGCGCTGAGTATCTTGATAATAAGAGTTGCCGCCGTCAATTAGAATATCACCCTTTTCTAATAAGGGTACAAGTACTTTAATAAGCTCATCAACAGGCTGACCTGATTTTACCATCATTATAATCTTTCGCGGGGTTTTTAATGCCGAAACCAGCTCGGTTAGGGAGAAAGTTCCAGTAAAATGTTTGTCAGGATGGGTTTTTATAAATTCTTGAGTTTTTGTAACTGTGCGGTTAAACACAGCTACGGAGAATCCATGAGAAGAAATATTTAGAGCAAGATTCTCTCCCATAACAGCAAGGCCGATTAGACCTATGTCACACTTGTTACTCATTATCGCACCTCGATTCGCTCACTAATCAATGCTAGTTCCTCTTAAAGATTATTTCAATTCTATAAAAATCATGATATAACTTCAGTAATTTATTCCAGTAAGCTTCGCAAAATTAAATACTAGCTTGTACCCCATAGATTGATGTATGATAAAAATATCATGATGCATTAAATGGGGGACAGTATGAGATTAAGTATTTTTGTTAAAGTTTTCGCAGCAGCACTATGCTGGTTTTTGCTTCCGGCTGTATTACAGGCAGCACCTAGTCCAAACTATGCTGCAAGCAAAATTCAATTTTTACAGACTAAAGAAACATTTAATCTTACAATACTTGGAGAGTCGTTAGCTACTAAAGAACAGTGTTTGGATTATCTTCTTAAGCGTAACCCTTTTCCAGCAATAACAGTATCACCTAAAGAACTTGTTGACTATTTTTATGAAGAAGCACTAAAAGAAGGCGTAAGACCGGATGTTGTCTTCGCGCAAGCATTGCATGAAACAGGCAACTTTCGTTATGGTGGTGATGTTGTTCCTTTGCAGAATAACTACTGTGGCTTAGGGACTACTGGCGGGGGCGTAAAAGGGGCCTGGTTTCCGCATGCTAAGATTGGTATCAGAGCTCAGATTCAGCATTTATTAGCCTACTCAACCAAGCGCCCGCCTTCAACAGAAATTGTTGATCCGCGATATGACCTTGTTAAAAATTCCAATAAGTTTGCTCAGTCAGTTACTTGGACTGATTTAAATGGTAAATGGGCTGTACCAGGCAAAACATATGGTCAGAAAATATTAAAAATCCATCAGACCATTATGACTGGTAATTAGATCGATAAATTATTAAAGCAAAAAATAAAACGCATTCTGCTATTAGCAAGAATGCGTTTATAGTTGTTTGCCCCGAATGGGCAATAACTTGGTGGTGAGAGTCCACTACAGGCTTGGCAGTAGGAACTGTTAGCAGAGGGCAAGGGTGTCCGCCGTGAGGCGGAATCTGAAGTAAGCCTAATGCAAACC
>NZ_JBAIYU010000004.1:0-2055 GCF_036763085.1 Dendrosporobacter sp. 1207_IL3150
CTGGTACTAATAGGTCGAGGGCTTGACTTAAACATTCAAGCATTCGATTCATCGAATGAAATGATACTAAAATGCAAATTATCTTCTGTGAAGTTTTCAGGGAATGTACTCTAGTAGACATTCACCTACATATTCAGTGGCGATAGCTGCGAGGATCCACCTGTTCCCATACCGAACACAGTAGTTAAGCTCGTATACGTCGAAAGTACTTGGCTGGAAACGGCCTGGGAGGATAGAAAGCTGCTGATTAAAAAAGCACTTACCAATGGTAAGTGCTTTTTGCTATGTTAAGACATGGGTTCAACCTGTTCCCATACTTCACTGTTGATGTAAAACACTTATCAAATGGTAAGTGTTTTTTGTATTTTTGTGACATTAGAGTGCGTCCATAACATATGTATTAGTGTTGGTACTCTTCATGACAGGACCTAATTAAATATTTTTATTAGGGGGGATTAGTGAGGTCTTAAATCTAAAGTTAGGAGGAATTATGTGTGAGTAAAAGAATGCCTTTATGGATGCAGATTCTCATAGGTATGATACTTGGTGTTATAATTGGTCTTGTGTTACCGCAATTTGGTGCTAAATTAAAACCACTAGGAGATGCCTTTATTCGTGCAATTAGGATGATCGTAATTCCTTTAGTTTTTGCTGCTGTAACACTTGGTGTTGTAAAAATTGGTGATCTTAGAAGGTTTGGATCACTTGTCACAAAAGCATTCTTTTGGTTTTTTACGGCAACCGGAGTTGCAATAGTTATAGGAATTTTATTAAATGATATTTTTCACCCTGCGACAGGGGTTGCATTAAAGGCTACGGGAGCCATCCCCAAAAATTTACATACCTCAGTAGATTGGGTTCAATTCTTTTTAGATTTAATTCCTGTTAATATTGTCGAAGCAGCTGCTGGTGGTAAAATTCTACCAGTTATCTTCTTTGCAATAGCCTTTGGATTATCACTCGGAGCAATTGGAGATAAAGCTAAACCAATAACTAATTTCCTAGAAAGCTTGTTCCAAGCAATGTTTAAACTAACCGAAGGTATAGTAGCTTTTGCGCCAATTGGTGTAGCCGGAGTAATTGCATGGGTAATGGCGACACAAGGATCGAATGTTTTATTTGGTCTAGCTAAAATGGTAGGCGTGCTGTATATCGGCTTAGCAGTGATGTTAGTTTTATTCTGGTTTTTCCTTCAATTCTTTAGTGCCATTAGTCCAATGCAAACATTCAAGAAAGTCTTAGAGCCATTGCTGCTGGCTTTCACTACTGCTTCATCAGAAGTTACTTTGCCAGTACATATGAAGATATTAGAACAAAATGGTATCCCTAATCGTGTAGTATCCTTCGTATTGCCATTAGGCTACACTTTTAATATGGATGGTTCCGCTTTATATCAGGCTCTTGCTGTATCTTTCTTAGCAGAAGCCTATGGCATAGAGTTATCATTAGCTAGTAAACTAGTTATCTTTGGTACATTACTAATTGCAAGCAAAGGAACAGCAAATGTTCCTTCAGCTTCGTTAGTTGTAATGGCGACTGTGTTAACAGCTATGGGTATGCCTATTGAGGGGATTGCAATACTAGTGGGTGTAGATCGTTTTATGGATATGGGAAGAACAGCTATTAATGTACTTGGAAATACAGTTGCAGCAATAATGGTAGCCAAATGGGAAGGGGTATTAGGAAAGACAGACGAAGAAATAGATTTACCTCCAGTGTAGTATTCGAAGAATAAACCTACATGTTATAGGCATGTAGGTTTATTCTTTGAAGGTATAAATATATAGAGTAAGCTCACAAAGAAATTAGTTGACATAAGTATATAATAATGATAATATAATTAAACCGCCATCACAGCGGGTAAATGGAAATAAAAAGTATGTTGACTTTATCTAAGATAAGTGTTAACATAAATAAGCCGTCACAAGCGGTGGCACAAAATACCAAAAGAAACATATTGACATGATGAATTGGTTGTGTTAATATAGATAAGCTGTCAGATGGCAGCGAGTCAAATAAGGTTGAACGCAAGAACAACCAGTGTTCCCTGAAAAC
>NZ_JBAIYU010000005.1:0-1024 GCF_036763085.1 Dendrosporobacter sp. 1207_IL3150
CGTCCAAGGAAAAGTCCATTGAATCAACAGGATGAAATGGCGCTTAGGATAAAGGAGCTTGAGCGAGAAGTTGAGCTATATAAGTCTTTTCTTCAGGCTGCTGGAAGGATGTGAGAGCAGAGATTAAATATATAGCAATTGCTAAAAACGCCAGTAAATATCCAATTTGGGAGATGTGCCGATTTTTTAAGGTATCTAGAAGCGGTTATTACGCATTTCTAAAGCGGCAAAATAAAGCTTCTAGAGAAAAATACATCGCTAATTTTATTGAGAAATGCCAGCGTGATACTTATGGAACATACGGATATAGGCGTGTAGTCATTTGGCTTGCAAGGAAAGGAATACGAGTAAACCACAAGGCCGTATTACGCATCATGAACAAATATGGGCTGTTGGCACAGATTCGACGCAAAAGAAAGTATAAACAGATGAGTGATCAACTGCATCGCTATGCGAATATCCTTAATCGACAGTTCACGGCAACACGACCAAATCATAAATGGGTTACAGATATTTCTTATATTCAGACACCACAAGGAACGTTATATTTGTCTATGATTCGCGATTTATTTGACAATAGTATCATTGCTTATAACATGGGAACCGAACAGTCCGTAAATCTTGTTCTTCGGACTATCAAGGAGGCCAAAGTAAAAGAAAAGGTCACTGCAGAGTTGCACCTCCACAGCGACCAAGGGTTCCAATATACATCGCGAGCATATTATACCCTAACTCAAAAATACGGCATAATACCTTCTATGTCAAGGCGTGGAAACTGTTATGACAATGCACCCGCTGAAAACTTTTTTAGTATACTAAAGGCTGAGTGTATTCGTCGATATAAGCCTAAGACCATTGATCAAGCGCGCGAGCTCATTAATAATTATATTTTCTTTTACAATCACGAACGTATTCAGCTAAAAACAAAGCTGACGCCACTTGAAAAACGGCGTCAGCATGCGTAATTTCATATAATCCTGCGACAGGGCTTCTTAATCGTGTCTATTCGCAAGGGTTCAGTTCA
>NZ_JBAIYU010000006.1:0-107750 GCF_036763085.1 Dendrosporobacter sp. 1207_IL3150
CCCCTTTAGGGGCTGACTGAAAAGGTTATGCGGTTGGTAGACTTTTTCAGAGAGTCTTGAGACTCAGCTAGTGTCATGCCCTTATAGGGCGTAATCAAGCCACCCGTTTTACGGGTGGGTACTGACTATTATTTCTTCTTATATACATCCCATGCTTCTAAAATTTTCTTGCGAGAAAAATCTAAACGGTTAGCTATTATTTTTGCTCCGGCCTTATCATTTTCAACAGATAAATCGTAGAGGGAATTCGTGAGAGACGCAATTACCACAGTTAACAACTCTTGCAAAGCTTGTTCCGTAACTGTCTTTACCGGCTGCGGTTCTTGAGGAGCTGGAGTCAAAAGTGATTTTATTGACTCGATTGCCGCAGGTACTTTATCTTCTGGTAGATTCTTAAGTAATTCTAGAAGTTCGGCTTTATTCTTCATATTATCTCCTTAAAAAGTCGCTTATTTTAAATATAAGGTAAAAGACTGCTTAGTGCAACTATATTGAGCATTTATCAGAATTAGCATAATTATAGACAAAAATTACCGATAGCTCTAAACAGCTGCAAGTGTTAAAGTAATATTGAGGTGGGAACATGAGTCATACATATTATATTTTAGCATTGGCAGTTGTAATAGTTAAGACATCAAGTAAGTATGTTGTTTATTTTTAAACGTCCATTAGGGCGTTTTTTTTTAACTGTTTTTTTGGATACTTTCGTAAGCTAACTGTAAAAAAGCAGATATTGCTGGGGATAACCATTTATCTTTATGATAAGCAACTTGATTTAATACAGCAAAGTCTGGTCCGTTCCAATTTAGATCAGCCAAGTCTCCGCTCGTAAGTTCTTCTGTCACGGCGGTTTTTGATAGCAGCGTTATGCCGAGGCCGTTAATTGCACACTGCTTTATTGCGGCGATGCTTCCAAGTTCTAAAATATGTCCAGGTCGCACATGGGCATCTATGAGCATTTGATCTAAAATAGCCCGGTAACTGCAGCCTTGTTCAGATAAGATTAAGTATTGGTTATGCAGATCAGCCGGTTGTATTTTACCTTTACTAACCAAAGGGTGATCAGGGCTGCTAATAATAACCATAGGCTCAGTATATAGAACATTGCTAATTAATTCTGGGTAATTAAGTTTGCGATCAAGAAAAAAAGCAATATCTACTGTATTGTTGTTAAGCCAGCGGCGAAAGTCGCTGCAAGTCCCTGTCTTAAGCACGATCTCTACCTGGGGATATCGCATGCGATACTCGCGGAGCATTTTAGGTAGTCTGATGGCACAAAGTGAGTCTGGGGCACCGATTATTAACGTTCCTTTTGGTACTAATGAGTCTGAAACAGCATCCTTAGCTTCTTGAGCCAGATGAATAATTTTTTTTGCATAGGTTAAAAACTCGGCACCTTGTTTAGTTAGTATTACTCTTCGGCCAAGGCGTTCAAACAACTTAGTGCCAAGTTCTGTTTCAAGCATCTTAATTTGAGTGGTTATGCTTGATTGTGCATATCCTAGTAAGTCCGCCGCCTGCGTAAAACTCCCAGTTTTAACAATAGTACAAAAAGTTTCTAATTGCCTAAATTCCATACCTTCTCCAATTGTTCGATATTTTTGATCGTTCCAATCTAAAGATTCAATTTAAATAATTATATTTTACATGTTATTATAGTTTCTAAATATAGTCTAGGCTTTTATAGGAGGAGTATATGGAAAATGAAACTTTGAGTTTAAAAAAGGTAATTAGCTGGCAGCAGGGTGCTGCTATGACAATAGGTGCAGTTCTTGGTTCAGGCATTCTGATATTGCCGGTAGCTGCAGCGGAAATTTCTGGTCCGGCTTCTTTGATAAGTTGGGCCCTCATGGGGCTCTTGGCTATACCTTTAACGACAGTTTTGGGAATTTTAGGTTCAAGATACCCTGATGCAGGTGGGATAGCGGCATATACGAGGCGTGCATTCGGGGAAACAGTTGGAGCTGCTACTGCTACGCTCTTTTTAGGGACTGTTCCTATCGGGGGGCCAGTAGCGGCGCTAATAGGAGCAAATTATCTGGGGAGCTTATTTGCATTATCTGACCAAGCGATCTATGTTATCGCTGCTTGCATGTTAGTTTTAGCTATATTTTTTAATTATTGGGGTATACAGCTATCAGGGAAAGTTCAAGTTGGAGTTATTATTTTGATAGCGGTAATATTATTAGTCGTTGTTATTGCAGCGTTGCCGCAAGTGGAAATGACTAATTATATACCCTTTGCCCCTAATGGATGGTTGGCAGTTGGTAGTGCAATGACAATGCTCTTTTGGGCATTTGTAGGCTGGGAAATGATTGTACATTTGTCAGAGGAATTTAAGAATCCAGCTAAGGATATACCGCGTAGTTTAGCGGCTGCTCTTGGTGTTGTGAATTTATTGTATTTTGGAGTTGCCTTCGTAACAATTGGAACGGGTGCATATTTAGGAGCAAATAATGGTGCGGCATTGGCAACTATGATTGGAAATGGCTGGGGGAAGTGGGCAGGAGTTATTACCGGTATTATAGGCTTTTTAGTGTGTTATGGCACAATACATACATATGTCGCAGGTTTTTCCAGACTGATTTATTCACAAGCTAGAAGTGGTGTCTTTCCGGAATATTTTTCACACCTTAATGCAACGTATAAAACTCCAGATCGGGTACTACTTGCTCTTGGGCTGGTTTTCTTTATTGTTATTGCATTTAGTTATTCAAATAGTTATAATATCGCCTTTCTTATGCAGCTGCCAAGTTCTATATTTATTGCGCTATATATATTGGCAATGGCAGCAGCTGTAAAGCTCTTTTTTGATAATAAATTATTAAGATACTGTGCCTTAGTATCATTAATTACCTGCACTATAATTTATGCTTTTACAAGCTGGGTAGGTTTGTATCCTATTATTTTAGGCGGAGTCGGTTTGTGCTTAAAGTATTTTAAGAAGCAAACCATTAGTAAAAAATAATATTTACAAAGTAACTGAATTTTTTGTAGGGTTTTGTTATAATCTGTAGAATAACTAGGTATAAAGTCCTGCTTGGGGGGAATGAATAATGCCTAGTAGATATCATAATAAAATTAGTATATACCTATATAAATTTATGTCTCCCAAAGAATTGGTGATTTGGGCAGGAGTGATATCAGTATGCGTTTATATAAGTTCACTGAACTATTTGCTATACCACACTTTGGCGGAATTATTCACAATAATTATTAGTTGTTCAATAGCTTTAATTGTAATTAATACTAGAAAAATTTTAGATAATGGCTTTTTTCTATTCTTAGGTATATCTTTTGCTTTTTCTGGCATGTTTGATTTGTTGCATATTCTGGCTTACCAAGGGATGGGTGTTTTTCCTCAATACGGCACAAATCTTGCACCACAAATGTGGCTAATAGCCAGATTTATTGATAGTATTGCCTTAATGGCCGCTGGTTTTTTCCTTAATCGCAAATTTAAGCCGCATCCGCTTATTATTGTATATAGTCTAATATCGCTATACCTTTTATGCATGGTTTTCTATTGGCGGACTTTTCCTACATGTTTTGTTGATAATGAGGGCTTGACTGCATTCAAAATAAATAGTGAATACTTAATATCTACAATATTAGTGTTTGCCATTTTCGCCTTGGCCAAGAATAAGCACCACTTTCATGCTAAAGTATATAGGAAGCTTATCTTTGCTTATCTAACCACAATAGCAACTGAGCTTTCGTTCACAAGCTATGTCAATATGTATGGACTTTCCAACATGATTGGTCATATATTTAAACTTATATCTTATTATTTTTTATATATGGCTATAGTAGAAACAAGCTTGCGAGAGCCTTACAACCTGCTATTTTATAAATTGACAACTGCCAATAAAAATCTTCAATTGAAAACGGAAGAACTAAATTTGGCTAATAAACTTTTGCATGATGAAATAAGTGAGCGAACTGCTGTTGAACAGCGTCTGCAATATATAAGTTACCATGATGTACTTACTGGATTATATAATCGCAGCTATTTTGAAAATTACATAAATAAAAAAAGAGATATTAAGGATATTGTGAGCCTTATAGCTATTGATATTGACGGTTTAAAAAAGGTTAATGATAGTTATGGTCATCAAGCCGGTGACAAATTAATTAAAAGTGCGGCAGATTTGCTTGTACTAAGTTTTTTTAGTTCGCACGTTATTGCTCGGGTCGGCGGTGATGAATTCGTTGTAATTTTGCCGCAAGAAGATTTAAGGACTGCTAATGAACTAGTAATAAGATTAGAAAATAATATCAAAACCTTTAATAGCAAGCGGCCTGAATATCCAGTATCGTTATCAATCGGCTGTGCTTGCAGTACCGAGGGCCTAACCAATTTTGAGGAATTATATAAATTAGCCGATAACAGGATGTATCAATGTAAGAAATTAAGAAAGTTAAACTTAAAAGCATTAGGTATGACTTAAAGCATTTGATAAGTGTGGTTACGATGCTGATAAAATATAAGAAAGATAATACAATTAACACTCAAAAATGGGAATTTTAAAATTCCCATTTTTTATTTTTTCTAAAAGTATTGCACAGAATGGACAAAACAGTTAAAATAGAAAATCGTTGATAAAATATTTTTAGGGGTGGTGAAAAGTGATATGAAAAAAACTATATCTATCATAGGCGCTCCGATGTGGTTGGGACAAACGCGCTATGGCACAAATTTGGCGCCTGACGCACTTCGTACCGCGGGTCTGTTTGACCGATTGGAAGCGATAAATCAAGATGTTAATGATCTTGGAAATATTCCTATCACTACCACCGGTCACTTTAGAACCAATGAGTCTAATGTTAAAAATCTTAAAGCAATTGCTTCGGCTTGCGATAAGATTGCCCAAACTGTATCTAGCGTAATTGCTGAAGATAGCTTCCCACTCGTTATCGGCGGTGATCATAGTATCGCCATCGGTACTATTGCAGGGGTTGCCCAGCATTATAATAATCTTGGAGTTATCTGGTATGACGCTCATGCCGATATCAATACACCTGAAACTACTCCAAGCGGAAATATACATGGAATGCCATTAGCTGTCAGCATGGGAATCGGACATGAAACGCTTGTTAGTATTGGCGGAAATAATGTCAAAGTAAAGCCTGAGAATATCGTATTTATCGGGGTTCGTGATATTGATCCTGGTGAAGCAGATTTAATCGCTGACAAAAAAATTAAGGTATTTACTGCCGAGGATGTCGATCGTTTAGGTATGGCAGATGTAATCAGCCAGACGCTGAAACATTTAGAAAAGTGTGACGGCATTCATTTGAGTTTTGATATTGATGGTATTGATCCTTCGTCAATGCCGGGTGTCGGTACACCGGTAGCTGACGGTGTCAGCTACGAAGACAGCATGCTTGCAATCAAACTGCTTGAGCAAAGCGGCTGTATTACTTCTGCAGAATTTGTTGAGCTTAATCCGCTCTTGGATAAAGAGGGAAAAACTACTCAAGCGTCTGTTAATTTAATCGCAGCTTTTTTAGGCGAACATTCAAGTGTCGGACTTGGTGTGTTTGCTCGTCAGCCAGATGTTAGTATAAAAATCTAATAAACCACAAGTAATAGCGAGAACTAATGTTCTCGCTATAGTTATAATAGTCCGTATAGTAAGAACATGAGTAATAAAAAAGCTGGAAATATTATATATATAAAGGATTTAGTAGACTAATGTAAAAAATAGCCTATATAATATTAATTAAAATAGTGTAAGGGGATTTTGATGAGCAAAGAACCTGAAATTATAAATTCTGTTGATCGAGCGCTCGATATCTTGTTATTGCTGCAGCAGGAAGGCAAAGAAATGGGTGTTACTCAAATAAGCACTCATTTGGGAATGTATAAGAGTACTGTTTACAGAACAATCAATACCCTTGAGAACAAAGGTTTTATTCAGCAAAATCCGGATAATGGGAAGTACTGGCTAGGGATGAAATTATATTCTTTAGGGATGTTAATACGAGAAAAATCTCATCTTACAAGTGTTACATACCCTTTTGCTAAAGCACTATCGGAAAAATACCGAGAAGTTGTTCATATATCAGTTTTGGATAAAAGTGCAGAAGGTTACCCTAAACATATAATTATCGATAAAGTAGAAAGTCAGCAAGTGCTAAGTTTAACTCCTCCAATTGGCTCAAGCGCCCCATGTCACAGCTCGGCAGTAGGTAAATGTTTACTAGCTTTTAGTCCGGAACACTATATTGAAAAATTTTTGGGTAACGAACTGCCTGGGTATACAAATAAGACAGTAACAGACTGGGATAAATTAATAATTGAGCTGGCGGAAATCCGCAAACAGGGCTACGCTGTCGATGATGAGGAATTAGAATTAGGTCTAACCTGTATTGCTGGTCCTATATTTGGCAGAGGCAGTGATGCCATTGCGGCACTTAGTTTATCTGGACCAACTTCAAGGGTAAAGTCGGATCGTTTTCAAGAGCTGGCAGCTGAAATTATTAAAACCACTAAGCTAATATCATCAAAATTACGTTAAGATACAGGTCTAGGCGGCATACTTCCGCTTAGACTTTTTTATTTTGGTTAAAGTTATTTTGCAATAACATTAACTGTATACATGGATACCTGCGTAAGCAAAGAGGAATATATGGCTAGTTGGTGAATAGACTAAACTAGATAAATGGAACGACGTTCCGGTGAGTGGAACAAATCGAGTGAAATACGGAGGCTTATATGGCAGATAAAGAGTTTATATTAGTAATAAATCCTGGTGCAACCTCGACTAAAATTGCCTTATTCGATGGGGCACAGCTTTTTAAAGAAACAATTGAGCATTCTGTAAGTGATTTGCAGGAGTTTAATCAGATATTTGACCAGTATCAATACAGGCTTCAATTAATTCTGGCAATTCTTAATGAGAAGAAGATACAACTGAACTGCCTAAAAGCCGTTGTAGGTCGTGGTGGTCTTCTAAAACCGCTTTCTGGTGGTACTTATATAGTTAATCAGTTAATGGTAGACGATTTGGAAGCTGCTGAGCGGGGTGAACATGCTTCGAATTTGGGGGCAGTAATGGCTTTTAATATCGCCGAGCGGCTAAGTATACCTTCATATATCGTTGACCCCGTTTCAGTTGATGAAATGGATGCTGTAGCTCGAATCTCAGGACTGCCGGACTTACCGCGTATAAGCTTATCACATGCTCTTAATATGAAGGCAGTGGCCCGTAAAGCAGCCTCAGAACTAAATAAGAAATACGAAGACGCAAACTTCATTGTTGCCCATCTAGGAACAGGAGTTTCTGTTACTCCACATAAGCAAGGAAAAATGATTGACGTTAATAATGCAATGGAAGAAGGACCATTTTCCCCAGATCGCTGCGGTGGATTACCAGCAAGTCAGTTAGCAAAACTTTGTTATTCAGGTAAATATACATATCAAGAACTGAAGAAGAAACTTAATGGATCTGGCGGCATTTTTGCCTATCTCGGTACTAAAGATATTCGCGAAGTTGAAGCAATGGCCCAGCAAGGAAATGACCAGGCAGAGCTGATACTCCAAGCACTAAGCTATCAGGTAGCCAAGGAAATAGGAGCTATGGCTGCTGTTCTAGCAGGCCAAGTTGACCGGATTATAATTACAGGCGGCATTGCCTACTCTGCAAGGATTGTAGCTGATATTAGAAGGCGTGTCGAGTTTATTGCTCCAGTAGTGGTTATTCCGGGCGAAGAAGAGCTGGAAGCGTTAGCCTTAGGGGCAGTTAGAGTAATTCGAGGCGAAGAAGTGCCAAGATTATATGTGTAAATAAATGAGGTGGCTAGGTTGTTTAAAAACTATCAGCAAGTTTTAGAAAAAGCAAAAGAAATTGGACCGCTAACTATAAGTGTTGCGGCGGCCCAGGATAAAGAGGTTATTGCCGCAGTAAAGAGCGCTCAAGACGCCGGGATTGTAAAGGCAATTTTAGTTGGCGACAGTATACAGATTAAGGCATTGATGAATGAAGTGGGTTTACCACAAGATACACCAATTATCCATGAACCAGATATTGATCAGGCTGCACAAACAGCTGTTGCTATGGTAAATCGGGGCGATGCTCAAATTCTAATGAAAGGTCTTATAAATAGCAGCGGGTTTCTTAAAGCTGTACTCAACAAAGAGCAGGGATTGCGCACAGGAAGATTATTAAGTCACTTGGCATGCTTTGAACTAGGCAATAGGGAAAAATTACTATTTATAACTGATGGCGGTATGAATATATCTCCTAATCTAACAGAAAAAAAAGATATTCTAGTAAATGCAATGCTGGCACTTAATTCTATGGGCATCACGCCTAATGTGGCAATTCTAACTGCTAACGAAGAGGTGAATCCCAAAATGCCCGCTACTGTCGATGCATTACAATTGACTGAATTAAGTCTGGCTGGGCATTTACCAGAGGGTATTGTCGAAGGGCCAATTGCGCTTGACGTAGCCATAAGCCGTGAGGCGGCCGAACATAAAAATATTAAAAGTAAAGTTTCAGGTGTTGTTGATTTAATGCTTGTTCCTAGCATTGAAACAGGAAACGTTCTTGGTAAAGCTCTGATTTATTTTGGCGGCGGAAAGATGGCCGGGTTAATACTAGGAGCGACTAACCCGATAGTAATGACATCAAGAGCAGAAAATGCAGAAGGTAAGCTTAATTCTATTGCGCTGGCTTGTCTTGCATATAGCGTAAGGCAAAGCTAAAGGAGGGTATGATTATGGCAAAAGTAACAGTCTTTCACGAATACTGCAAAAGCTGTGGGTTGTGCATAGCTATTTGTCCAAATAAGGTTCTAGAAATCGGAGATAAGGCCAACCAAAAAGGCTATTACACAGTAAGGACTAATGATGAATCCAAATGTACTGGATGCTCATTGTGCGGAATTATGTGTCCTGATTTGGCCCTGGAAATATCAAAGTAGGAAAGCGGGTGGACTTAATGGATAAAGTTTTAATTAAAGGGAATGAAGCAATAGCCGAGGCGGCGATACGTTCAGGATGTAAGCTGTTTTTTGGTTATCCTATAACACCTTCGACCGAAATTATGGAATATCTGTCCAAAAATATGCCTAAAGCGGGCGGTACTATTTTGCAGGGGGAGGACGAAGTTGCCTCGATAAATATGTGCTATGGTGCTGCTGCCACAGGAGCACGAGTAATGACAGCCTCGTCAAGTCCTGGTTTTAGTCTTAAGCAGGAAGGATTGTCATATATTGCCGCAGCTGAACTGCCAGTTGTTGTTGTTAATGTTAACCGAAGTGGTCCTGGTCTAGGTGGACTAGGTCCAGCTCAGTCTGATTACTTTCAATGCACTAAGGGTGGCGGTCACGGTGATTATCGGTTAATAGTGCTAGCTCCATCCAAAGGGCAGGAAATGTACGATTTTACGATGCAAGCGTTTGATTTGGCGGATAAATATCGTAATCCTGTGCTCATTTTAGCAGATGGTTTTTTGGGACAAATGATGGAGCCTATTGAGTTAAAAGAAAGACCAGCTGTAAACTTGCCTGCGAAAGACTGGGTTACTAATGGATGCCGCGGCAGGAATAAGAGGAAAATAGCCAGCTATGCGTTAACGAACGAAATTGGTGAAGCGAACTGTATGTACTGGCAGACTAAATATAAACAAATTAAGGAAGAAGAACAGCGGTGGGAAAGTTACCAGGCAGATGATGCTGAATATTTGCTGGTAGGATACGGAACTTGTGGACGAATTGCTAAAAGCGTAGTGATAAATGCGCGAAAACATGGTATTAAGTTGGGTCTAATACGTCCAATTAGTCTGTGGCCATTTCCTGAAAATGCATTTAAACGCCATATTAGCACAGTAAAAGGCATTGTTGCTATTGAGCTGAACGCCGGTCAAATGGTTGAAGACATTAGACTTGCTGTTAACTGCAAGATACCAGTAGAGTTGTATAACAGGCAAGGTGGAATGCTGCCTACGGAAACTGAAATATTCCAATATGTCAGCCAAGTCTTTAATCTAAAACTTCCAGAGGAGGGCTAATAATGCAGAAAGTATTTACAAGACCCAAAGGCCTTACCGAACTGCCTTTTCACTATTGCCCGGGCTGTACACATGGGATTATTCATCGGCTAATTGGTGAGGTACTTGACGAATTAAATATTATCGAGGATACAATCGGTGTTGCCCCGGTAGGCTGTGCTGGGTTTTCCTTGGATTTTTTCAGCTGTGATTTTGTTGGGGCGGCGCATGGCAGAGCACAGGCCGTAGCTACAGGTATTAAACGGGCATTACCTGATAAATTAGTTTTTACGTATCAAGGTGATGGTGATATAAGTGCGATAGGTACATCCCACGCTATCCATGTTGCGGCCAGATCCGAGAAGATTACTTCAATTATGGTTAATAATGCCGTTTTTGGAATGACTGGCGGGCAAATGGCACCGACAACTTTGAGTGGCCAAGTGACGACAACAAGTCCATATGGCCGTGACTCAGCAGCCTTTGGAAATCCAATTGATCTACCTAAAATAATCGCAACGATGGATGGGGCGGCTTACGTTGCAGCAGTTTCTGCAGATTCACCAAAGAATATTATTGCTGCCAAGAAAGCGATTAAAAAAGCATTTCAGGTTCAGCAATTAGGCTTAGGTTTTGCTTTTGTCAGTGTATTATCTACGTGTCCGACGAACTGGGGATTATCGCCTGTAGAAAGTATCAAATGGCTGCAGCAAAATATGCTGCCAATTTATCAAATGGGTGAACTTAAAGTAAACAAGGAGGTAGAAGCTATATGATAGACAAGATTCTGCTTGCCGGATTTGGCGGACAGGGTGTTATGTTTATTGGCAAGGTAATGGCTTATGCGGGAATGCTAAGTGACAGCCAAGTATGCTGGATACCATCCTATGGCCCGGAAATGAGAGGCGGAACAGCAAACTGTTCGGTAATAATATCCGACGAAGAAATAAACTCACCTGTCATTGATACAGCGGATGTCGGAATCGTGCTTAATCAGCCGTCCTATGAAAAGTTTATTACCCTTATTAAGCCTGGCGGGGTACTTGTTGTAAATAGTTCGATTGTCGAGGCAGCTGCTTCTCGAACTGATATTACTATAATTAGAGTTCCGGCGAGTGAAATTGCAAATGATTTAGGTAAAGCAAACTTGGCAAATATGGTATGTTTGGGAGCTTTACTATCGAGTTTAAACTTAATTAATAACATTAGTATAAAGAAAGCTGTGGAGACCATTGTAGGAAGTAAAAAACCTGAACTTTGTCAGTTAAATCTAGCTGCCGTTAATAAAGGAATTGAATATAGTGTCTGTTAAAAATAAGTATGACCTAGTCTTTTAGTAAGAGACTAGGTCATACTTATTTTTAAGTTAAGCATTATCATTTCTTTGTATTTAAAATAGAATCAGGGTAAATGGGCAGAACTTGACTGATATAAACATTAGGCGTACTATAGGAGGTATTCTATAGTACAGGTGAAAATATGAGAAATATTTTTGAGACTTTTTTGATTGCTGTATCGGGAGCTTTAATTTTTAATTACTTACATATACCATTGCCATGGATGTTAGGCTCGCTTACAGCCGTTGGAGCTTATAAAATTGTTATGGCTAAATCATTAAAATGTCCAAGGAAACTGAGGAATACATCACTAGTAATATTAGGATATGCTATTGGCAGACCTTTTTCCCAAGATGCAGGTTTAAAGATTATAGAGCAGCTTCCATTAATGGTTCTAGTTACAACAATAACTATAGCCGCTAGTCTGTTCATTGGTTATATTATGCACAAAAAAACTGGTATTAGCTTGGCAAGTGGATTATTGGGCAGTGTGCCGGGAGGACTTTCCCAAATGGTCGTTTTAGCTGAAGAAATTGCCGGTTCAAGTGTTACAATTGTAACCTTCATACAAACTGTACGTCTGCTGACAGTAATCTTTACAGTGCCTTTTCTAGCAACTCATGGTCTTGCAGGCACGGAGAACCTACATAATCAAATTGTTCAGCCGCAGCTATCGGGAGAATCTACCGAAGTTGTGAGCGCTCTGATGTTTTTCTTGATAGTAGTAGTCAGTGCACTTGGAGCAAAATACGCTAAATTACCTACACCATATTTATTGGGGCCTATTCTTGCAACAGGATTTACAATTATAATTACCGGCATTGAAGCACCTGCACTGCCTTCAGCAGTAATTATTGCAGCCCAAATAGTTTTCGGAGTTTACTTAGGCACTTCAATTAACATAAGCAGTATTAGTAATTATCCTCTGCTTTTGCCATATGCAGTGTGTGGCTCGTTGGCAATTGTGTCAACTGCCTTGGCAGCAGGATATTTGTTAAACTTTTTAGGAAGGATGCCGCTTATAACTGGTTTTTTGAGTACGGCTCCGGGAGGAATGGCTGAGATGGGGCTTACAGCAATGCAGCTCCACGCTGATATTTCAATAATTGTTGCATATCAGCTATTTCGGCTATTAGTAATATTAATAATAGTACCTTTATTACTTAAAAAATTTCTTAAGAATGTTTCGTTATGACCGTATCTCCGTAGAGTTACGGTCTTTTTTATTTGATGACTTGCATATGTTTAAAACAGTATAAGGATTATAGTATTTCTTTATTTCCAGGCCATAAGGAGGAATTTATATGAATGAAACTGATAAAAAATTCATCATACCAGAATTTGGTCCTCTTGCAGGTGTTAAAGTTGTAACTGCCGGCACACTTATAGCTATGCCGCACGCAGCAAATATGATGGCCGACTTTGGTGCAGAAGTAATACATATCGAACGCCCAAATACAGGTGATACGTATCGTGGTATGCCGCCTTTCGCAGAATGTAATGACAAGCAGATAAGTACAAGCTGGGCTCAGGATGCGCGAAACAGACTAAGTTTAACTCTGAATTTAAATCTTAATATTCCAGAAATAAGAGAAATATTTTTGGGTCTTATAAAGCAGGCCGATATTTTTATGGAAAACCTTGTATGGCTTGAGAAATATGGAATAACAGATAAGCTTTTACTCGAAACTAATCCTAAGCTAGTAATAGTACATATCAGCGGTTATGGAAAAGCACAGTTTGGCGGCAATCCTGATGTATGTAACCGAGCTTCGTACGACATGATAGGCCAGGCTTATAGTGGTTTTCTTAGTCTTAATGGTGAAAAAGAACCTTCGGTCCCATTGATTACAAAACCTTGGCTTAATGATTATGTGTCATCGCTATATGCTGTTTTTGGTGCTTTAACAGGCTATATACATGCTCAAAAAACGGGTATAGGCCAGGCTGTTGATGTTGCACAGTTCGAAGCTAATGCTAGAATAATGGCTGACACATTTGTATCTTTTACCGAAGCGGGAATTATTCGATCGAGAACAGGGTCAAAAGCAGCGGCCTTTCAACCGTGCGGGTTATTCCAAGATAAAAATGGAAACTATTTAGTTTTAGGAGCTTTTGGTCCGGTGGTATACAACAGGTTTATCAAGGCACTGCAGCTTGATGAGGAATACTACAGCTTTAAAGAATGTGCTTCGTCTATGGAAGCAGTTAATTCTGATAAAGGGCAGGAGTTGGACCGCAAAATAACTGAGTGGGTCGCTAAGCATAGAGTTGATGAGATTGTAGAACATCTAGCTAATTTTAAAGTTCCTTGTGCTAAGGTTAATACGGCAGCAGATGTCATTAATGACCAACATTGGATTTCCCGCGGCGACTTTATTGAATATGAGGATCAGACTTTGCAAAAGAAAATTAAAGCTTTTGGGATTATACCTAAATTTGAATCTACTCCCGGGCAGGTCTGGAGAGGGGCTCCGTCATTAGGACAAGATAATGAAGTTATTTTAACTAGATTACTTGGATTTACAGAAGAGCAAGTGCGAAGTTTGAAAGCTAAAGGTTTAATCTGATCTAAAAAAGATACCTTCCAATAACTGATTACTGAAAAAGCAGAATTACCTGGTTGGTAATTCTGCTTTTTCGGTTAATCGCAACTCTGCTGATATGCCTTGAGTTGATAATTTTAAAACAATATAACTAAACCAACGTTCTTTGCGCTTATAAAAAGGCGAACCGGGATTTAACATTAGTATTTTATTTTTAGTACAAATGCTAGGTTGGTGGCTATGTCCGTAAATAATTATATCGACTTTCTCATTGCAAAAAGCCGTATAGGCTCTTTCTAAAGTGTTTTTTCCACTACCGTGACCATGACATATGCCAATATGGTAATCCTCGATAACTACTTTCTTTTTCAGTGGAAGTAAATCATCGAAGCACGCGGCATCGTTGTTTCCGCGAACAGCAATTAAAATAGCTGCTCTCTCTAAAACTGGAATAACCTCTAGACCTACAAAATCACCTGCATGGATAATATAATCAACTTGTTCAATTCGGTTAATCCATAGTGAAATGCTTTCATGGGTGGTGCTAAGATGGGTATCAGATAGTACCGCAATCGTTATCATTGATACAATACCACCTAATGAATATATTCTGACTGGGTCCGAGGGCTGATGAAAAGTTTGCCTTGTGAATCTATCACCGCATATGTTACTTGAGAGGCGTGGCTGATTCCTTGTATACTAAGCTGCTCATTCAGCCAAACTTCCGAAAGGTTATTGTTTTGAAGGTTTTCTGCTATTATTTCGCCGTCCATAATCAGCTCAATCGGATATTGAACTCCAGCCTGCTCTACACCAAACTCCTTTTTAGTAACAGGCTGATAATCAGCCTTTTTGATAACACTTAAATCACCGGTTGTTTCGACAATTGCAAACTGTACTTCGGACGGATCTAAAACACCATTTATTCTAAGCTGACACGTTAGCTCATCTAGATCATAACGCATCTGTTTCATATTATTCTCTAATATACGTCCATTCTCAATAACTAAGGTAGGTGCTCCATCAATAAGTTTGCGCAGGGGACGGCTTCTGATTGTTATTTGGGACAGCAGATAAGTCAGCAAAACAAACAATAGTAAATCATAATAATGATTCCAAACTTTATCCGGCTCGGCTGCTGCAATATTAGCCGCGATAGAGCCAATAGTGATTCCGCTGACATACTCGTAAAATGTTAGCTGGCCGATCTGCGTTTTACCAAGAAATCTAGCAAATATTAATAAACTTATAAAGACAAGCGAAGTTTGCCAAGTATCACGAATTAGTTCCTGAATATCCAATACATTCACCTGCCCCTTATAAAGTATCATGACTATTTTATTATAGAGAGAATTAAACATCGGCTCACTCAGAAAGTATGTGCAGAATTTTTCAGTCTTATTATTTAATTGCGATAGATTTTTTAGCTCGCAATAAGAGAACTCATATGTTTGTACCATATCGTACCATAAGGCACATATAATATACATAAAGCAGTAAGCCTCATTATGAAAGAGGTCAACTCCGACTGTGGGCGCAGGGGGCTGATTATGGAGAGTGCCAACAATAAATAAAGCAATTATAATAATTGAAGGAGACAGCCTTTTATCCGGTTAGACTTTCTAGTAGAGCCGGAGTTTTGCCAGCTTGTATGTCTTTAAGTAAAAAAGACAGATAATTTAAAAGGAGGAACTTAATTGAAAAAAGATTTGAAAAAATACGTACTACTCGGAGTAGCTTCTTTAATATTTGCAACTTCAGCAATTCCGGCAGAGGCTGCAGAATTAAATCAAACTCAATACAATAATATCCAAAATTTCTATAATCAGTTAGCTAATAGTCCATTGGCAAAATACTTTAATGTTAAACAGCCCACGACTACTCCAAAACCTGCACCGGCGCCAGCTCCCGCACCAACTCCAACTCCAACCCAAACACAAACACCAGCCCCCACTACAAACACTGGGACAGCATCAATTTCGGCACAAGAGCAGCAAATGGTGAATCTTGTGAATCAGGAGCGCGCAAAGCAAGGGCTCCCAGCTTTACAAGTAGATTCACGTCTAGTTAAAGTCTCCAGAATGAAAAGTCAGGATATGATTAGCAATAACTATTTTGGGCATCAATCGCCAACTTATGGTTCACCGTTTGATTTATTGAAATCACAAGGTATAACTTATAAATACGCTGGTGAAAACTTAGCCGGGGCGGGCACAGTTGCAAAAGCTCATGAGATTTTAATGAATTCAGCAGGTCATCGTGCTAATATATTAGATCCGCGCTTTACCAAGATCGGTATCGGAATAATTAGCGGCGGTCCTTATGGTTTAATGGTAACTCAAACATTCATTGGATAAAAGATTTTAAAATTAAATAAGTAAGTTTAAAAACAACAAACCCTTCTATTAGATTGCAAAATTTGCAAAATCATAGAAGGGTTTTTATTAATTATCTCGAAATATAAAATCTGGAATTTCAATTGAATAAGGCATTGTGAAAATTATATCATAGTTTCATTTGGTTATTCAATAGATGTTTTCTAAAAGTGCAAAAATTTTTTGAATAATGAAGAATTTTTTGTAAGGATTGGTAGTAATAATTTTATAGACATCCTGTATTTACATTTATACAGGATCGTTGTATAGTAATAATATTGACACAGTGGGAAAAGTATAATTATTCATTGATTGAAACCTATTGGTATATTATTATACGGATAATTATGAGTTAAAATACTACTGATGTTAATATAGCGAATAATTATACAGTATTTCGCTGTATAATTTATATTTTGTTACCCTATATATAGAAAAAAGATAGAGAGAGAGAGGAGATTGTTTAATGGCAAGAAAAATGAAAACTATGGATGGTAACGCTGCTGCTGCATATGTCTCATATGCATTTACTGATGTGGCGGCTATCTATCCGATTACTCCATCTTCACCAATGGCTGAAAACGTCGACGAATGGGCGGCACAAGGCAAAAAGAATGTATTTGGACAAACCGTAAAGGTTATTGAAATGCAATCTGAGGCTGGTGCGGCTGGTGCTGTTCACGGTTCCCTGCAAGCAGGTGCTCTTACTACTACATACACCGCATCTCAAGGTCTTCTGTTAATGATTCCTAATATGTACAAAGTAGCGGGTGAACTTCTGCCTGCAGTTTTCCATGTGAGCGCGCGTGCATTAGCTGCTAACTCCCTTAACATCTTCGGTGACCACCAAGACGTTATGGCTGCTAGACAAACTGGCTGCGCTATGCTTGCAGAAAGCAGCGTTCAGCAAGTTATGGACTTGGGCGCAATTGCACATTTAGCTGCAATTAAAGGCCGTGTACCTTTCATTAACTTCTTTGACGGTTTCAGAACATCACATGAAATTCAAAAAATCGAAGTTTTAGAATTCGATGAACTTGAAAAACTTCTTGATTGGGATGCAGTTGCTGCATTTAGAAAAAATGCTCTAAATCCTGATCACCCTGTTGTGAGAGGTACTGCACAAAATCCTGATATTTATTTCCAGGAAAGAGAAGTATCCAATAAGTACTATGAAGCTTTACCTGAAATTGTTGAATCCTACATGGGCGAAATCAGCAAGCTGACTGGCAGAGAGTATCACCTGTTTAACTACTATGGTGCACCAGACGCTGACAGAATGATTATTGCTATGGGGTCAGTTTGTGAAGCTATCGAAGAAACCGTTGACTACTTGAACGCTAAAGGTGAAAAGGTTGGTCTTCTTACAGTTCATTTATACAGACCTTTCTCCCTTGAGCATTTCTTCAAATATATCCCTGAAACAGTAAAAACAATTGCAGTTCTTGATAGAACTAAAGAGCCAGGCGCTTTAGCTGAGCCTTTATATCTTGATGTTAAAACTGCTTTCTACAACAAGGCTTATCAGCCTAAAATCGTTGGTGGTCGTTATGCATTAGGTGGTAAAGATATCGTTCCTAGCCATATCGTAGCAATTTACGATAACCTTAAAGCAGAACAGCCTAAAGACGGCTTTACTGTAGGTATCACAGATGACGTAACTTTCAAGTCCCTTACAATTGGTAAAGATGTTGATACAACTCCAGCAGGAACTACAGCTTGTAAGTTCTGGGGTCTTGGTTCCGATGGTACTGTTGGTGCTAATAAAAGCGCTATCAAGATCATTGGTGATAAAACTGACATGTATGCTCAAGCCTACTTTGCATACGACTCCAAGAAATCTGGCGGTATCACCATGTCTCACTTGAGATTTGGTAAGCAGCCTATTAAATCACCATACCTAATTAACAAAGCTGACTTTATTTCATGTTCACAGCAGTCCTATGTAAATAAATATGATTTACTAGCTGGTTTAAAACCAAACGGTACTTTCTTATTAAACTGCACTTGGAACGAAGCTGAACTTGAAGAAAAGCTTCCAGCTGCTATGAAACGCTACATTGCTGACAACAACATTAACTTCTATATTGTTAATGCTGTTAAGACTGCTCAGGATCTTGGTCTTGGCGGCCGTTTCAATATGATTATGCAATCTGCATTCTTCAAGCTTGCTAACATCATTCCATTAGATCAAGCTGTTAAATACTTAAAAGATGCAGTTGTTGACTCTTATGGTAATAAAGGTCAAAAGATTGTTGACATGAACAATGCTGCGATCGATAACGGAATTGAAGCTCCTGTTAAAGTAACTGTACCTGCTTCCTGGAAGAGTGCTGTTGACGAAGCTGCTGCAGCTAAAGAAGTACCTGCTTTCATTAAGAATATTCTTGATCCTATGAACAGACAAGAAGGCGACAAACTTCCTGTTAGCGCATTTGTTGGCAGCATGGAAGATGGTACATTCCCACTAGGAACTGCTGCTTATGAGAAACGCGGTATTGCTATCGATGTTCCAGAATGGCAAGTAGAGAACTGTATCCAATGTAACCAATGCTCTTATGTTTGTCCGCATGCGGCTATTAGACCAGTTCTTGCAAATGCAGAAGAAGTTAAAAATGCACCAGAAGGCTTTACTGTAAAAGCTGCTATTGGTGTTAAAGATACTAGCTACCGTATTGCTGTTTCACCTCTTGATTGTGCAGGTTGCGGAAACTGTGCAGATATCTGCCCAGCTAAACAAAAAGCACTTATCATGAAGCCTCTTGAATCACAAGAAAACGAAATTGCTCTTTGGGATTATGCTATGACTGTATCCCCTAAAGCAAACCCTGTAAATAAATACACAGTAAAAGGCAGCCAGTTTGAGCAGCCATTACTTGAGTTCTCCGGAGCTTGCTCAGGTTGCGGCGAAACTCCTTATGCTAAACTTGTAACTCAACTATACGGCGACAGAATGATGATTTCTAACGCAACTGGTTGTTCTTCAATCTGGGGTGCTAGTGCTCCTGCTGTTCCGTACACAACTAACCATAAAGGTCAAGGTCCTGCTTGGGCTAACTCACTGTTTGAAGACAATGCAGAGTTTGGTCTTGGTATGTACCTTGGTACAAAAGCTGTTCGTGAGAACCTAGCAAACGATGTTAAAGCAGCTATCGAAGCTGGCGTTAGTGCAGAACTTGAAGCAGCTCTTACTGAGTGGCTTGAAAACAAGGATAAAGGCGAAGGCACTCGTGAGCGCGCAGATAAAGTTGCAGCTCTCATCGAGGCTGAAAAAGGCAGCAACCCACTTCTTAACAAGATTGCTGGCAGCACAGACTTCTTGGTCAAGAGATCACAATGGATATTCGGTGGAGACGGCTGGGCATATGATATCGGTTTCGGCGGCTTAGACCATGTGTTAGCTTCCGGCGAAGATGTAAATGTTCTAGTATTCGATACTGAGGTTTACTCCAATACAGGTGGTCAATCTTCAAAAGCTACCCCAGCTGCAGCTATTGCTCAATTTGCTGCTAGCGGTAAGAAGACAAAGAAGAAAGACCTTGGCATGATGGCTATGAGCTACGGTTATGTATATGTTGCTCAAATCGCTATGGGTGCTGATAAGAACCAAACTCTAAAAGCTATTGCTGAAGCAGAAGCATATCCAGGTCCATCCCTAATCATTGCTTATGCTCCTTGTATCAACCACGGTTTGCGTGTAGGTATGGGTTGCAGCCAGCTTGAAACTAAGCGTGCTGTTGAAGCTGGATATTGGGCAATGTACAGATTCAACCCAACACTTAAAGAAGCAGGTAAGAATCCGTTCTCACTTGATTCAAAAGAACCAAGTGCTAGCTTCCAAGAGTTCTTGATGGGCGAAGTAAGATACTCTTCCTTGAAGAGACAATATCCTGAATTCGCTGATGCTCTGTTCGCTAAAACTGAACAAGATGCAAAAGAAAGACTTGAAGGATACAAAAAACTTGCAGGCTTAGGCTGCGCAACACAAGAAGTAGCAGCTAGCAAAGAGTAATAATTAAATTATTAAAGGCATCTGATGACTTGGTCATCAGATGCCTTTTCTTTTTGATATATATTAAAAGAAGATCAGAATTTATTAACAAATCCTTGAATGAGCGGGTAGTTATAGAGTTTTCCATCAAGAACGCGTAAAGACGCAATTAATGATGTAATTACAAGGGAAATCCAAAGAATTGCAAGTATTGGGATAAGCAGTATGCCAATAAGTAATGAGCAAAGTATAGATACAACTAAAGAAACAATTAAAATTGCTAAATGGGCGATTAAAGCCTGTTTGGAGTGATGATATACAAAAGGATCATCTTTTTTTAATAGCATCAATATTAAAGGGGCAATAATAAAGCCTACGCCTCCTAAAAAATATGCTGTATGAGCAATAATTGCAAAAAGCTTTTGCTCTCCAGATACTGTTTCCATAAAGTACCTCCCTGGAAATATCATTTTAATCTTTATTATAATATATGATATCACCTATTGGGATTAACATCATCATAAAGAAGGTTGTTCGCAAGACTTGATAATTAAAATTGCATATTTTAGTGCTTACTGCATATAAATATTTTTGTCGGTTCTTTCCGCCTTGCTCCACATTGCAAAAACTTTAGATCATAAAGTTATTAAATTGCAATTTTAGAAATAAAATTCTGTATATTGAAATTTAATCGAATTGTAGGTGAGAATAGTTGTTGACCAATAGTTTGAATTAATGTATAATAACGGAACGCCTAGTTTCCATATTTTTCAAGTTACAAAGGAGGATGTTACAATGGTTGAGAAAAGAATAAAGCATTTATATAATAGGCTAATGGCATTAGGATATTCACCGTTTCATGTAGAACGAATATTGCAGGAAACTATTGGCATTCAAGATATATCTACCGTTGAATACGATCAGCAGCAAGACCTGATAAAGGTATTAGAGGAATACGAAAAACTTGGTACAGAATATATGATAGCTTATAGCAAGTAGTTTATGAATAAATCAGAGTTATATGTTATAAGATGAAAGGCGATTAAGCTTCAGCTTAATCGCCTTTCATCTACTTTATTAAGCTTTTCCGTTTGCGTCGTACTGGGAAGTCAATGAGCCTGTTTTACTAGTTTTTTTACTGTTAGTTGATAGAGTTGAAGAAGAGTAGTCGCCGTTAGCATCGGAAAGAGCAGTCATTGTACCATACTGTGATTTGCTGGCGCTAGTGCTGCCCGCGAAGCCGCTTGTTGTTGAGGAAGAGTAGTCGTTGTTAGCATCGGAAAGAGCAGTCATTGTACCATACTGTGATTTGCTGGCGTTAGTGCTGCCCGAGAAACCGCTTGTTGTAGAGGAAGAGTAGTCGCTGTTAGCATCGGAAAGTGCAGTCATAGTACCATATTGTGTTTTGCTGGCACTAGTGCTAGGAGAAGAGCTTGTTGTAGAGGAAGTGTAGTCACCGTTAGCATCTGAAAGAGCAGTCATAGTACCAAATTTAGCTTTACTTTCTGATGTTTTTTTAGAGTTCATTCGAAAACCTCCTTTAAATTAAATTCGACTCCTTTTATAGTATCTAAATCTTTTGCTAAACAATGCGTGGAATTATTTGCAACCATATCTCTTTATAAATAGAAAGGACAAATGTATACTAATATCTGAAATTACGACAATATATTAGCTTATAAATACAACAATGTTCGCGTGTACAAAACAAATGTTATAAATATATCGAAAAAATTAACAAAAATAGCTTGACAAAATGACTCCAGATTGGGATAATGTATACAACGTTACAAGGTTACACCTTGATACAAACGAAGTATAAATTACGAAACTTAATGATAAAAGTAATGATTGGGAATAAGGCACGGATAATCGTTTCAGAGAGCCGGTGGATGCTGTGAACCGGTACGATATGTTGCTAGACTCACCCATGAACTCTTTTGCTGAAACCGGCTGCTTAGCAGCCTGAGATAGGTGAAAGCGCAGCCTTGCGTTATAGGGGAAGTTGGTAATCCAGCGATGTAAGTATAATGTAGGGTGGTACCGCGGTTAATAACCGCCCCTATTGACGGATAGGTCAATAGGGGCGGTTTTATATTCCTAGTAAAGGGAGGGATGCCATTGAAGCACGTATTGTCGGTATTAGTACAAAATCAGCCAGGAGTATTGGTTCGTGTCGCCAGTATGTTTTCACGCCGTGAGTTTAATATAGACAGTTTAGCTGTTGGTGTTACCCAACTTCCCGAGTATTCTCGGATGACAGTCGTAGTTCACGGTGATCAAGCAATAGTTACTCAGATGATCAAACAGCTTGAAAAGCTAGTTGAAGTTGTTGCCGTACAGATACTGCCATCACATTCATCAGTAAGCCGCGGCATGACACTCCTAAAAATTAATGCTGATGGCGAAAAAAGATCAGAGATACTTAAAATGGCTGAAATATTTCGTGCCAAAGTAGTAGATGCCCAAAAGGCGACACTGATTTTGGAGATTACTGGTGACGATGAAAAGATTGATGCCTTTACCGAATTATTAGCACCGTATGGAATTTTGGAAACAATCCGCACTGGGTTAATCGGCTTAGAGCGGGGAGATAATACAATTTACAAAAGATGTGAGGAGAGAGATAATTATGGCGAAAATGTATTATGAACAAGATGCAAACTGGGATATGATCCAAGGTAAGACTGTAGCGGTTATTGGGTATGGTAGCCAAGGGCATGCGCATGCTCTTAATCTTAAAGATAGCGGAGTAAGAGTAATTGTAGGTTTATATGAAGGTAGTAAGTCTTGGAATAAGGCTGAGGCTGAAGGGCTTACAGTAGCTCCGGTAGCTCAAGCAGTTGCTGCAGCAGATATTACTATGATTCTTATCCCAGACGAAAAACAAGCAAAAGTGTATAAAGAAGATATTGCCCCAAATCTAAAAGCTGGCAGCGCATTGGTGTTTGCTCACGGTTTTAATATTCACTTCAATCAAATTGTTCCTCCAGATGATGTTGATGTATTCATGGTAGCTCCAAAAGGTCCTGGACATCTAGTGCGCCGGGTATTTACTGAAGGCGGCGGCGTACCTTGCCTAATGGCAGTATATCAAGACTATACAGGTACTGCCCAAGAAGTTGCTTTGGCTTACGCTCGAGGTATTGGCGGAGCGAGAGCAGGCGTACTTCCAACTACATTTAAAGATGAGACTGAAACCGACTTATTTGGCGAACAGGCTGTACTTTGCGGTGGTTGTACTGAACTTATCAAAGCAGGCTTTGACACCCTTGTAGAAGCAGGTTATGAACCAGAATTGGCATACTTTGAGTGTCTGCATGAAATGAAATTGATTGTAGATTTAATGTATGAAGGCGGAATGGCTGCGATGCGCTACTCTATCAGTGATACTGCTGAATATGGTGATTATATGATCGGTAAGCGTATTGTAACTGATGAGACTCGTGCCGAAATGAAGAAAGTATTAGCTGAGATTCAAAACGGTATATTCGCAAGAAATTGGATTTTAGAAAACCAATCTAATCGGGCTGAGTTTTCAGCAACTCGTCGTAGAGAAGCTGAACACCAAATCGAAAAAGTAGGTAAAGAACTGCGTTCAATGATGACATGGTTGAATAAGAAGTAATAACAAGAGGCTGTTGATAAACGAAATGAGGTAACTCATTAGTTTCTTAACAGCCTCACTGATAAAAAGATATTGAGGGGTGTGCGTTATGGATATAAAAACAATTAAGATTTTTGATACAACTTTACGCGATGGAGAACAAACTCCCGGGGTTTGTTTGGAAGCTAGCGAAAAACTTGAAATAGCGCAAGCCCTTGCCAAATTAAATGTCGATGTAATTGAAGCTGGTTTTCCTATTGCATCGCCCGGGGACTTTGCAGCAGTCAGTATGGTAGCGGCAAATATAAAAGGACCCACGATAGCAGCTCTAGCTCGAGCAAGCAAAAAGGATATTGACGCAGCTCGTCAGGCTTTAGAGAAGGCCGAGAGAGCTAGAATTCATACTTTTATTGCTACAAGCGATATTCACCTTGAGCACAAGCTGAAAATGAGCAGGGTCCAAGTGTTAGCGCAAGCCCAAGAAGCTGTGCGTTACGCTAAACAGTTTATTCAGGACGTCGAGTTTTCAGCAGAAGATGCATCACGCTCCGACTGGGATTTTCTCTGTCAGGTATACACAGCTGTTATCGCTGCTGGTGCAACAACTATTAATGTTCCAGATACAGTTGGCTACACAACACCAGCAGAGTTCGGTGCACTAATTAAGTATTTGCGTGAAAACATTCCTAATATTGATAAAGCAGTTATAAGTGTCCATTGCCATGATGATCTTGGAATGGCTGTAGCTAACTCGTTAGCTGCTGTCTCAAGCGGAGCTACCCAAGTAGAATGTACTATTAACGGCTTAGGTGAGCGTGCAGGTAATGCTGCGATGGAAGAACTAGTGATGGCTTTAAACACCCGTAAAGAATATTACAGAGCAGCTACAAATATTGATACAAGACAAATATATCGTTCATCAAGATTGGTAAGTACATTAACCGGTATTGTTATACCGCCCAATAAAGCAGTTGTAGGAGATAATGCTTTTGCCCATGAATCTGGCATTCATCAGCATGGAGTTTTAAATAACTCCTTAACATACGAGATTATTCAGCCTGAACTGATCGGTGTTAGTCGTAATAATATTGTTCTTGGCAAGCATTCAGGTAGACATGCATTTGAAGAAAGATTAAAACATTTAGGCTATGAGCTTGATAGTCAAGCGATTAACAATCTATTTGTACAATTTAAAGATTTGGCAGATCGTAAAAAAATGGTATTTGACCGTGACCTTGAGGCGCTTGTCAGTGTTAAAAAGGCGGAGATACCTGAGGTTTAC
The DNA here is from genome assembly GCF_036763085.1 of Dendrosporobacter sp. 1207_IL3150. Lineage (NCBI taxonomy): Bacteria > Bacillati > Bacillota > Negativicutes > Selenomonadales > Sporomusaceae > Dendrosporobacter > Dendrosporobacter sp. 1207_IL3150. Next base: position 25,140 of record NZ_JBAIYU010000006.1, read on the forward strand.
CGACTGACATATCACAATGTTGTAAGCGGCAACAAAACAGTCGCTACAGCCTCTGTTCAGTTAACAAGCCATGGTAAAGTAGTTGAAAACGCTAGCTGCGGCGATGGGCCTGTTGACGCAATTTTTAAGGCAATAGAAAAGGCAGTAGGTTTTGAGGTTGGATTAAAAGATTATCTACTTAAGGCTGTAACTGCCGGTGAAGATGCTCTTGGTGAAGCTACAGTCTGGGTCGAGCGTGAAGAACGTATATTCAGCGGCCGCGGTCTTAGTACAGACGTTATTGAGGCAAGCGCTAAAGCTTATCTAAATGCTATTAATAAAATGCTGGCAGCCTGTGGCTGTCCATCCGAGGGGCAAGGCGAGGAGGTAATTTAACGATGGGAATGACGATGACAGAAAAGATTCTGGCCCGTCACGCTGGTTTAGCCAGTGTGCAGCCAGGACAATTAATAAAATGCAAGTTGGATCTGGTATTAGGAAACGATATTACCACACCGCCTGCTATCAAAGAGTTTAATAAAATCGGGCGTCCGGTATTTGATAACGAAAAAATTGTATTAGTACCAGACCATTTTACGCCGAATAAAGATATTAAATCTGCGGAAATGGCTAAGACTGTACGTGAATTCGCTAAGAGACATGAAATTGTGAACTACTTCGAGGTCGGGCGCATGGGAATAGAGCATGTACTGCTTCCGGAGCAAGGTCTTGTTGCACCAGGCGATGTAATAATTGGTGCGGATTCTCATACTTGCACTTACGGAGCTGTAGGGGCTTTCGCTACTGGCGTAGGCTCAACCGATATGGGAGCGGCAATGGCTACTGGAGATACTTGGTTCAAGGTCCCATCTGCAATTAAAGTTGAATTGAAGGGCAAGCTGCCAAAATGGGTAACTGGCAAAGATGTTATTTTAACACTTATCGGTATGATTGGGGTAGACGGTGCACGGTACCAATCCCTTGAATTTACAGGTGAAGGTGTAGCAGCCTTAACTATGACAGACCGTCTTACTATTGCTAATATGGCAATAGAAGCAGGTGCGAAAAATGGGATATTCCCGGTAGACGATATTACAAGGGAGTATATTAAAGACCGTGTCAAAAAACAGTATGAAGAAGTAGAAGCAGATGCGGATGCTGTTTATGATCAAGTAGTAACAATTGATCTAAATAAATTAGCCCCGGTTGTGGCATTACCGCACTTGCCGGAAAACGTAAAAACAATTTCTGAGGTTCCGGAAATAAGTATTGACCAGGTTGTAATAGGATCCTGTACCAACGGTCGTATTGAGGACTTGGAGCAAGCAGCGCAAATACTTGCTGGCAGAAGTGTACATCCATCTATTCGCGCAATTATTATACCTGGAAGCCAAGAGGTGTATTTAGAGGCTATGAAACGTGGTTTTATTGAAACCTTTATTAAAGCTGGTGCTGTTGTAAGTACACCAACCTGTGGCCCTTGTTTGGGTGGATATATGGGTATCCTAGCTTCAGGCGAACGTGCTGTAGCAACAACAAATCGTAATTTCCGTGGACGTATGGGTCATGTTGATAGTGAGGTTTATTTGGCTGGGCCATACGTGGCTGCTGCTAGTGCCGTACTTGGCCGCATAGCTGCTCCTGAGGAGGTAATAGCATGATTTTAGAAGGAAAAGTGTGGCGATATGGTGATAATGTGGATACGGATGTTATCATCCCAGCCCGTCACTTAAACACTTCAGAGCCCAAAGAACTGGCCGCTCATTGTATGGAAGATATTGACATTACCTTTGCCGCTAATGTGCAGGCAGGAGATATAATAGTAGCTGATAAAAATTTTGGCTGTGGTTCTTCTCGTGAACATGCCCCTGTGGCAATCAAGGCTAGCGGCATAACCGTAGTTGTTGCCGATAGCTTTGCCCGAATTTTCTATCGTAATGCTATCAATATTGGTTTGCCGTTGTTAGAGATTGGCGAAGCTGTAAAAAATATTAAAGCAGGCGATAAAATTCGGATTGACTTAAGTGCAGGAACAGTTGAAAACCTCGAAAGCGGCGAAGTATTCAAGTCTCAGCCGCTGCCTGGCTTCATTCAAGATATAGCTAAAGCCGGCGGTCTTGTTAACTATGTTAAGGAGGCGCGGTCATGAGTAAAAAGATAGTAGTTATTCCAGGCGATGGGATTGGTGGAGAAATTACCGATGCAGCTACTGCAGTGCTTAGAAAAGCTGCTCAAAAACATTCGATAGATTTAGAATTTGAAACACATCATGCTGGAGGGGCTGCCATAGATCTTTATGGCATTCCGCTTCCTGACAGCACGATAGAAGCAGCACGACAGGCTGATGCTGTACTACTCGGTGCAGTTGGAGGTCCTAAGTGGGATAACGTTGCACCAGACATCAGGCCAGAAAAAGCAATATTGGGTCTTAGGAAGGCTCTAGGGCTATATGCAAATCTCAGGCCAGTACGTGTGCCAGCTTCGTTGTCAGAATACTCACCCTTAAAGCCTGAAATTGTCAGTGACACTGATGTACTGATCGTTCGCGAGCTGACTGGCGGTATTTACTTCGGCGAAAAATGCGAAGCTACAGTAGTCGATGGTGTAGAGCAAGCATGGGATATAGAGGTTTATAGCGTCCCTGAAGTAACAAGAATTGTTGCTTTAGCCTGTCAAGCTGCTAAACTGCGTCGAGGCAAAGTTGTATCAGTTGATAAAGCTAATGTTCTAGCATCATCAAGATTGTGGAGACGTACAGCTGACAAAGTCGCTCAAGATCATGCTGATGTTGAGCTTAGTCACATGTATGTAGATAATTGTGCAATGCAGTTAGCACTTGCGCCGAAAAACTTTGACGTAATAGTTACAAGCAACTTGTTTGGAGATATACTAAGTGACGAGGCTGCTGTGCTAGGCGGCTCAATTGGTATGATGCCATCAGCTAGTATGGGTGAAGGCACCGGATTGTATGAGCCAATTCATGGTTCGGCTCCTGATATTGCAGGCAAAGGTATTGCAAACCCAATCGGTACTATCCTATCAGCGGCAATGCTGCTTCGTCATTCACTAAACGAAGAAGCGGCTGCTGCTAGTATTGAAAGTGCTGTAGATAAAGTATTAGCAGAAGGATATCGTACTGCTGATTTATATAGGGCGGGTCTTACTAAAGTTTCAACAGGAGAAATGACCCGCCTAATAGAAAACAATATTTAGAAAAGATTTCGCTATAGCGGAAAGAGGAGGCAGTCATGAAAATATCGGGTGCTAAGGCAGTAATTGAGTGTTTATTAGAACAAGGTGTAGATACTGTGTTTGGCTATCCGGGAGGGATGATACTGCCTCTGTATGACGCTCTCTATGATGCGGAAGGAATAAATCACATACTGACGGTACATGAGCAGGGAGCTGCTCATGCAGCTGACGGCTATGCTCGTGCGAGTGGGCGAGTGGGAGTATGTATCGCAACTTCTGGCCCAGGGGCGACAAATCTTGTTACCGGCTTAGCTGCAGCTTATATGGATTCCGTACCAGTTGTTGCAATAACAGGTCAAGTGCCAACAAATCTGCTTGGGCGAGATGCTTTCCAAGAGGTCGATATTACCGGCATTACCATGCCTATAACAAAGCATAATTTTCAAATTAAAGATATACGGAAGTTGCCGCAGCTTTTACGCCAGGCATTTAAAATAGCAAAGAGTGGTAGACCAGGTCCTGTACTTGTTGATATTCCAAGAGATGTTCTAAGCTCTGAGTTTAACTTTGACACAATTCCGCTGGCGCCAGTACCTGAGTGGAAGCTGACTAGGAGAGTAGAAAGCCTTATTCAAGAGGCGGCAGAAGTCATTAGCAAGGCAAGAAGACCGGTTATTGTTGCCGGTGGCGGTGTTATATCTGCTGGAGCCAGCAATGAATTAATGAATCTTGCCGAGGCTAATCAATTGCCTGTCGTGAGCACTTTAATGGGGCTTGGTTCATTCCCTGCCTCTCATCCACAATTCTTAGGGTTAACTGGTTTGCATGGCTGGCAAGCAGCTAATAATGCTGTTCATGATGCTGATGTAATCATTGCTGCAGGCAGCCGTTTTAGCGATAGGCTTACAGGCAACAGAGCTCAGTATTCTACGGATAAAGTAGTTATTCATATTGATATTGATCCTGCTGAAATAGATAAAAATGTTCTTACTCACTTAGGCTTGGCAGGGGAAATGAGAACAATTTTATCAATGCTTAAGCAGTATACTCAGCCAGGCAATACTGATGAGTGGTGGAGTATAATTGATAGCTGGAAAAAGCAGTATGTGTATAACTACGATGAGAGTATTTTAAATGTACCATGGGTTATGAGGAAAATAGCCGAAAGTACTGCTGACAAGTCAGTCATTTTTACGACAGATGTAGGACAGCATCAGATGTGGGCTGCGCAACATCTAAAGATCGAAAAACCCCGCACGTGGCTAACATCTGGCGGCCTTGGGGCAATGGGTTTTGGTTTGCCTGCTGCACTTGGGGCACAGTTGGCGGCAAAAGATAAAAAAGTAATTCATATTGTTGGTGACGGCGGGATGAAGATGACTGGTAATGAGCTTTATACCATTGCGTCGCAGCGTCTGCCAGTCTTATCAATAATAATAAATAACAGTGGGTTAGGTATGATTAGACAACTTCAGCATGCTTTTTATGACAAAAGATATACGGCTTGCTGTTTGCCGCCCGATGTTGATTTCACCCTTTATGCCAAAGCCTTTGGTGTAAATAGTACTGCTGTCAACAGTGCGGCTGAGTTCGTTAAAGCCTTCGATTCAGCATTAGCATCTGACCTGCCTGAAGTTATTGTTGTAAATGTCGCTAAGAATTTTGTGACACCAATGATTACTCCGGGAGCGGCCCTGAACGAATTTGTTGAAATGTGATAGTTTAAAACGGGAATATAAAATCCACTTCATTTTTGTGAAGTGGATTTTATATTCCCGTTTAGTATGTAGCCTGCATATTAGTATAGAAAGTTTTAATATGAGGTGGAAAATATGTGGAGACAAATAATGGAACAGCCGCGTTTTTGTATAGGGGCATATACGGCTATGTTCGTTTTGATTTGGCTGATCGGCTGGGCTTGTAACGCAGTTTATAGCACTCATTTTGATTTAGACAGACTTAAGGATATATATATTTGGATAATGTCGCAGCTTAATGCTACTCATGCGATTAATTCAATCTGGAATAGCCCAAGAGGCATTGATCCTGGCGACAATGATAATAAAGCAGGGTGTTCTATTAAGTTATAGCTTACATACAAGCGTATTAATTGTAATTACTGCTAGTAATTTCGATAAGGACTTAGTTTATATAAGTAGTGATGTATTAGTGCTAAGCCAAATAAATAACGGTTTAAAAGCTTGTTTAATTAAAGCATATCCAAATTTCTGCAAAATGGAATAGCTATTTATAATGTTATTTTTCGTAATTTAATAAAGATAATTCTGGATAAAAATCCTTTTTCTTGGTAAGATTTATTGTAAGGATATAATAATCAAATAGCTTTTGGTTATCCGTCGGAGGGATACTAATGCATTTATGGTGTACTGAAAAACAAACTCATTCACTAGGTTTAACCACACGAATTAAAGAGACGCTTTATACTGGTACTTCAGAGTTTCAAAATATAGCTGTTGTTGATTCAATGCAATTTGGCCGTATGCTTATACTTGATGGTGTTTTTCAGACAAGTGTCTTTGATGAGTTTGTCTATCATGAAATGATTGCTCATGTACCTCTATACATTCATCCTAATCCTAGAAATGTACTTATAATTGGTGGTGGCGATGGCGGAACTGTGCGTGAAGTTGTAAAACACGATTCAGTAGAAATTGCCGAGATGGTTGAGATTGACGGTATGGTCGTAGAAGCCTGTCAAAAATACTTGCCTGAAATTAGTATTGCATTAAATGAAAATAATCCTAAAGTACGCCTTAAAATTGGGGATGGTATTCAGCATATGAAAGAAGCTGAAAAAAAATATGACGTAATTATTGTAGATTGCTCAGACCCAATTGGACCAGGCGAAGGATTATTTACGCATGATTTTTATAAAGATGTTTCTAGAGCACTTAAAGATGATGGTCTTTTCGTGCAGCAGACAGAGTCGCCTTATTACCACCAGGAACTAATAAGGCGTTTAACGAAAGATATTTCGTCGTTATTCCCAATTACTAAGATGTATCTAGCAAATATTCCGCTCTATCCAGGTGGACTGCATTGCTTCACGATTGGTTCAAAACAATATTATCCAGACAAAGTTGATATCAAAGGGCGTCAAAAAATAACAACTCGTTATCACAATGCAGAGATTCAAAAGAGCTGTTTCGTTTTACCTAATTTTGTTCAAGATTTAATTAAATAGTTAAATATTAAAATCACCCCTAACTGTAACGGTTAGGGGTGATTTTAATATAGGTCATTGATATAAAATAGTTATTTTAATTTTTCTGGGTTAAGTCCATCCAGCTCTGAAATTACAAAACGTCCATCTTTCCTAATCAGACGGTTATCAAACCAGATTTCTCCGCCGCCATAGTTTTCAGTCTGGATTGATACCAAATCCCAGTGGATTGCAGATTTATTGCCGTTATCAGCTTTTTCATAGGCCATACCAGGTGTGAAATGAAAGCTTCCCTGGATTTTTTCATCAAATAACGTATCCTTCATTGGTGTAGTTATATAAGGATTTACACCGATAGCAAACTCTCCAATATACCGAGCGCCCTCATCAGTATCTAAGACTTTATTGATTTTATCAGTATGATTGGCAATGGCCTTAGTGATTTTTCCATTGGTGAATTCGAACCTAATATTCTCATATGTAACTCCTTGATATACTGCTGGAGTGTTATATGTAATAAAGCCATTAACCGAATCTTTCACTGGAGAAGTATAAACCTCTCCATCAGGAATGTTTCGCAGCCCAGCGCATTTTATAGCAGGAATTCCTTTAATCGAAAAGCTGAGATCGGTATTTGGGCTGACAATACGAACTTTATCTGTCTTTTCCATTAATTCTACTAGTGGTGTCATGGCATCCGCCATCTTAGCGTAATCAAGATTGCAAACATTAAAATAAAAATCTTCAAAAGCTTCTGTACTCATATTGGCCAACTGAGCCATTGAACCATTTGGATAGCGCAGAACACACCACTTTGTTTTCGGAACTCTAATATCGCTGTGAACAGGTTTCAGCCAGTATTGCTGATATAGCTGGATTTGTTCACCAGGTACGTCAGATAATTCGCTTACATTTTCACTGGCTCGTAGGCCGATATAGGCATCCATATGCTGCATTCGGGCAGATTCAAATTGGCCAATCAATTCTAACTGCTCTTTACTTGCGCTTCGGACAAGAGCCCGTTGAAGCTGATTGTTTTTTATAGATATAAAGGGCAGAGCTTTTGCGGCATAAGCTTCATCTACCAGTGCTTTTGCCAGCGGGAATGCATCATCAAATACTTCAATCAGGATTTTTTCACCTGCTTGAAGATTAGTTGAATAAGTTATAAGATTTTTAGCTAGCTGTTGAATACGAATGTCCAAAATATCGCCTCCGAGTTAAGATAAACTTACTCCATTAGTATTGCATAAAAGGCATAAAATACCTCTAAAAAATATTTAGTATAGGGCTTGTTTTTTTTTACATAATGATTTATAATTTGTTATGTCGTTCCTCGATAGCTCAGCTGGTAGAGCAATCGGCTGTTAACCGATCGGTCGTAGGTTCGAGTCCTACTCGAGGAGCCATTTATGCAAGGCCCGTTGGTCAAGCGGTTAAGACACCGCCCTTTCACGGCGGTATCAAGGGTTCGATTCCCTTACGGGTCACCAAAATTGGGTGATTAGCTCAGCTGGGAGAGCGCCTGCCTTACAAGCAGGATGTCGGCAGTTCGATCCTGTCATCGCCCACCATATTAAATGCTTAGAGTGTTTAGATTTAATCTAAACACTCTTTTTGTTTTACAGTACATCTTTTGTGATGTTTTAAAAAACAATTATACCGTAATTTTAACTTGTGTTCTCATTGAACGCAGAGGAAATTGTGATAATTTGGCGAAAGTATGTTATCGATGTAAGTGTATGGATGTGATTATGTGAAAGAAGATAACTCACGAGGTGCTTGGGCTAAGTTTGCTATTATTGTAGCTCTATTATTTTTACTTGCGGGTATGTGTAATCTTCTGTTTGAAATTAAGTACCATACAGTTGTTGCTAACAAACGTGAAAGCTTGAACATGGTTACAAACCATCTGGACGTACACCTAAATAGTCGTCTTACAGCATTGCAGTTGATTGCAACAGATGCTAAGATTTTATCAATGATACCTAGCGAAATCCAACCTGAGCTTAATCGAGCAGTGAAGGTAATGGGATTTTTTAATGCAGTAGTATTTGATATTGAGGGAAACTTTATAGCCGAAGGTGAACCTGAAAGACATATTGGACAGGTATATGATCAGGAAAGCTTTGCTAAGGCAGCTCGAGGTTCGCCTGTTATTTCAGGGAGAATTGTCTATAGTGATTTAAATAGCGCCTATGTTAGTCTGCGTGTGCCAATAATAACTTTAGATGGAGAAATTAAAGGTGTACTTGTAGCGGGGCTGACTATTGATACGATAAGAAATTTTATTGAATCCAAATCTCAAAAAGATGATTATATTTTTATTATTGATCATAATACAAACTTTATTGCCCACCCTAAGCTTGCTGAAATATATCCTGAAAACAAAGCTTTTGCTAAATATGAAGGACAATTCTTCAAAACTTCGGAAGGCCAATTAATTGATACAGCAATAATTGACGGTTTTGAAAAGTTATATATTTATACCGCTTTTGATAAAACAGATTGGAGAATCGTAAGAGCCATTCCTGTTGATTTATTGTACTATGAAGTTCTTAAAGCAATGATCCCAGAGCTAACATTCATTGTTTTAATGATATTCCTTATTGGACTATCATATAGAGTTGTACGGCAATCACAGCGCTTTCATGCTGAAAGAGAGAATATGCGGCTTGAACGTCTGACAACTGTAAGCACTATAGCCGCTGGTTTAGCTCATGAGATTCGTAATCCCCTAACGGCAATTAAGGGTTTTGTTCAATTAATGCTAAGGAAGACAGATCGGCCTGTTCAGCCTAGTCATTTGCAGATAATGCTAACTGAAATTGAGCGGATAGAAAGATTGACAAACGAGTTCCGAATGCTGGCTCGCCCGCCAAGGCCGCCGAAATATGAGCCGCAGGATCTTGTTAAAATTATTAATGATGTTTTGTTTCTTATTGAACAGCAAGCAGAGGATTTGGGGTTAGAAATAGTTTTTCAAGTTGATACTTCGAGTGGAAATAACCAGTTATTATGGCCTATCTTAGTAAATTCAGAACATGCCCCTGAGGGCTTTTATCTTGTTTTTGGTGATGAAGGTCAGTTGAAGCAGGTCCTTCTAAATCTTCTGCGCAATGCTGTGGAGGCAACATCAGAAGGTGGAAATATACTTGTTACTCTCGGAAAGCATGATCAAAATATTGTAATTACAGTTAAGGATACTGGTGTAGGTATTCCGCCGGAAATACTTACAAGGCTTGGTACACCCTTTTTTACAACAAAAGAATCGGGAACTGGCTTGGGGTTGTCGGTTTGCTTTAGTATTATTCAACAACATGGTGGTAAAATAGAAATAAACAGTGATATAGGTGAAGGAACAAAAGTAGAGATTACTTTACCTAAACTAAAAAATTGATAACTACTCATTGGTTTTTCTTAAAAATGGACTTGGCATTGCCAAGTCTTTTGCAAATATAACAACTCATAAAGATATATATAATAATCTATTGCAATTTATATTGCGTTTTGGGAAAGGTGTGATTGAAATGGAAACGCAGGAACGTCGTTCAAAGATTTTAGCTAGGTTAAAGTCAACAAGTAGTCCGCTTACTGGAACGGCTTTAGCGAAAGAATTGGGTGTTAGCAGGCAAGTTATTGTAGGTGACATTGCTATTATACGGGCTTCAGGGATAACTGTTTATGCAACACCTCAGGGATATATGATACCGCAAGTACACACTGCATCTGTTATTGCAACTATAGCATGCCGGCATGATCGCGATGAGTTGGAGAAAGAATTATCCATTATTATAGATAATGGAGGTAAGGTACGTGACGTAATAGTTGAACATCCTATTTATGGGGAAATAACTGCGAACCTTATGTTAAGCTCTCGACGTGAGTTGGCTGATTTTTTACATAAACTTGCTGAAAGTGGTGCAGCGCCATTAGCGACTGTAACTGGTGGAGTTCATCTTCACACTATTGAAGTTCCTAGCGCTGAAGTACTCTCAACAATAGAAGAAGAACTACGTACCAAAGGTTTGCTTATGAGATAATTTCAAAAAGTAAGTAAGACAGTAGCTATAATATTGGATATTAACTTAAGCTGGGTGGTAACATATATCCACCCAGTTTTCTATTTTTAGAAATTCAAGTTGTCTTTTGCCTTATCTGGTTGTATAATAATCCCATTGACAATACTGGTGTAAAGACAGTAGGTGGAGGTAAAAATGGATATAATCAGTCGTCTAGAGCAGATACCGGTGAGTCGCTTTCACTATAAGCTTTTGTTAATAACAGGACTAGGGTGGATGTTTGATGCAATGGATACTGGCATCATTGCATTTGTTTTGCCAACCCTTGCTAAGAACTGGGGATTATCGGCAGCGCAAATGGGGTACATTGGCAGTATCGGACTATTAGGAATGGCATTAGGAGCCGTTCTTGCTGGAACTTTAGCTGACCGTTTTGGTCGTAAGTGGCTTTTCGCTGTAACGTTAGTTATTTATAGCGTAGCTACAGGTCTTTGTGGACTAGCTTGGAATTATGAGTCATTATTAGTATTCCGATTTTTGGTAGGTTTTGGACTTGGGGGACAGCTCCCTGTAGCTGTAACTTTGGTGAGTGAATATTCACCACCGGCTGCACGGGGCAAGTTTATTGTGTTGTTGGAAAGTTTCTGGGGATTAGGCTGGTTGGCAGCTGCATTGATAGCATATCTTGTCATCCCTCGTTTTGGTTGGCAGTCAGCCTTTTTGATAGGGGCATTACCGGCATTTTATGTTTTTTATGTTTGGCGTTCTGTTCCAGAATCGGTCAGATATTTAACCAACAAAGGGCGCTTAGATGAAGCGCACGCAATTGTCAGTGCTATGGAAAGAGAGACTGGACGTAAGGTTGAAACTAATATTATTGGCCCGCCAGTGATAAATGCTGGGAAAATTTCATTTGCAGATATCTGGGCACCCCAGTTTGCTAAGCGTACAATTGTACTATGGCTATTATGGTTTGGCATCGTATATTCATACTACGGGATATTTACCTGGCTTCCGTCGTTGATGGTTGGCCAAGGTTATACAGTAATAAAAAGCTTTGAATATGTACTTATAATGACTTTGGCACAGCTTCCAGGATATTTTACTGCCGCGTATTTAGTCGATAAGATTGGAAGAAAGCATACTTTGGCAGGTTTTCTAGCGATGAGCGCAGTGTGTGCATTCTTTTTTGGTCAGGGCGGCAGCCCTCAGAGTTTAATAATTTGGGGCAGTTTAATGTCGTTTTTCAACCTAGGAGCTTGGGGCGTTGTCTATACATATACACCGGAGCTTTATCCTACCAGGATAAGGGCATTTGGTTCAGGTTGGGCTGCTGCTGTTGGACGTATTGGTGGTATCTTGGCCCCAACAGTAGTTGGATATATGATAACAGGAACACAGGGGTTTGCTAACGTTTTTATGATGTTTACTGGCGTAATGCTGCTTGTTGCGTTAATCGTATGGATAGCAGGGGAAGAAACTAAAGGAAAAACACTTGATGAAATAAGCAGCTAGTCGGGCTTGAAAATTAAAACCAGCCCTTAATAGAATGCATGGGCTGGTTTGATTATTTGTGCTATAAAGAGTATAATTAATTCATATGTTTTTTTGGGGGAGTTAGATGGCAAGTTTAAGTTTTTTAATTGCTTTACTGGCAGCGTTCTGGGTATATAAAGATGCAAAATCTCGAGGTCAGAGTAAAAATACGGCATTGTTATGGGCTGTGGGCACTCTCGCTATGTTAATAGTATTTTTGCCGTTATACCTGCTGTTTGGGAGGCGCAAACCAGAAATGCGTCGCAATGATGAAAAGACAATTGATGTTGAGGCAACAGTGATAGAAGATTCTATCAGCTGCCCGATGTGTGCTAGTAAAGTTAAAGACGACTTTAAGGTTTGTCCTTACTGCAGCTATACACTTCAGCCTAAATGTGAACAATGCGGCCATGAGCTAAAACGAGAGTGGAAAGCATGTCCTAACTGTCAAACGCCAAATTCTAATAAATAATCAATTGGATTAATATTCAAATATATAAGCTAACTTTTTATTAGACATCGCACCTGAATGTATGTTATAATAGCTTTTGTCATTAAATATGCGCCCGTAGCTCAGGGGATAGAGCGCCGGCCTCCGGAGCCGGGAGCGCAGGTTCGATTCCTGCCGGGCGCGCCATAAAATCATGCGATAATTACCAATTCTTAAGATCCGTCAATAAGAATTGGTTTTTTGATTTTTTAGTGGAATGCCAGATTACATACATAGAAGATTGTTATGAAGATTCTTGATATAGCATATACATTCTTGATATATTTAAGAAAGCAGCTCAAACCATCTCGAGTATCGCAGAGAAGATTTAAGCTGCTTTATATGTCAGTGTAATCTAGAATCCCTTCCTTAAATCTACAAAATTCTACATTGAAAAATAAAGCTGAGTGATATATTATAATATGTAAACTAGTAATAATTTCTAGTAAATAATTACTAAGATTGGAATGATAGTGTGAAATTTTTATTAATTGCAATAGTAATTGCGACAGCTGAGCTAGCTTATACGATCTTTCACGAGCTAGCGGAACACTCTAGCAGTACCCTAACCTTTTTTAAATTAATAAGTTTCACATTTTTAGTTTCAAGCGTAACAGTGCTGATTGCAAAGTATCGCAGCGAAGCTTCATCTGCAAAACAAAAAGCTGAGGAGTCTATAAAAAACAGTCTTAATGATCGAAACCTATGTGAAAATCTTCTAGAGAATATGCCATGCGCGATTGTATCCGTTGATCCAGATTTTGTGCTTCGGCGCGTAAATAAGCAGGTGTATCATATTACAGGTTTTGATCCGGATAAAATGATCGGGAAAAAATGTTATGATTTTTTTGGCATGGGAAAAGTTTGCATTGGATGTCCGGTTCAAAAATCGCTAGAGTCTGGACAGGTTAATTATAATGTTAAGCAAGAAGTGGACAGCAAGGGTAATGAAATTTTCATACATCAGACAGCTATTCCTATTTTTAATAAGGATAAATCCATAGATTACGTTCTCGAAGTAGTTATTGATGTAACTAATCAGAAAAAGCTTGAGTATTTGAATAGTAAATTATATAAACAAATGGTTATTAGCTTAGCTCATCTAATTGAAAGCAGAGATGAGTATACTGGCAGCCATTCATTAAGAGTTAGAGAAATAGCAGTAGAAATTGGAAGAGAACTAAATTTGGATTCAAATATTATCCAAGAGCTTTCAATTGCAGCTGAACTGCATGATATAGGGAAAATTGGGATACCCGAGTCCATCTTAAATAAACCCGGAAAACTTAGCAATTTGGAATATGACATTATAAAACAACACCCGATACTAGGCTATAATGCTTTAAAGAATATTGACCAGCTTGTATCAGTATCTGAGGCTATACTTTATCACCATGAAAGGTTCGATGGGACAGGTTATCCAACCGGAAAAAGCGGCGTAAAAATACCTATCATAGCAAGGATTTTAACAATAGCTGATGTCTATGAAGCGATTACCTCAAATAGGATTTATCGAAATGCAATGACGCAAGAGAAAGCTGTGGAAGTAATGGAAGATGGACGTGGAAGTCATTTTGATCCAGAAATTTTGGATGTATTTTTTTCAATATTAAGGCGGAAAGATAAAAATAACTAGCTGAGTTTTGATAATAAAATATGCAAATAAGAAAAAGAAGGCTGCCTGGCCTTCTTTTTTATATATTGATGAACTTCGAAACTCAATAATATGTTTAGGTTATCAACGCTTCTCGACTGCATTAATATCGTCCCGAACAAAAGATTTTGTGCACTCGTCTAATCTGCATAATATTTGACAATAGGCGTCCATAACAAAATCAATAGTTTCAGGCCGTAATAAATTACTTGTCTGAAATGAACTTGCGTTAAGCAGATTCAAAAGAATATTTTGGGCTAGCTGCAATCGTACAATGGTTATTTCGGCAAGTAATGCCGGGTCAGTTATCTGTCTTTCATTCATTATAATTCTCCTCCACCAATTGATCTAGATTATCCGAGGACTAAGCCACGCTAATACTACTAGTTTATACAAGTCGATACTCACTACTAATCATGCTTTTTAGATGGGTTTATACCCAAGGGGCACAGGCAAGTTTCACCTGAAATGGGGCTCACTTTATATATATTGTAGGCGACTGTAATTATTCTCACTTGTACACCTAGTATGACTTGGTAATACTGGCTTGTTTTGACAAATAGAAAAAAGGAAAGTAAAATGTATAAGGCATTAAAATCCATCAGTAAGTAACTTTTTTTCAAGAAAAGTCGATTTTACTGAAACGTTGTAAGGGATGATATTATGGCTGTTATTTTACGCGAAAGAGTACGTTTTGTAGAGACAGACGCAATGGGGGTAGCACATCATGCTAACTATTTTCGCTGGTTCGAAATGGGGCGTGTAGAATTCTTGCGTCAGGCAGGTATTTCTTTAAACGAGCTAATTAAGGCAGGCATATTGTTTCCAATTACTAATGTTGAATGCAAGTATCGTGCATCAGCAAGATTTGATGATAATATTCTTATTGAGACTGAGGCTATTGAATTTACGTCAGTAAAAATGATATTCAATTATAAAATTTTTCGGGAAGAAGATAGATTATTATTAGCAAATGGGCAAACTCAAAATGTATTCACTGATTTAAATAGTAAAATCATAAGATTACCTTCAGAATATGTTGTTAAGATAAAAGACTTAATAGCTTTAGAAAACTAAATAAGCATATTAGGAGTCGACAGGAGGTGGCGTAATGTCTAACAATGCGCCAATCGGTATATTTGATTCGGGAATCGGCGGCCTTACGGTTGTAAAAGAAATTAGAAAAATTATGCCGCAAGAAAACTTGATATATTTTGGTGATACTGCCAGAGCACCCTATGGTTCACGTTCACCGGCGCAGATTATAGAATTCATGCATCAGATTCTTAAGTTTTTTTCAGAGCAGAATGTAAAAATGGCTATTTTTGCCTGCAATACTATGACTGCGTTAGGACTAAACCAAGCTAAAGAAAAATATCCTTTTCAGCTTATTGGAATGAGTACTGGTGTTGAGCAGGCTCTTAGTAGAAGTGTAAATAAAAATATCGGCGTTATTGCTACACAGGCTACAATTGCCAGCGGCTCGCATGGCAACGATATTAAGAACACAGCGCCAAAGGCAAGAATTTTCCCTCAGGCCTGTCCCAAATTTGTACCCCTTATTGAGAATGAAGTGATTAATGGCGCTGAGATTAGTGAATCGGTATGTGAGTATTTGACACCAATGAAGGATGTCGGCGTTGACACTCTTATACTGGGATGTACACACTATCCTTTTATAAATGAAAGTATTCGCAGTATTGTTGGTCCTGACGTTAATATAGTAAATCCTGCAAGTGATACAGCAGCCGCTGCGTATAATGTATTAGTGCGGAAAGGACAATTAGCTGATGATAAGCAGCAAGGACGTGTAAGACTGTGTTTTTCAGCTGGCGTAGACAAGGCTAAACGCATGGCGGATTTGGTTATGGACACAACAAATGTTGAATTTGAATTAGTAAATTTAGAAGTATAGTGTTAAATCGTAGTAGATAAGGGAAAAATTTGGTATAATAGTGATTGTTAGGACTTTGGTTAGAGATGGAGGCGTAGGTGTGGAGTTTCTAATAGGTTTATTAATTGTAGCAGTTTTAGTGGTAGTTGCTATTCGTCTGTTTATTGCCAATCAGGGTGATGCCGAATTTTTATTTCAGGTAGATCAGGCCTCAGCCTTTGAAGTATCTAAAATGAGTGAGGATACTGTTACAGTAACATGCAAGGTTCCTTTCGTTAACAAAGGGAGTCAGGATGGTACAATTATGGATTGTTATACCCGACATTTGCTGCCATGCGAGCAGTATGATGGCGTCGAAGTATATTCCCGGTTGGAGTTGGAAGCAGCTCCGCGAACAGATGGCTATTTTGAGGCTATAATTATCCCTAAGCAAACAGGACAAACAATAATTGTAACAGTTACGTTAAAAGCAAAAGATGGCGATATAAAGCAAGCGCTTGCGCAAATGGTGGACATGCCTATCGATATTGTATATCAAATTGTAGCTCGCAGTGATTGGTATATTAATAAAACGCGCTTAATGATGAAGGCGAACGAAATTGTACGGGCCGCGGGCGTTTCGGCTGGCGCGCGATAGGAGGATAATTATATGGCAGATATGGAATTAGTACCGGTACGTACTCGTATCTTAACAGATAATGATAATATCGTTGATATTATCGAGAAATATGCTAAAGGCAACGTAGGACCTAATGATGTAATATCTGTTGCTGAAAGTGTTGTTGCTATAACTCAGGGACGAATGACTAGACCGGAGGATCTTAAGCCTGGCTTGTTAGCTCGGGTTATGTGTCGGTTTGTTCCGCAAAAAGGCAGCTTATCCAGCGCCTACGGAATGCAGGCAGCGATGAATATGGAAGGAGAATGGCGGTTCTTCTTTGCGATGGTTGTCGGAACGTTGGCGAAGTTTGTTGGAAAGAATGGTGTATTTTATGAATTAGCTGGCGAGCAGGCTGCTTTGATAGATGATGTCACTGGAACAATGCCGCCTTTTGATAAGCACATAGTATTTGGTCCGCTAGATCCTGTAGGTGTTGCCGAGCAGATTAAACAGCGCTTGGGATGTTTCGGGGCGACTGTTGCTGATGTTAACGATTTAAAAAGATCCCGTATTGTGGGAACGTCATCAGGTCTTAATCCTGACCTTTTAGCTAAAATCCTTATAGATAATCCATTTGGAAACGCATCCCAGAAAACACCAATAGTAATCATAAAAAACTATGCGCAAGCGCAAGCTAAAGCATTGGGTTAAATGTCCCATAAAGAGGATAGAATAAAACTATCCTCTTTATATATTTATCCCGTCCTTAGTAATAGGAGGTATTGTATGTCACGAATAGGCATTACTACGACAGTGCCTGTTGAAATTATCCTTGCTGCTGGTCTGGTACCAGTAGATCTTAATAATATTTTTATCAGTAATAAAGATGCCACGAAATTTATTGAAACAGCTGAGGACGCAGGTTATCCACGCAATATCTGCGGCTGGATAAAGGGTTTGTATTCGGTAGTACTAAACTCTGGGGATATAGATAGGGTAATTGCTGTAACCCAAGGTGATTGCAGTAATACTCATGCCTTAATGGAAACGTTTGAGCTGGCAGGTATAAAGAACTTGCCTTTTGCTTACCCCTTTGATCGTGATTACGATATGCTAAAGCTGCAGATGGAAAAAATGATGACTGCACTTGGTACGGATTGGAGTACCGTAAATTCTGTAGCAACCCGCCTAAAGCAGCTTCGGCTTAAGGTAGCCGAAATTGATAGGCGGACTTGGCAGGAAAACACAGTAAGTGGTTTTGATAATCACCTTTTTCAGGTTAGCTGTAGTGATTTTGATGGTGATGTTGATGCCTTTGAACAGCTGGTTGATGATTTTCTGATTAAGACTTCAACAGCTGCTGAATTTAGTGAGAATATTCGACTAGCTTATATCGGAGTACCGCCGATTTTCACAGATCTATATACGTATATTGAACAAATGGGTGCGCGAGTGGTTTTTAATGAGGTTCAGCGTCAATTTGCAATGCCCAATATGGTTGAAGACTTAGTAGAACAATATCGTATGTACACTTACCCTTATGGAGTATTTGGGCGGATTAAAGATATCCAAGCTGAGTTGGAAAAACGTAATATTGACGGTATTATTCATTACGTGCAGAGTTTTTGTTTTCGCCAGATTGAAGATATGATATTTCGTGAAAAGCTGGACGTGCCTATACTAACAATTGAAGGTGATAAGCCGGGACGTGTAGATGCGCGGACTAAGCTTAGGATAGACAGTTTTTTAGAAATGCTAAGATGAGGTGAGTTTCTTGTTTTGCGGAATTGACTTAGGAAGTCGCAGTGTTAAGTTGGTCATATGCGACTCAGCCGGAGAAGTAAAACATTCTAAGGTTTTTGAGACAGTTCGGTTTTACCGTGAATATGGGAGACGTCACCAAGAGGGGTTAAGTGTAGATTTCGCAGCCTTGGGTTTTGGCGAGGTGTCTGAAGTTATTGCAACAGGTTATGGACGTAATACAATTGACATTATTGGTGCAACCGTAATACCTGAATTAAAAGCCCATGCTATAGGTGCTATTTGGCAAACTGGATTAAAAGATTTTACACTCTTGGATTTAGGTGGGCAAGATAGTAAGGTTATTAAAGTTCGTAAAGGCAAAATGGTTGATTTCGCGACCAATGATAAATGTGCAGCTAGTACAGGGCGATATCTCGAGAACATGGCTAATGTTTTAGACGTGACCCTCGAAGAATTGAGCCGTTACAGTGATAACCCAGTAGAGCTTAATTCAACTTGTGCAATTTTTGGCGAATCAGAACTTATTGGCCGAATTGTAGAAGGATATGAGGTTCCTGAGCTTGCCGCTGGGGTAAATTACACGATTTTTAAACGAATCAAACCCATGCTTACGTCATTGTCAAGTGACACTATTATTTTTACGGGCGGAGTTGCCTTAGGGCAATCGATTCGTTACATGATTGAAAAAGAGCTTGCCGTTAAGGTTGTAGTTCCCCGCTATCCACAGCTAAATGGAGCAATTGGCTGTGTTGCCTTTGCCCTTGAAAAGAGTGAGCGAAATGCTGTTAGGAATTGATGTAGGCGGCACTTTTACCGATGCAGTTATCATAAAAAATAGTAGTATCATTAAACATACGAAAAAACCGACTACTCATGGTCGGCTTTTAGATTGCATAGTAACGGCTCTTGATGATGT
Organism: Dendrosporobacter sp. 1207_IL3150; assembly: GCF_036763085.1. Classification (NCBI taxonomy): domain Bacteria; kingdom Bacillati; phylum Bacillota; class Negativicutes; order Selenomonadales; family Sporomusaceae; genus Dendrosporobacter; species Dendrosporobacter sp. 1207_IL3150. Next base: position 44,372 of record NZ_JBAIYU010000006.1, read on the forward strand.
GCTGGCAGATATTAATTCCGAAGTTATTACACGGGTGGCTTTATCCACAACTATTGCGACTAATGCTATTATTGAAAATAATATCGATAAAGTAGGTTTAATGGTTATACCTGGCCCTGGTGCTGATTTATCATGTTTATTTCCTGTTAAACCAGTGTGTTTATCTGGTTACACAGATCATCGCGGACGCGAAGTTTCGGCAGTATCAGATGGCGAAATAGGTGAGGCTTTCCGCAGTTTATCCAAACAAGGCTGCGAAATTTTTGCTATTTCCGGGAAATTTGCTGTACGCAGTCCAAGGCAAGAGCTGCAGGTGGCCGAGATTATAAATAAGCAAACTAATGCCAAATTTATAACTTTAGGCTCGAGTTTAACTGGTGGTTTAAATTTTTGGCGTCGAACAAATAGTGCTTATTTTAATTCTGCTATATGGCGATGTTTTAATAATTTCGCTCAAGCCGTCGAATTGGCTCTTAAGCAGCGTAATGTATTTGCGCCGGTTTTTATACTTAAAGCCGACGGTGGCACTATTCCTTTAGAAGTAGCCAAAAAGTTCCCAGTTGAGACCATCTTTACAGGACCAGCTGCAAGTGTTCTAGGGATTATGGCAATGACTCTCCCGGAAGTACCGACTGTATCTCTTGATATTGGGGGGACGACAACTGATATTTCGCTCTGGAATAGCGGTGTGCCGTTATTTGAGCGAAAAGGTATAAAAATCGCCGATTATCCAACCTCAATCCGCGCATTTAGAATAAAGTCAATTGGTGTGGGGGGGGACAGTTACGTCCGCTGGGAAAATGGAAAACTAGAAATAGGTCCTAATCGTCTCGGACCAGCTATGGCTTTAGGCGGTTCTTCGCCGACAGTTACGGATGCTTTAATAGTTGCAGGGGCGATTCAGTTTGGGGATAAAAAACAAGCTCAAGTAGCAATGGGTCAAATTGCTGGTTCAGAAATGAACGTACTTGAGGCCTCGAATTTAGTTATTAGCTGTGCGGTGAGCAAAATACATAATGCAATTATTACAATGGTAAAAGAATTGGATTTAGAACCAGTCTATTGCGTAGATGATATTGTTTCGTCTGAACAGTTTAAACCTCGTCTAATAATTGGAATTGGTGGTGCGGCATCTGGCTTGGTACCATATTTAGCCAATATAATGGACTTACCATATCAAATACCTTGCTTCGCTCCAGTCGTAAATGCAGTTGGTGCTGCTATTGCAAAACCAACATTGGAGGTTAATTTTAGGGCTGACACAGAGCAGGGAGTATATACGGTTGCGGAATTAGGTATTAAAGAGAACATTCCTAGCAGACGGTTCGGTATGTCAGAGGCTTATAATATGACTAGCAAATATTTGTATCGAAGGGCAGAGCAGGCTGGTATCTCAGTAGACGAGACTGAGATTGTGCATCAGGAGGAATTTAATTTAGTCAGAGGTTTTAGTACAGTTGGTCAGATTTTGACCTGCCATATGCAGATAAAACCGGGAGTTCTTACAGCCATTTCCGAAATGGCGGAGGTTAACTATGACAAGTAAGTTAGGTCTAGTGTTCTTCCCTGCCTTTGATTGGGCAATTTCGCCTACTCATCCCGAGAGACAGGAAAGGCTGCTCTATACGAGAGATCAGATAGTTGAAGAAGGAATTTTGGATTTACCGAGTATCAAGGAATATAAACCGCGGTTGGCAGAGTATGCTGATATTAATAGAGTGCATATTGGTATTCCAAACATTGCTTCTTTGATTACTGATGCTCATCTTGTGTCGGCTGGCGGTGCAATAGCAGCCGCCGATGCAGTTCTCAATCGAGAGGTAGGGAGGGCTTTTGCGTTAGTTAGACCTCCTGGACATCACGCTATGCGTGTTGTTCATGGCACGAGAGGTTTTTGCACAATTAATATTGAAGCAATTATGGTTGAGTATATGCGAAGACATTATGGTTTAAATAGAGTTGCAATAGTTGATACTGATGTTCATCATGGTGACGGGACACAAGATATTTTTTATCACGACCCTGATACGCTGTTTATTTCATTTCACCAAGATGGGCGTACGTTGTATCCCGGTAGTGGCTTTGTAGAGGAAATGGGCAGTCCAAATGCGTTTGGAACGACAGTCAATATACCTCTGCCTCCAGGTACAAGTGACGAAGGTTTTCATGAAGTGCTTGATCATTTGGTATTACCATTTATTGACGATTTTAAGCCTGATATAATTATCAATTCTGCTGGTCAAGATAATCATTATAGTGATCCATTAGCTAATATGGCGATTACTGCCCAAGGATACGCAAATTTGGCTAAAAAGCTAAAAGCCGATATTGCCGTGCTTGAAGGCGGATATTCGATTGAAGATGCACTTCCGTATGTAAATGTCGGGATTATACTAGCGATGGCTGGTCTCGATTTTAAGAATGTAATAGAACCAGATATTGCCAAACGGCCAAGGCAATCTTCTTCAACTGCAAAATATATAAGTCAGCTTGTGAGAGAATGGCAAGACATATGGCGTAACAGGGAAAGGCTAAAGCAACAGGAAAAAAGCAAAACCGGTGAATTTTGGCAAAGAAAACGCAATATTTACTATGACGATAGCGGCCTTAATGAAAGTCAGATTGAAACCGTGCGCATTTGTAATGAATGTGCTGGGTATATCACGATTGCGACTGAAGCTGAAGGATATAGCTTCGGAGCAAAATCTGCTTTTGTTGGTGTTATTCCCCGCAATTCTTGCCCACATTGCTCAGCTGCTGTTCGCGATGCTGTTCTTGCTGCTAAACGTATTGGCAATTACCAAAATTATTTTTTACAGGATAAGGTGCAGGATATTTTTGAAAAAATTTAGATAATGCATTAGGAGGAACTATGACTAGAGTAGACGGACGTACGCCAGAGCAAATGAGACAGGTTAAAATAACCCGGAATTATTTAAAGTATCCAGAAGGCTCTGTTTTAATTGAAGTTGGCAGTACTAAGGTAATTTGTACTGCGACTATTGAAGATAAGGTTCCGCCATTTTTAAAAGGCTCAGGAGAAGGTTGGATAACGGCTGAATATTCGCTATTACCTCGGTCTACCCAAGTTCGTAATTCGCGTGAATCAACTAGAGGGAAGATTACTGGCCGTACCCACGAAATTCAACGTCTTATAGGGCGCGCTTTGCGCAGTGTAGTTGATTTAAAAGCTTTGGGTGAACGTACAATATGGATAGATTGTGATGTTATTCAAGCAGATGGAGGAACAAGAACTGCGTCAATAACCGGTGCTTTTATCGCATTGGTCGATGCAATTAATTCAATCTATACTAATGAAGAAAAACCTTTTCCTATCAAGGACTTCTTAGCTGCAGCAAGTGTTGGCATTCTAAAAGATGGAACGGTTGTGCTGGATTTATGTTATGACGAAGATTCTAATGCCTTGGTAGATATGAATGTCGTTATGACTGGAAATGGTCTGTTTGTAGAAGTTCAAGGTACAGGAGAAGAAAGGCCATATAGCAGGCAAGAATTAAATGACATGTTAGCAAAAGCTGATAAAGGAATCCTTGAACTGATTGATTATCAGAAAGAAATATTAGGGCAGTTATCTTGGAAAGTGGGGCGTGAGCCTTGAAAGAAGTAGTTATAGCAAGCAAAAATAGTGGCAAAATTACTGAAATAGCTGCCGCTTTAGCACATTTGCCGGTGAAGGTGGTATCGCTTGCTGATTTTGGCGAAGTAGCCGAAGCGGTTGAAGATGGCTCAACATTTGCTGAAAATGCATTAATAAAAGCTAAATACTATTCTAATTTTACAGGAAAAGCTTGTCTTGCTGATGATTCAGGCTTGGAAGTTGATGCGCTTAACGGTGCGCCTGGTGTATATTCAGCGCGTTATGCAGGTGAAAACGCTTCAGATTCAGAGAATAATAAAAAGCTGTTAGAAAATCTTAAGGATGAGGATTGCCGTACAGCTCGCTTTCGTTGTTCATTGGTGTTTTATGATATAAATGGAGAAGTCTTATCAACAGATGGGGTATGTGAAGGGGTATTGCTTAATGAACCTCGCGGCAATGGCGGTTTCGGTTATGACCCACTGTTTTTGATACCAAATTTAGATAAGACGCTAGCTGAAATTAGTATTAATGAAAAAAATGCTATTAGTCATCGTGGGGCAGCACTGCGAAGTATGGCTGAAAAAATGGCGGTATATTTAAAGTGAGAATCGGTGTTATCAGTGATAGTCATGGTGATATTAGGGCGATTAAAAAAGTGTTGGAGGATGCAAAGGATATAAATCTTTGGATTCATGCCGGCGATTATAGCCAAGACGCTGAGTTAGTTGCCGGTAGGAACAATACAACTATTATAACTGTTGCTGGAAACTGCGATGGTGCCTGTAAGGCTAAACCTGATGAATTTATCGAACTGGAAGACAAAAAAATATGGGTGACCCACGGACATCGTTATGACGTAAAACAGAGTTACCACCAACTTCTATGGTGGGCTAAGCAATATGAAGTAGATATTGTTATTTTTGGGCACAGTCATGTGCCTGAAGTTAAACTACTTGATAGTGTATTGTTAGTTAATCCAGGCAGCGTTTCTAAGCCGCGGTGGCCTAAGCCAACTTATGCAATTATTGAAATTAAAAATAAAATAGCTGAAGCCCAAATAGTTGAGTTTTAATTGAGAATGCAGGCGAAGGTGCTATAAAGCGCTTTTGCCTGCATTTTTTATATTACGAAAAAATATAAGCTTTCCGTATTTATAATTAAAGTCGTTAATTGGCATGCATTATTAGCGCTCCAACGCCTTTTCGTATAATAGGGCTGATCCTTGTGCCTAAATGTTGTAGAGGGCTCGACTTTATAATTAATTCTTAAGCTCCTTCCGGAGATAGTTTAAATCTTACCAGAGGTAAGTCATGCGACGATTATATTGCATATATTATAATGTGTCAGTTCTAAGAGAATTCTCGAAGGGAAGGAGTGAGTTAATGAATAATGGTAATGTAACCTTAGTCGGGGCAGGTGTTGGTGTAAGGTTTGTTGCTATACTAATTGACGGGCTTATATTCTTACCGGTTTCATACTTGGTTGCAGCGATTTTCGGCACTACCATATCGGAAGGATTTACTCTAGAAGGAATTGGTTTTTATATTACAATGCTGCTGAGTTTTGCTTATTATATTTATTTCGAGGGAGTGCGGGGCGCGACAATTGGGAAACTGATCATTGGCCTAAAGGTCGTAAAGCTTGATGGAACACCCTGTGACACTAAAGCAGCGGTTGTCAGGACAGTAGCGAGAATAATTGATGGGTTGCCTTTCGCGTATCTTCTTGGGGCATTGTCGATATGGGTATCTGTTAATAACCAGCGAATTGGTGACAGGTTGGCCGGAACAATAGTTGTTAGGAAATAGGCGAAATAGTGAGTATTTTTAAAGAAATATGAGAAATTAAGCAAGCTAAAGGAGATCTCGCGATCTCCTTTAGCTTTTTGTATACAAATTGAGATTGTTTTCTGACAATATATATGCGATAATATTTATATAGTACAAATTGGATTAATGGATTAATCCAATTTGAGGAGAGTGAATGGATGATACTGCAAAGATTGGGTGTGCCGATTTATCTTCAAGTTAAAAACTACATAATGGATAGAATCAAATCAGAAGAGTTCTCAGTAGGTGCTAAAATACCTACGGAACGAGAATTGGCCCAAAAACTTGGTATCAGCCGAAATACTGTAAGCGCAGCTTATAAAGAATTGCTGCTTGAGGGGGTTTTAGAAGCTCGGCAGGGTCGGGGAACCTTTGTAAGACAGGTTTCGGACGAACTTGATAGCACGTCAACTGAGTTTTCTGGCACACGCCAGGAGCGGGCGCTGAAAATTATTGACGAGGCTATCGCAAAAGTTACTGGGCTAGGATTCAGTGTAGATCAATTCATAGCTTTTGCCAGTATTCGCGCGAAAGAAAAAGCTGAAGACGCAAAACAACTGAGAATAGCTATTGTTGCTAATACACCGGAATTTATAAAGCATTATATATTCCAAATAAGTCAGGTTGTTAAGGCTAGTTTTGAAGCCGTTGAACTTAAGTCATTAATGCAAGGAACTGTTCCTATTGAATTGCTGCATGCTTGCGATCTGGTGGTTACTAGCATTGAAAATCAAGCGGTAATAATGGGAATGATGGGGAATAGTAAAAAGATAGCGGTTGTTTCAACTGTGCCTTATCTCGAAGCTGTTGTAAGATTAGCGCGGCTTTCCGGTGGAACTTCAGTCGGTATTATTGCTGAAACTCGTGAATTTATCGATAGTATTAGAAATTTAATGGCTAAAACAATGATTGAGACTGGTGAGATTAACGAATTAATAGATAATGGCAATCGCGAAAAGCTGCGTCAATTCGCTAACCAGCACGAAGTGCTGGTTGTCGATGAAGGACACGAAAGTTTAGTACGTCAAGTAGTACTAAATGATAAAGAAATAATAACTTTTTATTATGAAATAGACCAAGGATCGCTCAATCAGCTTATTGGAAGAATAATGACATGAAGAATATTTCTAAAAATATATAAAGGGGTAATTAGAATGCAGAAAGATAGAACAAAAATTGTTTTAGGAGTTATAGGGGCGGATTGTCATGCTGTGGGTAATAAAATTTTGGCTCACGCAATTACAGCTGCGGGGTTCGAGGTTGTAAATCTTGGTGTGCTTGTACCTCAAGAAGATTTTGTGAACGCAGCTATTGAAACAGACGCTAAGGCAATTCTTGTTGCTTCTTTATACGGTCACGGTGAAATAGACTGTCGTGGATTAAGAAGCCGCTGCGATGAAAGTGGGATCGGCGACATTTTACTGTATGTTGGCGGAAATTTAGTTGTTGGAAAAACTGATTTTACCGAAGTCCAAGATAAGTTTCTAGGTATGGGATATGATCGAGTATATGAACCAGGTATTTTGCCAGATCAGGTAATCGAAGATCTAAAAAGCGATTTAGCGAAAAGGGGTCATTTTAGTGAATAATGTTCTGCTTATTGATTTCGGCAGCACTTACACTAAGATAACGGCAGTCGATGTAGAGCAGGAAATTATAATAGGTACGGCCAGAGGGATAACTACTGTCGAAACAGATATCACAGAAGGTCTAAATAAAGCCTTAAAAGAGTTGTTTTTACAAACTGGCAAGCTAGAATTTTCCAAAATTCTGGGATGTTCAAGTGCGGCCGGCGGTTTAAAAATGGTGGCAATCGGGTTGGTACCAGAATTAACAGCTGAAGCGGCAAAACGAGCTGCTTTAGGGGCCGGTGCAAAGGTGCTCAAAGTATTTGGTCATGAATTAAGTGAATACGAAATAACTGAGATAGCAGAGCTCAATCCTGATATTATTCTTTTAGCTGGCGGAACAGATGGCGGAAACAAACAAGTCATACTACACAATGCCCAGATGCTGAAAAACTTGGGTAAAGATGTACCAATTGTTGTAGCCGGCAATAAATCAGTTACACCAACTGTTGTTAAAATATTGTCGGAGACCATGACGCAGGTTGTTCCATGTGCCAACGTGATGCCTAAACTGAATGAGCTTAATATTGAATCAGCTAGGGAAGTTATACGTGACATCTTTTTGCAAAGAATAATTGAGGCTAAAGGCATTAATAAAGCAAATAAGATGGTTGACCGAATGGTTATGCCAACTCCGGCAGCAGTTTTAAAAGCTGCAGAACTTCTTAGTATTGGGACCAATAAAGAAAGTGGAATAGGCGATCTTATGGTAGTGGATATTGGGGGAGCAACAACTGATGTTTATTCTATAGCCAAAGGTGACCCAACTACCAATGCAGTACTTAGAGGTTTGCCAGAACCGTTCAGTAAGCGTACAGTTGAAGGTGATTTAGGAATGAGATACAGTGCTTCGCCTTTACTAAAGGCTGCTGGAGCTGAACTAATAGCCAAGTTTGCTAATGCTGATGAGAGTGAAGTTGCAGAGTATGTCGAGAAAGTAACAGCGGATATTGAATACTTGCCTCAGAACGTACAAGATAAAGGTATGGAAGTTGCAATGGGGCGGGCGTGCACTAAACTTGGAGCTGATCGTCATGTCGGGCAGTTGGAAACACATTATTCAGTTTTAGGTCAGGTTTTTGTCCAAACAGGTAAAGATCTGACAAACGTAAATAATGTAATTGGAACTGGCGGAGTTATAATCTCAAACGAAAGACCTAATGACATATTAAAAGGTATTATTTTTGAAGATGCTAGTCCGCATGTGTTAAAGCCCAAAAAACCGGAATTTGCAGTAGATAAAGATTACATTATGGCTTCAATGGGCTTATTGGGCGAGGACTATCCAGAACTTGCGATTCGAATGATGAAAAAATATATAGTACGGAGGTAATATAAAATGGAACTTAAAAATAAGAAATGGACACATGATGAGTTTTATGCAATTCGTGAAGATATACTAAAGCAGTGGCCAACAGGTGCTGAAGTTGATATGGCTGAGGCCTTCAAATATCACGAGACTATACCTGCAAAAAAACACTTTGCTAAGCGCCTTGTAAAAGCAAAGAAAAACGGCGAGACGTTAACTCAGCCGCGTGCTGGTGTTGCACTGATTAATGAGCATATTAACTTGTTGAATTTTTTACGTACTGAGGGCGAAGCTGATCTATTACCAACTACGATTGACAGTTATACCCGCCAGAATCAGTACAAAGAAGCTGAAAATGGTATTGAAGAGAGTAAACGTGCGGGTCGATCGCTGCTTAATGGTTTTCCTGCTGTTAACCATGGTGTAGCTGGCGTTCGCAAAGTAATTGAAAGTGTTGATGGTCCTCTGCAAGTTCGTCACGGCACTCCTGATGCTAGACTTCTTGGTGAAATTACCTTAGCTGGCGGATACACAGCCTATGAAGGTGGCGGTATTTCCTATAACATCCCTTATGCTAAAAGTGTTTCTCTTGAGCAAACTATCTATGATTGGCAGTATTGTGATCGTTTGGTAGGTATTTATGCGGAGAATGGTATCGAAATTAACCGTGAACCATTTGGTCCTTTAACTGGTACTCTTGTTCCACCAAGTGTTTCCCACTCTGTTGCAATCATCGAAGGTATATTAGCTGCTGAGCAAGGGGTAAAAAACATTACTTTGGGTTATGGTCAATGCGGTAACTTATTCCAAGATATTGCTGCAATAAAAGCGTTAGAGCAATTAGCTGATGAGTATTTTGCTAAAAATGGCTATAATGACTGTGTTCTTACGACTGTATTCCATCAGTGGATGGGTGGTTTCCCGCAGGATGAAGCTAAAGCTTTTGGTGTAATTTCCTGGGGGGCAGCGGCGGCTGCTTTAGCGAAGGCAACTAAAGTTATCGTAAAAACTCCACATGAAGCTCTAGGTATTCCGACTAAAGAAGCTAATGCGCAAGGATTGAAAGCAACTAAGCAGCTAATTAATATGCTAGCTGATCAGCCATTCCCTCTAAGCTCAGAAGTGCAAACTGAAATTGATATAATTAAAGCAGAAACTCGCTGCATCTTAGATAAAGTATTTGAGTTAGGAAATGGTGACTTTGCTAAGGGCACAGTTAGTGCTTTTGCGGCAGGTGTTTTGGATGTACCTTTTGCACCAAGCAAATATTCACTCAATAAAATATTACCTGCTCGTGACAACCATGGTGCGGTACGCTTGTTCGACACTGGAAACCTTCCTTTTACCCAAGACATAATTGATTTCCATCGTATTAAAATTGAAGAGCGGGCAAACTCTGAAGGTCGTAAACCTAGCTTCCAAATGGTTATTGATGATATTTATGCAATCTCAAAAGGTCGCCTAGTAGGAAGGCCAAATAGAAGTTAATAGCTTTTAAGTCTAAATTTGAGGGATGGAGATGTTATCATGAAAATTATAGATGTAGTGTGTTCACGCGGTCTTACAGGTTTTTACTTTGATGATCAAAGAGCAATAAAAGCTAATGCTCATCATGACGGCTTTACTTATAAAGGAACTCCGGTTACACCTGGTTTTGAAAAAGTACGTCAGGCTGGCGAATCAGTATCGGTAATGATAGTGCTTGAAGATGGCCAAGTTGCATATGGCGATTGTGCCGCTGTACAGTACAGCGGTGCAGGCGGCCGTGATCCTCTTTTTTTAGCTAAAGATTTCATCCCAGTAATTGAGTCTGATATTAAAAATCGCCTAGTAGGCCGGGAGTTAAATTCGTTTAAAGAGTTGGCTGAAGATATCGACAGTATGGTTGACCCTAATACAGGTCGATTAATCCATACGGCACTAAGATACGGTGTGACCCAAGCTATTCTTGATGCAGTTGCTAAGGCAAAGAGAAAACTTATGTGTGAAGTAATAGCAGAAGAGTATGGTACAACAGTTAGTACTAAGGAAATACCTGTCTTTACTCAAAGCGGCGATGATCGTTATAACAATGCGGATAAAATGATTATTAAAAAAGCTCAAGTTCTGCCGCATGCCCTTATTAATAATGTTGCAGAAAAGTTAGGTGCAAATGGCGAAATTTTGCTTGAGTATGTAGGTTGGCTAAAAGATCGAATTTTTGCTGTACGTACAGAAGACGACTATCTGCCAACACTTCATATTGACGTTTACGGTACTTTCGGAATTGCGTTTAATAATGATATTGAGAAGATGGTTGAATATTTCCGTAAATTAGAGCAGGCAGCTGCACCTTTAAAGCTACGTATTGAAGGTCCTATGGATGTTGAGGAACGTGATAAGCAGATTGATGCACTAGCTGAGTTAACTGCACGTTTGCACCAAGAACAAATCAATGTTGAGATAGTAGCGGATGAGTGGTGCAATACTTTAGAAGACATTAAGTTATTTGCCGATAAGCGTGCTGGCGATATGCTGCAGATTAAAACTCCGGATTTAGGCGGAATAAATAATATTATTGAGTCTATCCTCTATTGCAAAGAAAAGGGTGTAGGTGCTTATCAGGGCGGAACTTGCAATGAAACAGATCGCTCAGCTCAGGTGTGTGTTCATATTGCAATGGCAACCCAGCCAGTACAAATGTTAGCTAAACCTGGTATGGGTGTCGATGAAGGATTAATGATAGTTTATAATGAAATGAACCGTATCCTTGCACTCCGTCAGGCGCGTAAATCATAGTACTAAACTAAATATAACTGGCTTATACTCAGTAAAAATTTTAAAATATAGGTAAGCCCACGACATCGGCATTCGATCAACTGATTGAATGCCGTAACGTGGTTATAAGGAAAACTACGCTTGGGGGAATATAAATGAAATCTATGATGCTTGAGCAGTTAATGTATGCCAGTTATTTTGCACCTCGCGGTCGAAATAGGATGTATATACTCGGTCAGCAAGTAAGTGAGCGTTATCTCTCGCCGCTGGATCGATTGATCGGTGTGATTGGTGATGCAGGTGCTGGTAAATCGTCAATGATAAAAGGTATGTTTCCTGGATTAGAGCTTACAAATGATGACGACGGCGTTAATGTTCGTCCGCTGCCGCTGCTTAAAAATATTGATAAGGGTTTTTTTACAAGTCATACATACCATGTCGATATTCGTTTTGAATCTGCGTTTACTCAAATATATGTGATAGCTGACGCTGTTAAAAGAGCACTTATGCAAAACAAGAGGGTTATTGTTGAGCACTTTGATTTGTTATACCCAGTCTTAGGGGAAAACGCCGATGTCTTAATTGGTGTTGGCGGTGATGTTATAGTAGTAAGACCAACTACTTTTGGCCCTTTCCCGGATGAGATTATAAATGTTGTAACAAAGACGCTGCGCTACCGTAAGATGGCTCATACTGCTGAGGATATAACATCGCGGATTTTACTGCATGATTATGGTGCTATATTGCCGTTTGGTCATCGTGATGTTCATAATGGCTTTGTTCTTGAATACCCATTACCATTAGATGCTGACCTAACTGAGGTCGAAAAGAAAGTAAAGCGGCTTATAGATGAGGGTCTTTCAGTCTGTTATGTTGATGAAGGTCATATTAAGTTAGGCGAGGATTTGTGGGTTTGCTCAGGACCGCGGACTCATGTTCGTAATACAGAAGACATTGAGAATTTTAGATTAATACATGAGTATAAATATGATCCTAAAACTAATTCTTATCTGATTATCGGCGTAGTTGGCCCGAACTCGGACAATCTCGACGGGTTTGCTGGGCTCAGTTACGCGGCAACTATTTAATTCAAGTAGATTAAATATATACGGAGGTATCTCATGAGTAGTTTAATTAAGACAGCCCAGGCAGGGACGCTGGAGTCTGGTGATATCATGATAACAATAGCTCCAGCAACAACTGAGGGTGGCGTATTACTAGATTTGGACAGTATAGTACTGGCTCAGTATGGTACAGCTATCAGAAAAACTATCCTTGATATCATTAGTGAATTAGGCGTAACTGATATTTATATTAAGGCAGTCGATCGTGGTGCGCTAGATTGTACTATCAAGGCGCGGACGCTTACAGCACTTGGACGAGCAGGAGTTGTGTGTGAGGGGGAACTATTATAATGGAATTGCGCAGAAGTATGCTGTTTATTCCTGGCAATAGTCCAGGGATGCTTCAAAATGGTGGTGTTTTTGGGGCAGATGCGGTTATCTTAGATTTAGAGGATGCTGTGGCGCCTAATGAAAAAGATGCTGCTCGGATACTTGTAGCCCATGCATTAAACAATGTTGATTATGGCGCTAGTGAGAAAGTAGTAAGAATTAATCCGCTAGATACATTTGGCCATGAGGATATTAAAGCAATTGTTCCTTGTGAGCCAGGCGCTTTAATGGTACCAAAGGTACAAACCGCCGAGGATATTAAAAAGGTTGTTGAACTTGTAGCGGCTGCTGAGCGTACAGGTCAAAAGGCAGTAAAAATAGTCGCGCTGCTAGAAACGCCGCAAGGTATTCACGAGGCTTATAATATTGCTAAAGCCGATCAAAGAGTAGTTGCTCTGGCTTTAGGTGCAGAAGATTACACTGCAGCATTGGGAGCAAAGAGGACAAAGGAAGGGACTGAAATATTTACGGTCCGTTCTATGATTGTAAATGCTGCGTCGGCTGCAGGAATACAATCAATAGACACACCTTTCACTGATGCAAACGATGAAGAAGGCCTGCTTCAAGATACTATAGTTGCTAAGCAATTTGGGTTTAAGGGTAAAATGGCGATTAATCCTCGACAGGTTGACGTTATTCATGGCGTTTATAATCCTAGTGACACAGATATTGAATGGGCGCAGCAAGTAATTGAAGCACTTAGAAAAGCAGAGGCGGAAGGGTCCGGAGTAGCCTCACTTAATGGTAAAATGGTTGATGCGCCTATAGTAAGCCGCGCACATAATATAATATTTTTGGCGCAGTTGTTAGGTTTGCGAAAGGAGATTGAGTAATGAAGAATGCAATTGGCAGGGAAATACCTGAATCAATTCCTGGTTATCAAACCCCGATACTTTTCGCAGGTGCTTTCAATACAAAACCTGGTATGAATAGGCAGGCACCTTGCGTAAAGGCAATTCGTCCAAGTGAGACCAAACTAACCGATAGTCTCGAAGCGGTTTTCAAAAAGATTCCAATTACTGATGGTATGACTTTATCTTTCCACCATCATTTCCGTAATGGTGATGGCGTTGTTAATATGGTTTTAGCTGTTGCGGCTAAACTAGGCTTGAAAAATTTAAAAGTGGCTTTAAGTTCTGTTTTTCCGGTTCATGCACCATTAGTTGACCATATGAAAAATGGCGTGGTAACAGCCTTGGATACAAACTATATGTCTGGACCTGTAGCCCAAGCAATATCAAGAGGGGTACTTGAAAAGCCAGTTGTTCTGAGAACACATGGTGGCCGCGCTCGTGCTATAGAGTGTGGACAGCTTAAAATAGACGTGGCGTTTATCGCGGCGCCAGCAGCAGATGATTATGGTAATATTAATGGGGTTCAAGGACCAACTGCGTGCGGATCGTTAGGTTACGCAATTCCTGATGCCGAGTACGCCGATAATGTTGTTGCGGTAACGGATTATTTGGTTGAATATCCGCTTACGCCTGTATCCATTCCGCAAACGAGAGTTGATTATGTTGTAAAAGTTGACTGTATTGGTGATCCTAAGGGTATAGTTTCTGGCACAACCCGGATAACCAAAGACCCAGTAGGTTTAAAAATAGCAGAGACGGCAGCTAATGTAATAAAAGCAGCAGGGTTAATTAAGGAAGGATTCTCTTTCCAAACAGGCGCTGGTGGAGCATCTTTAGCTACGGCTCATTTTGTTCGCAAAATGATGGAAAAAGAAAATATTAGCGGTAGTTTTGCTCTTGGCGGTATAACAGGGTACATGGTTGAAATGTTGGAAAAAGGCTTATTTAAGAAACTAATGGATGTACAAGGTTTTGATCTTGAAGCGATACGATCAATTGCTGCAAATCCAAACCATATGGAAATTAGTGCGAACTTTTACGCCAGCCCATTTAATAATGGTTGTGCCGTTAACAAATTGGACGCCGTTATCTTAGGTGCTACAGAAATTGACACTGACTTTAATGTTAACGTAGTTACAGGATCAGATGGCGTAATTATGGGCGGCTCTGGAGGTCATGCTGATGCTGCAGCTGGTGCTAAAGTCACAATAGTAGTAGCAAACCTTCTGCGCGGACGCTTACCAATTATAGTAGAGCAAGTTTTAACAGCTACAACACCAGGAGAGACTATTGATGTGCTTGTAACAGAGCGCGGTGTTGCTGTTAATCCTCGTCGTCCAGAATTGCGTGATAAGCTTCTTGCAGCAGGAATTACTGTTAAGGATATTAAGGAACTGAAAAGCATTGCTGAAAGCATTGCTGGAGCGCCAGATAAGCTGGTTACTGGTCAACGTGTCGTCGCAATAGTAGAATATCGTGATGGAACCGTTATTGATGTTGTTCGGCAATTGGAGGACTAGCTAATGAATTGGGGCGATTTTGAAGAACGAGTAATAGATCTTAAAAATGAGAAGCAAGTGACAATTATAAAACAATTTCTTGCCCGTTTTGATCTAAGTTTTTCGGCCCAAGTTGATTATACGATTGCTTTATATAAGGAAGGTAAAATCGCTGGTACGGGTTCGTTTTGTGGTGAGGTCTTACGTAATATCGCAATTGATGATGCTTTTCAGGGCGAAGGACTTACTGCAACAATAGTTACTAAACTTATAACCGAAGCTAGTAGGAGAGGTATCTTTCATTATTTCATATTTACAAAACCGGATAAGGCATATTTATTTAGTGCACTTGGTTTTAATGAAGTTGGCAGAGCTGAACCTTATGCGGTTTTACTTGAGTCAGGCATTGGCTCGATTGGTAGTTATTGCCGGGAAATAGCGAATAATATCGTTGAGATGCCAGAAGGTAAAAGAGCAGCATTGGTAGTAAATTGCAACCCTTTTACTTTAGGACATAAAGCTGTAATCACTAAAGCCGCTGCGGAGAATGATTCTGTTATTGTCATGGTAGTTAGTGAAGAAGGTTCAGTATTTCCTTTTGATGTTAGATTTAGATTAGTCAAAGAAGGTTTAGCTGAGTTTAATAATATAGCAGTTGTCCCAGGGGGGAAATATGTTGTATCTTCGGCCACCTTTCCAGGCTACTTTACTAGAGGGAATGAGACCGTAACGGCACAAACCCGTCTTGACGCAGAGATATTCGCATCTAGAATTGCTCCTGAGCTCAAAATCAGCAGCCGGTATGTAGGTGATGAGCCTTACTGCTTAGTTACTAGGGCTTATAATGAAGCGTTAACAGATATACTGCCTCAACGCGGTATATCTGTTAAGATAATGGATAGAATTACAGTTAACGGCGAAGTTATAAGTGCATCACGAGTAAGAGCTTTAATTAAGGATGAAAAATGGGCTGAGATAAGTAGTCTAGTTCCGGATACAACTTATAAATATTTAATTTCCGCTGAAGCAAAACCGATAATCGACAAGGTTATACATAATAAATCACGCCATTAGTCGGAAAATTCGCAATAATGTCATGGCGCTAATTGCAGTTTTTGGCAAAATATAAAAGTGCGATAGAACCAAAAAAGCCAGTAATTTCAAGGGTTTTTTCGCTATCGCACTTTTTTTGTTTTCTTGCCCAAAATGGTTGTCAACCTAAAGTAATTGTGCTATTATTGTGAATATAAATGCATACATAATATTACAAATTAGGAGGGTTTGCATGCGTACAATTGAGGTAGAGCAAATTACTCAGGCCATAGCAAAAATGTGTATGGAAGCTTGCTATTATCTGCCTGAGGACGTTTACGCCGCCTTGGTAGAAGGCCAGAAAACCGAAGAGTCTCCGCTAGGTAAAGACGTTATTGGTCAAATCATTAAAAATGCCGATATCGCTAGGAATGAAGACAGACCGATCTGCCAAGACACTGGTATGACGGTTATTTTCATGGAAATTGGTCAAGACGTGCATTTTGTTGGCGGAAACATAGTAGATGCTGTAAATGCTGGTGTTGCCAAAGGTTATACCGAAGGATACCTGCGTAAATCAGTGGTTGCTGAGCCATTATTCAATCGTAAAAACACTACCAATAACACTCCTGCAGTGCTTCATACCAGCATTGTTCCAGGCGACAAAGTTAAAATTAAACTTGCGCCTAAAGGCTTTGGCAGTGAAAACAAAAGTGAATTAAAAATGCTTGTTCCAGCTGATGGAGTTGCCGGTGTTAAGAAAGTTGTTTTAGACACTATTCTTCACGCTGGGGAAAATCCATGTCCTCCAATCGTTGTTGGTGTAGGTATTGGCGGTACTATGGAAAAAGCTGCTATTTTATCTAAAAAAGCGCTTCTTCGTAATATTACTGAGCGCAATGAGCATCCTGAATATGCTAAACTTGAGCAAGAACTTCTTGAATTAATTAATAAGACTGGTATCGGGCCTCAACTTGGTGGAACAACAACAGCCTTAGCTGTAAATGTTGAGTGGTATCCAACCCATATCGCCGGTCTGCCTGTTTCAGTAAATATCAGCTGTCACGCCACTCGGCATGCCGAAGTTGAGTTATAAGGAGGTGTAAAAGGAATGACTGAAAAAATTCGTATTACAACCCCGTTAACCGAAGAGCAAGCTCGTAAGCTAAAAGCTGGAGACAGCGTACTTATCACTGGTACAATTTTCAGCGCCCGTGATGCTGCTCACAAAACAATGGTTGAAGCTTTAGATCGTGGCGAAAAACTTCCGATTGATTGGCAAAACCAAATAGTTTACTATCTTGGCCCAACACCAGCAAAACCTGGTAACCCTATCGGATCAGCTGGTCCAACTACATCTGGTCGTATGGATGCCTATACTCCTAAAATGCTCGAACAAGGCATTAAGGCAATGATTGGTAAAGGATCTCGTAAACCAGAAGTTGTCGAAGCTATGAAAAAACACGGCGTTGTTTATCTTGCCGCTGTTGGTGGTGCCGCTGCTTTGATTTCAAAATGTATTAAAAAATACGAAGTACTGGCGTACCCAGAACTAGGTCCTGAAGCTGTGGCTGCTCTTGAAGTGGAAGATTTCCCTGCAATTGTGGTAATCGACAGTGAAGGCAACAGCTACTACGAAGAAGGTCAAAAGCCTTATCGCAGACTGTAAAATTAATAGTTAAATTTTTTTTTGGCTAATTAGTGAAATTTTAGCCAAAGAAAACCCCAATAGGTCACCCAAATATACAGGAGGTTAAAGCATGAGCAACACTGATTTTTATATCCGACGTATTCATTCGTTATCTGGTATAGTACCAATTGGTTTCTTCTTACTGGAGCATATCTTCTCAATTTCAACTGTATTAGCAGGTCCACAGGCTTTCGATGCTACAGTTGCCCATCTTGCAGCAATTCCACATGAAATTTTAATTCCTCTTGAGATTATTGCAATTGCTATTCCATTACTTTTCCACGGTATCTACGGTGCTTACATTGCACTTCAAGCTAAAAATAACGTTGGAGACTATGGATATGCTCGTAACCGTCAATTCTGGTTACAAAGAATGACTGCTTGGTATACTTTTGCTTTCTTGATCTGGCACGTAGGATACCTGCGTTTCATGGTTAAAGGCGGCGGTACTCCAATCAACTATGCATTAATGCATGATTATTTAAGCAATCCTATCGTATTTGTCCTTTATGCTATCGGTTTAGTGGCGGCTGTTTACCATTTCACTAACGGTCTTTTCACTTTCTGTATTACTTGGGGCATTGCTGTTGGACCTCGCGCTCAAGGCTTTGTTAACAAAGCAGCATGGGGCTTATTCGCACTAATGTCTGGCGTTGGTCTGTTAGCTCTTACTCGTTACATCGCATAAAAGTAATCTGTATAGAAATTATTTTTCTGTATAATATTAGATTAAGGAGAGAACCCGAGTGAAAAAAAGAATTATTGTTGTAGGCGGCGGTTTGGCCGGCTTGATGGCTACTATGAAGATTTGTGAAGCTGGTGGCCAAGTAGACCTCTTTTCTCTTTGTCCCGTTAAGCGCTCCCACTCGGTTTGCGCACAGGGCGGCATGAACGCCTGTATGAATACTAAAGGTCAAAATGACACAATATATGAGCATTTTGATGATACTGTATATGGTGGCGACTTCTTAGGCGATCAAACTGCTATTAAAGGCATGGTTGAAGCTGCTCCTAAGCTTGTTGAAATGTTTGACCGTATGGGTGTAACTTTCACTCGTACAGCTGAAGGTGTAATTGACCTTCGTAACTTCGGTGGTCAGAAAAATAAACGTACTGTATTCTCTGGTGCAACTACTGGCCAACAGCTTCTATACGCTCTTGATGAACAAGTTCGTATGTGGGAAACTAAAGGCGCTGTTAAAAAATATGAGTTCTGGGAATTCTTAAAAATCATTAAGAACAATCTTGGCGAATGCCGTGGTATTGTTGCTCAGAACATGAATTCAATGGAAATTGAAGCTTTCCCAGCTGATGCTGTTATTATCGCTACTGGCGGTCTTGGACTTGTATTCGGTAAAAGTACTAACTCCACAATCTGTACTGGTGCTGCTGCTTCTGTTGTTTACCAACAAGGCGCTTACCTTGGAAACAGTGAGTTTATCCAAATCCATCCAACTGCAATCCCTGGCGATGACAAAAACCGCTTAATGTCCGAGTCTGCTCGCGGTGAAGGTGGACGAGTTTGGACTTATAAAGATGGTAAGCCATATTATTTCTTAGAAGAGAAGTACCCTGCATATGGTAACCTTGTACCACGTGACATTGCAGCTCGTGAAATTTTCGATGTTTGCGTAAGACAAAAGCTTGGTGTTAATGGTGAGAACCAAGTATACCTTGACCTGTCTCACATCGACAGCGACTATTTGGATAGAAAACTAGGCGGTATTCTTGAAATTTACGAAGAGTTCGTTGGTGATGATCCTCGTAAAGTTCCAATGAGAATTTTCCCTGGCGTTCACTACTCCATGGGCGGTATCTGGGTAGACCGTACGCACAGAACTAATATCCCTGGACTATTAGCTTCTGGCGAGTGCGATTATCAATACCATGGTGCTAACCGTTTGGGAGCTAACTCCTTATTGTCTGCAGCTTATTCCGGAACAGTATCCGGTCCAAGCGCAATCAAATGGGCAAAAAGCGAACAAAAAGGTCCAGCATTAACTCAAGCTGAACTTGACGCTGCTAAGAAAGCAGAAGTTGAGCGCTTCGAAAAACTTCTTGCTATGAACGGTTCTGAAAATGCATACGCTCTGCATAAGGAATTGGGCGATGTAATGCTTGAAAACGTTACTATCGTTCGTGAAAATGCAAGACTAGCAGAAACAGAAGTGAAATTACAAGAACTTCTTAAGCGTTGGGATAATATCGGTATAAATGATAAAGGTCGTTGGGCAAACCAAGAAGTTATGTTCACAAGACAACTTCGCGATATGATCATTGTTGCTCGCGTAATAACTCTTGCTGCTCTTAATCGTAACGAAAGCCGCGGAGCTCATTACAAACCTGAATTCCCTAACCGTAATGACGAAGAATGGCTCAAAACAACAAAGGCATTATTCAATCCAGAGACAAATGCTCCTGTATTCGAATATGAGCCTGTAGATATCTCACACATCAAACCTCGTCCTCGCCGTTATGATGTTGCTAAGGAGGCTAAGTAATCAATGACTACAAAGACAGTTCATTTTATTATAGAAAGACAAGATTCTCCTAACAGCGCACCTTATACTGAGGAGTTCACTCTCCCTTATCGTCCAGCAATGAACGTAGTTTCCTCTTTGATGGAGATTCAAAAGAATCCTGTTACTAAAGACGGAAAAAAGACTACTGCAGTAGTTTGGGAATGTAACTGCCTTGAGAAAGTTTGCGGCGCTTGCATGATGGTAATCAACGGAAAAGCACAGCAAGCATGTGCTGCTCTTATCGACCATCTTGAACAACCGATCCGTCTTAGCGCGGCTCGTACTTTCCCAGTGCTTCGCGACTTAACAATCGATCGTACTGTTATGTTCGAAAGCCTGAAAAAAGTTCAAGCATGGGTTGCTGTTGATGGAAGCTGGGAAGTAGCTCCTGCTCCTCGCCAAAATCCTAAAACTGCAACTGAGGCTTATGAAATTTCCCGTTGTATGACTTGCGGCTGCTGCATGCATGCTTGCCCAAATGTTAACTCCGGTTCAGATTTCATTGGTCCACAACCTCTAGGTCAAGCTCATTTATTCAATCTTCACCCAATTGGAGAATATGACAAAGAAGATCGTTTAAATGCTATTATGAACAAAGGCGGCATCAGCAGCTGCGGTAACAGCCAAAACTGCGTACAGGCATGCCCTAAAGATATCAAACTTACTGAATACATCGCTAAACTTAATAGAGATGTAAACAAACAAGCATTGAAAAACATGTTTAATAAGTAATTGATACAATGAAAGAGCCGAGTTTTTACTCGGCTCTTTTTTTGTCCATATTTACTAAAATATATCGACTATTAGATAGGTTATATATTGATCGTCAAGTAAGTGGTTTTATAATATTAATTTAGTTAGATTCTTAGCTAAAGCATTATGGCTAAATGTTTGACTTTAGATAATAAGTTTACTATAATTACAGGAGTAGTTTGATTGGTGCTAAGTTTAAAGGATTTCATTAAATTTCCTGTTAAAAAGTGTTGACATATAACTTTAAATTTAGTATAATCTATTTTGTGGTCGACGGGGCGTGGCTCAGTTTGGTAGAGTACCTGGCTTGGGACCAGGGGGTCGCAGGTTCGAATCCTGCCGCTCCGACCAGTATATTGCGGGTGTAGCTCAATGGTAGAGCTCTAGCCTTCCAAGCTAGCCACGTGGGTTCGATTCCCATCACCCGCTCCAAATGCGCCTGTAGCTCAGCTGGATAGAGCAACGGCCTTCTAAGCCGTGTGTCGCACGTTCGAGTCGTGCCAGGCGCGCCATTTATTATGACTCCGTAGCTCAGCTGGATAGAGCGTTTGACTACGAATCAAAAGGTCGCAGGTTCGAATCCTGCCGGGGTCGCCATTGTAAATTAGAACCCTTGTATTTCCTAGGTTAATCCTAAGAGGTGCAAGGGTTTTTTGCGTTTACTTAGTATAGCTAGAGTAACGGCCTTTTGTGTACACGTGAAAACATTAGCTATATCAATTGTAATTTATTACGGTATTGTGCTTCATAAACCTCTACTTATGTGAATATGAGGTGTTGGAAGTCATGGAATTAGGTCAAGTAAAGAAAATATTTTTTATCACAAAGAAGAGTGAGAATGTAACTGTAAGGACACTAGAAACATATGACGAGGTTCTTAAGAGATTCATTAAGTATTTAATCAATAGAAATATTTATGATGTATCAGAAGTAGACAGTAGTTGTGTTCGAGAATTTTTTATATTGCTTCAAGAACAAGGTCTAAGGGGAGTAACTAGACATAGATACTTTAGAAGCCTTAGAACGTTCTTTTTGTTCTTGCATCGTGAAGAATACATTAGTAAGAATCCTATGATACATATTAAGCCTCCAAAGATTGAGCAAAAGGTCATGCGCACATTCACAGCACAGGAGATCAGCAAGCTACTCAATGGTTTTGATAGAAATACGTTCTTTGGACTAAGGAACTACTGTATTACAGCAATGTTTTTTTCTACAGGTATTCGTAAGTCTGAATTGATTAACCTTACTTTAGCTGATATCAATATTACAAATGATTTGATTAGGATAGCACAGGGCAAAGGTAATAAGGAAAGGTATGTACCAATAGGAAGAACCTTGAGGCGAGTCATGATTCAATACTTAAAATCAAGAAATGAATTTCTCAAGGGTGATAATTGTAACTATCTATTTGTTACACCAAGAAATGAGCGTAAAATGACAGGGTCATGCTTGAGTGTATTATTTCAGAAGCTAAAGAAGGAACTTAAGTTAACTGGTGAAAAGGTATCATGTCATACTTTCAGACACTCGATGGCTAAGAACTATTTGCTTAATGGTGGAGATGTGTTCAGCCTTCAAAAATTGCTCGGTCATAGTGACATTGCAACAACTAAGAAGTATATTAATCTCAATGATAATGAACTCAAGATACAACATGCTAAGTATAATCCACTTGATAATAATGATTGGAGTTACTAGAATCAATTCTACGCCCTAAATCATCATATAGGAATGTAAATTTTACACATAACTAAAGACACCAAGGGGTTTGTATTGGCTTATCATTTGATGTCCTAAAATATCATTTATGTATGAAGAAATACAAATACGAACTTCGAGCAATCTAAGGGATATAATATAGGGGCTACTTTAGATGGAATATTTTCGTAATAAAAAAGATAGATTATGTAGGGTACTTTTGGTTATAATTTTAGACTTCCAAGAGATATATAGTGGAGGGAATAATTTAGCTATTCTAGGGGATATATTATGAGGGACTAAAGTTGACCTAAAAAGAATACTGTATACTTTAGTAAAATAGGTTGTCTTTTCGTAATAAAAAAAGATATATAGTGAGAGCATTTTTAAATGTGACATTTTTATGATTCTAAGGGATATAATATAGAGGGAACAAATGTTTACTTTTCGCAATTCTGTGCCATATATTATGTAGGACTACTTTGGATTGTCATATTATAAATCGCTTGAGAACCCTTGAATTATCTAATGTTATCCATAGTTTAATACAGGTGTTATATATAATGGTTGTATTTTTGTAAATCTATGCCATATATTATGTAGGATTCTTCATAAGAATCATAATCCACTAGGCTATTACAGCTTGGTGGTTATTTTTTTAGTTATTTTATTGAATTAAATTTAATGGGAAGGAGAGGGATGTCACAATGTACAGATTATCAAGGATGAAAAAAGGATTAACTCAAAAGCAAGCTGCAGAGCTTTTGGTAATCTCTAGAGCTTACTTATGTATGATTGAAAAACTACAAGTCAAGCCGACTCAAGAAATTATAATCAAAATGAGAAAGTTGTACGAAGACAATAGCCTTACTGTATAGGGCTATTTTTTTATTGTCTTATTGAATTTAATTAAAAGGAGTGTTGTTATTGATTAAATACGAATGTAATTCATGTGGTAAGGTCACTGAGTTTTCTTCTGATGAATGGAAAGTAGAATGTACTTGTGGAGATGGTTGGTTAAAGCCTGTTCATGCCGTGAACGCCCCTAAACTAGAGTATAATCCTAAACTAAATCAAGCAAGAAAAGAAGCTAAAGCAATTAAGTCAGACAAGTATTGGAGACATATCTTTCAATGTAGCAGATGCAGTAAAACAACGATACAGCAAAACTATGATAAATCAATTCCTTGTACTTGTGGAGGTACTCAGCTAATCAAAATTACTTACGATAACAACAGGATTGAATATGATGCAAATACTGGTGAACCAATTTTGGACAGCCAAACATCAGCAACTATAGATAATCCAGTAAAATCAATCAGGAAGAAACTTAATTTGTCACAAAAGGAATTAGCTGATATTTTTAATACTACTCAGCAGTACATAAGCCAACTAGAGAACAACGAAAGACCAATATCAGCAGAAATACAAGAATGGATTAATAATAACTAGAATTACATTTGCTTGTATTTTCGATAATACGTCCAAACTACCACGCCTTAAAAATACAAGCACGATGAAGCCTTATAAATCAAGGGCTAAAAATGCCATATTTGAGGACTCAGACCCCCATAAAATAATCAAACGAAAAGGAATGATGTGTAGTGGCTAAAGGCAAGCAAATTGAAGCCCAAGTATCAACAGCAGAGGCAAATTATGAGTTAGCTTCAGACATAATGATGCCTATTGATTATTGCAAGTGGGTAGTAAAGAAAAATAACATATGGACGGTTAATGTTTCAGCACATGAGGAATTTAAGGGTATATTCCCTAATGCTAAATTGATTGGAATGTAAGAAAAGACAAGAGGAAGAAGGCTAGTATATCAATTTATAAAAAAATATTTTTTCGACAAAAGTATTTCAACTGAGATTATATGTAAAGTACAATCCTTATTATTCTTATGATGGCTTAGCAGTGAATAAATGCGCTATAAGGTTTGGATTAATGTTGTTT
Source organism: Dendrosporobacter sp. 1207_IL3150 (assembly GCF_036763085.1). Taxonomy (NCBI): domain Bacteria; kingdom Bacillati; phylum Bacillota; class Negativicutes; order Selenomonadales; family Sporomusaceae; genus Dendrosporobacter; species Dendrosporobacter sp. 1207_IL3150. Next base: position 68,957 of record NZ_JBAIYU010000006.1, read on the forward strand.
AGTGCAATTTCTATAATAATTCTTATAAAAATGTTGACAACCTAATGGTTTTTGTGGTAACTTAATATGTTATGCACATATTGACCATAGTATACCAATATGTTAAAATTAATCCAAAGATAGATAATTTTACCAAGGGAGTGGAGATTATGAAAAATCAATCAGGAAAATTATTAATGGTATCAGTAGTTGATGACTTAGGCAATATTCATTGCGAAGGATTATTTAATAATCGTGAAGAGGTTGAAGATTATCTAGTTGATGCTAAAGAATTAGAATTAGATCATGAAATAAAAGGGTACAAGCTATATCAATTAGTAGAAGCATAGGAACAACATAAAAAGCCTTCACTAGTTTTAACACTGGTGAGGGCTTAAGTGTTTAATCAATGGATTATGCTTAGTGAGAACCTTCAGAGGAAAGACTTGAGTGAAGTTGAGAAGGCAGATGTATTGAAGGAGATATATGTGACCTCTCAGAGGTCAGGAAGAGAAATGGCTGCGAAACTAGGTCTTACTCTGTCGTACTTACAAAGCTTATTATCACTCGCTGGATACCCAACCGAAGTAAAACAAATGATTAAAACTGAGGAAATCACAGCATATCAATCAAGACCATTAGCTCAACTTCAGACACCTCAAGAGCAAATCAAGGTAGCTGAACATATAAAGAGTAAAGGGGGCGGATTAGTATTGATTAAAGTAATTGATAGTATAATGGGAAGTGGTAAAAGTTCGTATATCAGAAAAATGATGAATGATAATCCGGATAGAAAATTTATATATGTTACTCCTTACCTTGAAGAAGTAGCTAATGTAATTCAAAACTGTGATAATTTTGCAGAACCAGACACTATTACAGAAGATGGAGAAAAATGTCTTAAACAAGAAAGTTTTCATGAGTTATTGCTACAGGGCAAGAATGTAGCTAGCACACATCAACTATTTAAACTTAGTACGTCATACACAATCAGCCTTTTAAAACAACAGAATTATACACTAATCATAGATGAAGTTATGGAGGTTGTAGACTGTCAACAGATTAAACCTTCTGATTTGCAAATGGCTATAAGTGGGGAGTATTGTAAAGTTGACGATGATGGTAGGTTAATTTGGAATGACGAAAAACCTTATAATGGTGATTGGGCTAAAAAACTTAGGACACTATGTAAGAATAAGTCAATATATCTAGTTAATGATACTGCGCTTATATGGATGTTCCCACCTAGAATTTTTAACTACTTTGAAGAAATTTATGTACTTACATATCTATTTGATTCACAGGTCATGAGATTCTACTTTGATATTAATGGCATATCATACAAAAAATATAGAATTATCAATAAGCCAAACTTTGAAATAGTGGAACATAATGGAAAGCCTGATGATACTGAAGCATTATCAAAGTTAATAGATATATGCACCAAAGGTAGAATTAATGATATTGGTTCAAATGTTGACAAGCAAAGCACTAAGCGAAAAACTCCTTATTTTTTATTAAGTAGCGGTTGGTATGATGAAGCCAATGAAACGGATATAAAAAATCTTAAGAATAACTTAGATAATTTCTTTAGGCATTATTGTAATGGTCAAGAAGTCAGGCTGAACTTATGGACTACCTTCAAAGATTACGAGGGCAAACTTAAGGGCAGAAGATATCCTGAGTTTTTAGCTCATAATGCTAGAGCAATGAACAAATATAATCATGTAACAGCAGTTGCATATCTGATTAATAAATTTATGTATAGAACAGTAGGAGAATTTCTTAAATCTAAACAAGTCAAGATAACTAAAAAAATAGAAGAAGAATATGCTTTAGGTGAAATGTTGCAATTTATCTTTAGGTCAGCAATAAGAGAAGGACAGCCGATTAAACTTTACATTCCAAGTAGTCGCATGAGGCATATACTACAGAAATGGTTAGGTATATCTAAAGATTAATTCCACAAAACCTGTGGAAGTTTTTTTGATGACACTAGGAAATTCAAGGGTTCCAGCGGTTTGTCATTAAAAGAAAATAGGTATATATACTATAGTTATTACTTAAGGATAAAACTATAACTAGAACTATTTATACATTGATAAAATAACATTGTGAAGCGATAGCTGAAACAATGATTGCGTATGCAATAAGAGCATAAGAATACTACTATAGTTTACTTTGGATTAACAATATCAATCATATGAAAACTTAATATAATCAGCTTAAGATAATCATATGGCAAGTATTGGAATATCAAAGTAAGCTATAGTGGGAGAACGCTAACCCGCTACGCTTGTTACTTGTTGCTTACGCACCAAGCAGACGATATATCAATGTAAAAGATTATTACTATGATTGGTTGTTATGATTGAACTATAACATTACTTTTGATTGATATAATGCCTTTCACATGATTAGCTTTAGTCAGTCACCTTAAAGAATTACATGTGACCAACATTAGAATATAAAAGATTAACTATAGATCACCGCATAGGTGGTCTTAATTTATTTTATAGGAGTGGTATAGATGAAACAAAAGAAATATATTGCGGTTGACATTGATGACACATTAAATTTATTCACTGAAGCACTAGAACAACTAGAGGTTAACTATGATGATTATAGTTACTTAGGTATTGATAGAGATACTTTCAAAAACTATCTTGATCTTATAAAGAAACAAGAAATATTAAAGAAAGACCATATAAATAAATTCGATAGGTTGCATTATGATTTACACAAAGAGACATATAAGATTGCTGAAGTTAAACCAGATGCGCCTGAGTTTATGCAATGGCTTAAGAAACAAGGTTATACAATAGTTATTTTGACTTATAGAGACTTAAGGCACTGCATAGATGACACTAGGGCATGGCTAAAGAAACATAGGATTCCTTATGATTATATTTTTAATACTGATAACAAGGTTAGCTTTTGTAAGGTCTGGAAGATTCCTATATTAATTGATGATTCGCCTTCTAATGTAGTAGCAGCACCAGAATTTAATATTAAGATGTTCTATCCGATTACTAAATTTAACTGTGAGATTGAAACAAAAGCTAAAGGTTTCACTAAATTTGAGGAGGTAAAGCAATGTCTAATCCGATAGATAAAATTTATCAAGAAATAATTTCATCTATGAAAAATGGTTACAGCAAAGCCGATGTATTAAAAGATTTTTATTCTTCAATGGATTTTAGCACAATGAAATTAGAGGTTAAGGACTATGGATTCGACTTTCTTGAGACTATGGAGAAAGCTGGGATAATTGTCGAGTATGTTGAACTCAAAGGATTAATACACAAGTACAAACTTAAGAACATCAAGCCAGTATATCAAAAATATCTATTAGAACAACATATAGAGCAGAGTGGAAATGTCTGCGGATATTATCATAAGACACATAATAATGTCTTTAGTTTTAACCTTGATAATAGTCACAATGAAAACAATACAGAACTTACAATAGAGATGAGAACAGCAGTACAAGTCATAAGGAAATATTTAAATGAAGTGGGTATTGAACCTCTAATTATAAATAGCGGTAGAGGATACCATATACACACAAGACTTGATAAGCCAGTATCAAACGAGAAGATACAGAAATTCATGATTAGTGTTACAGCTAGGACACAAGTGACAATAAAAGATCTTGGAATGGATGTTGCTAAAGTAATATTTAATAATTATCCAGGCAAAGACACAAGAATAGGAAGTCTACGATTATTCGGCAGTGATCATATTAAAAATCAAGTGTTTTCTCATGTGTGTACTAAACAAGGTGTATTGAATGAACGTGATTCGTGGATATACTTTGCAGATTATATTAATAAACACACGATTACAGAGGAACAGCTAGACAAAGCTATTATTGATATTGAAGATATATTATTCGTTGGGGCAGAGGATTAATTTCCTTTGCTCTTTTCTCGTTGATTCTTCAGTTATCTGCTTTTGTTGAACCATTTGTTGAACCTCAGATGAAAGTTTAGTGTAAGCATTGATAGCGTAGGAGATTCTCCTCCTGTTAATGCCTATTAGTTTAGATAAATCATGTTGAGAACCTGGGAACGCCGTTCCCAAATGATAGTAAACTTCCCCTTCCTCAACGATACTTAAGTCCTTCCTTTGGAGGTTCTCAATAGCCATCATAAGTAATTTCTAATGTGGGATTATCACCTATTTTATCAGCAGGGAAATATATTTCACTATTGATGAAATCTAAAGTAGTCCTTGTTATTGATGATACACTGATTAGTATATTTTGCAGTATATAGAAAGAGGTGACTACATTAGCAAAGTGCTGTGAAGCCTTATGGTATATGGCTTGGATGGTATTTTTAGCAGTCCAGAATTTCGGACTACTGTAGTCCAACTTTTCGGACACTAAGCGTAAAACTTCGCTCAGCTAAAGTAAACCCCATGTTCATATTATGACTTTGTAATGTCACCAAATGAACTAGGGTTGGTACTGGACACATGTATTTTTACAATAGACAGTATATTGATTCACTGGGCTTAAAATTAAGGTGAGTGTAGCACACCTTTTGAATACCCCTAAATGTGGGATTATCACATATTTTAAATTCTATTCGTGGTCGCACAGGTGGAACATATGGACACAGGCAGATAGGCTTTTAAACACTACAGAAGTGTAGTATCTGAAATATAACCTGAGTGTAGCACAGGTTTTTATACTATTGATAAAACGTAAATGCAAGCTATAATTGCAATTCAACATCGCTGTGGAATTTCCAAATTCGTGAACGCTCCAGAATTTGAAAACTCTTTTGCTACTTGATAAATCCTTGATAGCATAAATATCTGATTATCACATTTAGGTGTACAAAACTACACCTGAACACATTACCGCATACTGTTAATATTACCATGTAGTGATAATGATTATCAATAGAATGAACTATAGGAACATAGTAATATCAATAGTTCATGCGGTGTTAAATATAGATATATGGTATAACAGGGGCTACTAAATTTTAAGGAATCCTCTTAGTGAATCTGACACAATGCTATTATGTAAGATTGGCAAAATACCCACGAACATAGATGATATAAGGGTTGACGGTACTTTTACAAATAAATGACATTTAACTATTGTATTTTAATCTGACATATTGTATAATTGTAATCAAAGAAGCAGATTGAGAGAGGTGTCATTTATGGAGTATGTTCAACCTATCAGAGATAAAAAACAGCTAGACAATATGAAAAGGTATCTCAAAGAACAGAATCTTAGGGACTGGCTATTATTTATTCTTGGAATTAGTTCTGGTTTACGCATAAGTGATTTACTTAAGCTAACTATAGAAGATGTTAAAGGTAAAGATAGGATTACTATTAGAGAAGAAAAAACAGGGAAATCAAAAGACTTCCCCTTATCTGATAACTGTAAGAAAGCTATATGTGAGTATTTGAAAGCAACAGGATTGACTGAAGGAGTATTATTCCCTAGTCGCAAAGGGCGAGGCAGTAAAGGAACTGGGGCAATATCTAGACAGCAGGCTTATGATATTATTAATAAGTCAGCTAAAGAAGTTGGCATTATCACAGACAAAAATAATGTATCTATAGGAACACATACATTAAGAAAAACATTTGGTTACTGGGCATACAAGGCAGGGTATAGTATAGAGGTCATTCAGAAGATACTTAATCATAGTGCCCCTAGTATTACCCTCAGATATATTGGAATAACTCAAGATCAGCTTGATGAGGTATATGTAAATTTAAATCTTTAGGCAGGAGAAATCCTGTCTTTTGTTCTGTCTAGGGGGTACGGTGAGTTTGCTGAATCCAAAGCTAAGTTCCTATTTTGACCTACCCGACGTATTACACTAGCTCAGTCTCACGCTAGAAAAGTAGCTCCAAGATATTTTATTCCAAAGCTAGGCACTTATTGTAAAACTATGGCAATATTCTACAGAATTTTACAATAGACAAGGGGTATAATTTAAGTAAATATGTAAAATGTTAGAAAGTGAGAGTGACTCAATGGAGATTTTCCTTACTGCAGTAATAATTGGATTGTTACCTGCCTTCATCGCAAAATCAAAGGGTCGTAGTTTTATGCTTTGGTGGATATATGGTGCAGCGTTCTTTATAGTAGCAATAATTCATGCAATAGTTATCAAGCCAACCAAACAACAGGCCGATAGGGATATGACTGAAGAAGGTATGAAGAAATGCCCTTTTTGTGCTGAATTTATCAAACCCGAAGCAAAGCTATGTCGATATTGTGGCAAAGAGGTAGCAGAAGTATCAACAGTCAATATATCTCAAGGTCAAGATATTAAGGGGTAAAGGTAAAATGAAGAAACTTTTGATTATAACTATGGCTATCCTTATGATGACTTTAGGTGCTGTCTGTAGTGCGAGTAGTGGTGAGCAGTGGGAACAGATAGACGAATCAGCTTATATTGATGTAAACTCAATCAAGACATTTATGGATGGAACTACTGAATATGTCAAAGGCAGAATTAAGTTAAACTTTAGTGATTCTACCTATGGCATTTATTATTATTTAGTCGATAAAGACACCTTAAGATTTGGTCTTTATTTAACTGAGAAATATGATGCAAATGGTACTCTAAAGTCAAAAATGGAGTTTACTAAAAGTCTAACTCATGATGGGACAAACAATCCAATAATAAAGGAAATACTTAAGAGGGCTAACTAAGATTTTTGCGTATTTTGGAATGAGTAGGAGTGATTATTAGAATGCGTAAAACGTTGCTACTTGTGATTATGCTTATGGTTGTCTTTAGTACAAGCTGTTGGGCTTCAATAGAAAAACAAGTGGACAGCTTTAGCGGTGAAGTTGAAGTAAAGAGTATAACTAATAAATTTAACTCCTTTCACATGATTGTTTTTTCTAAGGAAACAAAGAATATGAATACTAAATATAGCCTTCGATTACACAAGATTGATTTTAATGATTGGTATTTCTTTAGTGATGATATAGTTGATTTTAAGATTAACGATGAAATATATCCTTTGAAAGTTGTAACAACTATTTCCGATATAGTTCCTCCAGATAATGCTTTGCATACTGCAGCTTTAATAAGGGTGAATCCCGAAATAATAAGTCGTATAAGTTCAAGTAATGATTCTGATAACTTTTATATGAGAGTATACTTTAATAATCAATCGGCTAAGACATTTCAAATACCACAATATATTATAAGTGAATGGAAAACAGTGATTAAGCAAGAGGGCTAATAAATAGCCTTCTTTTATTTTCCTTCCTTATTATATAGCAACTTGTGTTACCGTCTTATGTTTGCTATATTTAATGTAGGGAGGCGAGAGCACAATACTTTTGATAACACGTGCTATTCATTAGCACATACAATTGATAAAAACCTAGGAAATATCTATGGTCATGGGCTATAGATTAATCAGCTGGATAGAGCAACGGCCTTCTAAGCCGTGTGTCGCACGTTCGAGTCGTGCCAGGCGCGCCATTTATTATGACTCCTTAGCTCAGCTGGATAGAGCGTTTGACTACGAATCAAAAGGTCGCAGGTTCGAATCCTGCCGGGGTCGCCATTGTAAAGTATGCACTAAGATAAATCTTAGTGCTTTTTATTTTATACCCAAAATACTTAATAGTTTAAAATGTAATATATTGACACAATATGCTATATATTATATGATAAATGTAACATAATAATTTTTACAGCGTACAGAGACGTGCAACTGGCTGGAGTGTGATACTTTGGTCGAGTTGGTTTTTTTTTGTAACAGCTTGTAATGGCAGTAAGAAATTACTAGCAGTGTGATTAGTAAAATAATGAACGAGGTGGCACTAATGTTTGCACAAAAAAGTTTAAAATTCAAGCTTGTGGTCTTATTTACTTTATTTACTTTGTTACCTGCTTTGATTGGTTCTTTAGTTAATGCCTACTTAAATTTTTCAAGTACAAGAGATTCAACAGTTCAAGCGAACCTGAATCTAACCAAGCAAATTACTTATGCTGTCAAACGTCATATGGATAATGCTCAAGGGATAGTAGAAGGGTTAGCTTTGTCACCGACTTCTTCATCAATGGATGCAAATGCGATTAAAGAAACAATTGTTGCAATACAGCAAAAAAATCCGCAATTTGAATTAATTTTTGCTATGGACAATAATGGCATGCAGATCGCTAGGACAAGCGGAAATCTTGCTAATCGTGGAGACCGTGCATATTTTAAGGAAGCTTTGAAAGGAAATACTTTTTTCACTAATGTATACATATCGGCATTCACTAATGCTCCCTGTATTACAATCTCTACACCGATTAAGAATAAAGATGGGGCTATAGTAGGGGTTCTGGCTGCAGATGTTAGTATTAAGGCCTTGTGGGATATCGTCGAAAATAGTGTAATAGGCAAAACTGGCTATGTAGATGTTGTTGACCAAAAGGGTATAGTATTGGCTCATCCTAATAAAGAAAAAATAATGGCTAAAGATGACTTCTCAAACTACGATTTCGTTCAGAAGGCTATTAACGGTCAAACTGGATACATGGAAACTACTTCAAGTCGGGGTGACAAAACACTGACGGTATATGCTCCAGTAGAGGGCTACGGTTGGGGCGTTATTGTTCATGAACCAGTTTCAGAAGTATTTTCATCGCTAGTGTTTTCTAGTCTAATTAGTATTGCTATTTTACTGTTATCAATTGCTGCAGCTATATACGCTGCATTTAAGGTAGCGGGTAGTATTGTTAATCCTCTGAATGAACTGATAGAATCTGCGGATAGAGTAGCTAAAGGTGATTTAACACATAATATTAGTATTAAAGGAGCGGCAGAAGTAACAAAGCTAGCCGATGAATTTAACTCAATGACTGCCCAGCTTAGAGAACTTATTGTTCAGACAGCTGCTACAGCTCAATCGGTTTCTGCAGCTTCAGAACAATTATCCTCAGCGATTTACGAGGTTGGAAAAGCTTCGGAAGAAGTTGCTACTACTGTGCAGCATGTCGCTAATGGAACAGGTGAGCAAGTCGAACTATCAAATACGTCCTTCCAGGTTATAAGCAGTATGGTGGAATTCAGTTCCGACTCTGCTAAGGCAGCAGAATCGGTTGCCAATACTACCGAAGACAGTGAACGTGCAGCAAACCAAGGGGCAATACAGTCCCAAAGAGCTGTTTCAATGATGACACAAATCAGAGATGACGTTAATAATACGGCCAAAATGATCCATGTTTTAGGTGATAAATCAAGACAGATTGGGAATATAGTAGATACTATTACCGGTTTGGCAGGTCAGACAAATCTACTTGCTCTTAATGCAGCTATTGAGGCTGCAAGAGCTGGTGAGCAGGGAAGAGGCTTTGCTGTGGTTGCTGATGAAGTGCGTAAACTTGCTGAGCAATCTGAGACTGCTGCAAAAGAGATTTCATCAATAATAGGCGCGATTCAGCAAGAAACACTTGAAGCCGTTACTGCAATGGACAAGGGAAGCAAAGAAGTAGAACAAGGAGTTGCAGTAGTTGAAGCTTCTGGATCTGCATTTAGAGAGATTCATCAGGCTATCAAGGATATGAGCAGTCAAGTTAAAAATATAGTTGAACTTGCTAATCATCAAAAGTCAGGCAGTAAGGAAGTTGAGAAGGCGGTAGGGCATATCGCCGATGTCGCGAGAGCCAATGCTGCGAGTGCTCAGCAGGTAGCTGCTGCTAGTGAGGAGCAGAATGCCGCTGTACAAGAAATTTCGGCTTCGGCCCAAACGCTAGCCCAAATGGCTAATGAGTTAAGAAGTATTGTAAGTAAGTTTTCAGTTTAAAAAGCATCAAAAATATGCTTGACATAATAAAGTCCATTTGTTATAATAGTTTTTGTCGTTAGGTAATGATAAATGGTGGCTGTGGTGAAGTGGTTAACACGGCGGATTGTGGCTCCGTTACTCGAGGGTTCGAACCCCTTCAGTCACCCCAAATAACCTAGCTATATACTGGGGCGTCGCCAAGTTGGTAAGGCACGGGACTTTGACTCCCGCATGCGTTGGTTCGAGTCCAGCCGCCCCAGCCATAACATGATCCACTAGCTCAGTCGGTAGAGCACCTGACTTTTAATCAGGGTGTCGATGGTTCGAGTCCATCGTGGATCACCATTAACTTAATATGCGGGAGTGGCGGAATTGGCAGACGCACCAGACTTAGGATCTGGCGGGTGACCGTGGGGGTTCAAGTCCCTTCTCCCGCACCAATTCAACAATTTTAAGGCTTACAGGCAAACGCTTGTAAGCCTTTTTGTTTACTTTAAGACGACATTATGTGGCACTAGTGCCGTTATTTGATGAAGCCAGATTAGAGCTAAGGTTAGGCCAGAGTTACAGAAGTTATTGTTACAGCATATAATTTAACATAAAAACTTTTCTAAGGAAGGTAATATTATATGCCGAATACTAAAATTGACCGTAGCTTGATACGTACCAATTGCAGGGTTATATCAAGTCCTTTAGAACCGATATATGCAAATCTGGCCTCGGTTGACCCGCAGTCGCCGATAGTTGTTGAAAACTTAGGCGCAGCTTATTGTAAACTGGGGCAGCGATTTAATATTAATACTGGCGCGCAGAACATTGAAAACAACAGCTATTTAGTAGTACAAATTACAATTCCAGCTAATTGGGGAAAAACGTTATACTTTGACAAAATACAAGCGGGAACAAGCGGAACGTCTGTAGTAGATATTATAGCTGCATCAGCAACTACAACAGATGTTATTACCCCAGTAAATACTAATTTAGGATCGGCAAATACAACTTTACTGACTGCAGGATATGCCGTTACGGATACAAACCCAGCAACTAATAATCCATTATTAACATTCATACTGGTGAATGGGACATACGAATCAAATTTCGAGGGGGAAATCATTATACCAAGCACGACTGCTGTCCAAAACTATATCATAAGAGTATCTAATACAGGTACAGAAAATGCGACTTGTATGGCAACATTTAGCTGGTGGGAGGTGTAATTGATTTTACGATATAAGGGCATTAGTTAAGTTTTTGGTTAAATTGAATGACGAAGAGTTATAATTAATACCAAGGGACGAAAGGTAGCTTTATGTATAAGCGTAAAATACGATATCAACTTTCTTGTAGATTTTTTTAAAAAAACACTAGACAAACAAAACATGTTATGTTATCATAATACAAGTGAGAGGGCGATAAACAAAAGCCTTCAAAACATGCGGGAGTGGCGGAATTGGCAGACGCACCAGACTTAGGATCTGGCGGGTGACCGTGGGGGTTCAAGTCCCTTCTCCCGCACCACAACGTTAATTAACCGATATCATTAAAATGATATCGGTTTTATGATTTTATAGGACTTTTCGCAGCCCTGTGGTTAATCCGCAGGGCTTTAGTATTGTAGCTAAGACCAATTTTAAATTAAAGTTTAGAGTAATTATGCGCTGTTATCATGCATAAGTTTTTATTATGGTGATTGTGCTAAAAAGACACTTAAATTTAATGGTCTAACTTCATTACTAAAGGAGAAGAGCTATATGAAAGTCATTATCCTTGCTGGTGGTGGTGGCAGTAGGTTATTTCCTTTATCTCGCGTCGGATTTCCCAAGCAATTTCTTAATATCGCTGGTAATCAAACGTTACTTAAACAAACTATTTTGCGATTTAAGCCGTTTGTTAAAGCTTCAGATATTATAATTATCACAAATAAAGATTATTACCATTACGTAAATGAACATATAAAAACTTGTAATGTAGAAGGAACTCATATTTTAATTGAGCCTGAAGCAAGAAATACCGCTCCTGCGATTGCGCTAGCAGTGTGTTTTTGCCTTAACGAGTTGAAAGTTTCGGAAAATGAATTTGTTCTTGTAACCCCTTCTGACCATGTTATAGCAGATAGCAATAGTTTAAGTGATGTTATTCGCAAGTTAGAGAAGCTAGGCAGCCAGAATTACTTAGTGACATTAGGAGTAAAACCGGATAAGCCGGAAACAGGCTATGGTTATATAAAAACAGGTAAAGCCTTAGAAATTGGGTTTGTTGTCGAAGCATTTAAGGAAAAGCCAGATATCGAAACAGCGCGATCCTACATAGAAGATGGCAATTTTTATTGGAATTCAGGAATGTTTGGATTTACGATAAAATTTATTCTAAGTCAGCTTGAAGAACATTGTCCAGAGCTTTACACGCAAACTAAAGACTATAATATAATGATGGATAGGTTTTGTGAGATGCCTAATATATCATTTGATTATGCGATTGCCGAAAAGGTAAAATCGTCGGCTATGTTACCCTTAGGGCTGTACTGGAATGATGTTGGCTCGTGGGATGCCATATATGAGGTGCTTCCTAAAGATGATATGGGTAATGTTTTAAGTGGTGACTGTACAGCTATTGATTGCGAAAAAACTATGATGATGGGCAATAACCGGCTTATTACAGGTGTTGGAGTCAAAGACTTAGTTGTTATTGAAACCGCAGATGTCATTTTAGTAGCTCAAAGAGGAGAAACACAAAAAGTTAAAGATTTAGTCGCACAACTTAAGAATGTTGGGAGAACCGAAGCAAAAGAGCATACCACTAAATACAGGTCATGGGGTAATTACACTATAATTTGCAAAGGGCAGAATTATAAAATAAAAAAGATCGTCGTTAATCCCGGTCAGTGCCTGACTCTTCAGCTTCATTATCACAGAAGTGAACATTGGATCATAATTCGAGGTACGGCGAGGGTCGCGATTGGTGAAAAGGAACACTTTATTTCTGAGAACGAAAGTATTTTCGTTCCGCCATCTACAAAACATCGTTTAGAAAACCCTGGAAGAATTAATTTAGAGATTATAGAGATTCAAAATGGTAAGTATCTTGAAGAAGATGATATTGTTAGGTTTGGCGATTAATCTAACAAAGAGAAAAACCAATGATTTGGCATGCCAGAATCATTGGTTTTTTATTTTACTCAGCGCACATGGGGTCAGCTTTATTAGGAGAGACTTTAGAAATCAACACTTTATCGACTCTAACTCTATCCATATCCATTATCTCAAACCGAAAGCCATTCCATTCAAAATTTTCCGATGCCGATGGAATGTACCCTAAATATGAAATTACAAAGCCACCAACCGTCTGGTAATGATCACGATCTTCATCCGGAAGCTCATCAACATCAAAAGCTTCTTTAAACTCATCTATAGGGAATAGCCCATCTACTAGCCACGAGCCATCCTCACGCTGGGTAATTTGGGCTTCATCAGGTTCATCATTCTGCGAGATATCGCCAATGATTTCTGATAAAATATCATGCAAAGTAATAAAGCCAACGACGCCCCCGAACTCATCTAAAACTACGGCTTCGTGAGTGCCGGACTGTTTGATCGCTTCGAGTATTTTAAATGCTTTCATAGATTTAGGAATAAACATTGGAGTGCGAACAGCAGTTTCGAGATTAAGTTTATCGGATTCTATACTTGAGACAAGTAAGTCATTAGTATAGATTATGCCGACAAAATCATCAAGGCTGCCTTTTGCTACTGGAAATCTTGTATGAGAGCTATCATTAATTATTTGCAAATTATATTCAAGCGGTTCCTCAAGATCAAGCCATGTCATTTGCGTTCGTGGTGTCATAAGTGAGTAAGCTCTTAAATCGCCGAGACGAAATATCTTATCTACCATATCCTGTTCGGTTTTTTCAAAAGTTCCGGCTTCGGTTCCTTGTTCTATAAGTATTCTTATTTCATCCTCAGTTACAGGAGGTTCCAAGGATGGTTTAACTCCAATAAGTCGAAGGACAAAATTAGTTGAGTAACTTAGAAAACTCACAACAGGGGACATAAGCTTGGAGAAAGCTCGCATTGGACGAGCAAGTACAGCGGCAATAGGTTCGGGATTGTTTAAGGCGAGTTTTTTTGGAACTAATTCGCCTATTATTAATGAAAGGTAGGTTATTATTGAAATGACGATTAATAGCGCGACACCTTCACTATGATCGCCGATAAAAGGGATAGCTTTCAGTTGTGGAGCAAGCAGACTAGTTAATGTTGCTCCGCCGAAGGTACCTGTTAGTATGCCAATTAAGGTTATGCCAATCTGAATTGTTGATAAAAGCGGTGTTGGTTCTTCGGCTAAATCTAGTGCTGCTCTAGCACCTGCGTCGCCTGAATCAGCCCGTTTTTCAAGTCTTGCCTTACGAGACGAGACAATTGCCATTTCCGTCATGGCAAAAACTCCATTTGCTAAGATAAGCGCAAGTATTATAACAATTTCTAGACCTACCGTGGGTGTATCCAAGAAAAAAATCACTCCTTATTTTTGGGCGAAAAGTTATTATATTTAGTTTTTCAACCATTTTATAAAATTATATCATAGGAATGCAATTATCCAAAGTATTCCATAATAAATGAATTAAGCTAAATAAAGCCATATTACACTAGCTGCTCTATAATTTGTTTTCTTGGAGGTAATTACTCTAATTATCTTATATTATCTGGTATGTGTATAAAAATAAAGATTTAGATGTCTCGCATCTTTATAATTCGTGGGTGTAATTTAAATTTATTTGGAACTTAAATTATCTTGTTAGAAAAATAGTAAGTAAAAAAGTTTTAATTAGTTATAGCTTGATTTTAAGAATCAAAGTAGTTAAAATTGGAAATAGTAATATTACTATTTGAGAAAGGTGTTATCAATGGATCAGCTAATTAGTGTTTTACGTAATAAGGGATTCAAAATTACGCCGCAGCGCCGAGCTGTAATAAAAGCGCTTTGTGAGTGTGGCAAATTTCCGACAGCACAACATGTGTTAGAACATGTTAGGAAAAATGCGCCGGATGTAAGTTTTGATACAATTTATCGCAATTTAAGCCTGCTGGCAGATTTAGGTGTGGTACACGAAATACAGACCAAGGGAAGAGAAGGTAACGTATTTGAAATAGTAACTTCTAGCCACCATCATCATTTAATTTGCGTAACTTGCGGGATAACGAAATGCTTGGACTTTTGTCCAATTAGCGAGAATGATTTAAAGAGGGCCCAAGCAGATGGATTTGAAGTAACATCTCATTCCCTTGAATTCTACGGTTATTGTAAAGAATGCCGAAATGCCAGCTAAAATTTTTAATAAGGGTGATCATATGTTAAGAACAAGAAGACCTTTTTTACTAATGCTAATTTGTTTATTAGTTTTATTAACTGGTTGTGGAAGTAAAGTTAATCAGACCCAATCCAATATTGATAAAATGAAGATAGTCACTACCGTGTATCCTGTTTATGAATTTGTTCGTCAAGTTGGCGGAGATAAGGTCGATGTGGTTATGCTGGTTAATCCTGGGGTAGAGCCTCATGACTGGGAACCAACCGCTAAAGAACTAATGCAAATTAGATCCGCAAAGCTTTTCTTCTATCACGGTGCTGGACTGGAGCCAATGGAAAAGTTACTTACCAAGGAAGTACTTGGAACAGCTCAAGCCTTTGAGGTAAGTAAGGGCATTGCGCTTATTGAGCATAGTGATGAGAAGGATGCGCATAAGCATGAACATGATCAAGAGAAAGCTCATAAAGAAGATGAGCATAATCATGATGCTGATTCTCATATTTGGCTTGATCCTGTAGCAGCTCAGCAGGAAATAAACAATATCGCTGAGGCATTAGTTGCCGCCGATCCTGCTAATCGTGACTACTATCTTAAAAATGCCGAAAAATTTAATAGCGAATTGATAAAACTTGATCAAGAATATAGATTAGCTTTAAATAATGTGGCGCGAAGAGACCTTGTTACTAGTCACGCGGCATTTGGGTATCTTGCTAAACGTTATGACTTGCATCAAATAGCTATAATGGGTTTGTCGCCAGATAGTGAACCCACCCCAGATAAAATGGCTGAGATCGTCAACTTTTGCCGCGAAAATAGCGTAAAGTACATATTTTTTGAAACATTAGTTAGTCCCAAATTATCACAAGCCATTGCTGCCGAAACGGGAGCCGGTCTTTTGGTATTGAATCCTATTGAAAGCTTAACAGAAGATGAGATAAAACAAGGGAAGAGTTATATAACTATAATGAAGGAGAACTTGATTAATCTTAAAAAAGCATTAGATTAATGAGGATAATTCCCAAAATACCAAAAGCCGGTATGGCCGGCTTTTGGTATTTTTTTATTATGGACGTGGAAATATTGGACTGCATTGGTTTGGTCGACAGGAAGGATTACAATTGTTAGGATAGCAATTGCGAGGAGAACAGTAAGGTGGGCAGGTTGTATTTGGATAGCAGGTACTAGGATTACAAGCAGGACGGCAAGCTGGAAAACAATAACGCGGTTGACAAAAGCGCGGTCTGCAGATCGGATAGCAAGTTGTAGGATTACAAGCAGGCCGACATCTTGGGCTGCAGGATGGATTGCATTGAGAAGGCTGGCAGGCAGGGGCACAATTCGGATTACAAGGAGTTGCTGTCGGCAGGCACCCAATACCTTTGCGATCATCTACATTTGAATACTCGGCGTCAGCATCTGCCATTTCATCGAATTTGCAAGCAGATATTTCTGGAGCTTCCCATTTTGGCGGTTTTAAATTAGAATTATCAGACATTGTTAATAAGCCTCCTACTATTATTTGTCTTGAGTGTTATCATCAGACCACTTACCGGTATAGGGGTTATATAAGCATCCGGCTGAGCATGCAAGCCATCTCTTTTTATTGTCACTGCCTTGAGCGAGCGGGCGGCAATCATTACAAGCATAGCGGTATTCGCAGTCTTTACATTTATCAACTTGATCTTTGGTAGTATTCCATACATCCTTTAAAGCCTGACCGTTAATAATCTCAGATAAAGGTGTAGTTAAGACATTGCCACAAACTTTATTTCTAGCGAAGATGCAAGGAATCACGTCGCCGTTTGCAGTTATGGCAATCTTGCCGTTTAGGCAGGTATGACAGCTATTAGCTAATTGAAAGGATTGTTCATCGGTATAAAATGGCGGTTTAATTGGAGCTTTAGTATAAGAGGACGGCAATAAATCTTTGTCATCGCCTCGCCCGGTTGGGCGTACTACATCCGGCGGGGTTGGCTCAACTCCCAATTCTGAACAAAGTTTCATTATGTTTTCAGGTTGATCTTCGTTCGCTTTCATAATGATTGAGGCTATTCGCAGCTGGAGACCAGCATCGATTATTTTTTTGACTGATCTTAGCGTTTTTTCAAAGCTGCCTTTATTTAACGTAACCTTGTCATGTACTTCAGCATTGTCGGCATATATTGTCGTAGCAATGTTAACCTTATGTTGCTTAAAAAAGTCAATACATGAATCATCGATAAGAGTAGCATTTGTGAAAATTTCAATAAGCTCGTAGCCTTCTTCGTCAGCTTTAACTACTAATTCACGCCATTTCTTATACATTAGTGGCTCGCCACCTATAAGTTGGATTGCTGTTGCGCCTTGCTGTCTTGCTTCCGAAATTACACTCAGCCATCTGTCATGAGGAACTTTGTCGGTCTCTTGAACGGTTGGACCACTAGTGGCGTAACAGTGAAGGCACTTATTATTGCAGCCAGAGGTGAGTTCAAGCCATAAAAATTCGAGTTTTGGTGAAGGTGGGGATTGATCAGCTCTTAACTGGTTGTCAGTCTTAATTGCATAAAACCCACCAAGACCTTTGGCAGTTAAACCATCCAAGAACTGTAGGTAAACCTGATTTTCTGGACAAGCTGTATCTAATATAGATTCTATTTTATTGTCGCGGCAGGCTTTCAGTAATTCGACTGCACCGCCGTTTATAGAGAATACTTTGCCGCTGTTGAAATCGTATATGGCTCCTCTTTTTGCACCTGTTACTAGTTGACAGTGCTCATTAAGACGATAGAACAAATTATGTCCACTCCTTTACCCTGTAAATCTCATACATAATATGCATTAAAGCAGTTTATGTGTGCAGAGAAATTAGTGGTAAGGACGTACATGATCCGAAATTTTACATACCATGTTGACAAATGAAATTTTCATGTGTATAATAATTGGTGTCGAAACAATATAAATATGCGGAAATAGCTCAGTGGTAGAGCATCGCCTTGCCAAGGCGAGGGTCGCGAGTTCGAATCTCGTTTTCCGCTCCAGATGTTTTTTCACCCGGCAGTTATGTCTGCTGGGTTTTTTGCATATACTTGTATTTGCTAGATAATTATGGTATGATGTGTGGTATGGCAAATAAGGTTTTTTGGGACTAGATCTTTGGAAAAAGTTAACTGGCTAACCATATAAAACCTGAGAAAATGGTAATAATAATATAAAATGGGAGGACACAGTATAAATGAAGGTAACAGCGGAAAGAATAGACAATCATAAAGTAGTCTTAGAAATGGAAGTTCCTCAAGTAGAAGTAGCTAAAGCATTAGATAAGGCTTATGCTAGACTAGCGAGCAAGGTTAATATTCCTGGTTTCCGTAAAGGTAAAGCTCCTCGCAATATTTTGGAAATGCGTGTAGGTAAACAGGCGCTTCTTGATGAAGCTTTTGATATTTTGGCGCCAACTGCTTACAATAAAGCATTGGCAGATGAAAAAATCGAACCAGTTGGCCGTCCTCAAATCGAGGTTGTAACACTTGATGAAAGTCAACCTCTTGTATTTAAAGCTACTATTGTTGCTAAACCAGAAATTAAACTTGGTGAGTACAAAGGACTTAAAGTTGCTAGTACAGCAGCCGAAGTAACTGAAGATCAAATTAAAGCCCAAATTGATGGGTTATTAGATCATAATGCTAAAATGGTAGTAGCTGAAGGTGCTGCTTTAGAAAACGGCGATTTCGCAGTTATTGACTTTGAAGGCTTCATTGATGGAATTCCTTTCAGTGGTGGAGAAGGAAAAGGATATCCTCTGCAGTTAGGTTCAGCTAGCTTTATTCCTGGCTTTGAAGAACAGCTTCTAGGAGCAAAAGCTGGTGAAGAGCGTGAAGTTAACGTATCTTTCCCAGAAGACTATCATGTTAAAGAATTAGCTGGTAAAGCTTCAGTATTTAAAGTGAAGATTCATGATGTAAAACGCAAGGAATTACCTGAATTAGATGATGACTTTGCTAAAGATGTAAGCGAGTTTGATTCAGTAGAGGAATTAAAGGCCGATATTAAGAATAAATTAGAACAGGCCGCCCAAGAAAAAGCAGAGAAGGATTTCCGTACAGCAGTAATTAAGCAAGCTACTGACAACGCTTCTGTGGATATTCCTGAGGTAATGGTAGAAGATCGTATTAACCACATGATTGAAGAGCTAGACATCAGCTTGCAAAATCGCGGCATGAAGCTTGAAAACTACATGCAATATGCTAATATGGATATGGAAACATTACGTCAAAACTATCGCGAAGCTGCTCAGATCAATGTAAAAACAGATATGATGTTAGAAGCGGTAGCCAAAGCTGAGAATGTTGAAGTAAAGCCAGAAGATATGGAAGCTGAAGTAGTAGCTATGGCTCAATCATATGGCGCATCTCCAGAGCAAGTTAGCAAAATTATCCGTGAGCAAGGTCGTATCGGTGATTTGGCTGCTTCAATTATTCGTAAAAAGGCTGCTCAATTCCTTATTGACAATGCCCAAAAAGAATAATAGAACTTCGAATCATGATACAAGTTTATCAATAAAAAGCCGAGGTGGTTACCATGAATTACGTGCCAATGGTAGTAGAGCAATCTAACCGCGGAGAGCGGGCGTATGACATTTATTCGCGGTTATTAAAAGACAGGATTGTTTTTATAGGCGGTCCGATTGATGATCATATCGCGAACTTGGTAATTGCTCAATTGTTATTCTTGGAATCAGAAGATCCTGATAAAGACATTCATTTGTATATCAATAGCCCTGGTGGTGTTGTTACAGCTGGTTTAGCAATTTATGACACAATGCAGTATATTAAGCCTGATGTGTCAACAATTTGCTTAGGTCAGGCTGCAAGTATGGGGGCACTACTTTTATCAGCAGGTGCACCAGGAAAACGCTATGCTCTTCCTTATGCAAGGATTATGATCCATCAGCCGTTAGGCGGAGCTCAAGGGCAAGCCACAGATATTGAGATACACGCAAGAGAAATTTTGCGAATGAAGGAAATTATTAACGAGATGCTTGTTCGGCATACAGCACAACCGCTTGAAAAGATTCAGCGTGACACAGAAAGAGACTTTTTCATGTCAAGCGAGCAAGCAAAAGAATATGGTATTATTGATGCAGTTATTGCCCGGGGGGAAAGACGCACTGAGAGCTCTAAATAAAGAGGTGATAGCATGTTAAAGTTTGGGGATGACAAAGGTCAGCTAAAATGTTCATTTTGCGGTAAACTGCAGGAACAAGTTAAAAAATTGGTTGCTGGTCCTGGGGTATACATCTGTGATGAATGTATCGAACTGTGCAATGAGATAATTGAAGAAGAACTCAGTGATGATATCGATATGGAACTCAAAGAAATTCCCAAACCTAAGGAAATAAAGGACATACTTGATCAGTATGTTATTGGTCAGGATATGGCCAAGAAGTCATTATCTGTTGCGGTATATAACCATTACAAACGTATAAATCTTGGAACCAAGATGGATGATGTTGAACTGCAAAAATCTAACATTGTAATGTTAGGTCCGACAGGTAGCGGCAAAACTTTGTTGGCACAAACACTGGCTAAGATATTGAATGTTCCATTTGCTATTGCTGATGCTACCTCCTTAACTGAAGCCGGATATGTGGGCGAAGACGTTGAAAATATTCTTTTGAAGCTTATTCAAGCAGCTGATTATGATGTAGAAAAAGCTGAAAAAGGCATAGTTTATATTGATGAGATTGATAAGATAGCACGCAAATCCGAAAACCCATCAATAACTCGCGATGTATCGGGTGAAGGTGTTCAGCAAGCTCTTCTGAAAATTCTCGAAGGTACGGTTGCTAGTGTGCCGCCACAAGGCGGGCGTAAGCATCCTCATCAGGAATTTATTCAGATTGATACTACTAATATTTTATTTATCTGCGGTGGCGCCTTCGATGGAATCGAAAAAATTATTGGCTCTCGTACCGGTAAAAAGTCCATGGGTTTCGGGTCCGAGGTTGTCAGCAAAGAAAAGAAAAAGCTCGGTGAGTTTCTTAAGAATATCTTGCCAGAAGATTTGCTTAAATTCGGCTTAATACCTGAATTCGTAGGTCGTTTGCCAGTTATTGTTACTTTAGATGCATTAGATGAAGCAGCACTTGTAAAAATACTGCAGGAACCAAAAAATGCTCTAGTTAAGCAATATCAGAAGTTTTTAGATATGGACAATGTGCAGCTGGAATTTAAAGATGATGCACTAACTGCAATTGCTCAAGAAGCCCTAAAAAGAAATACAGGGGCTCGTGGATTAAGAGCTATAATTGAAGGTATTATGTGCAACGTTATGTACGAAGTTCCATCAAGAGCAGATGTAACTAAATGTACAGTAACTAAAGAAGCTGTGCTTAATAAAGAAGAACCGATTCTTTGTACAATTGACCGTAAATCTAAGAAAAAAGAAGAATCAGCATAAACATAAACAAAGGAGTTTTACTCCTTTGTTTTTTTATTGATAATAGGTACAAACAATGACAAATTTGTGGATGTATGATCCTGTGATATCTATACATTAATTAACTTCGCTGACCGTTTTTTCCAGGATAAAAATACTTTGTCTGCTTATACTAAAAAAGTAGATCAAAGGTTTTTAAAGGAAGGGAGGTTTTGCATCGAAGTGGATTTTGCCGTAAATATTATCACGTTTATCCAATTCTTTTTTGCGATTGTAATTGGGTTATATTTTCTAAACCTTCTTAGATCACAGCAGGGCAATAAGGTTGCAATTGATCGAGAATCACGCAAAGAGATGGACAAACTGCAGCGTCTGCGTGAAGTATCGTTGACTGAGCCACTGGCCGAAAAAACTCGTCCTACAACCTTTGCCGAAATAGTCGGGCAAGAAGAAGGGTTAAAGGCACTGAGAGCTGCGCTATGCGGCACCAATCCGCAACACGTAATTATTTATGGACCACCGGGAGTTGGCAAAACAGCCGCTGCCCGATTAGTGCTCGAAGAAGCTAAAAGGCATCCGCTTTCTCCGTTTGCATCTGCAGCTAAATTTATTGAAATGGATGCCACAACCGCTCGTTTTGATGAAAGAGGAATTGCCGATCCGCTTATTGGCACAGTTCATGATCCGATATACCAAGGGGCTGGTCCCTTAGGTGTTGCTGGTATTCCCCAGCCTAAGCCTGGTGCCGTCACCAAAGCACACGGTGGAATTTTATTTATCGACGAAATCGGTGAATTACATCACATTCAAATGAATAAGCTGCTAAAAGTATTGGAAGACAGAAAGGTTTTTTTAGAAAGCTCGTATTATAATAGCGAAGATACTAATATACCGACTCACATTCACGATATTTTCCAAAATGGATTGCCTGCAGATTTTCGTTTAGTAGGAGCTACAACTCGAACAGCACAAGAAATACCTCCTGCTATAAGATCGCGTTGTGTAGAAATATTCTTTCGGCAGCTTTTGCCAGATGAAGTTAGCCTAATTTCTCGGAACGCAGCTAGAAAAGTTGATTTTACAATTGAGGACAAAGCTATAGATGTTATCAAGAACTATGCAACAAACGGGCGAGACGCTGTTAATATTGTACAAATCGCAGCAGGAATCGCACTAAATGAAAGAGGTAAATCCATTCAAGCCAGCGACGTAGAGTGGGTTGTTAATTTTGGTCAATACAACCCGCGGCCTGATAAAAAAATCCCATTAAAGCCGCAGGTAGGCTTTGTGAATGGGTTAGCTGTTTATGGAGCTAACATCGGTACACTAATGGAAATCGAAGTTTCAGCCGTACCTAATATTTTTGGTAACGGCAAGCTTACAGTAACAGGGGTTGTTGATGAAGAGGAAATTGGGTCACCAGGCCGGACTATTCGTAGAAAAAGTATGGCAAAAGGTTCGGTGGAGAATGTTTTGACAGTGTTGTCCAATCGATATAATATCAATTTCAACAAACATGATATACATGTTAATTTTCCAGGTGGCGGACCTATAGATGGTCCTTCTGCGGGAATTACCATGGCAATAGCTATATATTCAGCGATAAAGAATATCCCTGTTGACAATAAAATAGCTATGACTGGTGAAATATCAATAAGAGGCTTTGTAAAACCTGTCGGTGGCGTAAGCGCAAAGGTTGCTGCGGCAAAACAGGCAGGGGCTCGCAAAGTGTTAATTCCTAAGGAAAATTGGCAAGATATGTTTAATGATTGTGGAGTCGAGGTTGTGCCAATTGAAACAATCGATGAAGCTATTAACCTTTCGTTTATTGACGAAATGAAGAATGAAGCTATTGAAACAATACCTAATCAGCAAGAAGTTTTAGCTGCTTCTGGAATTAACGTACAAATGCAAGGAGTTGTAAAATAAATGGATAGGATTGCACTGCTGCTTGTTATTATTGGCGCTTTAAATTGGTTACTAGTGGGTTTGTTTAATTTTGATTTGGTTGCAGCAATATTTGGCCACAATAGTTTTTTAAGCCGAGCAGTTTATAGTTTAGTTGGACTGGCTGGAATATGGTCAGTGTCACTATTGTTCAGAGATCGCAGTCGTGCTTAAATGATTTGAGCTACATACCGATGAATTTAAAAAATCGACATTCGAATTTAATTCGAATGTCGATTTAATTTGATATTTCTAACTAGGCACAAATGTTAGCCTTTGTATTACCCAGAAGTTCGCGAAACTCTTGACCGCTTATACATTCATTAACGAGAAGAATATTAGTAGTAGTCAGAAGTTTTTCTTCATATTTTTTTAGTGTATCACGAACAAAATTTTCAACCTCTTTGAGTATTAATGATATTTGGTTATGCAGTAAATCTTTCGGAACATCTTCTTGAGAAACAATACCAAGACTAGACATACCGCCGAAAATTATTTGCTTAGTATAGTCGATTGCCACTTTAAAATCGTTTGATGCACCAGTACTTCGATTTCCGAAATGCAATTCTTCTGCAAGTGCTCCAGCTAAAGCCACAGCAATTTTCCCCTTGATATAATCTACAGTATATAGATACATATCATCTGATTGGGTTTGGCGGACATAGCCCAAAGCGTTGCTTCGTGATGCTACATTTACTGACGCGACAGAACCGGGCTGAGTAATCTCGCTTAAAAGGGCGTGACCTGCTTCATGAATTGCAATGCGGCGCTTTTCTTCAACGTTTGGAATTCTATCAAGTTTTTCACCCATAATGACCTTTTCAATTGCATTTTTAAAATGGCCAGCATTGATTTCGGCGGAGTCTTCACGAAGAGCCATGATAGCAGCTTCGTTAGTTACGCTTTCTAAGTGAGCCCCTGAAAAGCCAAAAGTATCTTCAGCCACACTATTTAGCGATACGTCACCAGCAATGGGCTTATTACGAGTATGCAGTTGCAATATATGAAGGCGACCTGTTTTATCTGGTAAATCTACTCGTACTTGACGATCAAAGCGCCCTGGACGAAGAAGTGCCGGATCAAGGATATCAGCACGGTTTGTTGCGGCAATTATTAAGACGCGAATATCATCGCAATTAGATAATCCATCCATTTGTACCAGCAGCTCGTTTAGCGTTTGATCATACTCCATATTACTATTATTTTGACCTCGTTTACCGCCGAGGACTTCAATTTCGTCAATAAAGATTACAGCACTTTCTTTTTTGGATCTTTTCGCTTGCTGTTTGGCTTGATCGAATAACTGCCGGATTCTTTGAGCCCCAACGCCGACGTACATTTCAACAAACTCTGAGCCGCTTGCTGCCATAAACACTGAATCTGTAAATTGAGCAGCTGCTTTAGCTAGGAGTGTTTTACCGGTACCAGGAGGGCCATTTAGAAGAATACCCTTTAGAGGGCGAATACCAAGTTTGTTAAGACGTTCAATATCTTTAATAAATTCAAGGGCTTCACGTAATTCATTTTTAGCGACCTCTTGACCACCAATATCATCAAAATTTATTAAAGATCCAGTCAGCTCTTTTGATCCTGCAGAGGCAAAAGACTTGCTTCCTAGGCGGGATTTACTAATAAATATAAGACCGCCAATCATAGAAATAAAGAAAATGATTGGCAGTATGTCATATCCTTGTACACCTAAGAATAAAAGAAAGCTGAGTAGAATACCTGCAGCAATTTCAAATCGATACATCTACTTCACCTCCTGAACAGGCTGCCTTGGAACAACAACATACATACTGCTATTGCTATTTGTCAGCTGGACATAAATGTGCTTTGAATCGACGAATAACTGGGCATTTGTACCGCTAACCGCTGCTTTTTCCTGAATGCGCTCAGCCATTAATCCAAAATTACCAGTAACTATAGCCTCTTGGATATATAAGTGAATAGAATAATATAGCCCTTCAAGTTCTGGCGTGTGTGAATCATTTATTATAATCTGATAGTTTTTATGTCCTAAGACGTTAGTTATACGATCGTTAAGGGCTTTATAGGTTTTTTGAAGATTTGTAACATTTGCAAGAGTTACGTTGATCTTAACCGTGGTGCCGTTCTTATCGTTTTTGTTCAGGGAAGCCGATTCAACGCCTTCAATTCCCTGTGCAAGCTGCGACATAGGCTTAGTTATGGCGAACTGCTGCCACAAAAATTGTCCGCCAAACAATATAGATAAAGTTACAATTACGGTAAGCCCCACGATTGACCAGCGATATTTATGCCAATTCATGTGGTTCCCCCCTTCTAATTTGAGCGGAAATATCTATTTAGTTAACATAAAAATTATATCATTAGTGAATTTATAGCGCAAAGACAAAATTTTGGTTTAATTTTTGGCGAATAATGCCATTATTAAAGGAATTCCCGATTGTCATAAGAATATTTATATTTACTGGCGTTGAAACTAACAATGAATTGGAACTTAAAGGAGACGATACACATGGCAAAAAAACGTACAATTCCACTACTGCCGCTTCGAGGCATTTTGGTTTTTCCATATATGATCATTCATTTAGATGTAGGACGGGAAAAATCAATTAGCGCCTTAGAAGAATCCATGGTACATGATCGCCTTATAATGTTGGCTACACAAGTTGATGCCCAAAATGATAAACCTGAACCGGAAGATATATTTAATGTTGGCACTGTTGCCGAGATTAAACAACTGCTTAAATTACCAGGCGGCACAATAAGAGTACTAGTCGAAGGCCTTCACAGGGCTGAAATTACAAAATATACGGACTTAGAACCTTATTACCAAGTAGAAATTACTGAATTTGATGAGACCGAAACAAAAACGCCAGAAATTGAAGCTTTAACAAGAACTGCAGTTCATCAATTCGAGCAATGGGTTAAGTTAAGTAAAAAAATTCCACCAGAAACTCTTGTATCGGTTGTTGTTGTAGAAGAGCCAGGACGCTTGAGTGATTTAATTGCCAGCCATTTATCGCTTAAAATAGAAGATAAGCAGGCTTTGCTTGATGCAGTAGATACAAAAAAGCGTTTAGAAACACTTTGCGAAATTCTCGGACGTGAAATGGAAATTCTCGAACTAGAAAAGAAAATAAATGTTAGAGTTCGCAAACAAATGGAAAAAACGCAAAAAGAATATTATCTGCGTGAGCAGCTTAAGGCAATTCAAAAGGAACTTGGGGAAAAAGATGATCGATCATCAGAAGTCGCCGAATATCGTGACCGGCTTAAAGAACAAGAATTTCCGCAAGATGTAGCCGAAAAAATTAATAAAGAGATTGATCGCTTAGAAAAGATGCCGCCGATGGTGGCAGAAAGCGGTGTAATTCGCACCTATTTAGACTGGCTCTTTGCGTTGCCTTGGTCTAAAAAAACTATCGACAGCTTAGAAATAACAAACGCCCAAAATATACTTGATGAGGACCATTACGGTTTAGATAAGGTTAAAGAACGTATTCTAGAATATTTATCAATTAGAAAACTAACTGAGACGATGAAAGGTCCTATACTCTGTCTGGTAGGTCCGCCAGGAGTAGGTAAAACTTCTCTGGCACGTTCGATAGCTCGTTCGATGGACCGTAAATTTGTCAGAATTTCGTTAGGTGGAGTACGTGATGAAGCCGAGATCCGCGGTCACCGTCGAACCTATGTTGGCGCGTTGCCTGGCAGAATTATTCAAGGAATGAGAACTGCGGATTCTAAAAACCCTGTTTTCTTGTTAGATGAAATTGATAAAATGAGTGCAGATTTCAGAGGTGATCCTTCAGCAGCACTCTTAGAGGTACTTGATCCAGAACAAAATAATACCTTTAGTGATCATTATATTGAAGTTCCTTTTGACCTCTCACGTGTTTTATGGGTAGTAACAGCTAATGTAATGCATAACATTCCTCGGCCGCTTTTAGATCGTATGGAAATAATTCACATTGCAGGCTATACGGATGATGAAAAAGTCCAAATAGCAAAGCGTTATCTTATCACTAAACAAATGCGTGACCATGGTTTAAAAGAAAAGCAGGTAATATTCTCAGAAGGGACCATCCAAAAAGTGGTCAACGAATATACTCGCGAAGCCGGAGTACGAAGCCTCGAAAGGAATATAGCTAGTCTTTGTAGAAAAGCGGCCAGACAAATTGTGCAGGATGATCGAACCACTGTAAAAATCACTGCACAAAATCTTCATACATTTTTAGGCGCACCTAAATATCGTCAGCGTCAAGCAGAAGCTAATGATCAGATTGGCGTAAGTACTGGATTGGCTTGGACTGAAGTAGGAGGAGATGTTCTTCCTACAGAGGTTACTATATTGAAAGGCAAAGGTAAACTGATATTAACCGGACAGCTTGGTGAAGTTATGCGCGAGTCTGCCCAGGCAGGATTTAGCTATATTCGCAGCAGGGCCGCTGAATTAGGTATAGATTCCGAATTTAACGAATCGAACGATATTCATATCCATTTGCCTGAAGGAGCAATTCCTAAAGATGGGCCTTCAGCAGGGATTACAATGGCGACGGCAGTAGTTTCTGCACTTACAGGTAAACCTGTGAAAAATGATCTTGCCATGACAGGCGAAATAACACTGCGAGGGCGGGTGCTGCCAGTGGGCGGCATTAAGGAAAAAGTACTAGCTGCTCATCGTGTTGGTATAAAGAAGATCATACTTCCAAAAGAAAACAAACGTGACATGGATGAAATACCGAATAATGTAAAAAGGAACTTGGAATTTATACTTGTCGAGCACATGGATGAAGTATTAAAGCAAGCGCTGGTGACTAATAATGACTGAAGCATCGCTGGACATAATTAGAGCCAAATATATAGCATCTGCTGTACGGATGGATCAATATCCTGAAGGGGAATTAATAGAAGTGGTTTTTATCGGACGTTCAAATGTCGGAAAGTCTTCTCTTATTAATTCTCTTAGCCGCCATCATGGTATTGCGAGAATCAGTGGTACCCCTGGTAAAACTCAAACCATTAACTTTTATCAGCTTACGGCTAAATTAAGCCCTGAAGAACGCAAAGATTTCTTTTTGGTTGATTTACCCGGATATGGCTATGCTCGTACCGGTAAAACCAGCAGAAGGCAATGGTCCAAATTTATTGAAGAATATATGTTAAAGTCACCTAGACTAAAACTCGTATGCCAACTTATTGATATTAGGCATCCACCTATGGAAAGTGATATCGAAATGTATAAGTGGCTGATTATAAATGATCTTCCGGTGCAGATTGTTACTACAAAGGCGGATAAGATAAGCAAGATGGCTGTTCAAAAGCATCTTAACATTATAAGAAATGCCTTAGGAATTTCTAATTCGCAAATTATAGCTTACTCTTCAACGAAAGGTACTGGTCGTCAGGAGTTGCTTGACGTAATTAGTGAAGTTTTGCTAAAATAGAACAGGCCGAAATAAGAGACAGTCTTTAAGGCTGTCTCTTATTTTTCCCAATAAAGCATCCCTAGGTAGGTTTGTTGATTTAAAATTAGGTAGAAAATTTTAAAAATTAGGAGAATGCCATGCTTACTGCGTTTGACAAGGCGCTGCTCAATATAATACAGACGAATTTGCCATTAGATAGCCGACCATTTTTAGTTTTGGCTAATCAGCTTGGCACAACTGAATCTGTTGTAATAGAGAGACTGCGGACCTTAAAAGAAAACGGATATATCAGAAGAATTGGTCCATTTTTCGATTCAGTAAAGTTAGGGTATGCAGGAACATTAGTGGCGGTTCAAGTTGATGCTGACTATGTCGAGTCTGTAGCAGAGGCAATAAACGCCTACACTGGAGTAACTCACAACTATGAACGTGAAGGGCAGTTTAATCTTTGGTTCACATTATTGACCCCTGATATTGAAACCCAGCGAGAAATTCTTTCTTATATAGGTAATTTACCTGGTGTAATTAAACTTTTAGATTTACCGGCATCGAAAAAATTTAAAGTAAGTGTACAGTTTACTTTAGAGTAGGTGAAATATGTTAGACGATATTGATAAAAAAATTATCTGTGCAATGCAGGATGAATTTCCGCTGTCAGCTGAGCCATATCGAGAAATTGCGGAACGATTGGGTATTGATGAAGTAGAATTACTAAACAGACTTAAAAAATATAAACAAAATGGGCAAATTCGAAAAATGGGAGCTGTATTGCGTCACCGCGAAGTTGGTTATTCAGCTAATGCCTTGTGTGCATGGATTATACCAAATGACCGTATTGAAGAGATCGGTCAGTTCATGGCTAGCAAAGAGGCGATAACCCATTGTTACATCAGGGCCGAGCAACCTGAATTCCGGTATAATTTATATACCATGCTGCATGGTCATACACGACAAGAATGTAAGCAAATGGCTGAAGAATTAGCTAGAGAAACAGGTATTAGTGAGTATATTATGTTATTTAGCACAAATGAATGGAAAAAGACAAGCATGAAGTATTTTCGCGAAATAGAGTAAAAATTGCGAAAATTTAGTCGATTTATGTTGTTGTGAAAAAAATAACTTTAATAATACTGAAATTGTAAAAGGAATTCTGATTTTTATGTAGAATTGAAATAACATAGCAAAAAAGAATAATTACGATAGGCATAATGAATGCCATGGTAATTATTGGTCTGATCACCTGACCGATTTACTATTTGCTGAGGACAAGTCAGGTGAGTAATTTATTATATATAGTTTATTTTTATAGCTATATAACTTTAAGGAGGTGGTGCAAAAGGAGAGCGGTACTGCGTAATTGGTACCATGAACCTGCTTAATTTTCAGAATTCCACAAAAACACAAAAAAATGCAAAAAGCATTAACGAAAGGATGTTACTTCTAATGACATGGACTCAAATCTATGATCCAATGGGTAGCCTCGCGTTATCGGCATTCATGGCAGCTATTCCAATCTTCATCGTATTCTATATGCTTGCTGTCCGTCGTGCGCCAGGTCAAATCGCTGGATCTCTTGCAATGGTTTCAGCTGTACTTGTAGCAATTCTTGTTTATAAAATGCCTGTAGGCACTGCACTTACTGCAACTGCTATGGGAGCAATGTATGGTATATTCCCAATCTTCTGGATCGTTATTACTGCAATCTTTATCTATAATATGACTGTTGAAACTGGACAGTTCGAAATCGTTAAAAATTCCATCGCAGCTATCACTGATGACCGTCGTCTGCAAGCTCTTCTTGTTGCATTCGCTTTCGGTGCGTTCCTTGAGGGTGCTGCTGGTTTCGGTACTCCGGTTGTTATCTCCGCAGGTATGCTTGTGGGTCTTGGTTTTAACCCACTTTATGCCGCTGGTCTTTGCTTGATTGCAAACACCGCTCCTGTTGCTTTCGGTGGTATCGGTATTCCAATCATCGTTGCGGGTCAGGTAACTGGTCTTGATACTATGAAAATCAGCCAGATGGTTGGTCGTCAGTTGCCATTCTTATCAATCATCATTCCTATCTGGTTAGTTGTACTAATGTCCGGCTGGAAATCCGCTATGGAAGTTCTTCCTGCTTGTTTAGTAGCTGGTATCGCTTTCGCGGGTCTTCAATTCTATTCTTCTAACTATCTTGGACCAGAACTTCCGGATATTCTTTCCGCTTTGGCTGCTATCGTTGGACTTTATCTGTTCCTTCGTGTTTGGAAGCCTGCTAAAATCTGGCGCTTCCCAGGCGAGCCTGCTGTTGCAGCTAGCCTGTCCGAAAAAGCTGCTGCTGACCTTACAGCTGGCAAAGTAATCAAAGCTTGGTCCCCATTCATCGTATTAACTGTAATGGTTATTCTTTGGGGTATTAAGCCAATATCTGCTGCTCTTGATGCAGCAACTATTAAAATCTTCGTACCTGGTCTTGATAAAGTAGTTACTCAAGTAGCTCCTATCGCTAAAAAGCCTACCCAAATGGTAGCTCTTTATAAAATCAACTGGTTAAGTGCTGCTGGTACTTCCTTGTTCATCGGTAGCATTATCTCCGCAGCTATCCTTGGCATTGGTCCAAGCCGCTTCTTCACTATCTTCGGTAAGACTTTCCTTCAATTGAAGAAACCTCTTATCACTATCCCTTGCGTTCTTGGTCTTGCTTATATCATGAATTTCTCTGGTATGAGTGCTACTATGGGTCTGTTCCTTGCTGGTACTGGCAAATTCTTCCCATTCTTCTCACCACTTCTTGGCTGGTTGGGCGTATTCCTGACTGGTTCCGATACTTCTGCTAACGCATTGTTCGGTAACCTTCAAGCTGTAACTGCACAACAAGTTGGAATGAGCGATGTTCTAGCTGTTGCTGCTAACTCCTCTGGTGGTGTAACTGGTAAGATGATTTCCCCACAAAGTATCGCAGTTGCTACTGCAGCTACCGGTCTTGTTGGTAAAGAGGGCGACCTGTTTAACTTCACTGTAATGCATTCCTTCATCCTTGCGCTTGCGGTTATGTGCATGACTTATGCTCAAGCATACTGGCTGTCCTGGATGATTCCTTAGAAATTAATATTTCTAAATTAAAGAGCTGAGACTTTCGTCTCAGCTCTTTTTTGTCATTAGTGATTATAAACGTAGACTTACGTTTATAATCTTTTTTTTTGGCAACAATACTTGTATAAAATTTATCAAAAAAGGGTACAAACTAATATAGAAGGTGAGGTGATTAACAAAGAACATATATTGAACTGCATTAAACAAAATTAAATTATAGAGGAAGGTGTTACATCTAAATGACTTGGACGCAAGTTTATGATCCAATGGGTAATCTGGCATTGTCTGCACTTATGGCGGCAATTCCAATGATTGTAATTTTCTATTTACTCGCAATCCGTCGTACGCCGGGACAGATTGCTGGCGCAATTGCAGTAACCTCGGCTGTATTGGTAGCTATTCTAGTCTATAAAATGCCGGTAGGAACCGCACTCACGGCAACGGCAATGGGTGCGCTCTACGGAATATTCCCGATTTTCTGGATAGTTATTACTGCAATATTTATATATAATATGACGGTTGAAACTGGTGATTTTGACGTAGTTAAAGATTCTATAGCAAGTATCACAGATGACCGGCGTCTTCAAGCACTACTCGTAGCATTTGCTTTTGGTGCATTCTTGGAAGGAGCGGCTGGTTTTGGTACACCTGTTGCAATATCAGCCGGTATGCTGGTCGGACTTGGTTTTAATCCCTTGTATGCTGCAGGACTTTGCTTAATTGCCAATACTGCACCAGTAGCATTCGGTGGTATTGGTATCCCAATAATTGTAGCTGGCCAGGTAACAGGTCTAGACACAATGAAAATAAGTGCGATGGTTGGACGCCAATTGCCGTTCTTGTCAGTAATTATCCCAATTTGGCTTATTGTCATAATGGCTGGCTGGAAGTCTACAATGGAAGTGCTCCCAGCATGTTTGATCGCTGGTGTATCTTTTGCGGTGCTACAGTGGTTCTCTTCAAACTATTTAGGACCAGAACTGCCCGATATCTTATCATCCCTAGCTGCAATAATCGGTCTGGCTCTGTTCTTGAGAACTTGGAAACCACCATCTATATGGCGTTTCTCTGATGAGCCTCCGGTAGCTAAAAATGCGCACATACCAAATCATTCAACAGGAAGAATCATAAAAGCGTGGTCTCCGTTTATTGTTCTTACAATAATGGTTATTCTATGGGGTCTAAAACCAATCGCTGCTATGCTTGATGCTACTACAATAAAATGGTACGTGCCTGGCTTAGATAAAGTAGTAACACAGGTTGCCCCGATTGCCGCAAAACCTACTAAAATGGCAGCTCTGTATAAGATCAACTGGCTAAGTGCTGCAGGAACTTCCTTATTCATCGCAAGTATTATTTCGGCTGCTATCCTCGGAATTGGGCCTGGACGTTTCTTTAGCATATTTGGCAAGACCTTCAAGCAACTGAAAAAACCGCTTATCACAATTCCTTGTGTTTTAGGTCTAGCGTACGTAATGAACTATTCTGGCATGAGTGCTACTATGGGGCTTTTCTTAGCTGGAACAGGCAAGTTCTTCCCCTTCTTTTCACCGTTACTTGGCTGGCTAGGTGTTTTCTTGACAGGTTCAGATACTTCGGCCAATGCGCTATTCGGCAATCTGCAGTCAGTTACCGCGACCCAGGTTGGTGTTGATCCTATTCTTACGGTAGCTGCAAACTCGTCTGGTGGTGTAACTGGTAAGATGATTTCACCTCAAAGTATCGCTGTTGCAACTGCTGCAACAGGCTTGGTTGGTAAAGAGGGTGAGTTGTTCAACTTTGCTGTAGGTCATTCTTTTGCTCTAGCTTTAATAGTTATGATTATGACTTATGCTCAGGCATACTGGTTATCGTGGATGATTCCGTAAAACAGATTGAGGAGCTGAGGTTAAAACTTCAGCTCCTTTTTACATGCTCTTTTTGAAAGAAAGTGAATGATGAATATGATTTTGGTAAATAGTAATTATGATATTACTATTTTATGTATAAAGGCATTGCTACTTGTCTTTATATAGAGTTAGAAATCTTTCAGGAGGTGCCCTAGATGGCTGAAGTTTCACTAAAAGGTGAACAGAGAGTGTTTTTGACAGGCAATGAGGCTATAGCCTGGGCTGCCGTAGCAGCCAAAGCCGAGATAATGTATGGCTATCCTATTACACCGCAGAATGAAATAATGCACTATTGGACAAGACTTGCTCCAAAATACGGGAAAAAATTCCTTCAGACCGAAGATGAAATTTCTGCAGGTTTTACTACTTTAGGTGGTACCTTTACAGGTGCAAAATCCTTTACAGCAACTTCTGGCCCAGGTAATGTTCTGATGCAAGAACCAATTGGCATGGCTGAAATGATGAGAGTTCCAGCTGTATTTATTATTCAACAAAGGGGCGGTCCATCCACAGCAACAGTTATATATGGGCAGCAGGAAACTACTCTAACCTGCTATGGCGGTAATGGCGAAGGTTATCGTATCGTATATTCTCCGGCAACTCATCAGGATCTGTTTGATTATACAATTAAAGCATTCAATACAGCCTGGACATATTATTTCCCAACATTTGTCCTGGGCGATGGTTATCAGGCTAAGATGCGTGAACCGCTCACTATATATGATCCAGAAGAAAAAGGTATTCAATTAGTAAAACCACGTCCAATTGTTGCTGATACTGCTGATCCTAATCGTAAAGTTAAACATCTTCGTAATTGTCTCAATACTGAAGATGAGTTGTATGAAATTCTTAAAGGACATCAAGCTGACTATGATTCTCTTGCACCAAAAGTTGTTGAGTGGGATGCTCAAGGCTGTGAAGACGCCGAGACCATTATTTTAAGTCATGGTGTTGTATCCCGGGCCGCACTTGGTGCTTATAAGAAACTGCGGGATGAAGGCAAAAAGATAGGTTATTTCCGTCCTATAACTATTCGCCCATTCCCTGACCAGCAGCTAAAGGAAGCTATAAAAGGCGCAAAAAGGTTATTAGTTGCAGAATCCGCATATGGTCAATTACTAAAAATGGTGCAGCATAATATTTATGGCAGTACTATTGAGATAGTACCAATGCTGAGACCTGGTGTTGGTATTACTAGCGAAGAAATTTATGATGAAGTAAGCAAATTGTAGAAGCCGGAGGGGTAATTAAAAATGCAGGAACTTAAGGAAAATAATATTATTCAGCCAGCTATGCCTTCGAGCTGGAACGAAGATACAAAACCGCATAAATTTTGTCCGGGCTGTGGTCATGGCATTATACTCAAAACACTAGGTGAAGCGGTAGATGAGCTTGGGATCCGCGATAAAATTGTTTTTGGCTGTGATATCGGCTGTTCTTTATTGGCATGGGACTTTTTTAATTTTGATACAGTACAGACGCATCATGGCCGCACTACGCCTGTAATAACGGGTATGAAAAGAGCTAATAATGATGTCATAGGTATCGCTTATATGGGCGATGGAGGGGGATATGCAATCGGCTCGCAGCATTTATTCAATGCAGCTGTCAGAAATGAACGAATTACATTGATTATTTGCAATAACTCAAACTATGGTATGACTGGTGGCCAGATGTCACCAACATCACTGCCAGGAATGAAAACAGAAACTAGTCCATATGGACGTGATACTCAGTCCACTGGGATGCCGACTAAAGGGCCAGAAATGGTAGCTGCAGTTGCTCCTGAAGGAGCATATGTTGCGAGGGGCACTATAGCTAATCCTAGACAACTTAAAGGCTTTATCAAAAAAGCTCTTGAAAATCAGATGGCCGGAAACGGAATATCCTTTGTTGAGGCATTATCAAGCTGCCCAACAAATTGGCGTACAAATGCAAAGCAAACATGGGAGTTTGTTGAAAAAGATATGGCTCAGTATTTTAAAGTTGGCGAATTGCGCACACCGCAAGCTAAGGAGGGATAAACAATGTCTAAAGTTATCAAAATTGCTTTGGCCGGTGAAGGCGGGCAAGGTGTGCAGTCAATTGCCGAGATATTGGCAGAGGCTGCGAATGAAGAAGGTAAGAATGCTCTATATATCCCTAATTTTGGTGTAGAACAACGCGGTGGCGTTTCAATAGCATATGTCCAAATCAGCGATGGCCCGATTGGTGCACCAAAATTTGTTAAGGCGGATATTTTAATACCACTCAGCCCACGTGCGGTTAATCGTACGAAAGATCATGCCGGTCCAGAAACAGTCTACATTTATGATAATTCCTTGATTCAGCAAAGCGAAGTTAATGATAATATTGTTGGCTTACAGTACTTTGATGTAACGCCTCCATGTCCGACAGCTGATCATCCTAACCAGGATTTGTCGCAAGATTTGATAGCTGGGGAACCTAAGACCTGCTCCTTTACAACAAAAAGCAAAGGTGTAGATCCAGCAGATATTCCTGAGGTGAAAAGAGTTATAGCTATACCAGCAAATGATATAGCGAAGAATGAATTGCATCCTAGGGTTTTCAACGTTATAATCCTAGGAGCTATTATTGCTGCAACTAGTGTATTACCACTGGATAGTATCAAAAATGCTCTTGAAGTAAAACTGGGCGATAAGTTCACGGCAAACCCCAAACTTAGAGAAATGAATTTCAAAGCACTTGAGCGCGGCTATGAGCTGATCAAGGGTGCGATGTAAGGAGGGGATAAAAAATGGGCAAAGTGAATTGGGAATCAGCAAAGTATGATAGTGAAAAAGGTCAATGGGCGGTTTTCCCGGGATTATGCAAGGGCTGTGGATTGTGTATTGAAAAATGTCCAGTTAAGTGTATCAGCTGGGCAGAGGAACTAGGGGTTTATGGCACACCTCGTGTAGTAGCCGACATGAAGAAATGTATAGTATGCGGCATCTGTCAAATGGTGTGTCCTGATACAGCTATTCGTGTTGAAAAAAAGAAATAACTGGACTTTAAAATATTAAATAGTGTATTATAGTAACAGACTTAGCTTGTAGGTGATAAGATTGATAAAAAATTCTATTTTCGGAATAGTCCAAAATGACTTAACCGCATTGGAAGCCGAGCTGCTTTCTGTAATACACTCTCCGGTCCACCTGATAAAAGAGATTAGTGAGCACCTTGTTAAGGCAGGCGGCAAGCGTTTGCGGCCTGCTCTTTATTTTTTAAGTGCTCGTTCCGCCGGTAATGTAGATAATATTAAGCTACAGCCGCTGGCAACAGCTATTGAACTAATTCATATGGCTACATTAGTACATGATGACGTTATAGACAACGCGTCAACAAGACGTGGTATTCCGACAGCCAATACAAAATGGGGAAACCAGATGTCGGTTTTGATCGGAGATTATCTATTTGCCAAAGCATTTTCAATTGTTGCTTCCAACCAGGTCTCAAGCCGGGTTATGGAGGTACTCACCGAGGTTATTTGCTCAATGAGCGAGGGCGAAATTATCCAGAATCAGGATACCTTCAACGCCGATCAGGGTGAAATGGAATATTTAGGGCGCATAGCCAAAAAGACAGCAGACTTCATTGCTGCCAGCTGTGAGCTGGGAGCACTAACCGGCGGCTTGTCGTCTGAAGATGTACAAGCTTTAAGAGATTATGGTTATTCGATTGGAATGGCTTTTCAGATTACTGATGATATACTTGATATGACTGCATCTTCTGAACAGCTGGGGAAACCAGCTGGTAATGACTTGCGGCAGGGTATCGTTACGCTGCCAATTATTTATGCACTGCAAAATAGTGCTGATGCTGAAGAATTAAGAAATATTGTTATAACTAGAAATATGTCGGAAGAAAAGCTTGCACGTGGGTTAGAAATTATTCATAGTACTGATGCTATTGATTATTCATATCGCATGGTTGATGAATATCTTACTCGTGCTAGAACGGTATTGCCAGTTGCATTGCCATCTGAAATACGAGAAGCTTTTTTAGCGGTAACTGAATTTATCGAGATGCGTAACTTCTAAAGCTATGGAGACAGATATGTTTAGACCGGTAAAAACCAAAAAAGTTTACGAGGAAATTGTCCAGCAGATAAAATTATCGATTGAAGAAGGTAAACTAAAACCGGGTGACAAAATGCTCTCTGAACGTGAACTGTCGGAGCAATTTGACGTCAGCCGTGCATCGGTAAGAGAGGCACTTAGTGCTTTAGAAATGATGGGGATTATTTCTATTTATCCTGGTGAAGGCAGTTATGTTCGTCATTTGCCCTCTGAAAGCATGTTAAAGACACTAGTATCTTCCGTTCAGACTGAGAGTATTGATGTCCTGTATTTGTTGGAATTGCGGAAGATTATTGAAGTTGAAATTGCGGCGCTTGCAGCATTGCGTGCCACCGAGGAAGATATTAATGACTTGCAGCAGGCTTTATCAGAAATGCATAAGGAAGTTGCTGCAGGTGTGCTTGCTGACGATATTGATGCAAAATTTCATTATAGCTTAGTCAGGGCAGCGCATAATCCATTACTTCTTCAGATTGCTCAGACAGTTTCGCAGTTACTTAGTAATAATTATCGTTCTATTCGTTTGGCTTTATTTTTGGTGCCAGGAATGAGTAAAATGTTTTATGAGGCTCATGTTGAAATTCTCGAAGCTGTTTGTGCAAAAAATTGTGAGCTGGCCCGAAAAAAAATGCATATGCATTTGAATGCAATAGAAGAAGCTATACGCTGGTATAAATATGGCGGCGAAGAAGCATTAAAAATATTTCCGAAAATATATAACGCTCGTAACTCAAATATATACTAGTAGTTCCTGTCCATGACAGGAACTACTTTTTTGCGTAAGCGAATACCACATGCTATGCATGTGGTTCCAAAAAGCTTATAGCTATGCGTCGAAAAAAACAGCCTCCTTTGTTAGAATAAATGCAGGTTTGCCGACCGCATAATCTGAACAAAGGAGG
>NZ_JBAIYU010000007.1:0-326168 GCF_036763085.1 Dendrosporobacter sp. 1207_IL3150
GGTTTGCATTAGGCTTACTTCAGATTCCGCCTCACGGCGGACACCCTTGCCCTCTGCTAACAGTTCCTACTGCCAAGCCTGTAGTGGACTCTCACCACCAAGTTATTGCCCATTCGGGGCAAACAACAAAATAGCAGGTTATTTTTAACCTGCTATTAATCTACCAAAACGTTCTTGGCATAAAGCGATCTAAAATCCTGACCGGATTGCCCATACAATCTACCGAGCCAATTTGATCGGCAATTTTTCTAACAGCCGATGTTGCTATCATTGGAATACCTAAAACTCTAGCTGCTTCTGTTATGACTTTTGCACCTTGCTGAACAATATCTACCGTAGTTTCTTCATCTAAATGGGTATTATTCAAAAGAGCATCTACTCTACCTAATGTCCCTACATATTCGAGAATACTATCTAGACTTGATGTAAAAGGTCTGGATTTATTGATAACTGCTATAATTTTCAAATGCGGGCTTTCCCAAGCACCTTCAATAAGATTAAATATCTCAGCGCCATGAACACCATATCCAATATCCATAATAATATTGCCTTTTCTTCTCAGAACCCAGCGCATCGATCCTTTGATGACGCTGCCAGCCTCCCCTAAGCCCATTGTATCGCTAGTCTCCCAGGCTACAACATCAATACCCATTTCCTCAAGTTCCTTCTTAATAGGTCTGATAGTATAACAAGGTTCAACTGTATCTAAGTCAACCAAACTTACCGGTATTCCTTGCTTGTTTAATTCAATAGCTCGATTGACAGCGTTTTCACTTTTCCCGCTAGCATATTCACCCACGTAGGCCTCGATTATCGGTTCCATATTACCTCTCAGTTATCCAGAAATATTATGCTATAAATATTTTAAACAAAATCAGCAAAATTACCCCTGGAATTCCTAAAAAACCTGCGACTAAGGCGGTAATTACATTAATACCAATCGTAAACCCGACATAGCCGCCGATTAGATTTACGACCCATAGCATTATTCCACCAATGATACCATTATAAATAAGGCGAAAAATTAACTTCAGCGGCATTAAAAACACTCTGCCTATTAGATATATAAGAATGATACCGAATGCATACGCAAATATTACATTTAATTCACCGTTAAATGCAGGCATAAACTCCCCTCACATTCACTTTATTTATCAATAAGTCGGTCTTGATTCAGGTAGAGTTGCCTGCCCTTCGGGTAGAACTCCATCTGACCTTAGTCGAACTTATCCAGAGACTTAGACGCTCGCCCGTTCCCTTTGGATAGAGCGACTTGTTTCATCGGATAAACACAACCTTACGTAATATATATTTACCATTAGATGTAATTATACCTTTATTCGTGCCCCTCTTAACATCAGGCATTCCTGATTTATGGATACAAAAAAAGACTTGTTCTCAACAAGTCTTTTTCTACGATTGTATTGATTTTATTTATTCAAGGGGTGTTTAACACTATATCTTCGACCACTTAACCCTGGATATTAGACGTTTTTTCCTCTAAATCTATTTTTGCGGCATATGGAGAGTAAGTAACACCTTGTTCGCGGGCCTGTTTAAGAAGATACATATATTTTTTCTCTGCTGCATGCATTACGTACACGGCATGATCTACCAGGTCCTTATCTGTTACAGTGTTGTAGTAATATTGAGCATTGAGGTATTCTTGTCTCGCCTGTTCAACTACCTCCGGCAAGGAAGGCATTGCAACAGGTTCTATAGCATCACCATCTACAATCCTCGAAAACACCCGATTTAAAGCTACGTTCATCCTAGCCTTCATATTCATCCCTAAGCTTATATTCATAACATCCCCTCCTAAGGCTATTTTTCCCATAGTAGAGAAACGTTAAACATAGCGACAAAAAAAACTGCTAAAAAAGCAGTTTTTTTAAAATCCATATAAGTTTAGAGTTAGAATTAAACTGTACAATTCACACTTCTATTACATTTCACGGCGATTTTCAAGCGCTTTAGATAACGTTACCTCGTCCGCATATTCTAAATCGCCACCAACAGGAAGACCATGTGCTATTCGCGTGACTTTTACGCCTAACGGCTTTAGCAATTTCGCAACATACATTGCGGTAGCTTCACCTTCGACATCAGGGTTAGTTGCCATGATTATTTCTTTTACATCACCGGAATATAGACGACTAAGTAATTCCTTGATCCTTATTTCCTCAGGCCCTACACCTTCCAAAGGCGAAAGGGACCCATGCAGAACATGATACTTCCCCTTGAAATCCCTCGTACGTTCCATTGCTGCAACATCGCGAGGTTCCTCAACAACACAGATAATCGAAGTGTCTCTATCTTGTGACGCACATATGCGACAAGGATTACTATCAGTTAGATTGAAGCATACTTCGCAATAACTTATTTTTGCTTTTGCATCTACAATAGCCTGCGTTAGTGCTTTTACTTTATCATGGTCCATTTCAAGAACATAATAAGCTAAACGCGTTGCACTTTTGGGTCCAATCCCAGGCAGAGCACGCAGTTGTTCAACCAATTTTGCTAAGGGTGCTATGTATTGCATCTATTAAAACATACCTGGTGGTAAATTTAGTCCGCCAGTAAGTTTGCCCATTTCCTGTGCCATCATATCATCTACTTTTTTGACAGCCTCATTAACAGCGGCAGCGATTAAATCTTCTAGCATTTCTACATCTTCAGGATCTACAGCGCTAGGTGCAATCTTTAAGGATTGGATTTGCTTTTCGCCATTAATTACTACCTTAACCGCACCGCCACCTGCCGACACTTCCAAGGTTCGTTTTTTTAACTCTTCCTGCATTTTTGCCATATCAGCCTGCAACTTTTGCACTTTTTTCATCATACCAGCCATATTTCCCATGTTACCCATATTTCCAAACATCTAAATTCCTCCTTGTTTATGTACTCAACTGCCTTTTTTGTATTGATTTACTGCAGCGGCAGCTAAACTCATTATATAAAGACACGGCTTTTCGCCGCGACTACGCAAAAAAAATCAAAATTCCATTATTTTTGTTAATGTCTAAGCGTTCTGAGCAAGTTTTATTCCTGCTTTATTATTTTGCCACCGAACATCTTCACTGCCTCGCGTAATGCGGGGTGATCTTCGTTAGCTTCTTGAGCTGGTTGTGATTGTTTGACTTTTTCTTCCGCTTTAGGCTTTTGAGATGGCTGAGCAGCCCCAATAACACATCGAATTTGAACCGAACTGCCGCAAATATTAGTAAGTATGCCTTCTAAAATAGCACGATAATCATCTTTTTCGGTACGTTCCTTAGGGAAGTTTGCTGTAAATTGAATCACCGCTTGCCTATCATCTAGACTAACTAAGTTCCCTTGTGCTACACATGCATGTACTGAACGTTTACCGCTGGACAACAATTCCTTAAGCATATTGTCCCAAACATCTCTAATATTACTCGGTTTCGGAACATCAGTAACAACATTTGCTTCTTTTGGTTCTGGCACTTTAGATGTCTCAGGCTGCGGTTTTTCGAACATCTGCTTATTTGGCTGTTGATAACTTTTTTCATTATAATTGCTTTGCATAGGTACTTCTGATATTGGCATCCCCTTAGCTAGCTTTTGTTCTAAAGCTTCTATTCGCCCAATAAGCGCATGTATGTTTTCATCATCCGTACGACGGCATGCAGAAATAAGCGCAACTTCGGCGGTAATACGAGGCTCAGGAGACCACTTAGATTCATTAGCAGCTTCATGCATCACTTGTATCAATTTTACTAACTCACCGTGTGTAAATTTAGCACTATGTTTTGCCAAAATACTTCTCTCATCACTATACATCTCGATATTTTCAATATCTGGAGCTGCCTTGTAAAGCATCAAGCTGCGGGCATGAAGTGAGAGTTCTAATAATATTTGTCGGATCTCTTTCCCCATGACGATTAATTCATCGAGTGTTATAATAACGGCACTAGTGTCCCGCTCCGCCAGAGCTTCAGTCATTTTCCAAACCCACTCGTGACCGACCAACCCAAGTAATTGTCTAACATCAGCAGCATTAATCGTACCACTATCTAAGGCGGCGCACTGATCAAGAACACTCAGTGCATCTCGCAAACCACCTTCGGCATGCCTTGCTATAAGTTTTAATGCATCCTCTGTTACATCTAAACCTGTTCCCTTAGCTACTTCCAGTAACCGTTCCTGGATCGCCTGTATTCCTATTCGCCTAAAGTCGTAACGTTGACACCGGGAATGTATAGTAGCAGGTATTTTATGAGCCTCAGTAGTCGCCAGTATAAATACAACATGTTTGGGAGGCTCTTCCAGCGTCTTAAGCAAAGCATTGAACGCTTCCGTTGTTAACATATGTACTTCGTCAATAATATAGACCTTATACCGCCCATCGACTGGCGAAAACTTTACTGTCTCTCTTAAATCACGAATTTCGTCAATGCCGCGATTTGATGCCGCATCAATCTCAAATACATCCATAGAGGTACCATTTGTGATTTTCTCGCAGTTTGGGCATTGATTGCACGGTATTGGTGTTGGGCCTTCTACACAATTAAGAGCTTTGGCTAATATTTTAGCTGTGCTTGTTTTACCTGTTCCTCGAGGTCCAGAAAACAAATATGCATGGGCAATCTTACCAACTTTTATAGCATTTTTTAAAGTCCGGCTAACGTGTTCCTGACCAACTAAGTTTTCAAAATCCTGAGGTCGCCACTGTCGATATAATGCTACATAAGACATATTGACATCTCCCTTTGGACGCGATATAAGCGGACCTTAAATTATATAGTTACGTTATATTATAACGTTAGTATGTCTCTACATAAATACTTCAACACTAAACAGACTTTTCCCTTTG
Source organism: Dendrosporobacter sp. 1207_IL3150 (assembly GCF_036763085.1). Lineage (NCBI taxonomy): Bacteria > Bacillati > Bacillota > Negativicutes > Selenomonadales > Sporomusaceae > Dendrosporobacter > Dendrosporobacter sp. 1207_IL3150. The sequence continues at coordinate 4,838 of NZ_JBAIYU010000007.1, forward strand.
AGCCTAAGATTCAATACATACCAAAAAGCAACCAGACAATCTGGCTGCTTAATTAATACATATTCATTTATGTTTTTAACGTCGGGCCACGGCAAATCAGGCACCCTCACGGCACATGAAGATTGTCACTTACCGTTGCTTCCTTCCAGACCTGGCGGGGTTCATGAGTCTCCATTGCGCAAGACCCAACCTGCCATGGTCCGACCTTAAAAACATCTATCAGACCCTTGGTATAGAAATAATATGGCGGAGAGAGAGGGATTCGAACCCTCGGTACAGTTTCCCGTACACACGCTTTCCAGGCGTGCTCCTTCAACCACTCGGACATCTCTCCATTAGTATACAAACTATTAATTTGTGGTGTCACTTCCGTTAATCTAACTATCCGCGACAAATGATATGTTACCATTTTAATTATTAAATGTCAACATCAATTTATATTCCATTTTTAGGTACTACTAGATAAATTAAACTATTTCATAATATAAAAAAGCACGGTGTTTGCAGCGGATCAAAACGATACTTACACATATATGTGATAATGCTTTCTATTGTATTAAGAAAACACGACTTGCGCCGAGCCTTAATGACAGCACTAGGCAATGTTGCACCTAACCTGTCTTAATAAAGTTATGCCTTTTGTTAGGAAAAAAAATGCCCCGTAAACGGGGTCCCTAATAGGGTACGAAAAAAATGCATAACATTACTAAAAGGAGTGTTCTAATGAGCAAGTGTAACTTATGGACCGATATCGTCCCGCCGGCACACTATCAGTCCCTTGCTAAAATTTATATTCTCCATCTACTATAAATATCCCTTCTATATTTTGAAAATTTTCAAAAAATTTATATAACATTAGACTTCCCTACTTATAACGCAGTAATCAAACTGCATTATATATTTCTCTTTTTAGAGCTTGTTACAGATACGTTTACTCCAACCGACCAAGATTCCACTTACATGTTATATTCGACAGATTAACACCCCACTTAGCAGCTTTTATATTACTAGCGTTATTTGGTAAAGCTATTTCTGTATTATTATTTAAATTTACTTCTTTGGACTTTATGCGGTTGTCACTTTTTCAAATACTTTACTTCTAGGAGGCTTTAGCTTGGATAATTTTTACGAAATTATAACTACAAGTAAAATTCTATGGAACCTTATTTATACTCGCTATATCTCTATGGAACTATTCTCTTTTAGATGGTTTATAACTGTTGCAAATATGGCTATTTTCTATACTCTGCTTTATTTGATTATTGATAGGAGCCGTTTAAGAGAACTGTTCTTTTTTGGCTCACTTCTTTCTGTTGGCTATGGATATGTTGACACAATTGGAACTACCACGGCTCTGTGGGCTTATAAGTCGCACTTTCTCCCCTTTAAGCCAAGCCTTATGCCTTACAGTTACACCCTTCATCCCATAATTCACATGTTCGCTTATCAATATGCAGATAACTGGCGGCGTTTTCTAATTACTAATACTTTTGCTACAGCTTTCTTTGCCTTTGTTGCTCAACCGTTCTATGCTTGGGTAGGAATTTTATGGCTCGAAAACTGGAGCTATCTCTATTCTTTTCTTATAGCTTGGTCTATCTCGTTTGTTGCAAGAGCCGTGGTTCTCTGGATGGCAAGAGTAGAACAAAACCATGCACCAAGGACAAGCCGCCTTAATCTATCCCCAGCTCTGCAACCCGCTATGAAGCCGATCGATAAAGATAATGAGCTAGATAACCACAAAAGGGAATAACCGCTTTTCTTTTGGAACTTTACAGAAATTAAATTCAATAGCAAAAGCCCTATCGCTAAAAAGAAATAAGGCTTTTTCTGTATTTCGTTCTAATAACGGTAGGGCACGAAGTGCATCCCCTGAATCATAAATATTATCTACCCCAGTTGTTGACGGTAGTAGAGCCAGTCCCACCTCCGCCAGTAAGTCCCAGTCTTGTTAAGATAGAACTGTCATAAGTAATAGTCGGTTTACTATCAATCCTAATTGAGCCATTCACATAAACCCCGCCTAGATTAGGATTTCTTGTAAAATACGTTTCCCCAGATTCTGAAATAAAGATAGTTTTTGGGGCATAGAAAGATTCATTAAACTTAAAGGGACCTGATGTAATAAACATTGACGCAGCCCCTCCAATTTTAAACGTACCTTCAGTCATACTTCCATTCGAAAACAAATAAGCCAAGGCATTTCCATAACCAGGTTTGTCATTAATTGATCCAGAATTTCTCAAAATAATATTCTGCTGCGCTTGTAAAAACGCAGTTCCACCATTCATATAGCAATTGTTATTAAATTCAATGTTTCCTTGCCTCGATATAATATTTAGTTCTTTGCCGGGGGGAGCTTGGATATAGTTGTTATTGTCATGGAATTTTATATAACTATTAGTAATGATTTCAACATTGCCAGTTTCACTTCTTATATATGAAGCTCCCATTATGTCTAATGATCCTGATATATAGATAGTAATATCGCCAGTTGCATTAATAAAGCTGCCATTATCGAGTTGTGCGTTGCCATTAACGTAAAGCGTCAGATTGCCTGTACTGGTAATAGTGCCATTAGGAAGGCCTGACTTTGTCAAACGCAAACCATTTGTTGCATAAATAGTCGTATCTGGTGCCATTACTTTGATGTTGCCACTAGAACTAGAAAGACTGCTACTATAATACGTAGATTGATTAAAATCCCCGGCACCAGTGATCTTATTAGCACCACCAGGAATAGTAGAAGGTATAGTAGGCATTTCTGGCAATTCCGGCATAGTTACTTCTAACGTACCAACATTTTCATCAGCTACTATTGAATTCTTTAGCCAATCGTTATTGCCACCACGCCAGCCACCGATGGATGGCACTGGATTTCTTACATGCAGATGATTTCCGTTTAAAAAATTAGTTGTTCCGTTTATGTATATACCTCCGGCAAAACCAATATCTCCATTAATAACAGGCACATTACCTGCTTCTATATTAGCGTTCCCTTTACTATATAAGCCGTATCTACCAAAAACATCTCCGCTGACATAAGGATTGGTTCCACCACTATTTCCAGCAACTGTGACTTGTACAGTCGCCGTCTTAGTCGAATTACGTACGTTACCAGTAGCGGTAATGGTATAAATTCCCGCTGCGGCAGGCGCCGCAGGAACAATATGTGCACCATTCAAGCTTATCCTAACGTGATATCTTCTTGCATCATTACTTAATGTTTGCCAATTTGCTGTATTAACATCTGGGTCGACCCATATCCAATCTTGTGCAGGTTGATAAAACATTGAAATAGCGTGCTTTGCTCCTGCCTCAGCTGCAAATTGCGCTTCGATATCATCGCTGCTCATCTTTGAAAATCGCAAATCACTATTAACAATAGTACTAGAAGCACTTGCTAAAATAGTTAGAAACAGCATCAACACTAAAGCTACAACTGCTGCCGATCCTTTTTGGGATTTTAACATAATGCACCTCATTGGGTTAAATTACTGGCAAAAACAACCGTTTCAATAACAAATTCATCAGATGATCTATTATCCGGGCTGTTTAACGTTGCTCTCACAGCGATAATTCTTCCATCCGCAGCATCCCTCGCAAAAGATATATTTGTCACGATATTTGATGTCATCGCGGTTGCGTCTCTCATTAGCCTGCCCTCATCTTGTCCGGATCCCAACTCTATTGTATGGTTTGCAGCATTAAGTGTATAGGTTATACTATCTTGAGTGTTTCCCTTAGTCGGCTCAGTAATTGCTGTAGCATTTCTCAAATCATCTATTATAGCATTTATAGCCACACGTGATTGCTGCGCTTCATATACTCGTTTTTTGCTAAAGTCATATGATTGAATCGATGATCTCATTATTCCTAAAACACCTGTTAAGATTATTACCATTATCGCCATACCAACTATAAGCTCAACTAGAGTAAACCCTTTTTTATTGGTTAATATTTTAAACATTACCTTGCTCCAAAATAGTAATAGGTTATGATTTGCAGTTGCTTTTCCTCTGTCGATTCGTTCCAACTCACCGTTGCTTGCACCGGAATAACATCATCAATTAATCCGGGCGGCAGATTATCCGCAGGAACAACGCCTGTTGTTACTGAAAATACTGTCCCGTGGTTTTCCTCAGCTGGTAAAATCACGTTATTTGCCCAAACCGCACTGTTTCGGTCTTGTCGTTGACCGTCGTGAACTTTGAGTCTAGAGAGCTGGTCGTTTGCAATATATGCTGCCTTAGTTAAATTATCAGTGGCTAAAGTACCCTTGGTTGTTTGCATGAATAAAGCCGCAAGTGAAAGTAAGGCTACGCTAAGTATTACCATACCAATTAATGAGTCAAAGAGTATGTACCCGTTTTGATTATTACGCATTATGACTCTACCTTTCTAATTGTTGCGGACTACAAATTGTTTTTGATTATATTTCTTCATACTATATAATACTCCTTCAATGAACACTAACAAAAGATGTTTAACTATCACTTACCGTAATATGTTTTTACAAACTGTTGTAAAACTCCATTTGCGTATAATAGGCTCATTGGTCTTCCATTCTATTTACACTTAACATAAATACACGCCGTCCTCAGGTGTCATAAAAAAACCACCGCTCCTATAGCAGACTGAGTAGTCAAACTCATAAACAGAAAAAGTCTTATCGCTAATAAAGCAATAAGACTTGAATTTATTAATGGCGGAGAGGGTGGGATTCGAACCCACGGTCCCTTTCAGGACACTTGATTTCGAGTCAAGCACCATCGACCACTCGGACACCTCTCCATATTTATTTAGAACGCCTCTGTTTAAAGAAATTTTTCATTAGCGAGGCGCACTCGTCTGCTCTAACACCTGCAGTCACATCTATACGATGGTTTAAAGCCTCATTTTGAGCTATATTGAATATAGACTCCACGGCTCCAGCTTTATAATCAGCACTGCCATAAACCAACCGATCTACTCTACTCATTACCAAGGCCCCTGCACACATTGGACAAGGTTCAATAGTGACGTATAATGTAGCTCCAGTTAAACGCCAGCGACCCAAATTTTTGCACGCTTCACGTATAGCTATTACTTCGGCATGGGCTGTAGCATCATGCCACGTTTCACGCATGTTATGCCCTTTGGCAACAACTTCATCCCCAATTACCAAAACTGCTCCAATAGGAACTTCACCGATATCGTAGGCTTTTTGAGCCTCTTCCAAAGCTAAGCCCATGTAGTAGTTATCGTTCATATATATTCCCCACTCAAATTTAAAATGGGTGCTCAGTTTTAGACAATATTACATTCAATATAATACCGTCATAATCGGCGTATATTATTATATCGTATGCAAACAAGTTATGCAACTTCAATTTAGTAGTAATTACTGGCACTAAGGGAATACCATGCTTAACTTTTGAAGCTAAATTAGACAGTATAGTAGTATAGGTGCAAAGGCTGAAGCAAATACTGCCGCTAAAGCCATAGCTGAACTAGCCATCGCCGCCCTGTCTTCACCTTCCAGTAATGACATTGCTACACCTTGAGCATGCGCAACAGTCCCTAATGCAAGCCCTCTTGCTTTAGGATTGGTAATCTTAAACCAAGTTAGCAAAGTCGGTCCTAATGCACCACCGAATGTCCCTGTTGCAACAACAAAAGCTACAGCTAACGCCGGGTCACCTCCAGCCATTTGAGCAATCTCAATCGCAATAGGCGCAGTGACCGATTTAGGTCCAGCAGAAATAATGACTTCTTTACTGAGGCCGCCAAACTTTGTTATTAATATTGCTAATCCCATTGAAACAATTGAACCAGTAGCAACACTTACGCAAATCAGAATTCCATGCTTCCTTAACAGTTCACGATTCTTGTATAGGGGGATTGCCAATGCAACTGTGGCGGGACCTAAAAGAAATGTCATTATCTCCTTCCCTGGTGCATATGCGGAATAAGGCCATTTTGCCAGCAATAAGAAAACAACAACTATCGATGTTCCTAACAAAACTATATTAAATAAAGGGTGCCCATATCGCAAAAACAAGAACCTACTTACTAAATAGGCACAAACCGTTAAAATAATCGTACTTATTATTATCATATAATCCATTTTAATTGCTCCTATTTGCAATCTGTACTATATAACCAACAGTCAAGAAGGTGATTACAGCACTTACAATAACTGCTAAGGTTAAAACAAGGCTATGTTGCAAAAAAAGATCTCCCCAATTCATTAAGCCTACTGCTAACGGGATAAAGAAAAACGACATATGTTTGAGGAGATTACTGCTGGCTATTTCGACATGTTCGATACGTACAATTCCAACCATCAATAACGCAAATAATAGTATCATTCCGACTACATTTCCCGGAATAGGTAAGCTAAACATTTGCGTAATTTGATTACCCGACCAGTAGATAATCCACAAAAATGCCGTTTGCAAAATAAATTTCACTATTTTAAGCAATCCGATTCCCTCCATAGATCAACTACCTGAGTTTACATTCTTATAATACTTTGACCTTCATGTAATAACTACCTTCTTTAGTAGCCTACGTTTGTCATATTTTTGTCATACTTGTATGCTATTCTTCAACTAAGCAATTATTCAAAGTAATGTTAATTTTAGGAGGGTTTCACGTATGAAAAAAACAGTAATTACTTTAGCTGCTTTTTTAGCTATGAATATGGGAACAGGGTTCGCTGCGCCAATTAACGATCTTAGCCAAGGGCAGACCGCTCTTGGTATCGGTACTGATACCTTTTACATAGAACATAAGCTTAGTGATAAATTTACACTAGGCTTCCAAAACAACGATTACGATAATATCGGCGATATGGAAGACATCTATGGACAATTCGGCCTCAATTCAAATTTAAGAGGAATTATCGGCAGCAGAAATTTTTCCTATGATTCCGAAGCATACTTAGGCCTAGCTGTAAACAATGCTATCGCACCTCAAGCTGATGGTTACGCATCAATAATCGCTGGAAGCAGCTTTAAGGAATTTGAGATAGGTACAAACGTTAAATTATCACATAACACAGACCTTAACCTTAATTACCATAACTTTATGCCAGACGAAGGACGCGACAGAAATGGTGTAGGTGTGGGCGCAACCGTTAAATTCTAAAAACATATTCACTAGACAACAAAAGCGTGGGTATTCAGCTTTATAAGCTTGGTACCCGCGCTTTTCTTTATTCCTATTACTTAAATACTTTAATTCGCTGCTCTAATGGCTGGAATGTCTTTTCACCAGGTAATCCCGTAGGGTTCCCAAATGGCATTTGCGCTATCAATTTCCAGTTTCCTTCAACGTTCCAAGTCTTTTTTACCTCATCATCTATAAGTGGATTATAATGCTGCAATGAAGCTCCCAGTCCTTCAATCTCCAACGCAGTCCAGATTACAAACTGCAGCATACCGGATGAATGATTTGACCAAATTGGAAAATTATCTTTATATAGAGGAAATTTACTTTGAAGCCCCTCAACAACCTGCATATCTTCGAAGAACAGAATCGATCCATAACCATTACGGAAGGAATTTATTTTTTCTTCGGTCGGAGCGAACCTTTCAGCCGGAACTATTTTCCTTAATTCATCTTTGGTAATATCCCATAATTTATCGTGATGCTGACCTAATAATATCAGCACCCTAGCACTTTGTGAATTAAAAGCAGACGGCGTGTTTAGGACTGCATCATCAATAATTTGTTTAATGCGTTCATCGGCAATCGTGATGTTTTTGTCAATCTCATAAAAAGTTCTTCTGTCTCTTACGGCAGTGAAAAATTCCTTTACCATGACAAACATCCCCCTAATCAATCTTGTACTTTAATTAATAATCGATATTACTTAGTTAAAATATAGTCCTACCACCATAATTTGTCAATATAAATGTAGTTTTATTTATTTTAGAACCATAACAAAAACCACTGACTTTCGAGCGATATCCATAACATCTGCTGCATTTAAGGGCTTAGAATTAGTTTTGCATGGAAAAGTATCCAACCCGCTGGCATTAATAAGATTGAATAAATTATTTACCTTTATACAATAATTAACATTCTGTGGTATTATACCCTGTTTCATCATTAAATTTACTGCATCTAGACTTCCACTTACTACACCAACCACTTCCGCTCGGTCATTTAGAATGGGTCCACCGCTATTACCTGGTTGGACAGGGGCACTTATCTGGTACATTCTAGGATCACCTTGAATTCCAGACATACTGCTTATAAGTCCTTCAGTTATTTTAACTTCCATGCCCATAACTGACGGCATCGGAAAGCCTACAGAATAGATTCTATTTCCTTGCCTTATATCACTAGAATTTGCCAAAATTAAAGGAGTAATAACTTTTTCTAATCCCGATACCTTAATAAGTGCTAAATCACTTTCCTTATCACTGGCGACAACGATACCAGTAAGCTGTATTTGATTATTGTATAATATTTCTATTCTATTAGCACCACTTACAACATGATTGCTAGTAACTACTATATCTGGGGTAATAAAGAACCCACTTCCGCTAAATAATGCTAACTTTTTTTCTCTAGCATCATTAATCATAGAGCTGTTCTTCATAGATTCGAGTAGTAATTGTTTCCCTACCTGATCATTACCGGAATATTGTAGACCCGCAGCATTGACCGGTAGTATTATAGCTAACAATTGAAAAACTAGAATAATGGCTGTTAATCCTATAAGTTTACGCAAACCGCTCAACCCCTTTCTCACATAAAGATCAATTAGTGAGATACCCTATGCAAGCAGGCGCAAATCGGTTACAATAGAGTGAAAATATTTGTATATTTATAAAAGGTAACATTAGCAGCCTAAATACGGGAATACTTTATATATGGAGGTCGATCTTATGGGTAAAATTTCAGATAAGAGCAGTTACAAAAATTTGAAAGCTGCCGTTAAAAGTTCAAAGTTCTTCACTACAAAACAAGCTCAAAAGAATAGTTTCAAAAATAAAAAGGCGGACTAGTCCGCCTTTTAACTTTTAGTAAAGTAATATTTACTGTTTAATAGTTTCCTTATATACTTGTTTGCCATCCTTCATTTCAATGATGACAACACCTCTAACTGCATTATGGTTTGCATCTAAGTTCATATCCCCGCTTACGCTTTTAAAATTCTTAGTAGCAGCTAAAGCTTCACGAATTTTAGCGGAGTCTGTACTATTTGCCCGTTTAATGGCATCAACTAGTAAGTTGGCTGCATCATATCCCATAGCAGCCATTGAGTCTGGCAGCTGACCGTAATCTTTCTTATACGCTTCAACAAATGCATTGGAAATAGGATTAGCGTCCTCAACTGAGTAGAAGTTAGTAAAGTATGTATTATTAAGAGGTTGAGCTCCTCCGATTTCCGCAAGTTTTGGGGAATCCCAAGCATCGCCGCCAAGAATTGGAACATCAATACCTAACTCGCGTGCCTGCTTAATAATCTTGCCAACATCCTCATAATATCCAGGTATGTATAATAATTCTGGATTTTGAGCCTTAATCTTAGTAAGAGTTGATTTAAAATCCTGATCTTTTTGTAGATATGCTTCCTCAGCTACAATCTGGCCACCACGTCCAGTGTATACATCCTTAAACACCTTTGCCAGTCCTTTGCTATAATCACTAGAACTGTCGATCAAGACTGCAGTCTTCTTCGCCTTAAGATTGTTTAAAGCGTAGTTTGCACCGACTGTTCCCTGAAAAGAATCAATAAAGCAGGCTCTAAAAGTATATTCCTTTACCTTACCAGTTCGTTCATCCACAGTTACCTTGGGATTAACAGTAGCCGCAGCTACAAACGGAATTTTATTATCTTCAGCAACTGCTGAACCGGCAATACCACAGGAACTTACTGTAAAACCTGTCACAGCAACTACTTTATCCTGGGTGATTATTTTAGTCATTGCATTAGCTGATTCTGCAGGCTCACCTTTATTATCAGCTGTTACAATTTGAATTTGCTTTCCTAAAACACCGCCGCTGCTATTTATTTGCTTAAAAGCAAGTTTTGCGCCATTAGCGGCTGAAGTTCCGTAAGACGCAGTATTTCCTGTTAGTTCATATACCATTCCTATTTTAATATCCTTGCTGGCGCTCTCACCACATCCGGCAACTAGTCCGGCCGCTAAGATGAGCACAAGCATCAAGTAACCCATACGGGAAAATCTCTTTGCCATGTCAATCCTCCTAATAATAAAAATCGTAAAACTACTAAATCATACTTAAACAAAAACATTTTATTGTACTTTGCCAATATTAGCAAGTACTTTTTCAGGGGACAAAGCAGACCTCTTCGTCATCAAATGTTGATAATATTTGTACACAAGGTGCTATATATTTAGACATACGAGTAAAAGGGGCAAGATGCTTATGAAAATTATAATAGACCCATTAGGAAGTTTAGACTGTATAACGCCTTATCAACATTCAACAGTCGCCGATCTTATCAATGCAATGGCTGAATTTTGTCAAGATCATATTGATTGCAGCGCCTGCAAGAATACCTGCTGTTCAGGTCTAACCATCTACGCCGACAATATTTTTATTGAAAAATTATCACTTGCAGCAAGTAAAACAATTATGCAAAAAGACCTTAACGATTTACCACTGCACATATTAAAACTTGATTCCACAATGAGGTGGGTGCTTCTGCCTCACACGAGCGGAGTTTGTAAATTCCTCTCTAGTAGGGGCAAGTGTCTAATCTATAATAGTCGACCGTTAGTATGTAGAATTCATACATGCCTTAAGTGTACACCTAACTTTACTACACTTAAGGACAGCTTATATTTCGCGTACCAAGAAGCCCTAAAAGTAGAGATGCAAAATTTACTTGCCGAAAAAAACAACAAGCCAAGTGATTACTGGGTTTCAAGCAATCCTCTTGTTGGACTGAAAGACTACGATACAAAAATAAGCACTATACTTAATTGGGTGGAATGTCTTAATAAACGTAAAGATTCCTAATGAAAGTTTAGTTATCAACTAATGGTCTATCTTCGAATAAAATTCCTAACAACATAGAGTACTATATACCCAATGATTGATCCGCCCGCAATCCAATTCAAGGTGGTCATATTACTGAAATCTATAGTTACTAACCATAATAATGAAAAACACAGCATAGCCCAATCTATAAATTTAATCCTAGCTTTCATCTTTTTCAATGTGAATTGAGACAAACCACATTGATTATTCACCTCCGTCCTAATAATTAATTATAGTACAGCCTAACAGCTTCAGCAATTAACAAATAAGTTTTGTATATACATCTTTCCATATAGATGAATCTTTGCCAATATTGGTATACCTTCTATGCTTTCTACGCAAGATAATATTGCAAAACAAAGGAGGAAGCAATATGGGCGAACGATTATTAACTTTATGCACACTAAGCATTATTGGGTCATTACTTTTTGTTGGCTGTTCAACTTCCCCCCAACAAAAGCCGGAACAACGTGTTGAGCAGGGAATTGACCAAGCTCAAAACATGGGTGAATCCGCAATGATTAATATGATGAACAATAATCCTGATATGATGAGAAGGGTTATGAGTTCTCCTGAAATGCGGTCATCAATGACTAAAATGATGTCTTCACCGGAAATGCGCCAGCCAGTACTCGATATTATGGCTGAACCCGAAATGAAAGATACTGTTCGCGCTATGATGAAAGATCCCCGCATCAAAACAACAGCACAAGAGGCACTAAAAAATCAATAGCTGCATAGCAAAGGAGACGACTAATTCGAGGTCGTCTCCTTTTGTGATCATAAACTATTTTTTAGTATACTAAAACACTTTGCATAACAGGTGAATATTATATAACAGAGTTATATCACTTTATGTAAAGGAGTAAATTTATGAGAAATCAAAACTTCTGGGTTAATGGTGTCGGAACTGTTACAGTAGTTCTTGAAAACCGCATCGTCTTACAGGGTCAAATTTTAAGAGATAATTGCTATTACCAGAATTTCCCCTTTCTGCAACCGAACGTCTCATTAGCAAATAACCGCTTTCTGGTTCTTGAGCTAACTTGCGATGCGGCATTAATACGTGATAATGCCCAGCTTCAAACTATCGAACCTCCACTTTACGAAGCTGGAGATATAGTAAAAGTAACTCTTGACGAAATTGTATCAATCGGACCAAGTGGCGGTTGCCCCGAAGCGGACGATGTAGATTAATAGCTACGTTCGAGCAGTACCAAACAAAACTAGTCTCATCAATAAACTTGTTCGGCGTCTGCTAAAATTCAGACGCCATTTTATTTAATAACACTAGTGTTTTTTCAGGACCACACTAACTCATCTGCTTTCTCTTATCCATATATTATTTAAGCTTCATCATCCAAGGCTTAATAATTACTCGTTGGCTAAGAACTATATTGTCCACTCATAGAAAAACAGCAACTATTAAGGCTGCGTTTTAACATAATTACATTCTAATTAATATGCTATAGTATAGATTATAAAGGAGTGTTTTAGATGTGGGCTTGCACTGGTAACAGGTATATAAGCAGCTACATTGATCCACGTTACGCATTGACAATGAATGAACACCATTATCAATACAGCATATTAAGACATCTTTCTTCCTTACCCCTAAACAAGGCAATTTATATTCAAGCAAACTTTTGTCTGGAGCGATGCAATAGACTATACCACAGACTTATATATTTCGCTAATACGCCAGCACAAAAACTAGCCGCCGAAAAAGCCTATCAATCATGTATTAAGCAGTGCGGCTGGCGACTCTTTTAAAAATATAAACAAAATATCCCTAGATTTTCTAGGGATATTTTGTTATGTAGCTGCTATTATATTATTTTCATTAGAGTCATATTAGCTTTTTAACCGAGAGCTGTCAAGGCTCTACCCAGCATAAAGAGTATGCATTTTGCTCTATTCGTTTAGGAAAAGGCATAGGGCTAATTACCTGTGTCTCAGCTCCATGCATTCCGCATATTGGGCAAAACCATGATTGAACTCTTAATTTAACCGTTTTATCTTCAAACTGATAATCTAACATTGTAAATTTTGAAGTTTTCTCATCATGCTCACACCAACGCTGTTCAACCATCGTTGCCCCTCCTAGTTACTTGCAATTTTATTCTATTATATATCTATTCTAATTATTTGTCATTATATTCTGATTATTTATCTTACTTTGCTCAATCCAAGGCTAATGCACATAAATAGTTTTGATCCCATATAATGTAACATAACATGTTTTCACTTCTGATAAATAAAAAATCTCACAATTCTATTTATATTATGAAAGGAGTACCCATGAATAACGAATTTCATTCTCCGGAATACTGCTGCGGCAGCATTAAACCCGAACAGGCTCGAAAAGTTGTGGAAGGACTAAACCTATACCTAGCCAACCTAAACATCCTATTTGTAAAACTGCATAATATTCATTGGAATGTTGTTGGTGCTGGCTTCTTTGAAATGCATAAAAAAACACAAGAACTTTATGAGGCAATTAGTGAACAGCTTGATGAAGTCGCAGAACGAATCAAGATGCTCGGCTGCTATCCACGAGCTTCTATGCAAGACTATCTTGAGGTTGCAACCATTTGTGAGCTTCCTAGCGAAGATTTAAACGCAACTTGTTCTGCAAAAATAATTTTAGAAGATTTTTGTACAATGTTAAAGCTGGCGCGAAAAATCAATGAGGTAGCCAAAGATTCTGAAGATGATTGTACCTCCGGATTATTAGCCGAGGCAATTTGCTTCTACGAGAAGAACCTTTGGTTCTTTAGTGCATTCCTAACAAGGTGTTAGCCATTAAAAAGCGACGTTTACCAATTGGTAAAACGTCGCTTTTGCGTGTATCGCTGTTAATAAGATTACTAATGCTTAGGATGCATAACAACCTTAAGACAGTTGTCTATCCTACGGCCAAACTTTTCATAGCCAATCATCGCATCATCCAAAGTTAAGCGATGTGTGATAATATCATCAGCCCTAAGCTTCCCTTGCTGAATGAGTTGAATTAGCTGACTAGTATAATTTTGGACTAGGGCCTGACCACACTTTATGGTAATACCTTTTGCAAAAATATCACCAATAGGAAACCCATCAGCTTTTGCGCCGTAAACACCAGCCAACCCAAGGCTGCCGCCATGACGAAGCGCCTTCACTTCCCAGTTTATCGCCGAAACAGAAGCAACTGCTGGTTGATCTTCTGGACGAGTACCTGGCAAAGGCGGAATTCCTACTCGTTTCATTCCTACCATTGCTGCAACTACCAGGTTGGTAGGCTCTGCCTCAAAGCCTACTGCATCAATTGCAACATCGACACCACGCCCATTCGTCAACTCGCGAATGACTTCGCCCGGGTCGTCATGGTCACGGAAATTTATTGTCTCAACACCCGGATTTAGCTTTCTGGCATATTCGAGGCGATATGGCACTTGGTCAACTGCATAAACGCGACTTGCACCTTTAAAGATTGCGCACCGCTGAGCAAGTATTCCAACTGGACCACATCCAAATACAGCTACTGTATCCCCAGGTTTGACACCAGCCACATCTACTATCCAATAAGCTGTCGGTAAAATATCTGTAACAAAGAGCACCTGCTCATCTGTTAGATTATCCGGCACAGCCAGTGGGCTAACATCAGCATAGGGCACACGAACATATTCGGCTTGTCCTCCCTGAAAACTGCCATATGCTGCTCCATGACCAAAGGCTGCAGCTATCTCACCATTCTCATTAGAGTTTTCGCAGTGAGTCCAAAGTTTGGATTGACACATTACGCAGTGACCACAGGATATTGGAAAGGGAACTAAAATCCGATCACCTCGTTTCCAACGCTTTACATCTTTACCTACTTCCTCGACAATTCCCATAAACTCATGCCCTGGTATAACACCATCATGGAGCATGGGCTGTAAACCATGATAAATGTGTAAATCCGATCCACAGATTGCCGTGGACGTTACACGCAGCAATACCTCTCGCGAATCCTGTATCTCAGGATTTGGTACATTCTCTAGTGACAGACTATAAGGTTTATGATAAACAACTGCTTTCATACCTACCCCCCTTTAATTGTTAGAATGTTACTAAAGGTAGGTAATAATACGCCTGAACTTTTAAATTTTCATTATCTTGATTAATTTTTAGGAAAGATTTAAATAAAGACTATCAGTCATTTTTCACTAATAAAAAAGGCTTGTAGTCTATGCTACAAGCCAGTAGATTAACTGATTCTATCTTATAAAGTTTGTGAGTTCTTTTTGCTCTGGTGGTATAGGATCAACTAGAGGCTTGCCAGCTTCTAATACTTTAAGTAGCCAAGCCATGTTCTTGCCTAATACTCTCATAATTTGGTTGCCTTCTCCATCTTGCGCTGCTTCCCCTGGCATCATTCCATGAGTCACATTCCAATAATTTGCAGTTGGCACAACCATCTCGGAATACATTATGTAATGGTTTAATGAATCAAATGTTGAAACTCCGCCCGACCGTCTTACAGCGACTACTGCTGCACCAACCTTATTTCGAAGCATGGACTTATTAACAGATGAAACAAAAAACGCTCTATCCAGGAATGATTTCATAGTACCTGCTATGCCTGAGTAATATACAGGCGATCCCAGTAAAATCCCGTCCGCTTCTTTCATCTTTTGGATCCAGGAATTTACGTCATCAGAAGAAATTACACATCGTTCATCTTGATTTTTTACACAGCCCATACAGGCAAGACAGCCTCGAACGGCTTTATTGCCTACGTGGATCACTTCAAATTCAATACCACTCTTTTCAAGTTCATCTCCAATAGTCTTTAATGCATGATAAGTATTACCCTCTTTGCGGGGACTACCATTAAAAGCAATAACCTTCATACCTCATCCTCCTTTGATTCGATCCAAATAATTATAGGTTTTCTCATGCAAATAATATATATTACAAAATATTCCGATACAAGTACCCACTTTTTAGGATGATACTTACTACAAGGTAATGCATTTATACATTTACTGTTTCCTCAGTTCTTTACTATGTAACATTAAATCTCGATAATTTCATATTCCTTGGTACCAATACCAAGTTTCACCGCATGATCGATACAAGACTTCCAATTTGTCTCTGGATGAGCTATCGCGAAATGATCTTGTTGCTCGCAGTTAGAACCCTGCTTCTTTATCTGTTCGTCTAAAAAGCTGTCAGAAATAACCGGAGCTTTGTTTGCCATGTCAGCACATGCCATGTCGAGCGCTACGGGATCAAAAGAGGCAAACATACCGATATCAGGAATAATCGCCACATCATTTTCACTATGGCAATCGCAATTTGGAGCTACATCGATTACCATACTAATGTGAAAATGAGGTCGGCCATTAAGTACCGCCCATGAATATTCAGCGATCTTTTTATTTAACACATCATTTGATTCATCCCAAGCTGCAACGATAGCATTAAAATGGCAAGTACCTATACAGCGTCCGCAGCCAACACACCGTGTATGGTCTATACCAGCCTTTTTATCCACTACACTGATTGCAGAATGAGCACAAATACTCACACACACGCCGCATCCTACACACTTTTTGCTGGAGACACGAGGTTTTCCATCACTATGCATCTCCATTTTCCCAGCTCTTGAACCACAACCCATACCAATATTTTTTAATGCACCGCCAAATCCAGTAAGTTCATGTCCTTTGAAATGTGTTAGGCTAATGAATATATCGGCATCCATTACAGCCCTTCCGATTTTTGCTTCCTGGATATGCTCACCACACGGCACAGGAACATATGATTCATCTGTTCCTTTTAATCCATCACCGATAATAATATGACAGCCTGTTGTGAACGGATTATAGCCATTCTCATAAGCTGCATCTAAATGCTCTAATCCATCTTTACGCCTGCCTACATATAAAGTATTGCAATCTGTGAGAAATACCTTTCCACCCAGACTTTTAACTAAGTCTGCAATAACTTTTGAGTAATTAGGACGAAGAAACGCAAGATTACCCGGCTCTCCAAAATGCACTTTAATTGCTGTAAATTTCTCTTTAAAATCAATTTGTTCTATCCCGGCTCTTTTAACTAGCTTTTCTAGTTTTTGCAGCAAATTCATATCAGAAGTTGCTCGCATATTAGTAAAAAACACTTGAGATTTTCCCATAAAATTCGACTAGCCCCCTCAGTTCTTTATGATTGTTCATTTATCAGCGTACACCTTAGAGTACACTCGATGTCAATAGCTTTTGAACCTACTTAATAACAATAAAAAAGCATAGACAGTTAGTCTATACTAAATAAATATTCATTTGGCCTTGCTTTTAGGATTGCAGCAATCTATGTCTTGGCCCACAATAAAATTATCGTAATAGTCAAGCTTTTTATTAATCTTAGCAAGATAGCCGTTCATCAATACAATACGCTGCTCAAGATCACGTTTGTGCTGAAACATAATTTGTTTTCTAATCTCAATTGTACTATCGCCTTCCAGGCAGAGACTAACGTAGCCTTTGATTTCAGCACCACTGACATACCTGTATCACGCAAACAGCGAATTAATATCAGCCATTCTATATCATGGTCGTTAAAGATACGATTTCCATTATTATCGCGCCCTACAAAAGGCAATAGTCCTTCCCTTTCATAATACCTTAGTGTATATGCTGTCAAGTCAAGCTTTTGCGATACCTGCTTGATTGTGTATGTCATAATTAGCCCTCCAGAGTTTTTTAACTTTGCAAGTTACACCGCTATTTTTCTATAGCATAGTAAGCACTATATAGACTGCAGAACCCCATATCAATATAGCTGAAAACCTATTTATAACTTCATAATACTGGATAAACCAATTTTGGCTACCCAATCCCCGCCCTAATATCGCCAAAAAGAAAAACCATGCCCAGGAAATAATAATACAAGCCGCTGTAAACAGCAGCTTATCATCACCTTGATAATTTACTGAGCTTGTACCAATTACACCAATAGTGTCAAGTATTGCATGAGGATTTAGTAACGACACAGTCACTGCAAAGATTATCTGTTGTTTGCTTGAAAGGCTTTTTTTATCCCTATCATTATTTACTGCTGTGTTATTCCAAGTTAGCCAGCCTATATAACATAAAAAGACGGCCCCGAATGCAGCCATAATTATTTTTAAAAATCCAAAAGATAACAGTAAAAGAGAAATACCATGAACACTGATTAAAATAAGCAGTGTATCACACATTGATGCCGTAATTATTGCCGGCAAAGCTCTAAAAAAGCTTGGCTGCGTTACACCTTGATTAAAGACGAATAAGTTCTGGACTCCTAAAGGCAGTATTAAACCGATAGCTAAAATAACCCCATGTATGAACGCCTGCATTAAATATCTCCCTTAAACATTGCACTAAATCCCTTTATCAGTATCGATTTAGTATAACATAGCGCAGTCGTATTTATAGAACACATTGTTATTCGTTCTAGAATAATAAAAAACCTCCATATTAACTAAGATAAAATAACCTCGGCAGCAGGACGACAGTAATTAATTCTAACTGAGATTCCTTAGTAGATAAATAGACATCAAGGCTAATATAAGCCCTGATGCCTTTTATCTACCTATATACTACTAACCCTTGATTATTATTAGAGATTTTTCACCTAGTGAGTCACCACAAATCGCTTTTCCTAATAGGATATGATAAAAAAGCGAGTTGGAGATGAGCCACGTGTATAGTAATAAGCTTCGTTTATTAGTCTGCTTAACCTTGATATGTTTACTCGCCGGTTTTACTTCTACTGCCCTAGCTGCACCTAGTCTTCAATGGTATACCGATCAAGTATATTATGATAATCTTGGCCGGTTGATTATTGACGGATATTTTTACAATAGCGGGACACGAATAATAAAATGGGTAAACTGGCTGGAAATGAATATCTATGTCCGTCAACATTCTACCAGGTGGTGGCTGCAAGAATCAGCCACATTCCGTGATTTAAATGTAACATTATACCCCGGTGAATCTATTCGTTGGAAATTTCGCATTCATAATGTAGACTACGCTTATTTTGACTATTGGGATGTTAAATGGCGAGTCAACTATCAGTACCAGTAAAAATACCTAGGAAAACTACAATAAAATTTACAAAATAAAGAAGCTTCAAGAGCTGACCACTCTTGAAGCTTTAGTTAATTTCTTTTCATCTATAATCATTAGGTTTGCGACTCGTTTGCAACTTAAAATACTTGTAGAAACTAGAGATACTGCGAAATCCCGTCATATACGCTATCTCAGTAATATTAATTTCTGTTTGTTCAATTAACTCTATAGCCTTGTCTAGCCGCAATCGTAATATATATTGGGCAGGAGTAAGACCAATATACTGCTTGAATAGTCTTATTAAATGACTAGCACTCACACCTAACTGTTGCGAGACCGCACTTAAGCATATTGTTTGATCATAATTTTGATTAAAAATCTCTTTAAGCTTATTTACCAGTTCTAAATCAGGCTCATATATTAGCATATCTGGACGACATTTTTTACATGAACGATAGCCAGCTTCTAGAGCATCTGTAGAAGAATTAAAAAACACTACATTTTCTCGTAGTGGAGATTTTGCTCTGCATGAAGGCCGACAGAAAATCTTTGTTGTTTTGACCCCATAAAAAAACTGTCCGTCACTGCTTTTATCGCAAGCAATAGTAGCAAACCATTTTTCGTCATCAGTAAGCAAAACAGACTTGTCCATACGTGTTTCCTTCTAATGTTTATCTATAAATTGCTGCAACTCGTTATGCCACTCTTCAGGCTCATAATTGCCAACAGCAGTGCTTTCGCCAAATAAAAGATCCACCAGATAGCGTGGTTGTTTCCCACCGATATGCATCGCTTTAATACAAGATACACAATAAACTACGACATTATCGGATGGCATTTCCTCTGACCGTTTTCGCATCTGCTCTTTAACCTGTTCTACTGATACTGCACCATAGAAGCTATCACCGCAACAGGTTGCATTTGCCCTGGTTTTTTCAGGTTCTGTAAGCTTTATGTTCATTTTTTCAAGCAGTTTTCTAACTGCATCATGCACCCTTTCCTCAGTACGAGTAGGACAGGCATCATGAATGGACATTTCCATGCCGTTATAATTAGGAAATGGGAATGTTTTGCTCTCAGCTAGTATCTCCCAAAGTGAAATTGTAGAGATACCTTCATAAAGTTCTCTAAATCGTCTGTCACAGCCTGCGCAGGTATTTATTACCGTTGTATCACTTGCAAGCTTCGGAGAGTGCCTACAGCAAGTTAAGTGTTGAGGGGTACTGCCTAATTCGCTATTTAAAAAACCTAATAAATTTGCCGCCGATTCGGGCTTGTATATCATCAAAGCGCAACCGGGTGCATAAACGTGGTTCATGTAATCACTCCATGTGTTTTTATAATAATTGTATATTAAATGGATCAAACAATCTTCCTATATTTCACTAAGTAATTTTTCTCACAAAATAGTGAACTAATTCCACGCTTGGGATAGAGCTTCTATACCCTTTTCTAGTTCATCAGAATTCATCCGGCCAAATCCAAGCATTACATAAGAAGGGTAATCCCGGTTGCACTGGTAAGTGTCAGATATAGGATATATCCGAACATTTCGCTCTAAGGCCCGATTGATAATTGTTTCCTCACTTAACGTATTATTAACTAACTCTAAAGTAATATGGAGTCCCGCCCCTTGTCCAAGGATGTTGACTCGCTTACCGAAATGTCGATCAAGGGCTTGAATAAGCGCATCATGTTTCCTCTTATAAATTGTCCTCATCTTTCGCAGATGGCGTTCCCAAAGGCCCTGCTCCATAAAACTGAATAGTACACTTTGCTCTAGTAACGATACAGAGGCAGCATATTTGCTAAACAATTTGCTATATACACCCAGGAATTGATGCGGTAAAACCATATATCCTACACGCAGCGCCGGAGACAGCGCCTTCGAGAAAGTTCCTAAATATATAATACTTCCTTTAGAGTGCAATCCTTGCAATGCAGGAATCGGTTTTCCCTGATACCTAAGTTCGCTGTCATAATCGTCTTCAATAATAACTCCCCCAATATTTTCAGCCCATTCAATCAGCTTTAGCCGATTATCTATCGGCATAACATATCCTAATGGAAATTGATGTGAGGGGGTAACATATGCAATAGTGCTGTTGGTATTCTTTAAATAGTCTAAGTCTATACCGCTAGAATTCACTGAAATGGGGTTGATAGAATAAGAATAGTTTTGGAAAACCGATCTAGGAATCCAGTGACCGGGATCTTCGACTGCCAGTATTGAATGATTACATTTTAATAGTTGAGCTATGATCGCCAGACTATCTTGAAGGCCTGAGGTTATAACAATCTGTTCTGGTCCGCATAAAACTCCACGAAATCGCTCCAAATACTTACTAATCTCAGAGCGCAGATCAAACTCTCCCTGCGGATTACTATATAAGCTAAATTGTTCTACTTTTTCCTTTAAGTTTTCGGCTATTAGTTTACGCCAAACATTATTGGGGAAACTATCTGAAGAGATGCCAGCGGGATGGAAGTCGTATAACCATTTGTTTCCATCTTCAGTCTTCACTTCCGCTGCAACAACACTCCGATGAGTACAAGGGATACAACCTTGGTCTAGTAGCGAAATATAGTATCCGCTTCTTGGTTTGCTATATATAAAGCCTTCTGTGGCTAATTGTTCATAAGCATATTCAACAGTGTTCCGGCTTACTGATAATTCTACGGAAAGTTGCCTAACTGAAGGCAGCTTGACATGAGCAGTTAGCTTCCCAGATAAGATTTGCTCTTTTATATCTTGATAAAGCTTAACGTGTAATGGTCGCCGATCATTACTATCCAATATAAACATCATATTTCACCAACACTTGTATTCTATTTCGAAGTAAATTACCACTATTATAGCATCCAAAAGATAGTTTCAATAATATACACAGAACTGCCACCGTCTTTTTTTTGAAAACTGCCTCTACTAATGGGGACAATTCCATTTTAAAATGTAAATATCCAAGCTAGACTTTATCAACGAAAGGATGTATTTTATGCTTAATGAAAAATTATTGGCGATTCTCTCTCACCCTGTAGACGGAGCTGTTTCGATGGTTACTAATGGCGAAGATGGTCCTCATTTAGTAAATACCTGGAATAGCTATATAACTGTAACTCCCGATAATAAACTCCAGATACCGGCTGCCGGCTATAACAAAACCGAAAAAAACCTTTCAAACCACAATGAGATAATTCTCTCAATTGCAAGTAGAGAAATTGAAGGTTACAGGGGAAAAGGCACAGGCTTTATTGTTAAAGGAAGTGCTCGTTTTATAAATTCCGGTACAGACTTTGATCGCATGAAAGAAAAGTTTTCATGGATCCGAGCAGTCTTAGAAATTACCGTATCATCGTCAAAGCAAATGCTATAATTGGCGCTCATATTTTATCAACATACAATCCTCCCGTTTTAATGTTTTTAAAAAGCTGAAAAAGCTTACGTGTCATAAAACAAGAAGCTTCAAGAGTTACAATGCTCTTAAAGCTTCTTGTTTTTTTGTGAACTGCGGACTCGCACCACTAGTAATTATTTAGATGCAGAACCTCCATCAGAATTACTTTGAGCGAGCGTACTATTATGCCTACTATATGTGAAGTAAACTAGTATGCCTATAGCTACCCATATTCCAAAGAACATAAAAGTCTCTGCTGGAAGGTTCGCAATCAAGTATCCGCAGAATAGCACAGCCAGCGGTGCAACTAACCACACATACGGACAGCGGAAGGGGCGATGAATATCTGGCTGTCTTTTACGAAGTACGAAAACTCCAACGGAAACAATGCAAAATGCTAGAAGCGTTCCCATATTACACAATTCGGCTATAACGTTGATTGGCAGAAATCCACTAAGTATGCAAACCACGACACCTGTAACAATAGTTATTGTATGAGGAGTGCCATATTTAGGGTGTACCTTTACCAAAGTTTGTGGAATCATTCCATCTCTAGCCATTGCCAGAAATACGCGAGTTTGTCCGTACATCATTACTAATAGAACTGTAGTAATCCCACAAATGGCCCCCAGACCTACTATTGCACTACCAAAATTTAATCCTATTGTACGTAGAGCAAAAGCCACCGGTTCGCCATTATTGAGTGATGTATAAGGAACAACACCTGTAAGAACAGCAGCTACTGCAATATACAATACAGTACATACAACCAATGAACCCACTATCCCAATTGGGATGTCTTTGTTTGGATTTTTACATTCTTCTGCAGCTGTCGATACTGCATCAAAGCCAATATATGCGAAGAAAACAATAGCCGCGCCGGTGGCCACACCACCTAGTCCGAATGGAAGGAACGGCTCCCAGTTCATTGGATTTACATGAGGAGTTGCTAAGAGTAAGAAGATAGCAACGCAGCCGAGTTTTACAAATACCAGAACCTTGTTTAGTGCTGCACTTTCTTTAGTGCCTAAAACTAAAAGATAGGTAAGAAATATAACAATTATAATGGCTGGCAAATTAAGAATTCCTCCATCCGCAGGAACGGCAGTCCAAGCCGTTGGAAGAACAATTCCCGCCGATTTAAGTAAGCCAACTACGTAGCCGGACCACCCCGCAGCCACGGCTGATGCCCCAACAGTATATTCACAAACTAATGCCCATCCTACAATAAATGCAACAAATTCTCCTAGCGACGCATAGGCAAATGTATAAGCACTGCCAGCAACAGGTACCATAGCTGCAAGCTCGGCATAAGCCAATGCCGCAAAAGCACAAGCAAGACCAGATAATACAAAAGACAGCATAATACCCGGACCGGCATATTTTGCTGCAGCCACTCCTGTAAGTACAAAAATGCCCGTTCCAATAATACAACCGATACCTAATAGGACTAGATCCATAGCGCCAAGAGATTTTTTCAAGGCATGCTGTTCAGTTCCCTTTATTAGTTCCGCTATGTTTTTTGTGCGAAAAATATTCATATATATCCCTCCCTTACATATATTTATTTAACTGCATGGACAACTATTCCCTGAATTACATTAATACTGATCATTCACTTGGCAAATCGCGAGCTGAATCTATAGCTTCATTCCAAGGTGTATATTCCAAACTTAACGAATCGGCTACCGCCTTATAAGTTAACTTACCGCCAACTACATTAAGCCCTTTTGCTAAGGCAGCATTCTCTTTAATTGCCTGTTTCCAACCTTTATTTGCTATCTGCAAAGCATATTCTATAGTAGCATTAGTCAAAGCAAAGGTTGATGTTCTGGCTACAGCACCTGGCATATTGGCCACTGCGTAGTGAACAACGCCATGCTTGACGTATGTTGGATCACTATGGGTTGTAATGCGGTCAATTGTTTCTACCGAGCCGCCTTGGTCGATGGCAACATCAACAATAACCGATCCAGGGCTCATCGCTTTTACCATTTCTTCAGTTACTAATTTCGGTGCTTTTGCTCCAGGTACCAGGACTGCACCCACTAATAAATCTGCCCTTTCTACCCAGTGGGCTATATTGTAGCTGTTGGACATGATCGTAGCGACTCGTCCTTTAAATATATCATCAAGATATTGGAGTCTTTCTAAAGATTTATCGAGTATCGTAACACGGGCACCCATACCTACAGCCATTTTAGCGGCGTTAGTTCCTACTATGCCGCCACCTACAATTACGACCTGAGCGGCATCTACACCCGGCACTCCTCCAAGCAAAATCCCTTTACCACCAACAGGCTTTTCTAAAAATTGTGCACCAATTTGGATTGACATTCGCCCTGCCACTTCACTCATAGGCACTAACAGCGGTAACGTACGCCCCACCTCAATTGTTTCGTAGGCAATACCGGTTACTTGTTTTTCTATTAGAACTCTAGTTAGTTCTGGTTCGGGAGCAAGATGCAAGTATGTAAACAATATCTGCCCCTCTCTAAACAAATTGTATTCTGAAGCTATAGGTTCCTTAACTTTTATAATCATATCCGCTTGACCAAAAACCTCTTTGGCAGAGTTTAAAATGGTCGCACCAGCCACGCGATAAGCTTCATTACTTATTCCGCTGCCACTTCCCGCGTTGCTTTCAATTACAACAGTATGACCTGCATTACACATTGCGGTTACTCCTGCTGGCGTAATTGCAACACGCGCTTCATTATTTTTTATTTCTTTAGGTATGCCAATAATCATAAACAGGACCTCCTTTTTTAATTCTGCAAATTATAAATGCAAATCTCGTGCCAAAGACTAAGTAGTTTATAAAAAAATAAACCCAGCCTGTCAGCTAGGTAAAAACCAATTCATTGTAAATCATCCAACCAATTGCCTACCTTATCTATATCAAATGGAATGATTTCGTTACAGCATTCGGAATTAAACCTTTCCATTTGGTGTTCTTTCATTCCAGCCTAATGAAGCACTTCATCAGACCTCTTATATAAGCACCTTAGCTTGACAAGCTATCACTATCCCGTAATATTTTGGGCAAATCTTTCACCAATAGTGTAGTACCTTAAAACCTCCATCCACTACTTTGCTGAGGAGTGAAATATGTTGGCTAATCTTTGTTTAAAAATCATAAATCAAGATCGCGTAGGACTTGTGCTTGATATTTCTAAAGTTCTAGTTGAACAGAATATTAATATCCTTTCCATGGAGGTTTCACCTAATATTATGTATCTAGAAATTCAAGAATTGTCACCTAAGAATTGCAGTTTAGTCATACAGCAATTGTCTCTAATTGCGCAAGTTAACCATGTCATTCCAATATCCCATATGCCTTACCAAGAAAGAGAACAACAGCTTCAAGCAGTGATGGATACTATTGGCGATGGCATTATAGCTATTGACCAACAGGAAGTAATAACGCATTTTAATCCTGCTTCAGAACAAATTTTAGGTTACAAGACAATTGATGTACTGGGGAAAAAAATTAGAGATATTCTTGGATCTAATATTCCGCTGCTAAAAACGGTACAAGATGGAACAGTCTATAATAATCGCGAATTAATTATTATGACCCCGAAGGGAGAAAGCCATTATATTACTAGCGGCCGTCCACTAAAAGATGACACAGGATCTATTATTGGTGCAGTTGCAGTCTTGAAGGCTATGACTGATGTAAAAGAGCTGGTTTATTCGGTTATCAAGCCCCAAATCAGCAAATTTGCTGATATCATTCACATAAGTGATAGCATGAAACAAACCATTAATATGGCAAAACTTGTTGCTAAGAATAATTCGACCATACTGATTCGGGGGGAAAGCGGCACTGGCAAGGAGTTATTTGCTAGATCTATTCACATGGAAAGTCCCCGCAGCGAGAAAATATTCGCACCGATTAACTGCGCTGCTTTGCCTGATGCACTCATGGAAAGCGAACTATTTGGCTATGAAGATGGTTCTTTTACTGGAGCAAAAAAAGGCGGAAAGCTCGGGCTATTTGAGTACGCTAATGGTGGGACTATTTTCCTTGATGAAATCGGTGAACTTTCCAGCAACCTCCAAGCAAAACTATTACGCTTTTTGCAAGAAGGTAAAGTTCGTCGAATCGGCGGCGATCGTGAAATATCTGTAAACGTTAGAATCATCGCTGCGACCCATCGAAATCTTGAAGATATGATTCGTAAGAATGAATTTCGCGAAGACTTATATTACCGACTAAACGTAATTCCCCTTTATATTCCTCCACTGCGTGAGCGCAAAGAAGATTTGCCCATATTAATTGAAAGTTTATTGCTAAAAATAAATCATCGCCTAAAAAAACAAGTTACTCACATTGCAAAGCCAGCAATGACCAAACTGCTGCATCATGATTGGGTCGGTAACGTTCGGGAGTTGGAAAACGTAATTGAACGAGCCGTTAGCCTTGCTTGCCAAGGAGAAATTAATGCTGAGCACATAATGATTGATAAAAATTATGTTCCTACCCAGCCCTTGTGTCTGCCTACCACAACTAGTAATTTAAAAGATATCATTTCCGAGGTTGAATGCCGCATTCTTCGTGAAGCAATCAAGAAACATCGTACTTCTCGGCAGGTAGGAAAACATCTTGGCTTATCTCATACTAGCGTTCTAGCCCGAATGCGGAAATATAATTTAAAAGAAATAGAATGATACCCTACTAATAAGCTATAGTAGTTCTTGATTTATATAGATACCCCATTATTTTTTATAAATGGCATAAATTAAGCAAGGTACAGAAATGTAACTTCCGCCCCTTGTTCTCTTTCGATGTCCTCTTCGAGATTTAGTCTCGCTCCCATCCATCCTTATAAAACCATCTATGGAACCACAACCAAATAGCCCAAGAAGGTAACCACAATAATAAAGAATAATACCAATCATAACCGTTGCCATAAACTATCATGTGTGTATATCTAGAAAGAAAAAATTCCATGAGTCCTAATACAACAGACCATAATAATGCCCATTTTACTCTGCTCATTGGTGAATAACGCACCCAAATCATCGCTAAAATTGGAACTACGACCATATTAACTGTAAAAGATATATCATCAATTATTGGACATACCCTGACGGGAAACTCCCACCACTTAAAATGCATAGCAATAAAACACCAAACATTAGCGTATAAGCTAGCAAACATTGCTACTGGAATAAAGCGTTTCATCCCTTTATAGAAAAAGGCTAAAGCCAGCAAAGCCACTGTCATTGCTATATATTGTAACCATAATTCAAGCGACACAGGATCACCACCTATTCGCTTATATTATTCCGTCAAGACTCTGTAATTATTAATCTCACAGATTTTGAAATAACCATAATAGTATATTTCTTATCGTTTAACCATAACTACCCAAAGGGAAGGAAATCTATATTTTTTATAGAACAACAACTTATGTAAAACAACTTGCAAACTAACGTTACTAGGAGCAATTATGGATTATGTTCATGTATCAATAATAACCTCTGTTACTGGCACCGCTTCCATAGTTCTCGTCTATATTTATTTATATATACTGTATCGCCACCGGTACATGGGGATATGGGCCCTTGGCTGGCTAATCCTACTCTCACGGTATATAGTATTCGATTTAGGTATTCTTCCTTGGAAGCAGTCTATCTTAGGCTTGATCACATATCAATTTATGATTATAATCAGTATCCTGCTTTTCGTGTGGGCTACGCATCTCTCTATAAATAAACGGCTTAGCAAATGGTGGGTATATGGAACTGGTCTCGTCTTTTTCCTAAGTATAGCGATAAACATGCTATGCCAACCGTTAATTTATAAATTATTGCTCCCTATCTATTTTGGCTGTTTTGTATGCATATGGATCGGCATAACTTTTATTCGTAATTCACAACTGCTAAAAATCGGTCGTCTAATTACTGGCTATGCTTTCATCTTGTGGAGTCTTCTAAATATAATTGCACCTGCCATACTTAGTGGTTCATGGATGCTTCTCTGGGCTCACTCTATTGGCGGTTTATTGCGCGTGTTCATAGCTGTTGGAACTCTAATAGTATACTTTGAAAATACTAGAACAGCTTTGGCAAATACGGAAACTAAATACCGTTTGCTAGCAGAAAATGCTGCCGACGTAATCTATTCGTATCAAATTTTAACTGAATCAAAAATCGAGTATATCAGTCCATCAGTTTTGGAGATTACTGGTTATTCCCCCGAAGAATTTTATGCAGACAATACTTTAATTTGGACTTTAATACATCCTGATGATCATTTCTTGCTCGATAATTTTATCTACAATATCCCTAAATCGATTGAATCACCGCTGACGTTGCGGCTGGTTCGAAAAGACAAAACTACCTTATGGCTAGAACAAAAGTGTACTCCTATTTATAATGATAACAACGAGCTCATCGCACTACATGGTATTGCTCGTGATATTACAACCCGAAAGAACTTAGAAAAAATATCCTCAATGTTAGACCGTATGAATGTGGTAGGTAGCATGGCAGCAACTGTCGCTCATGAAATTAGAAATCCTTTGACTACCGTACGCGGCTACTTACAAGTAATGGGGAGAAGAGAAAAATACCAAACAGATAAAGAATTTTTTAAATTAATGATTGCAGAGATTGATAGAGCCAATTCAATTATCACCGAGTACCTTTCGTTGTCACGAGAAAAAAAAGCTAATTTAGAAATAAGATCGTTAAATATTATTATTGAATCACTATTCCCCTTAATCCAGGCAGATGCTAATTCTTCAAAAATATATGTATCATCTAGCCTTACTGCTATTCCAGAATTATTACTAGACGAAAATGAAATTCGCCAATTGCTTTTAAATCTAGTACGTAATAGTATTGAAGCAATGCCAAATGGGGGAAATTTAGCTATTCACACCTTCCAAGAAAATAGCAACATTGTATTATCTGTCAGTGACCAGGGATCGGGAATACCATCTTATATACTTGAAAACATTGGTACACCCTTTATTACTACAAAAGACACAGGTACGGGCTTAGGCCTTCCAATATGCTATCAAATAGCCAGCAGGCACAATGCCAAAATTAAAATTAGTACCCACCATGGCGGCACTACATTTTTTATTTATTTTAGTCCTCCATTATTATAGATTATAAAATAGAAAACGCCCTTTTTCAGTGAGTAAAGCACTCCTAAAAAAGGGCGTTTTTCTTCTATTTACACTCTAATTCCTTCTTATATCATAGGAACCATCCCCACTGATAACTAATGACAACTTTTAATCTCTAAGGTAATTAACACCAACAATTCCAGCGATAATTACGCAAGCGCCAATTGCATGGTAATAATGGAAAGGTTCGTTCAATATGACAATCCCTGCTAATACCGTAATAAGTGTTGCTAAATTACTAAAAACACTCATTTGAGATGCTTGTAATTGTGATAGCGCATAATTAGAAAGATAAGACGTCCCTAGCGATGATAATATACCTAAATAAAGCATAGCAATTACAAAGTTTAAATGGGTAAAGGGCTGCATAAATAAATTAATAGTACCGTTTAACATATGACTTATGATTGCTAGACCGTTAAATGTTATTAGCCCAAAGAGAGTCATAATATAAGTGATTGTCAGCAACGAATAACACTTTGTTAAATTTCTGGCAAAAACGTTGTATAGTGCAGCTGAAACAGCTGAAAGCAAAACCAACCCATTGCCGAGTAGACTTATACTTTTATCCCCAATTCCATTCATGTATAAGATGTAAATTATACCAAGCACCGATAACATGACGGCAATTTTTTGACCATATGTAGTTTTTTCTCTCAAGATTAAGCTTGCCAAAACCAGTGTGAAGATTGGAACTGACGCATGGACAATTCCAGCTTCTGATGATGACGTGTGAACTAACCCAAATACTTGAAACGCAAAAAAGAGGGTTGGATAAAGAATCGCTAAACAGGCGATTTTTATTATATCTTTAGTTGGTAAATTTATAGTTTCCTTTTTAAACAACAATAGCACTGAGGCAGCAATCCATGCAATAGTAAACCGATGTGCTAATGCATCAAATGGCGTAGCAATTGTTAATGCCATTTTTACAAACATAAATGATAGTCCGACTATCATTGCATAGAGCGTTGCTGCAATATATGCTTTTCTTTTTTCGACCATGCTTATCATCCTTGCCTCAGCAGCATACTCATCCTACAAGAAGAGCTAATTTAACTATATATAATTTATGATACTTTGGCAATAATCACAACTTGCCGTCCCTGTGCTTCCGATTATGCTTTGGGAAATATATATTGAGATTTTGGAGAAGATAAAAAGCAATGAGATTAAAGTTTCAATTTTTCTAAGGAGCGTTCATAATTGGATAATGAAGAAATTGCAAATCGAACCCTTGATTTGACCCTAGAAATCACCCGCCTTAACATATATGAATGGAGATACCTTGACCTTTTTACTTGGCAGTGGTGGCTTTTGCTAACAGTATTCATTATCCCCTGGATTGTTTTTATAAAAATGGTCGATAAGAAATATTTACCCGAAACAATGCTATTAGGCACATGGGTGATAATTATTTCTGAAACATTTGATCATATCGGCTATGAACTCGGCATGTGGACATATTTAGTTGAGATTTTTCCACTATTCCCGCGATTTGAAGAGGTAAACTTTTCCGTTTTGCCAGTTACTTATATGCTTATCTACCAAAAGTATCGGGATTGGAAAAAATATATACAAGCAATAGCAATTGCTGCAGGTATATTTACTTGGATTTGTGAACCCATACTGATTTGGCTGAACCTTTACGTTCCGCTAAATTGGAACCCTAGTTACGGCTTTCCAATTTACATAGCAATCGGACTAATTACCAAATGGGGAACCCAAAAGATTTATAGTTTAGCTAAAGCCAAGGATTGATTATGGAACTTCTCCTATGGTATTCAACAACTAAATAATCAACCAATAAGCTTTCCCTTAATGGGTATTGTCAACGGAATAGCAAGTAATACAACTAATGCTACCAGTATTACAGAAGTATTGATGCCAACAATATCACTTACAGCTCCATACACCCAAGGTGAAACTGCACCTGAAGCAATTGTTGCTGTATAAAATACCGCAAAAGCCTGCTTTCTGTTTTCTTCAGATACCAATTCAGGAACGCTGCCATAAAGTACTGAAGAAGTACCATTTAATGCTACTCCGAGAAATAACGAAAGTATGATATCAGTATGTAATGAAAAGCTAAGCATACCTACTATGCAGAGTGCTGTGAGAATTTCCGTAATGATTACAGACCAGATTATCCCAACTTTTGCAGCCAGCATACCGCATATAAATTTGCCCATTGCGCCCCCTGCAAATATAAGAGAAAGCGCTAAACCGATTGTAGTCACCCCAGCCCCTTTTTCTTGAAGTACAAAAGGGAAAAAAGTTAAGAACCCCATTCTTGTGCTGCTGTCAATCATTCCGATCATTAGCAAAGCCCAAAAGCCTTTGCTTGCTTTCCACGAGACTAAGCTGATTGCTCGTTTTACGCTTTTTTGCTGCTCATTTTGAAATATTATATTTTTACTGCTTTTATAAAGAATAATTGCTGCTACTATACCTACTAGACCTATTACCTGACTCGCGGCCTGCCAGCTATACTGACTTATTATTAAAGAAGCTCCCGCAGGCAAAAGCAGTTTACCTATATCGCCTGCTACATTAAAAGTACTCAGCGCAACTCTTCGCGAAATATTATCAGTATACGCGTTTGAAATTAGCGACGAAGATAATGGATGCTGTACACTTGAGCCTAATCCACCTGCAATAAGTAGGAAACCTAAAACTACCGGCGATGGCGCCCAGCCATACAGGTATACGGCAATACTTGTAAGTACTGTTCCAAGTAACAACAGCCGAATTTCGCCTATTCGATAAGCAAGATAACTCGACGGCACTTGGAAACAGGCCATAGTACCTGAAAAAAGGGTTTTCAAAAAACCGATTTCCGTGAATGTCAGCAAAAACTGTGATTGCCAAATTGGAAAAAAGACGTATAGCATATCCGTAAATCCATCATGAATTAAATGTGCCAATCCTCCAGTTAAGAGTGCTTTAGTGTGAATTTTCTTGGTGCCGGCTGAAATTTTACCCACCAGCCAAATTTCCCTCCCTTTATAGCGACTGTAAATAGCCTAACAACGAACTTTTAAGATTTGCGCGCACAGCAATCATTGTTAATAGTGTTTGCGTTGCATTTGTAAATCTTTTTTCTTTATGGAAAATAACCGAAAATACGCTTTTAAGTTTCGGTACCTCCTTAAACTCAACTAATGTACCATCATTTAGGCTGTCTCTAACCAATACTTCTGGCAATATGCCAACTCCCAATCCGTTTATCACAGCCTGCCTGATTGCTTCGGAATCGCTGTATTCCAGAACTGGTCTTATACCATTTTCCCGAAGTATTTCATCATATATCTTTCGATAAATACTGCCTTGCTTTAATGCAATAAATGGGTGCCGCCAAACGTCATTTCCATATTTCTCAACGAGATAAGGGCATGCAACCCACACTAGATTTTGTAACGCAACATTAAATTGCAGAATTCTATTATGGATAATTTCATCATGTACCATTGCAAAATCAAAACTATTATCCAATATACCTTTAACCGTAATCGGTAAATCAAAACAATGTTCAATACTTACTGCAATATTAGGCAGCTTTTGCTGGAACTCTTGAAGAATAGGTGACAGTGTATGTGCCGCCACTGCCGTCCCGAGACCTATTCTGACAGTTTTATCATATGTTAATTCTTGCAATGCTGCTTGGGCTTCTCTATGAATTGTCAGCAATCTTTCTGCATAGCTGATTAGACATTTTCCTGCTTCGGTTATATATAATTTTTTGCCTACTCTTTCAAAAAGCAAAACTCCAAAATGTTCTTCCAATGCTCTGATTTGAGCAGTTACAGTAGGTTGACTAAAATTAATTTCTTGTGCAGATTGTGTGATGTTCTCAGTTTTTGCAACAGAAAGAAAAGTTTTTAATAAACGCAAATCCATTTTTAACACATCCTACGATTACTTTTCTTAATTGTAGGACATTCTCCATTGCCTGACAATTAATTAGGCTGTCTCATCTCCATATTTCTGTTGCTTTCATTTTACCTTTCTTGTTTAAAAAAATGAAATTTAATATATACATTGACTTAATAGGATTTTCCTATTAGCGTACCTCCAATAGCAGCACTTCTACACTCTAAAATCCTTAATATCTACATCTTCTAGTTGTGGCGAACGCACAACATACATGTAGCATCAAAATTATTTAAAACACAAAAACGGCAAGGCTCAGAATTTCTGAAGCCTTGCCGTTACTATATTCTTCTTGGTGCGCCTGGGAGGACTCGAACCACCGACCAACGGTTTAGGAAACCGCTGCTCTATCCACCTGAGCTACAGACGCATACTACGCATTAGTATAATTAGTGGCATTTTATGCTCTGGGATAGTCCATATAACGCTAATTAGTATAGCATTTTAGCGGCAATATGTCAATGTAACGTCAATTCTTGCTAGACAAATGCAGACATTGCTACTTCTCATCCCGAGTATCTGACTGGCATTTATTAATAACATCCGGCTTTGCGCCAGTTGTAGTACGAATTGTGGCATTGATATCTGCTAAAAACCTGTTGATT
Organism: Dendrosporobacter sp. 1207_IL3150; assembly: GCF_036763085.1. Taxonomy (NCBI): domain Bacteria; kingdom Bacillati; phylum Bacillota; class Negativicutes; order Selenomonadales; family Sporomusaceae; genus Dendrosporobacter; species Dendrosporobacter sp. 1207_IL3150. The sequence continues at coordinate 39,016 of NZ_JBAIYU010000007.1, forward strand.
AATTCTAATTCATTTTGACTATATACACTAAAAAATTTCCTTAGAACTTCTTTCGCCTCCTGATGCAAGATTACATGAAGCTCAAAAACTTTTCTCCCCTGAGTCGTTAACCGATAATAGACTTCTTTCTGGTTATTCGGCAGTTGATAAGCCTCAATCATATTCTTTTTTATCAATTTAGTGGTGATTTTGGAAATACCACCTTTGGTTATATTTAGTTTTTGGGCGATAGCCGTTGTATTAGGCATCTCGTTGCGTTCAATACAATCAATTACATGACATTCTACTAAAGAAATACCAACATTACGCAGTTCTTCATGCCCCTGCTCCAATAGGGCGTTTTCTAGAACTTGCTTTTCATATTCTTCAAGATCACTAAGCTGATGTGTAAAGACTTCAAGCTCGTTAATTAAATTTTGAATTTTTTTCTCTCTGTTTTGCATATAAACAACCCAACTTTTATAATATGTAATTCTTATTTAGAAACATTTTTCATTATACAACATGTACATATACAAAGCCAAGTATGTTTCCATGTTAACAAATTTATAGTTGACACGGAAACAATATTCCCATATAATAAAATTGTTTCCACGGAAACCATGATATTGTAAGGAGCGTTGCGTAATGAAAATTGATCTGACAGTTACTGTTACCGAAGAAGTTAGAAAGTTAATGGCAGAGTTTACTGCTGCTGCTCAAATCCCCCCCTATGTCCAATTCGGACATCTCGGAACTCACTTCGACGTTATGGATAAAACATTCCCGCTCGATAATACCGAAAGAAGAGGAGTGCTGTTTGATGTCAGCCACGTGAAAGAAAGAGAAATTGAGGCAGGCGATATAAATATGGACAAAATCACTGAAAACGATTTTGTTATTTTTTATACTGGGTGCCTAGAAGAAAACAAGTTTGGAACTCCTGAATATCTCCAAACCCAGCTCGAATTGTCTAATGCGCTAATAACTGCTCTTTTAAATAAAAAAGTAAGCATGATTGGTATTGACTTTCCTGGTATTCGTAAACCTGCCGAACATCCTCAGGCTGATCAGTATTGTGCCGATCACGGGGTCTTTGTAATTGAAAATCTGGCAAATCTGGATACATTGCTTACAGCGACTAAAGGCCAGCCATTTTTAGTGCATACTTACCCCGTAAATTACGGAGGACTTACAGGGCTCCCTTGCCGGGTTGTTGCCGAAGTTTAAGACAACGGGTCAGACAGATAAACCATATAGACTAGAATCTCCGCTATCTGAATGTTGTTCTCCAGAACCCGCCAAGTCGAACTGTATGTTCTGGGCTTTTAGTCATATTTCTTACGAAGTTCTCGTTATCCATCTAGTTAATAGTTAATCGGGCACTGCGTCATGAAACACGAAAAAAAGCGCGGGCTTTGGTTTTTAATTCTGCTGTCAGCAGGTCAAGCGTGCCTCCTGATAAACTAATTTCTTTATAAAAGGATGGACATAAAGCATCGCCTGATGAAAAGAAAGATAAGTAAAGCTGGACAGATAGACCAGATTTTTTGTTGTCTGATTGCATATTTTATAATCTATGGGTATAATATAAGAAAAGGACTGACGTGTTGGTAGCACGCCAGCCCAGCAAGTTGTTTAACCGAACGGTTAGCCTCGGTTTTGAGTTATAAGAAACAACCGCAATCCTCAGCTAGGGGCGGTTATTTCTTTTTTATGATCAAAACAACGAGTGTTGCAAATGCAATCATAAGATACATTGCCTCAAACATTGAAATCATCATACCACCCCCCTTCTATAAGGGAATGGCTAACCGCTCCTCAACAACTTGTATAAATATTATAGCATTTATTTCCAAACTTAAAAGAAAATCTTGTCCCAAACTTAATTGCCAATTCAGGCCACCTTTCAAACAGGTGGTTTTTTATTTCCGCTATATTCATATGCAGCGTAATCACAACAGAGATATAGCTGTCGCTCTAGCAACACAGCCTGAGCAATTTCTCCCAACCCGACCGCTCATGAGACCAACTTCATCAAGAATATCCACAAAACAATTTGGACGAGTTTTTGTCACGCTTATGTAGAACTCTATGAATAACAAAAAAGGCTTTACGATCATGATCGTAAAGCCTTCAATTTCAAATGGCGACCCCGGCAGGATTCGAACCTGCGACCTTTTGATTCGTAGTCAAACGCTCTATCCAGCTGAGCTACGGAGTCATATTGCAGCGACTGATCGCTGCCAACAAAAGATATCTTATCATATCTAAAATTAGCAGTCAAGCTATTTTTTCCCTAACCCAGAAATTCTCATCTTGATTACTATTGTATGTCCCATTTATATTCTCAAAGATAGCTACCAGTAATTTATCCACAACCCAAACAAATACGATTTATAGTTTTCCACATACATATTACCAGCTATTTTCTGGTTTTGTACGACCTTTATCCACAATTATTAGTATTTTGTGGATAAAAATGTGGATAAGTTGATAATTATGTGAAAAACCCAGTCCTTGAATTCAGAACTGGGTTTTATGCACAAACGCTTACTCTATTCTTTTGTGATTTGGCTCTGTAAAGTGCCTGATCCGCTAAGTCCACTAATGCTTCGGCCGTAATTTGCTCACTTACACACGCTACGCCGAGACTAATGGTCACATTTAATGAAGTTTCTTTATACCTAAAACTTTGCATTTCTACGTTTTTCCTTAGACGCTCTGCAAGTTTATAGGCTCCTGACTTGCTGGTACCAGGAAGCACAATGGCGAACTCCTCGCCACCCCATCTTACGGCTGCATCATTGGCTCTAATGAATTTTTTAAATTCATTGGCAACCATTTTAATAACATGGTCACCGGCAACATGACCATACCGATCATTTACCTTTTTGAAATCATCGATATCAATCATTATTAAAGATATTTGCGAAGAGTTTCCTTCAAGTTTAGCTATCTCATGCTGGAGGAAAGAATGGAAAAACTCTCTAGTCTTCAACCCAGTCAGATTATCCCGAAACACTCCACGATATAGCTCCTGCAGCAGTTTTCCACAACGAAGACCAAAAGCCAAATCGATTATCACAACACTACCCCATACTAGGGATGATATATCTTCCATTAGATATTTTTCTGCTAAAAAACCTGCTAAATGAACTAAAGATATAGTTATGAGGATTATGAGCGGAGCATTTTTGATGAAAAATCTATTTGACATAACACCCCACCTTTATATAAAAGTAAGTAATTATTCTATTTTGGGTTTAGAAAGTCCTTTATTCTGCGCTCAGAACAATTTACCAAGCATTATCTCGCACTGAAAGAAATACGACTTACGCTGCATCTCAAATAGAGCGTAAGTCGTATTTTGCTTTGTGTGTAAAAATTAAACCGGCCTGCTCCAATCTACATGAACGCCTGTAGTCTGCCACAATCTAGTCAATGCTAGTTTTAGGTCCTCAACATTGTTTACTGGTGTGATCAAACATTTTTTAAAATCCAGCAAAGTATTCTGCGGCGCATTTATAACATGCTCAGTTGTTAGATATTTCTCTACTTCGCTGCGTTTAGATTCATCCTTTAGTATTACATTAATCTCTTTTGTATCAGTGTCATACTCAATAAATCCATTGTCGTTTTTATATTGCACGGCAACACGAAATAATTGTCCCATCTATATATATCCCCCTAGAATGAATATTACTCTTTTACAATTGGAACTGTATTAGCAGCATGAGGCATAATAATTGCCTTATAGTCCCTGCCGCCTAGCTTTTCTTGGGCTAATGCCATAGCATCATCTATACTTGCTGCATAAATCATGCCGGCCTTCTCAATAAACTGCTTGTTTTGAGGTAATGTTACAACAATGTGCGGTATCCTTTTCGCCATTACACCCAGCTTTAAAGCTACAAACCCCGGCACAGTAAACCCTTGTCTCAAAACCCTTTCTCGTTCCTGGAGATCTTCGTACTCGAACCATTCACTAAAATCAGGAGGTTCTGCTATATCAGCACACTCCAGAAGAAGAACAACTACGCCGTCATCTTTACAAGCCAATGCTGCATTATCAATAGTTTTTGCACCCTGGTACAAATTAATATCTTTAGGATAGCCGCCTGCAGAAGCAATTACTAGATCAGCCTTCTGGGCAATCGGCACTCCAAATATTTCAGAAACTGTTTTGCAGCCTTCTTGCCAAGCTTCCAGCCAATGCCCTGCAACAAAACGAGCAAACTTGCCCTCTGCATTCAATACAACATTAAATAGGAAAGCAGGATTAACCATAGCTGCCATTTCAGTCATATCTTCCTGCATAGGATTTCCCTTGAGATATCCTGAACCACAGAATGGATTTACTCCTCCGCCTGCATCTTCATGCAAACAATATCTATGATTTCCTTGAATGGTTGAATAAGCCGCAACACCCGGCACTATCGCTTTTCTACCGCCCCCAAAGCCAGCCATGAGGTGATATACTATACCGCCGGTTATTATTACTTTATCAGCATTAACTATCTCTTTATTAATTTTAGCCGTTACACCCCTGGTTGTAGTACCCACTTCGATAAAATCTTCTTCATTAGGCGCATAGCTCTGAACAATCCTGATCCGATCTACAACTTCCTTACCATAGACACTTATGTTTTCTTCATGGGTATGTAAACGATGTGCCCCTAATGCTACAACTAATGAAATATCACAATCAGGCACTCCAGCTTCATTAAGTTCATTAATGATAAAGGGCAAAAACTGACTATGCTTAAGCCAAGCCCGAGTTATATCACTAGCTACAATAGCAACCTTATCACCAGCTTTTACAACATCTTTTAATGGCAGCGTACCGATTGGGTTGCGCAATGCCAGTTTCACTGCTGATTCTATGTCAGTGACAGGCTCATAAGGCCTTCCTTCAATAATCTCACTTACTTTTTCTTCCGGCAGAGAAATACTGACTACTTCTTTGCCCAGTCCAAGTTCAATCTTTGTCATGGGAATCGCCCCCTTATATTGAAGAATACTACATGAAGAAGTAACACAATAATTCATTTTATATAGTATTTTTTACCTTATTACATTATTATATCAAGCAGGAAATACACTAAGCAAGGGGAAGTTACATAATAATATTAGGACTCACCTCATATCATTCATAGTATCTCCTAAACTACAAATAATGCAGCAATTAAATAAACATGCTATATACTAGGACGGTGATCTAAATGTCATGGGAACTTCTTCCTTTGTTAATTATATTGTTTTTTGGTGTTATCGGAAATAATCCATCTGTCGGTATTGCGGCAGCCATTCTGCTGCTCATTAAACTGCTTGGTCTAACATCTTGGTTTACAACTATTGAAAGCAAAGGCATTTCTATTGGAATAACCATTTTAACCTTAGCTATCTTAGCCCCAGTTGCCTCAGGTAAAATCACTCTTACTAATATGTTCGAGGCATTTAAAACACCCCTAGGGCTTATCTCTATAGCCGCTGGAATTTTTGCCGCCTGGGCAGGCGGACGAGGCATTCCGTTTATGAAGGATTCACCTGAGGTAATTACATCTTTAATAATCGGCACAATTGCCGGGGTCTGCTTTTTCCAAGGTGTCCCGGTTGGTCCCTTAATAGCCGGGGGAATAGTATATATGATTGTTTCTATTACAAAATTTTGGAGTTAAAACTTTTAAGGCAGAGTCTAGCGTTATCGCTGACTCTGCCTTAAATATTTGCACTAACGCATTGCAGTTATCTTATCATTATAATGCTGAACTTTTGCGTATTGCTCATCCCAGAATGCCTGCTCGCGCATTGAATCTAAAAATTGCTGACTATAACCGAACTTTAACCAGTCACTCTCTTTTTGCCTAAATAACTTTTCTTTAACATTAGTGCGCCTAAATTCGTATACCTGATCGTCATCAGCACCTAAGAAAATATCTTTTGCCCAGCGTTCAAGTACAAATGGCGCTGTTTCTAGGTACCTTCTATCTAATTCATCCATTACAGATTGATAGCGGTCAAAACCGTCAGTTGCTATTGTGACTACGTTATCGCCAGGACCTAGCCTTAGAAATTTAGCAAGTTTTATTGCGCCTATTAAATTACATATACCTGATGGCCCGAAACAATCCCTAAGACTTAAGGCAAAGTCACGATTCATTCCTAGACTTACCAGAGCCTCTATACCATCACGGAAAATTTTCAACCCTTGCACTGTCTCTTCATCTTTTATAAGGATTACAAAATCAGTTGTTAGCACATTGTGGATTAACGTACACATTTTGTCGCCAATCCCTTCGATACGGTGCTGACCGCGTCCTCCATTGGCCAGTGTTGAGCATTCATAAGGCTCTAATGCGGCAATTTTCGCTTCCGGAAATACCGCTTTAATCTGGTCGCCGGCTGCAATAGTTCCGGCTGACCCCGGAGCAGATGTAAAGCCGGCAATTCTGCCGTTACCCACTCCCTTGACAGCTTCGATCGCACTATTACCGGTTACATGTCTGTGGAAGCGGTAGTTAGGGAAAAGTTCAAACTGGGCCAAGGCTTTATTCTTAGGGTTTTTCATTAACTCATGGGTACGCTCTAAAGTCAAAATTACATCAGACTCTGAGCCTGGCGTCAAGTCGAGCTCTCCGCCATACTTCTTTATACGCTCATAGCGTTCTTTGCTCATATTGTCCGGCATGATGACAATTGCCTTAAAGCCCAAGAGCTTTGAGATATACGCGGTTCCGATACCGAAGTTACCCGTAGAAGGTCCCAAAATAGTGTGTTCACCAGGAACAATTTCTCCATCAACCAACCCTTCAATTAAGGTACTGTACGCAGGGCCAACCTTATGTGAACCTGACGGAAAACCGTTACCCAACATGACAACGATATTCGCATCAACTCCGGTTAATTCAGGAGGCAGTACCAGCTTCCTTACTTCGTTATCGGCCGATTTCCAAGTAATATTAAAGAGGTTAATAGGATCCAGTTCATTTTCCTGCAGTTTTTGCAAAGCTGTCGCTCGCAGGCTACTGTCAAGCAAACTAGGGTTAAGCATCTCATCGTAAGTCGGGCCAAATGGGATTTTTGTCATATCATATTGCCCCCTAAATTATTTTCTAATGCCTTGCGAACCTCTTCGACATCCGGCGAAATCGAGATTGGTTTACCGGCTGCTTGAATAGCGCTCTTTATATCTTTTAAGCCATTGCCAGTAATGATGATGGCAACACTTTCAGACGGATGAATAATGCCTTGCTTCACAGCCTGCTTAACACCTGCTACGCCAGCTACTCCTGCCGGCTCTCCAAATACACCAGCCTTACGGGCTAATTGGTTTATTGAATTTAATATTTCTTGGTCTGTAACAGTAATAAAAGCCCCGCCCGACTCTGTCACACTTCGATAACCTTTGCTAAAGTTGCGTGGATGACCTACAGCAATTGAGTCAGCGATAGTATTCGCTTCACAAGCTGCTAGCTTACCATCATTCTGCCACGCCTGCCAGAACGGCTTACAACCTTCGGCTTGAACTCCTAATATCTTAGGTAGTCGATCTATAAACCCAAGACGGTGCATTTCCCAAAGACCTTTCCAAACTCCGCCGATAGTACACCCATCACCGACTGATACTACTACCCAATCTGGCAATGTGCCGATATCCATGAACTGCTCAACAATTTCTAGCGATACCGTCTTCTTTCCTTCAATAAGATATGGATTTATCGCACAATTTCGATTATACCAGCCAAATTCAGCACTAGCTTGCATACACAGTTCCCAAGCCTCATCATAAGTACCTTTAACTGAAAATACTTGCGCACCATAGACCAAAAGCTGGGCTACTTTAGCCTCAGGAGCCCTCTCAGGAACAAAGATTGTTGCCGGCATACCTACTGCCGCTGAGAAGCCAGCTAAAGAGGAAGCTGCATTGCCAGTTGAGGCACAAGTAATCCTTGCCGCATTTTTCTCTAATGCTTTTACAACACCAACTGCGCTAGCCCTATCTTTGAAGGAGGCAGTTGGGTTTCGTCCTTCATCTTTAATCCAACACTTGTCGATGCCAAGCTCAGCTGATAAACGCGGTGCCTGATAAAGAGGTGTCCATCCCACTTTTAATTGAGGAATAAGTTCAGGTTTCTCTATTGGCAACATCGGAAGATACCGCCACATGGAATTATCTTTATTATCCTTTAGTTTTAGCGGATTTAAAACCTTAAGCACCTCGTCATAGTCGTAACAGACATCTAATATTCCTTCGTTAAAGCCACAGGGCTCACAATAATAATTTACCTGCTCGGTATGATATTCACTGCCGCATTTTACACATTTAAGTTTTTCAATATACGCGCTCATCGTCACCCTCCCCTGAATATATTGCGTTTTATGTACTGCCCCGTCGGCATGCCTGCACTAAGTCTGCCGCTTTCAGCTATCAGTTTTCCTCTTAAGAACACAAACCGAGCACTGCCTTGCTGTGCAAAACCTTCATAGGCATTATAATCGACCCGCTGCACTTGGTCCTGGGCTGTAATAGTCCGTTTTACCTGCGGGTCCCAAACAACAATATCAGCATCACTTCCTACCGCAATGGTGCCTTTAAAAGGATATAGCCCAAAGATTTTAGCAGCATTGGTCGAGCATACTGCGACAAATTCATTAAGCGTAAGCAAGCCTGTGGCAACACCATAGCTATACATTAGCCCAAACCTGTCTTCGACTCCCGGCGCACCATTAGGAATTTTGCTGAAGTCATTAATGCCTAAGTCTTTTTGACCAGCCAGATTAAAAGAACAGTGATCGGAAGCTATTGTCGACAACATACCGTTTCTCAGCCCCCTCCATAGTGCTTCTTTATCTTCAGCTGAACGAAGCGGCGGTGACATGACAAACTTAGCGGCAGTTAAGTCATCGCTCTGATAACAGGCTTCATCTAACAGCAGATATTGAGTACCTGTTTCGGCATACACAGGCAGACCCTTTGCCTTAGCCCTTTCGATAACTTCAAGAGCATCTGCACTGCTGACATGGACAATATATAGAGGAATCTGGGCCAACCGGGCTAAACATAACGCGCGATTTACAGCCTCGCACTCTAAGATTGCCGGTCTGGTTACAGAATGATAACGCGGTGCTGACTTTCCCCCAGCAATACTCTCTTTCACCAGCGAAGCTATTACATCACCGTTTTCACAATGCAAACATATCAAACCATTATTGTTTTTAGCGGCCTTCATTGCCGCGAGCAGCACTCCATCCTCTACCTGAAGGATATCCTTATAGGCCATATAAAACTTAAAAGATGATACTCCTTGCCCAATGACTTCATCCATTTCAGCAACTACACTTGGTCTTAAATCACAGATAGCCAAATGAAAACCATAATCTACGAAGCTGTTACCATCAGCCTTCTTATGCCATTCGGATAAGGCGTCTCGCAAACTTCCACCCTTATCTTGAGTAGCGAAATCAATTATAGTCGTTGTACCTCCTGCTGCTGCAGCTGCTGTACCACTAGCGAAATCATCAGCCGTCCTAGTAAAACCCACAGATAGATCAAAGTGAGTGTGCGGGTCGATGCCGCCAGGGAATATAAAACAGCCGCCGACATTAATAATTTCATCACCAGGTCGAACAATATCAACACCAATTGCGGCTATACGTCCATTATCTATTCGTAAATCAGCTTGGTAACAGTCGGAGGCAGTTACTATTGTTCCTTCAGTCAAAACTATCGCCACACCAATCACCACCTCAATTCTTTATACCTAATAAACAGTTATTACAAACATATTCAAATAGGACAGCTTCCATGCCTTAAAGAGCATATCAAATAAATTTATAACCCCTCCCTGCTCTTCATTTGCATGAAAAAGGCTCCGAGTAGCAATTGCACTCGGAGCTTTTGAAAGAACTATTATTTTCTATGACTTATAACAATTTTATTCTTACTAAGCACCTTTCCTGCCTGATCAACAAAGGTTATATTAACACCACCCCAGATATCAACAACACTTCGGTCGAGTGTTATATAATCGGCATGGCTGGATATATCCATTGTAGTCATATCACCTGGACGAGGGCTTTTGGTTCTCACTTGTACTGTCATACTATTACCGGACATCGTTACCTTCTCTATGCCGATATCATATCCGCCAGAAGGTACGCCGCCCAAATATGCAAATAATACAACTTTCTTATCATAATTAATATCTTTTACTTGCTCTAAAACGGCTTCAGGTATCCGCTTATCATTTTCCAGTTGCGTATTATAGTCTGCGATTACGGCAAAAGCAATGTCCTTAGGATATTGACCTTTGTGCCAATCCCAGCCAGCATACTTCTCAGTTTTAAATAGTACTTTTTCTGTAACTGGTGGCTTTTGCTCTGGCTTATGACCGCTTGATACACGGTAAATTGTCCAGATTGCATCCGGACCGCCTAATGGCTTGACTAAAATCATCGTATATTTTATTCCATCATGAATTACTTCCATGTCAATTTGACCATGTCGCGCCAAATCAGTACTACTCATTTTTCTAATGATTGTGAAGGTATCTTTTTCGCTAAACCCATACGCTTTACCCTCATTTACAGCAACCTTCATCGGATCCAATCGCCACAAGTCACGCCCAGCATCAACTGCTTGCTGCCAAGCTACGATTTTAGTATAATCTAAACCTTCAACTCCTGGACCAACATCCGGCTTATTCTTGATAACAGTCTTCACTTCACGTATTGAACTTACTTGCCAGATTTTACTTGCCCCTGAACCCATAGGCTGAACAAGGCGTACTAGGTATGATTTATCGCCATGCTGCACTAATACATCTGCCTCTCCAGTACCAGTGTGCTGTCCTTGATGTTTTTGGGAAACCAAAGTAAAAGTATCCTTTTGGGCAGAAAAACCATACTTATCGGCATAGGCTTTGATGGTTTGAACCGGGTCTAACAGCCAAGTCTGCTGACCTTTTTCGGCATCTGTCTGAAGCTTCTCAGCTGTTTTTTTATCTACTTCATAAGTCTTTAGCGTACCCTCACTTGTGTTGGCAACACTAACTTCTTGGCTTTCGCCATCTTTATCAATATAAACAATGACACTAGGCCAATCTTCACTAGCTAATTTTTCAGCATTTGCATTCTCTAGTTCTGTTTCCTGAACTTTCGCCGAACGACTTGTCCAGCTAAACCACTTAGCGGACACGTGATCAGGCAAGGCTAACGGCAGAATAATTGCCGTAGTCAGAGCCAACCCAGTTATACCTGCTATTATTTTCTTGCGACTATTATTCATACGAAACCCCTCCTAACTCTTTTGACTAGTCAGTCAGAATAATATTACATCATTATATAAATATCTGCAATGGTAATGCCAGCCATAATCCTTTATACTGATATTGTATTTATTTGGCAATAATAGTTATATTAACTACGCTGACACGGAGGATTGCTATGTTTCAAGCTTTTTATAAAACATTTGTCGGTCTGAAACTTGTTAATAAATTTGTAAAAAATGTCCTCCCTATAGTAGACAAAGAACTGCTTTTTTGGCAGGCTTGCGCAGCTAACTGCACCGATTCCGAACTTCGCGAGCAAGCGTTAGCAAGCATTCGGGATAAGAAGTTTCATTGCCAAGGCGGAAGTGTTTACAGTTTGCATGATGGTGTGAATACAAAAGATTTTGTGAGACTAGTTGTAGCACTCCAAACTATAAGCGACTATCTAGACAACCTTTGCGATCGTGCCGGTATTTACGAGGAAGCAGCTTTTCGTCAGCTCCACTTGGCAATGACAGATGCACTTAACCCAGACGCCGGCTTAAGTGATTATTACAGATATTATCCCTATAAAAATGACGGCGGGTATTTAAACACCTTGGTTTCTGCCTGTCAGCTAGAATTAGGAAAACTGCCGAGCTATCATCTGATAAAAAGCGAAGTTTTAAAGCTAGCTGGGCTTTACAGCGAATTGCAGACATTCAAACACCTAGACCCATCAATCAGAGAAGATAAAATGACTGAATGGCTTAATAAGCATATTGCAGATTATCCTGATATTAATATATGGGAATTAGCGGCTGCAACAGGTTCCACACTCGGAATGTTTATGTTGTGCGCTGCCGCCCACAACGTGCATCTAACGGAAAAATGTGCTATCGATATCTCCAGGGCTTACTTCCCCTGGATAAGCGGTCTCCATATACTGCTTGACTACTTTATCGACCGTGAGGAAGACCTGGCCAATGGTGATCTCAATTTTACGTTTTACTATAAGGATGCTAAACAACTTACCCAAAGATTGCGCTTTTTCAGCGAACAAGCTCTTGTACAAACTAAAAAAACACCTAACCCGATTTTTGCTAAAACAGTAGTCTGCGGCTTGCTTGCACTATACTTATCTGATCCAAAAACAAAAAATCCCAAGGAAAAAGCAGTTAAGCGAGCTCTGCTTAAATCCTCGGGGCTATATACAAATTTATTATATTTCATTTGCCGATTATTGCGTTACAAAAAGACTTTATAACTAAATGAGCTAACAACTAATTTAACGCATTTGCAGTTAATACAATAAAGTAAATTTGTATAAATTATTAAGGTCCACGTTACGCCAATATATACTGTCTCCATTTTTATCCACAGCCATTATATCCCAGCCGTATGAGCTGTAACCATAAAGCACTACTGGTATTTGATAACCACTAGGCAAATATCCGTCTAAAAGATTCGAGCCCCAATTGTTCGACGCCGAAGGGGAAACATACAAGCCATAGATCGTAACACCAGTCTGATTTACTATTAGAACTTGATGACTTGCAGCATAAGCAACACTGCATAAGCCGATTACCAATATAACAACTAAACAAAGTGCTAACACCGAGCGTTTCATTTCAAGTGCCTCCTTACTTTTCACACCGTCGTATCCGGCAAGTGTACTATATTCTATTTTATGAAATATTCAAGGCATGTGTGTTAGCAAACATAAAGAAAACACGACTTGCGTCGAGCCTTAGCGACGACGGAAGTCGATGTTACCCTTATGCAGTAAGAAAGTTTATACTTTCTTATCGTATAAAAAGAACTGGATTAACCTGTAATGGCTAATCCAGTTCTTTTTATGTTATATTAAACGCTTATACTGCGCAGCAGCAGCATAACGGCCATCCCAGAACCCATAGTAGCAATCGGCGGCTGCCTGCGATAGGCAACATACGCCGCCACTAGGCCTGCGATAAGATAATGATTAGTCAGAGCGACTTCAACAATACCTTTTGGAGCAAGCAAGGCCGGTGCAATCAGGGCGGTTAGCATGGCTGTCGGGACATGTTTTAAAAGTCGTACAAACCAATCTGGCAGGCGCGTATTTCCTAGCAGCGCAGGACTTGTAAAACGCGTAAGAAAAGTAGCAATAGCCATTGCAACAATTGTTAACATTATTTCAGTTCTCATCTGCTGTTCCCCTTTCCATAAGCCCGCCCACAGCAACTGCCGTTATGCAGGCAATAATTATATACCATTTACCAGGTACAGCAATTGATGCCACTATACTTACAACTGCCGCAATTAAGCATACGCTAATGCTAACTTTGTCAACTAAACGCGGTATTAACAATGCCAAAAAGGTAGCCGGCATTGCAAAATCCAGCCCCCATGATAATGGGTCAGTAATATGCCCGCCTAAAAACACCCCGCCAATAGTTGAGACTGCCCATGTAACATAGCCTGCAGCATTACTGCCGGCCTGATATAATGCACTATACCCTGCCGCCTGAGCACGACTTATTGTAATAGCGTATGTCTCATCTGCCATACCAAAGGATAACGGGGCTTTTTTGGCTAATGACATTCCTTTCATATAAGGCGAAAGCGAAGCACCCATTAAGAGATGCCGGAGGTTAATTAGGAGCGCTGTTAAACTAATCATTGCAATACCTGCTCCTTCAGCAAACATCGGCAAGCTGACAAATTGGGCCGCACCAGCAAATACTAATAAGGACATTGCTATAGTTTCAGCCGGAGTAAGTCCTACCGACTGCCCAAATATGCCATAGGCAAGACCAAAAGGAAAGACTCCACACATAACAGGCAGTGTATCTTTAACCCCTAAGAAGAATTCATTTCTCCTCACCTTGTTCATAACACTCATCTACCTTTACACTTTTTTATATAATATTACCTAGCAGGATTATTAATGTAAATATCCAATATAAACTTATAGAAATACCAATTTTAATTAACGAACTTTTATATCTTCTTATCTCATAGGTATTATTATATATAGCGTAATATTAATTAAATCCACAAGGGAGACTTGTTAAATGGATATTACCAAAATCTTAACTAGTTTTAAAATTGATCCTAAGTCAACACTGCCAATGTATCTTCAAATCGCAAATTGCTTAGCTGCTAAAATCATCGATTTACACATACCCTCAGGGACAAAACTACCACCCGAGCGCATACTCTCCCAGACCCTTGGCGTTAGCCGTACAACTGCAATCAATGCCTACAAGCTGCTTGAGGATCGTAGCCTGGTTTCAACGAAAATTGGCAGTGGAACATATGTAACGGCTGCAGGCTCGAGTCCATCACCTTCAATTCCCTGGGAACAGTTATTTATCCCGCAATACAATTCTCCCTTATCATCTTTGCTTCGAACTATGGTTGCAAGCCCAACTGCCGAGAATGCAATCTCGTTAGCTGCTGGCATGCCTGATCCTGCACTCTACCCCTTAGACATTATCGAATCAGCCTTTAAAAGAAGTAACTACCAGCTTAACGCCGCGGATTTTGGTCATATCCATACTGAAGGATATCAACCCCTAAGACATTCATTATCAAAGTGGCTTGTTAAAACAGGTGTACCGTCTCGCCCAGATAATCTCCTAATTGTCTCAGGCTCACAGCAAGGTCTTTATCTAATCGTTAAAACCTTCATCGAACCACGTGATTATATTGTTGTAGAATCACCCACATACCTTGGAGCTATTCAAGCATTTGAATCTGCTGGAGCACGAGTACTTTGCCTTCCTCAAACAAACGGCTATGACCTTAGCATGCTTGAAGATTATTTGGTACGCTATCGTCCAAAGCTTTTCTACACAATCCCTACCTTTCAAAATCCAACCGGCCGTGTCGCTTCACTGCGCGAAAGACAGGATCTTATTCGTTTGGCCTCAAGGCACCGTCTTGTAATTATTGAGGATGATCCCTACAGTCAGCTCTATTACAACCAGCAACCCCCTCCCACACTAAAAGCACTTGATACTTATGGAGGAGTTATTTACCTCGGGACTTTTTCTAAAATCCTTTTCCCTGGTCTTCGCATAGGCTGGGTTAATGCTCCACACTCTGTAATTAACCGTTTAGCTCAGGAGAAGCAGTACATCGATCTTCATAGCAACAACATTGCCCAAACATTTCTTAATACTTTCCTAGAAGAAGATTACTTACCAGGTCATCTCAATACAGTTAGAACGGAATATAAAAAACGCCGTGACACAATGGCGAACGCATTGAAGCGTTACTGCGGAGATTACGTTAATTTCGAATTATCGGAAGGCGGATTTTATTTATGGTGCACAATTGCGCCTCCGGCTTCGCCTACAGAATTACTCCGACAATCAACCGCAGCAGGCGTCTCATTTGTACCAGGTGAAGCCTTCTATACCAACGGGGCGATCAGCCGTGAAATACGACTCTGTTTTGCCACCCACAATGAAAGTCGCTTAGCTGAAGGAATTCGTTTGCTTGGTCGTATTCTAGCCTCCGGCTGCACAGGCACTCCATCCGCATCACCGTCAACAGGATTGCCTATTATTTAATCTTCAGAAGAAATATACCAACCCTGTCAATTGGGGCTATACAGAAATAAAAAACTCTACACTTTTCTAATCATAAAAAAACGACTATCAAAGCATGCCTTGATAGTCGTTTTTTCTTAGTGCCTTACAGTTATTGGACCAGTTTCTACAAGCTGATCTATATCAACATGAATTGTATTGCGTTCTTCTAGATATGTGACATGAGCCGTGTTTCGACCTTTGTCAATATCCTCGATCCATACATAGTTATTACGGTATTGGACACCAATGATATCCGGAGATTTTATTATTTCTTCAGCTCTAGTAGCACGCATTTTAAATCCCCCTTTTTAGGAATAGTATTTGTCACCACTTTCGATTAAATACTAAACCAACCAATGGGTAATTCAGTCAACGATAATAATCTACTGAAGCGGTTTATTTTTATCAACTATTACCTGTTTGAAATATCTGCCGTTAATTTCAATAGTATCGCAATTTCCGTCGTCTACTATTTTTACACGGCCATTTCCAATTATTTTAGCAATGTTTTGCGGGCGCTCAATCTCTTGCCACTTAAAACTTCTTTCTTCAGCAGTGCCAGGGTTCTCGGTATATATTTCAGCACTAGGCTCTGGCTTTTCGTTACCTTTGCAGCATTCTAAGTTTTCATTTAAGCTTTTAATGAAAAACTCACAAATATCCTCTGGAATATCTAGACCGCCTTGCTCGCCGCCATTCTCATCCTCCAAGGCCAAAAATAGCGCATTACCGAAGATAATTTCATTGTCATCAGGTTTCGGAAAGCGTCTATTTGCCGCTAGTCCAAGCGGTACTGCTAAATCATTTACAAATATGTGCAAAGATATACCATTGCCAACATTAAAAAGTCTGGTAGTAGCGAAATTACCATCTAGAATAGCCGATATTTCTTCGATTTGCTTTTCAATATTTGCCGATAATTTACATATTGCCGGTTCTTTACCTGGTTCAATGAGGATTGCATTAATTGTTGACATTCTATTTCTCTCCTTAGCTATGCAAAACAAAACCTTAATCAATTTGTTTTAAATTTTTATCATCATTTCGACAATTACATCAAAAAAACCTTTTATTAGTGACCCCTATGAAAACCTATACGAATATGTATAAATAATATGTAAATTACCTATTTCACAATTATATTATCAATCATAGTATACACAAAGGACATTTTATTCACCGGAGGAGATATACGTGGGTTACTATGCAGATCCGAAAAGCGCCGCCTTTAGAATTTCAGAGCTCTGCCAAATAATAAGCTCTTGCCGCATTCACGGAGGAAATCCAAAACCTTACTATACTGAACTAGAGCTTCTTTTGGAGAACTATCAGTTATCAAAACAACAACCAGCTAAACCTAAGGAAGAAGATGGACTTCATTTACTTGCCAGCCTTCGCTAGTCCTTTGACATACTCATTTCTAACACTATCAAAAGCCTAAAAGACAATTCCCACGATGGTTTGATGGCTTTTAGGCTTTTTAAATTGTGACTAAGACCTGCTTACAGCATTTGTGATAATAGCAACAACCAACTCTGCTGTATTATACAGATCTTCCTCTTTAATATATTCTTCAGTAGTATGTACTTTAGACATACCGACTCCAAGCACCGCTGTTGGCACTCCATAACCGTTAAAAAAATTAGCATCACTTCCGCCGCCTGTTGCCTGAATAACTGGCTTAAGGCCTATACTTTCGGCAGACTTTACTGCTAATTGGACTACTGGTGCATCATCAGTTAAAACGTATGGATCATAGGCATGATGAATATTCACCTCAACCCTTCCGCCGTTTTCCAAAGCCACTCGTTCGAAAGTATTTCGCATATGTTCAGTCTGGGCTGCCAATTTTTCCACATTACGACTTCGCGCTTCACACTTTATTTCCACTCTATCAGGAACAATATTAGTTGCATTACCGCCATTTATTATCCCTACATTTGCGGTAGTCTCCTCATCAATACGCCCCTGCTTTAACTCAGCCAAGGCTTTACCTGCAAGCACTATCGCATTTATTCCTTGCTCTGGAGCCACGCCAGCATGTGCCTTTTTGCCGTGAATTATCACATCAATGCTGTTTTGCCCTGGAGCTTTGGTAATTATCTGACCTGGCTCACCGCCAGAATCAAGCGCATAGCCCATAGCCGCTTTTAGATGTTTTTTATTAATATTTTTCGAACCGTCTAAACCACCTTCTTCAGAAACAGTAAAAACAACTTGGATTCCTCCATGCGGCAGTTTGTTTTCTACTATTGCACGAATACCTTCTAGGATTGCAGCTATGCCAGCCTTGTCATCCGCTCCTAGTATTGTATTACCGCACGATTTTATAATGCCACCTTCCACTATGGGACTAACATTTCCGCACGGTTCAACGCAGTCCATATGAGCACTTAACATAATCGTCTCGGCCCTAGCTACATTGCTAGGTAAAAAACCAATTATATTGCCGCAATTTCCACCGATCTGCACTCCAACTTCATCCTCAAAAACGTCCAACCCAAGATTAATAAGCCGCTGTTTCAGCAAATCTCCAACCTCGCGCTCAGCTTTGGTTGAGCAGCGTATTTTTGTTAACTCTAAAAATTCACTAAGCATTCGCTTTTTATTTATTATCATGCTTTCACCTTTCCTTTCCTTAATATCTAGCTTATTACCATATGTTTTATATTAAAATCATTTGCAGCCAGCTGCTATTTAAAGCATTAAGAGGACATAATAATAGTGGGGGTGATCTATATGAAAAACTATTGCCATAACGATAAGCAATGTTTGGACAACAAACAAGCGAACCTAGAGTTTTCTCGGGAGTTAGCAAAGCCTCAACTGTCGAATAACAAAGGGTGTAAGTGCGGCGGTAAATGCGGCCCTAATTGCAGCTGCAGACGTTAATCATATAGGCCTCTGAGAAAAAGCGGCTTGAGCTCAGCTTTCGCGAGGCAAAAGCCGCTTTTTCACTCCTTATCACTTAGGCAGTCAACTTCAATTAGTGTATGTATAAACGACGGCAACTGCCGTCGTTTGTTTTCTTCAAAAATCATCGCAATAGTTGAGCTTTTGTTATTATTCCTTCACCAAAACGTGCCTTAAGACTGTCTACCGCACTATATAAAGCACTATGCTTTGATTGCTCTTCAAATAACGAAATCTGTCCACCGGTTTCCAAATTACTAAGCGTGATTCCCAATAGTCGTATTCCATCCGCAGAAGTACATTCGCCTAGCAACTCGACCGCTGTTTTATAAATTATATCATCAAAATTCGTAGATTGAGCCAACGTTCGACTACGGGTCACAGTTTGAAAAGAGCGGTATCTAACCTTTAGGGTAATAGTCCGACCAGTATAACCTATACACCTTAAACGCCACCCAACTCTTTCAGCAAGACTATTGAGTTCTGCTTTAATCTTATCTTGCGAAAATAAGTCGGTCTCAAAGGTCATCTCTTTACCTACCGACTGGGGTGCTTTTGGAGGAACGACCGGCCTGTCATCACGCCCATGAGCTAAGGAATGAAGTTTATAGGCTAAATTGCCGCAATGTTTAATAAGCAGCCCAATATCCGCCTTCGCCACATCACCGATAGTATTTATTCCTATCTTATGCAGGGTTTGGGCGGTCGCAGCACCAACACCCCACAATCTGGTTATTGGCATTTTGTCAAGAACTTGGCGTTCTTTGCCATACTCAATAACCATAAGTCCGTCAGGCTTTTGAAAATCAGACGCAAGTTTTGCTAGAAATTTGTTTGGTGCCAATCCAACCGAAGCTGTTAATCTAATCTCATCTTTGATTCGCTGCTTTATTTGATATGCCAAATCTTTTAAATCAGGGTAGAGACGCTCCATACCACTAACCTCTAAAAAAGCCTCATCTAGCGAAAGCGGCTCTACTATAGGCGAAAAATCAGCCAAAACTTCCATTATTTCTTTCGATACCCGGCTGTAGCGATTGTGATCACAAGACAAAAAAACCCCCTGCGGGCATCGCCGCCGAGCCTCAGCCATTGACATAGCCGAACGAACCCCATATTTACGGGCCTCATACGACGCTGTTGAAACAACCCCGCGACCGCTTATACCGCCGACAATTACCGGTTTTCCCGCTAAATCCGCATTATCCCTTTGTTCTATTGCGGCATAAAACGCATCCATATCAACATGAATAACCCAGCGCTGCATTTTTATCACTCTTCTCTTAGAGTACTGTTACCAATAATCATAGAACTTGTGCTTAAAATTGTAAAGCGCTGCTAGAAGTTAAGGCTTCCCGCCCAATAGCGAAGTATGAATAACTACTGGATCGAGCGGTTTAAACCGCGTATCCTCCAGAGATTGAAGATCATCGCGCAATTTCGCAAGCTGTTCTTTTAATATACTTTTCGTATAGTTGTATTCTTCTAATCTCCCAACAGCATCATTCAACTCTTCAATCTTCTCTTCATATTCTTTGTGAAGTCGAACAATTTCTAATCCAGTCTTAACAACCATCTTCTTTGCTCCTCACTATGAAAATACATTCATAATAATTATGCCCCATTTTTTAAACTTTCATCGACTACTAGCGCTTATTCATTAAATTAGCATAGGATATATCATCCCAAGGAAAACAAAAAGGCTATTAGTCATATTGACCAATAGCCATTAATCTTTAAATATGGCGGAGTGGCAGGGATTTGAACCCTGGCGAGCCTCACGACCCCTAACGATTTAGCAAACCGTCCTCTTCAGCCACTTGAGTACCACTCCGTATTTATCGAACCTTTGTGCAGTTTCGCCATTAAGATTAATGGCGGAGGGGGTGGGATTCGAACCCACGGTCCCTTGCGGGATCACTGGTTTTCAAGACCAGCTCCATAAACCACTCGGACACCCCTCCGTGTCCGGCACATTTAGTATTATATCAAACCGAAAACAGTATTGTCAACATCATAACACAAGGTAAATAAAGCCAAACGTAAAAAGTTTTACTTTCTTTAACTATTTTATTATGAAAACTTTAATTACGCAAATTTATTTTGCAAATTTAATATGTTAATTATAATTTAAACTTTTATGGTATTGACTATTATAAAACCGGGGAGTATATTTTTAATGTAAACTGATTAAATGAATGGGGTAGGTGAGAAAAATGGACGTAGACATACCTAGTTTACGCTGTTTCGCAAAAATAATCGAATATAAGGGAATATTCCATTTTTCTGCTTTAAATGCCTCATTTAGCGGGAAGTATGGTTGTTCCTAGACAGGGGGATAGTCATGCTAAAAGTTTATAAAAGTGATTGCTTCACTGGCAATTTACGTGAACTTTCCATAAATGCTCTCGAAAAAGGAGCTTGGTTTAATCTTATTAATCCGACTAACGATGAAATAAATGCTGTAGCTGAGGCTGCAAACGTCCCTATGGATATTTTAAAGTCAGCGCTGGACGAAGAAGAACGTTCACGTACTGAAATCGAAGACAATTGTCTTTTAGTAATTACTAACGTTCCTATTATGAGAGACAAAGCAAGCTACGATACATTGCCATTAGGCATTATCTTAACTAAAGACTATGCAATAACAGTATGTCTGGAAAATAACGAAGTGTTATCTGAGTTTAATCTTTATAATTCAAAGCTTTTCAGTACATTTAAGAAAACTCGCTTCTTATTCCAGATACTTTATAAATCGGCAACTTTATATTTAAGATATTTGCGGCAAATCAGCCGATTAACGGACGAAATTGAAAAGCAATTACGCCGATCTATGAAAAATGAAGAGCTGTTTCAGTTGCTTGAACTTCAAAAAGGCTTAACTTATTTTAATGTATCACTACGTTCAAACGGAGTAGTTCTGGAAAAACTGCTGCGCCTTCGTTCAAATAACAACTTACAACATATTATAAAAATGTTTGAGGAAGATGAGGATCTTCTGGAAGATGTAATAATCGAAAACCAACAGGCCCGCGAAATGGTTGAAATGTATAGTCGTATTCTAACTGGCATGGTAGCTACATTCGCTTCCATTATCTCAAATAACTTGAACATGGTAATGAAGTTCTTAGCTTCAATGACAATTATTTTAGCAATCCCAACAATGATATCAAGCTTTTTTGGTATGAATGTTGATGTACCCTTCGGTTTGAACAACGGTTTTATTTATGTTTCTATTATCGCTTCAGTTTTTACAGGAATCAGCGCCTTTGCTTTATGGAAAAAAGGCTTGTTTTAAATACAAAAAGAACTGGATTTGATTTTATGCTCAATCCAGTTCTTTTTTTTACTTATTAGCCAAACTCTTATGTATACCTTGCAATAACCTCTAGGATGTTTCTATCATAATCAAAAACCGGGATGCGGTTTAACTCAAAAAGTGTAGATCTTCGGGAACATGTTCCTTGGTTGGTAGTAAACCCAGCTAAATACCCACTACCCTTTGCCTCTTTGATTGTCTCCAAACTGTAGCTCCCGCGCGGATAAGCAATGGTTTGAACCGAACTTCCTAGAATGCTCTCCAAAGTAGCGCGTGAAGAATTAAGTTCCTCACTTATCTCATCACTCGTCAGCTTTCCTAGCTGGCGATGACTCACTGTATGTGAACCAAAGGACATTCCGCCACTAGCCATTTCCCGGATATGTTCGGGACTCAGCCTGCCTTTATCCCAAAGCATGCTAGTAATAATAAAAAATGACGCCACCATTCCATATCGCTTAAGTATGGGATAAGCATATTCGTAGTTATCCAAATAACCATCATCAAAGGTGATAAGAATTGGCTTTTCGGGGAGATCAGTATTTTTATTCAAAAGAAAGCTTTGAAATTGTTCTAGGGTAATTGCTTTATATCCCTTTCCTCTTAAAAGCTGAAGATCATTGGCAAATCGTTCTGGAGAAACCGATAGGTGTCCTGAAGTATATCCTACTCGGTGATATAACAAAATGGGAATTTCTCGGTCAGCCGCACTACCTCCGGAAAGCCCCCATATTTGACTAATTCCAATCACGGTAACAGAACACGCACAAAGTTTGATAAATTGGCGTCTATTTATCATTCGTTTCACCCTTCCCCTAAGCCCATGCCATGACTGCATTACGTTATATATAATAACATGCTGTCTGATAGAATAATGTAGAAATAGTGCAATTATCTATGAAGAAAAGTATAACACCGCACCAAGCACTAAATTAGGACCCGTATATTGTGCTATAATAACGTCATAACTTGAACACCCAAGGGGTTCAGGGAATATTTAAGGATTGTAGGGATTAATATGAGTGTAATAGTCGCTTCCCAGCTAAAAGCTGGAGTTATATTTGGTGATAATGATACCCAGGAATATGTATATATGCCGGGTGGGGAAATAGGTGTCGATAACCCAATATGCGTGTTAGAAACAGCTGCAGACCGCCAGGATATTGAAATAGATCTGGCCGTTAGTATGGTTCTTCGTCTCCATCTTCGTCCAATTAGACACCCGCGTTTAGGAACTAAATCTTGCTAAGTTAAAACACGCCTTTATCATAGTTATAGAAAGCAAGTTGTACTCCTATTAGAAAAAAGTGAACGACTCCCATGCGGAGTCGTTCACTTTTTTATTCATCTAAAATACAAGCATAAACATACTTTGACCCATGAACACCTATAGTTAAATCCATTTCAATATCGGAAGTTCGGCTTGGTCCACTAATAAAGGTAGTTGTTGTGGGAAGATTTGTTCCGTATCGCTTCTTTAACAGCTTCATTACCGAATAAAAACCATCGACTAATTGAGCTGTAGTAAATATAGCGATTAATGTGATTGGCAGCACCGTTATCGTAGTCGGCTGATCCGCGGATGCCGGCAATACTAATGTTCCTGTTTCAGCCATAGCAATATCGCCCCAAACTATCCCAGCCTCCATAGCCTCAGCCTTATTAATCCATTCATCATAATTTTTAGCTAATGGCCATTTAGCTAAATTAGCTTGGGCAGTATCAAAAACATCTTCCAGTTGTAATTTATCTAATTCTGGATGAGCCCAGCGCATTGCTTGTTTAATATTTCTTTCCTTTATAATTTCATCCATTTTTCCCGCAAGCTCATCGCGATTTTTTAAACTAAATGCTTGTCCACCCAAAGTTGTCCATTCTTTGATAAACCTATCCCGCAAGACGCGGCGTTCCTCAACGGTTGTTTCATTCCTGGTGAAAAGCCCTTCCATAGGGTTTTCTACACGCTTAGCTTTTTTCCCCGGTGGTGTTTTTATATTACTGCGAATATTAGAAAAGAATGCTTGTCGATCACCGGTCAATGTCCCTAACCCCATCAGTTATTTCTCCTTTCCTTCCTTGCTTAGCTCTGGCCAAATCTCATGGAAAAATTCATCGGCAAGCGCTGGCATATCCCGATACTTCAACCAATCGGAAATAGGCGGCGGGCCAAAGGCGATTTTTCCAGCTTTCACTAATGGGAACTGGAATCGCCGTGCCATCCGAATGGAGAAGCGATACCGGCTCATACTTGCAAAAGCTGCACTCCAACCTTTGTAAGTTAGGTCTTCCATTAACTCGCCTTTTTTCTCTAGCTCTACTTTATCATTACGCAAGGCATAGAGCATGTCATGAAGTGGAATTTTAACCGGACAGGCTGTATGGCACGCCCCGCAAAGCGTTGTAGCATAGGCTAATTCGCCGTATTTGTCGAGACCTTGCAAGAGTGGAGATAGTACAGCTCCGATAGGACCTGGATACACCCAGCCATACGCATGTCCACCAATATTACGATATACTGGGCAGGCGTTTAAGCAGGAACCACAGCGGATGCAGTTAAGAACTTTTTCATATTTAGAGCCAAGCAGCTTGGAACGGCCATTATCAACAATAACCAAGTGAAATTCCTGAGGCCCGTCTAGCTCCATTTCTGCACGAATACCCGCCGAAAGAGTATTATAAACAGTAATCTTCTGACCGGTTGCGCTTCTCGCTAACAGCGAAAGCATAACCGCAAGTTCCTCTACACTTGGCAGAATACGTTCCATGCCCATTACTGTCACTAGCGTCGATGACAATGCTGAGACAATTCTAGCATTACCCTCATTCGTACATATTGTAATTGCACCAGAATCAGCAACCGCAAAGTTACAACCCGTAATTCCGAGATCAATATTCATAAAGGTTTTCCGTAAATATTTTCTGGCAAAGGCACAAAGTTCGGCAGTCTCAGCAGGGATTTTAGGCTCATCACCTCGGACTTCATTGAAGAGATCTGCTACCTGGAAGCGATTCTTATGCATTGCTGGCACAATTATATGAGAGGGCGTCTCATTAGCTAACTGTATTATCCATTCCCCTAAATCTGACTCGATAACTTTACATCCCATTTTTTCGAGCGCAGGATTGAGGTGTATTTCTTCTGTAACCATTGATTTAGATTTTACAATATTTTTGGCATTCTTTTT
Organism: Dendrosporobacter sp. 1207_IL3150; assembly: GCF_036763085.1. NCBI lineage: Bacteria > Bacillati > Bacillota > Negativicutes > Selenomonadales > Sporomusaceae > Dendrosporobacter > Dendrosporobacter sp. 1207_IL3150. Next base: position 64,250 of record NZ_JBAIYU010000007.1, read on the forward strand.
CTGGGCGAGGTTCTTTATATACTCAACAGCTTCATCGCCAGTACGAGCCAAGCACACATGCCCGCCTTTTTTCAAGACGTTATCAACTAATTGTTCAAGGTATTGATCTAAGTGCTGAACTACATGAAGACGGATAGCTTCGGCGCGATTGCGAAACTCCTGCCAGCGTTTTTCGCCAACTGCCTGAATAGCATCCGCCCGTTTCCCTCTCAGACGTCCTGTACCCAATTTTACAGCCTTAATCATTACCTTATCACTAAGTGCCTTATGATACCTTTTAGTAAAACTAGGTTCTATATGCATTCACTGTCACACTCCTTGATCCAGGATTTGTGCCAAATGCATTACTTTTATCGGCACACCCCGGCGAGTCAAACGCCCGCTTATATTCATAAGGCAAGTTAAATCACACCCAGCCAATACTTCTGCTCCGGTTTCGATAATATTATCAACCTTTTCATCGACTATTGCCCCCGAGATATCTGCCATCTTCATCGAAAAAGTACCACCAAATCCGCAGCAGTCATATGCATATGGAAGCTCCACAAAGTCAATTCCCTTTACATTCTTCAGAAGAAGCTTAGGCTGTTCTTCAATACCTAACAGCCGAGCCATATGACAGCTTGAATGGTATGTTACTTTTTTATTGAAGGTAGCACCAACATCAGTAACTCCAAGAACATCAACAATAAACTGCGAAAACTCATACGTCTTTTTGATAAACTCATTAGCACGCTTTTCCCAAACTGGATCACCCTTAAATAAGGTAGGGTAACCGTGATGTATCATTGAAGCACATGAACCGGACGGCATAACTACCCGTTCACTTCGTTCAAATACCTCAATAATTTTTTTAGCTACGACTGCTGCCTCTTTATGATATCCGCTTGAATACGCAGGCTGACCACAGCAAGTTTGCCCTTCAGGAAAATCGAGATCAACTCCGTGCCGCCGCAGCACTCTTACTACACTTTTGCCAACATCAGCATACATCATATCGGCAATACAGGTAATGAATAATGAAGCCTTCAAAATAACCCCCCCATAGTCTGAAATCTTTTGAAACCTTGATGTTCTAGCGAACACAAAACAATAATTGCAACTATTCTAATAAATAAAATCTCACTGTTATGTTTGGCATTAACATTAAATTTATTCATTTACAACTAATTTTTGCTGATTGTTTTAGCACGCTTGTCATTATGTTCCCACAACAAAAAAGACTGCCACTCTAATCCTCATTAGAATGGCAGCTTTTTGAGTTTAAACTTCGTTAAAGGCAGTTTATCGGATTTGCTATACTTTTATAACTTCACCTGTACTGAATACATATAAATATCTTTCTTTAACAGGCATTTTGTAAATAGCTTCAATCGCTTCTGCATAGAGACTTATTTGAATAGCATATTTATCAGCAAGCTCAGAGCCAGAATTTACTTTATCGGTTTTATAATCAACCAGAATAAGTCCATCTCCATCATCAAACAGTACATCAATAACACCCTGAATAAATATTCCTTCCTCAGCGCCCGATAAATCAGGATAGAACCGCTCGGCTGGCAGCAGTAAGCTAAACGGCAGCTCCCTCCGGACTCTAGAAGCGCCACACATACGCTGACCCAATTCTGACGTGAAGAATTGTTGTATCCCTTTGATATCTACAACAGCGGCTTGCTCTGACGTAAGAACTTCTCTTAGTATCATTGCCTGCACTTGCTTGACCAGACCATCACTTGCTAAATCACCCTTTAAGTCAATGTGCTGCATCACTGTGTGCATAATTGTACCATATTCCGCAGCAGTAAGCTTTCCAGCTGCTTGAATAAAGTGCGGCCTGGCAATAATTGAAGGGCGCTTAAAAAGTGGCTCACCATCAGAGCTGTCCATAATTTCAAACCTTCGCTTTATTTCGCTGACCGATAGCTTAGCAGGTTTACCAACGGCAAAAGAATGACTATATTGCCATTCTAAAACCTTGTCCAGCCACGTAGTGCCATCGCCTGCTTCAATAGGCTGCAATGATCTTATTTCTGCCAAGAAAGGTAGCGCCCCAGCACTTTCACTATTGTTAATCGTTAATTGACCGCGCTGATAGATTCTGACTTCCCATCGAGACGTATCTTGAGGCAAAAGTTCACTTAGAGGCTGGCATCCTTCACCATACTCGCGTAGTGCTTCACCATCTGCATGCCTTGCCACCGCCGGGCAAAGCCAGTCTAGGTAACTTTTAGCCCAAGCTATTAGCGAATCCGGCAGTACCATTTTGGTATGACTTACTGTTTGGCACCATGCTGCCGCTTTTTCTTTAAGTTTTTTTGCCGAGCCGATTAATATAAGTTTCTCCCTAGCCCTAGTCAATGCCACATACAGAATACGCAGTTCTTCAGCCTTAGTCTCCATATTCAGCTTATAGGCAATTCCATGACGAGCCAAAGTCGGATACCTAAACCGTTGCTCAGGGTTGGTGACATATGGTCCTACTCCTAATTTTTTATGCATTAAGATTAAGGACTTACTGTCAGACAAATTAATATTTTTCCCTAAATCAGCCACAAATACTACAGGGAACTCCAAACCCTTACTTTTATGAATACTCATGACCCTCACAACATCTTCACTCTCGCCGAGAGCTCTTGCTACGGCCAAGTCGGTACCCTTATCTTTCATGCGCTCAATAAAACGCAAGAAACGGAATAAACCGCGAAAGTTAGTTGCCTCATATTGGCGGGCACGATCATATAATGCTCTCAAATTGGCTTGTCGTAGAATACCGCCTGACATACCGCCGACGTAATCATAGTAGCCCGTGTCGCGATATATCTGCCAAATAAGGTCAGGTACTCCCTTGCGGCGGGAAAAACTGCGCCACTGCCTAAGCTGAGCAACAAAATCAGCAATCTTTCTCCGAAAATCAGATTGCTCCGTCTCACTATACTCACAGTTTGCCGTGACAGCGGTCCATAGATCTCCGTTCGGCTCAATAACTCTTAGGTTTGCGAGTTCTTCAGCCGATAGTCCAACAATAGGTGAACGCAGTACCCCGGCTAAATGAATATCCTGGCGAGGATTATCAATTATACTTAGCACCGATAGCATAACCTGTACTTCAATTTCCCGGAAATAACCTGAGTCAATTTCAGCATATGCTGGGATATTAGCCTGGCGAAGCACCTCAAGGAGTATACTAGCTTTATTTTTTACAGACCGCATTAATATTACAATATCGCGCCACGCTAGATTACGATAGCCTTTTTGGGACTTATCAAAAATGACGTACCCGCCGCTCATTAACTCATTAATTTTTTCAGCAATCAGCCTGGCTTCAAGCTCGAAACCGCTGCACTCGTCATTGTCGTCAGGCACTTCTTGTTCATTCTCATCACTATCACATTCAATATCAGCCGTGTCCTCGCTGTCACTTTCGATTAAACATAGTTCAACAGCTTCATTGAAAGTTTTTGAATGGGTAGCCGGATAGTCTGGCCCAGGGTTTAGCCTTTCTGCTTCACCATATTCCATTTCTGCTGCTCGTAAGGTCATCAGTTGACTAAACAGATAATTCACCGATGCTAATACACTCGCACGACTACGGAAATTTCTTGCCAAATCGACTCTTACATGCCCTTCAGTACGCATTGGATACTCACGATATTTAGCTAAAAACAGCTCAGGCTCAGCTAACCGAAAGCGATATATGCTTTGTTTAACATCACCTACTAAAAACAAATTTGGCTGTTCGCTATTGGCAACTAAAGAAAGCATAGTTTCCTGCACACCATTTGTATCCTGATATTCGTCGACCATAATCTCGGCATACTTGCGTTGTAGCGCCTTAGCTGTATCTGAAGGTTCAAGACTACCACTTTTGCCCTTATCAGCAAGCAAAATTTGCAGACAAAAATGTTCTAGATCATTGAAGTCAACTAACCCTTTCGCTAGTTTAGCTTTGGTAAAGGCTTCAGAAAAATCGTTTATAATATTGCCCAGGGTTGCAATTAATGGTGCCGTTACCCTCAGGTCTTCAAGCAATTCAGTTTCTGGCCGATCAAAAAATAATTTCATAGAATCGCTGATTTTATCTTTAACTGTTTTTCTGCCCTTTTGAAAGATCTTTTTAACAGACTCATCCAAACCTTTTACGCTCGGCAGTTTAGCAAATTTAGCTTCTCCTAATGCTTCACCCAGCCGCCTCCAAGAGCTTGCCGCCGAAATTATATCTTCAACTATTACGCGATCTGAGCCAAGGACCTCAATGTATTCTGAAGGATTACCCGGTAATGCAGCCAGTCTTATTAAACTGTCAATCAATTGTATGGATTGTTCCAACTCTATGGTGATTTTCTCACGAATCAAACCTGACCAAGGAGTTTGGTCAATATTTAATGTATCAGGCAGGCTAAAAGCATTCTGCAAATCATTAAGCCATTTTTCAGGCCAAGGATGACTGCGGGAAAAATTATATAAGCCTAGTACGAGAGAATATAACGCTTGGTCATCATGGTCTTCACCATAATGCTCAATAAACTTAAGAAACGCCTCATCTCCGCTGGCATATTTCTCTTCGAACATGCCTTCCAATACATCATTTTTTATTAAATTAGCTTCGGCCTCATTGGCAATGCGGAAATTGGGGTCCAAATCAAGCAGATGAAAATTATGCCTGATGATATTCTGACAAAAAGCATGGATAGTGCATATAGAGGCACTATTCAAGAGGACTAATTGCCTTTCTAAATGCTTGGACTTAGGACGTTCCTTTAAGGCGCTAGATAACGCAGCCGCAATTCGTTCCCTCATCTCAGCTGCCGCCGCATTTGTAAAGGTTACTACGAGCAGCCTATCTACATCTACTGGCTGACTCTCATCCATAAGACGGCGAATAATACGCTCAACCAGCACAGAGGTCTTACCAGAACCAGCCGCAGCTGCCACTAAAATATTTTTTCCCCGCGTCTCGATAGCTTGAAGCTGTTCGCTAGACCAACTCATCCTTATCCTCCTTCCAAGCAAGCTCTTTAAGGATGGCATCATCTGTTACTGTCGTCAGCTTACGGTAATCATTATCCTCCAGCAGTCTATCGAACTGACATACCGGCAGGAATCGGCAGTAACCGCAAGCCTCCCATTTATTGAGTTCACATGGGCTGATGCTTATATCTCCAGCAAGTATATTCTGAGCTGTTTCGGTTAAAAGCATTTGGACATGTTTAAGCAAAAGCTCAAATTCTTCAGTACTCTTAACATACGACAGACAATTGCTATAAAAGGTATTATCTTTTTTAAGAGAAATTTTTAAGAATTCTGATCTACCTTCCATTTGTGAGTCAAGCAGTCTAATAACTTCTTGATCCGCCAGTACCCATCCCGGCATTTTCAGCTGACTATTGATTGCCTTTGATACTTCATCCATGCTTAACGGTACTGATGATGATATAACCGGATTTTTTAAAAAGTAATAGAGTACTCCGGCTGATAAACACTCGTTTGAACCAACTAAATGCTGCGCCGAATTTTTTGCTACAAGTAAATAAGTAAGAAGCTGCAATTTAAGTCCGTAATAAATATCAATGAGTTTAAGCCAAGCTCCACCTGATTTATAATCCAGCACTAAGATATAGCTTTTCCCGTTATGTTCAGCACAATCTATACGGTCAATTTGGCCTGCAAGTTCTAAAGTATAACCCTCATCTAATTCATAAACAAGCGGCGGTAAAGCATTTGTCCCTCTGCCAAAGCCCATTTCCAGTGCTAAAGGCTTGAATTTTGATGCTCGGTCAAATTCTACAAGTCTACGCACCGAACGTTCTACCGTTCGTTTCAGCCTGCCTAATAGATGCTTATGCTGCTCTGAGCTAAGCAGTATTTCGTTTTGGAGCTGTGGTGCTAAATCATCTACAACTTGATGACATAACTGGCTATACTCGGCTTCGCTGACATCGCCCCAAGCCCGTCCCGCCTTATTCATTGTTTCACCGAAATTCTTAAGCGCAGCATGCAAGAACTGGCCTAAATCAGGCGCTTGCAGCCTAAATATGGCACGTTCTTTTAGACTAAGACCGTACTGAGCAAAGTGCTTGAACGGACATGCTCTAAAACTTTCAAATCTAGTAACACTGCCCCTAAGACGCTTATTCCGGGTATAAAGCTGCCCCGCTAGGTCTTGAGGCAGCCTTGCAGGGTTATTGCCATGAAAGAGCCCTGCTGTAATTCGCCTGAGCTGCTTATTATATCTTTCATGTTGACGGGCCCAATTGTAGACATCCAACCAAAGTGAGCTTATTGGTGCGCCGTTTTTGTAACAGCGCAAGTTAGCGGCAAGTCCTGATAAAGCCCGCCGTGGATGCGCTAAATACTGACTTTCACTGCCTTGAGGCATTTCCAGCGGAAGACTTCTTACAGCCTTTATATTGGCTATCTCTCTAACTCGTTTTATAACTATCGACGGGCTAAGTCCCTTGCCCTCATCGTCGGCTAGCGGATAGCTGAGCCACAAACGCCTGCTACTTCTTGTCAGCGCTGTATATACTAAAAATCTCTCAGCGAAATTGTCAGCAGCCGCACCAGGAGCCAGTTCCACTCCAATACTTGCCATAAGTGAACGCTCTTCGTCTGATAACAGACCTTCGTTACGCCCCCTTTTTGGCAGCACCCCATCATTGACACCTAACAAAAATACGGCTTTAACGTTGGCAATACTATTTTGTTCAAGCGAAGTCACAGTCACATGGTCTAGTCCTGGCGGTATCAAGCTTAACTTTAGCCCTTCAAGTCCATCTGCAACAATATCAGCAAATTCGCCTAACGACAATTGCTGATTACCGCACGTTTCAACTATTTGCTCCAAGAGCTGAACAATACTTTCCCATATTTGACGGTGCTCGCTGGCTTGCTCTAAATCCCCAGCTTTTTCTGCTTTAAAAGCCCATGCCTCAAGCTTTTGTGCAACTTCTAGCGACTCCAGCAGGTTATATAGAGCAATAGTCTGCTCCTCTACATTTTGGGCTGCTTTGATTTCCCGGCTAAACTTAAGTAAAGGTTCGGCAGCCTTTATTCTAATGTCATTAATTTCATCTAAAATGTTCTGTTGCTCTTCATCAACTTCGACACTTTCACCTAAGGACAGCCGCCTTACAAAAGTCCACGGTTTATCTTGGGTCCATTTCGAGCCACGAATGCCAAACTCTAGCACATAGTTTTCTAAAACATCAAGCTGCCCACGCTTTACTGGGAAAAAATCAGTTTTAAAGCAGCGAAACAGCGGATCGTAACTCCATTTTTCAACGCTTTCCAACGCTGACCTAATCAACTCTGAGAGGGGGTGATGCAGCGGCTGACGTTTTCTGTCACTAAAAAATGGTATGTCATAATCAGTAAGAACAGTTTCTAGAAGATCACTATAATTAGCAGCATCTCTAAGCAAAATAGCTGTGTCCCGCCAGCGGTACCCTTCTTCACGACACAGCCGTATTATTTCCGATGCAACCCCTTCTGCTTCAAGACGCCGGTTTGCGGCCTCAACTACAGCTAAGCAATCGCTGTCTTCCTTATATACCTTGGGCGGATATGTAAAGAAATGCTGTTCAAAATGGTCGAGCAATGCAGCTTCCGAAAAACGCATTGATTTTTCTAGTTCAATTTCTTCAATATTAATTTTAAGCTTTTGCGCTAAATCCCTTAATTTGCGCCTTGTATTCCATTGTCGGTGAAATAATGAGGTCTCGTGTGTATGCTCTTCACTATCAGCGTCAGCTAGACACAGGGTTATAGTGACACTTTTAGCTGTCGTCAAGAGCTTCTCCAAAACAGCTGCTTCCTGCGGGTTAAACCAAGTAAACCCATCTATCCAGACCTCTGCCCCGCTTAGCATAGCCGACTGCGGGATCTTATCGGTCATGAGTGACAAGCAATCTTCAGGATCAGTATATTTTCCTGCTAAAAGCGAACTAAAACCGCCATAAAGCAGAGCTAAATCCTGCAGTTTATCTCTCAGCGGCGCAGCTTCCATAATTTCAGCCGTCTGCTGAAGCATTTGTGGCGTAACTGCATAATTTTTAAATTCTTGAATTATTCCTGCTAACGTTTCAGTAAAGTTGCGCTGATTGGCTGCTCTCCCTAACGTCTTTAATTGTTGACGGTTTTCCCGAAGCAGTTGACCTAAAATCATTTTTTTGCCCAGTTCGTTAATTTGAGGGCGGACAGCACCGCCTGTTTCGAGCAGTACACGATGAGCTAGCCGCCGAAACCCAAATACATACGCTCTCGTAAAACCGCCCAGTCCAGGAGTTTCAGTCAAATCTCGCTCAGCTTTAAAGGTAGCATGCTCAGGCAAAATAAACACCAGCGGTGAACCTTCTGGCGACTGGCGCAGACGTGCTCTTATCTCGTCAAGGCAGTGCCAAGTTTTTCCCGATCCAGCACGGCCTAATATTAAGCGTAAAGTCAAAATTCCACCTCCTAACCAACCTTAAAACAAGCTGTACTCCCCTGCTGGGTTGTCGAAACTTCTAGACGGGCATCAATTCTCTCCTTCAGTTCAGGAACGTGCGAAATAATACCCACTAGACGACCGCCTTTTTGCAGATCGATCAAGGCCTTTATTGCAAAGTCTAAGGCCTCAGGATCTAAAGTACCAAAGCCCTCATCTACCAATATTGTATCTAAATGAATACCACCCGCATATGATTGCACTACATCAGCCAGTCCTAGTGCTAACGACAAGGACGCCAGAAAAGTTTCGCCGCCAGAAAGTGTGCCCACACCGCGGGCTGCTCCTGTGTAGTTATCGAAAACCTCCAGGTCAAGCCCTCCAGCAGCATTTTTCCTCGCCCTGTCCATAGTGCGCTGCAAATAATATCGCCCACGACTCATTGTTTTCAAGCGAGCATTGGCTGCATCTGCAACATCATCAAGCAATGCCCCTAGTACAAAGCGCTGAAAAGTCAGTTTATATTCATTTGCCCCGTTAGCCACCTCGGCCAGGCGTCCTATAACTGAAAATTGCTGAGATACCCTCTCTAACTTTTGATTTGCGGCTGTAAGCTTATTAAACCACTGCTCTTGACGGGCAATTAACCCAGCCCAAGTTGTCTGCACTGCCAATACTGCATTATGCTTTTCTTGAGCTTGTGCCACTTGTTGTTCTAGTGCGTTAATATCAGGAGGAGTCAGGCCCTCTGCCGCAATTTTGGCACGCTCAAGACGCTCTTGTGCAGCAACCCTGCTATTATCAAAAACCTTTATCCGCTCTTCCAGTTTAATTAAATAGTCTGGCGATTTTTTGGCACTATCGTATTCTATTTTATCTTTGAAACCCGCTTCTATCAGTCTCACCTGGAAATTCTCTTGAGCAGACTGCAGACGGACCTGGGCAGCTGTTAGACTATTTTGCCCGCTTACTAGGCTGGCTTGAGCTTTAGCAAGTTCATTTGCACCTTGCTGCACAGCACGCTGGGCTTTTTCAAGGTTTTGTTTGAGGCGTAAACTAAGCTCAGTAGCATTCCGTAAGGCTTCTGCCAGCACCGCGGGCTGATGAAATTCTTGTGGAACAGCTGACTGCCTTTCATTAAGTACTGCCTCAGCTGTTTTTAATTCAGCATCAGCCTTAAGCCAATCTTTTTCTAGCTGTTCAAGCTTTGCGGCCAAACTCTTTTCACTCTCATTAAGCTGTGACAGCTGTTTATTAAGATCTGCAGCCTTTTGCGATGCGACTACAGCTTCAGCATATCGAGCTTTAATAACCTCTAGCTTGGCTGTAAGACTTTCAATTGCTGCTGTAGCTTGTTCGGCTAATTCCTGTTCCAAATCTTTAACCCGATTCGCTAGAGTTCTACACTCTGTTTGCTGCTGACTGAAGTATGATCGTGCCTTTTCGCGCTCCTTGTCCAGCTTATCTACAACGTGCTGCTGGCCGCTAAGCTCCTTTTCGCTTGGTACCAGTTCAGTGACATTTGCCAGCCGCGGGTGTTCACAAGAGCCGCATACTGGACAAGCCGATCCTGAAGTCAAACTGGCAGCCATAACCGCCGCCTGTCCCCTATTCCATATTTCTTGCAGCTTGCTGAACCTATCCTTTGCCTCCTGATAGCTTTTCTCCAGCTCACTTATAGTTTTTTCGCTGTCAGCAAGCTTCTTTGCTGCTATTATAAACTGCTGTTGCACTGCCTCAAGCCCTTGTCGTTTTGTAATTATACGACTCAGCTCATCAGCTTCAGCTTTATACTCACCTAATTTTGCTGCTTGCTCAAGTAATAAATGATAATCCTGCGTCTTTTGCTGCAGCGAATTTCTTAAGTCAGAAAACTCCTGGCTTACCACCGCTTTCAAGTCAGTCGCATTTTTTGCCACGTGCTGTGCTGCTGACAAAGCTTTCTGGGCTTGTACTATAGCCGACATTTTCTCACTCAGCTCGCTAAGTCTATGAACTTCCCGCACTGCCTGTTCCCGTTGGCTTTCACAGCTAAGCTCTTGGGCTAGTTTCTTCTCCGCTTCTGAGAGCTGGATGCTAGCATGCTCCATTAACTTGGATTGTTCATTGACCGCTATCTTTAAAGCACTAATATCAGCGACTTGTTGTTTTAGATTACTTTCCGCCTCTATTAGAGTTAGAGCACGCTGAGCCTTGGCTAACTCTGCCCGTTTTTCTTCAACAAGTTCTGATTTTTCATTTAGCTGATCAAGTTCTTTCTGGGAGCTGTCTCGTTCGTTTAGCTTGGCTTGAGTCATTAAGCCCTTACTAACTGCCTGCTGAGCTTTTTTAAGAAGTTCACTTAAGACTGTTAGTTCCTCTTTCACCTCTCGCAACTTGACCCTATTAGCACTAAGCTTTTCTTCTAACTCTAGAGTGGAAGTTACCTCAGCTTCAGCTTGAATCCAAGATTTTTCTCTATTTAATTCCTCAAAGTTTTTCTTTAAGTCCTGAGCCTTTGTCTTAAGTGTTTCCTCTATGTTTCGATAAAGATCTGTCTTGAAAAGCGTCTGCATTATCTCCTGACGCTCAGCGGAGTTTGCAGTTAAGAGTTTGCGGAAATCTCCCTGCGGCAGCAAAACTACCTGGCGAAATTGACTGCTTTTAAACCCAAGTATGGTTTCTACTTTTCGCGTAACTTCACTCCAGCCCACAGTTACCAGCTTTGGTTCATCTTGGCCTTCGATTGTCCAGAGCATTGCCTCAGCAGCTTTTATAGTTGTACCTTCGCCACGCTTTTTGGGTCTCTCCTGTTCAGGGCTGCGCTCTACCCGATAAACCGCTGCACCAACAGAAAATTTAAACTCAACCTCTGTAGCCGTTGCAATTTCAGCGTGATCACTGCGAACACTTTTGCTATCCCGACTTCCGCTGGTATCGCCGTATAGAGCAAAGCATATAGCATCTAGAATAGTCGTTTTACCTGAGCCAGTTGGACCATGGATAAGAAAAAAAGATCGATTTTTTAATTCATTAAAATCGAGTTTCTGAACTCCGCCATAAGGACCAAAGGCACTCATGCTAAGATATAGCGGTCTCATACCTTAACCTCCCTTTGCGCACGATACAGTTCGTCAACGACTGTGATAAAGTGTTCCTCCTGCTCCTTGCTTAACTCCTGACCAGTCATTTGACCGAAGAAGGCAGCAAAAAGCTCCTTTTCGGTAAGCCGCCGATGATCGGCGCTGGGGCCTTGAAGATTTCCGCCTGCATTTAGGTTAGGACGTTCGATGTGGAGTATATTGGGGTATATTGCTTCGAGCTGGCCTCTGGCATCCAAAACCGGCTCAGTGTCCCGCAGGGTAACCATTATATAGTCGTCCATGCTTGCTCCGGACTGCGGCCCTTGTAAAAGGTCTTTAAAATACCCATCTAGACATCGTACATCCCGCTTAGGTGAAAGGCTGATCATATCAATATTAACCTCACCCAATTCATTTAGTTCAACAACATTAATACCTTTGCGCTGATTAGACTCTGCAAAAGAGTATTTCAATAGTGATCCGGAATAACGAATATTCGCACCGCCTGCTTGCTGAGAATTATGTAGGTGCCCCAGCGCCGTGTAATTAAAAGGTTTAAAAATTGACGAGTTAACCATACAGCTGCCCCCAACCGACAATGGACGCTCAGATTCGCTTTCACTTCCTCCAGCAATAAAGGCATGAGCAATTGCGACCTTACGAGTATCCCCAGATATTTTTGCTAGTGTATGGCTTACCATTGCCTGCAGTGCTTGATCATGATCGCTAGCCTCAATTCGCATACGATCTCTGACAAGAGCTGGCTCGGCATATGTTAAAGGTACAAAATGTACTGGACCAGATTTATCATGTAAAACAACAGCATCTAGCTGCTGAAGTGAACCTATAACGTGGAGACCTTGCTTAGCCAACAGTTTGTTGCCAAATCCTAACCGTTCAGGACTGTCGTGATTTCCGGCAATCATAATAATTGGTGTCTTGTAATCCAATAATATCTTTGATAATACATCGTCGAGCAGTTCAACGGCTTCAGTTGGCGGAACTGCTCGATCATATATATCTCCTGCTATCACTACAGCATCGGGTTTTGCTTCCTTTACCAATTCAACGAATTGTTCTAAAACGTGACTCTGGTCGTGAGTTAAGTGAGTACCATGAAATATCCGCCCTAAATGCCAGTCTGATGTATGAATAAAGCGCATCGAAATCCTCCCCTGCACACGCATTGCTATTGACTAGTTTCGGTATAGCTCTGTAAAAATCCTACAACTAATATAGCGGGTAAAAATTCCAGCTTTTAAAAATGACTTTAGCTATAAATTAACCTGCTCTATATAATTTTTTGCCATATATTCTCTTAGTCATTTTGCTGTGAACGGGAAAAACTAAATCAAGCAGGAGGTGATTAAGCATGGCGAAAAAGGATACTAAAAACCAAAATAAACAACAAACTCAAGAACCTAAAAACAACAAGCCTGTTATGCCTTGCAAAAACTCACTACCTACTTAATTAAAAATCGAATACTAACTTAAAAGAAATACCCCATATCCGTAATTGGAATGGGGTATTTCTTTTAAATTTAATTTCACATCTATTATTTATCATTAACATAAAACCTGTGATTTTCTCAGTATATAACGCTTTTTGCTATTCCGACTAAACAGTCGGAATAGATAGGACTTTAGTCCTGCAGAAATTTGTCAGATTTTGATGTATAGTAGTATCGAAATTAAACACATTTATTGGGAAAGGAAGATCTTATTGTTTGCTAAACTAAAAATCGGTACAAAGATCAGTCTCGGGTTTGCAATCATTCTTTTAATGTTAATAATACTAGGTGGAAATTCATTTTTCTCACTTAAATCTTCACAGGAAAAACTAGAAACTATCAGCAAAGCTAATGACCGGCTTGTACTCGCACTAAAAATTGATTCAGAGTATGTAGCTGCTGTCAGTAGTTTAAGGGCATATATTGCCTATGGGGATGAAAAGTATGTTACGCAAGCCCAAGAAAGCCTGGATACTGCATTAATTCTTGAAGATAAACTCTTGGAACTAGCAAGGGCGGAAAAAAAGCCAGAAGTTCAAAGCTTAATCGATCAAACAAACCAGTATAAAACAATGGCTTTTAACAAGCTTATCCCTTTAGTAGGAAGTTATCATAAAGCATTAAAAGCTGGTGATATGTCTCAAGCGGCTTTATTAAAAGATCAATTTGGCGCCGTGTTAAAAACTATGGTTCCTTTTGCTACCCAAATCAATGCTATAACAACTAAATTTGCTGGCTATAATGAAGAAATCTTCAGTGACAATATTAAACTGGCTAATAAGGATTCCCAGCAGGTAATTTATACTTCAATGATTATCAGCATCGTCGCCTTACTTATCGGTATAGGTATCAGCTTCTATCTTACTAAGATTATTCGTACTCCTATCATTGAAATGCTGGGCGGAGCGCAGAGGTATGCCAACGGCGATTTGAGCAAGCCGATAAATGTAGACTCTGCCGACGAACTAGGCGAGTTAGCACAGTCTTTTAATAAAATGCGCGATAGTTTTGTTGCTATGATTCAAAACATCGCAACCTCAGCCGAACAAGTTGCCGCTGCATCTGAACAACTTACTGCAAGCGCAGAACAATCAGCCCAAGCTTCCAATCAGGTAGCAATGACAATCACCGAAGTTGCCCAAGGCAGTGAACAACAGATGATTTCGGTAGAAGAAGGTACTCGAGCTGTTAAACAAATGTCAAATAATATCCAGCAGGTTGCCGCTAATACCGGCACCGTAACCTCTATCGCTGGTAAAACGGCTTCCTCTGCCCAACAAGGCGGCAAAGTTATTACTTCTGCCATCAGTCAGATGAAAAACATTGAGGAGACTGTAACAAGCTCTGCTCAAGTTGTTAGCAAATTAGGTGAAAGATCCAAAGAAATAGGCCAGATAGTCAGCACCATTGCTGGCATTGCCGGACAGACTAATCTATTGGCCCTTAATGCTGCTATTGAAGCCGCACGGGCTGGCGAACAAGGACGCGGTTTCGCCGTAGTTGCCGAAGAGGTCCGCAAACTTGCTGAGCAATCTGAGGCAGCCGCAGATCAAATTGCATCTTTAATCAGTGAGATCCAAGGTGAAACGGATCGTGCCGTAACAGCAATGAATAACGGTACCCGTGAAGTTAAAACAGGAGCTGAGGTTGTATATACAGCTGGTAAGGCCTTCAATGATATTGAAACTTTAATTAATGATGTACTGAGCCAAGTAACCCATATATCCAAATCCATTCAAGAAGTAGCAACAGGCAGTTCAACAATTGTTGCATCAGTTCAGACAATCGATGAAATCAGCCGAACAACCGCTAGTCAAACTCAGACTGTAGCAGCGGCAACTGAAGAACAGTCTGCCTCAATGGAAGAGATAGCATCATCTAGTCAGACACTTGCCAAAATGGCTGAAGATTTACAAGTTGCAGTTCAAAAATTCAAAATGTAGTATAACCGGAACTGCCAAGCTATAGCTTGGCAGTTCTTTATTTATCAGTTATAAATCGATACACTGGTAGAGCCAATCCTATTAGGATAATAATATACACACCATAGGCACCTATTTTATTTCCGTTTTGTTTAAGCCATTTACTAAAGGTTAGGGCATGCACTCCAGCGACTAGACTTAATCCAGCAATTATATAATCCATTGTTTTTTACTCCTGTTGCATTTCATTCGGGCTTGTTCTCATCATAAAGCCAGTCCGGCGAACTTTACTATTAACAACTACTTGGATTTCGGCATTCTGGTACATATCATGCCAATCAAGTTTCTTAAGATCATTATAATAACGCAGTTTAGGTCTAATGTAATAACCAAGACCAGCTGCATCACTGCCTAAACTCTGGGTGACCTTTAACATATCTTCAACATCAGCTTTCACTACTGTTGTCAGCTGCTGCTCAAGAAGTTCTCGATACTCCTTTGATTCATAGTTGATACCAGAGCCGATTGCTGTTATTTCAGCTTCTACCATAATATCAATTTTAAATACAGCTCTTCCGTTAACAATATTAGCTTCAATCTTCGGGTTACGACCTTGTTCTACTTCTAGATTTACAGCCATTTTAGGTTCTAACGGATCGGCAACAACAAAGAACCCGCGGCCGAACTTTCCCTGTACGAAAGTTAGTCCTCTTGTTTGTTTGTTATTTAGATAACCCGCCAGTTTATCATTGTTAAAGACGGCTACACCTATAAAGTCTGCAGGATTGGCCGTCCTTTCAGTGCTGCCTGCCAAATATTCGCCTGTCTTGTCTATAGCACCTTTTTCTGTCGACTTTTTCTCTTTGGCTTGACTTTTTGTAATACCCACTAACGTTAAATATGGATCGGCACAACAACTTTTTAAGCTTGTGAAATAGTCATGAATTGTCGATGACAAAAAATTACTGCTTTGATCCGAAGCATTCATCATTGTTTCTATATAACGCGATGGCGAAACCTCAAGCTGTGGCTTGTTTGATTCGATGAATTCCTTTGCTGTACCTTCTCTTACAGTCATCAAAAACATACTTCCTCGATATTCACGAAACCGCGGTAAGGCAGGCAGGGTCTTGGCAATACCTTCCCGAGCAATCTTTTCGCCTACTATAAAGGCTTTAACATGGGATAAGGTTAAGTATCTTGATACAGAGCTGTTCGCTAAATCTCTGGCTTCTGCAAAAGAGTCAGCTTTTACCGAAATAAGAGCTGTCGCTTCCTTAATATCTTTAGGGGCGCCTTCTCCGCCAAAACTCCGCGGTATTGCTATTTGAAAAGTAAATTCGAGCTTGTCTTCCTTATCACGGTCGACGCCAACGAGCAGAACATATGCTAACTCGTCGGACTCTCTTGCTCCATTACAGCCTGTTAGTGTTATGCAGAGCATAATCATTAAAACAACGATCGCTATTCGAGGCATATCTTTCCCCCTTAAGCTTCTGACTACGTACTTAGCTCACAGCCGTAAGCTTCGCTTTTTTTCTTTTCTTTATTAACGCTGCGATAAATAATAATGGCGGAACTGTGTAAATTCCGGCGCTATGGTATGTTTGCACTAACATAAAATCCATCTTAATTACTGTCGTAATATCACCTGGCAGCATGGCAAGCTGAATTAAAATCAGTATTGTAATCGGTATCAGCGGTGTCATTGTCGGTAAATTAAGCAGCCTTACGATTAGATATATCGCTATATATACACTAATAGCGATACTAAGTACCCCTACAATAACCCACAGCAAAATAAATAGCGACTCAATACGCTGTAGATACCGGCTGAGGTAGATAACTCTGGCCGCTTCTAAAAAAGGCAGCGTCCTTTCTTGGGCGATAGCTACTCCAAACGCCATTATATAAGTAAAAATAAATACCGATTTAATAATAAGACCGCTGCCCAAGCCTAATATTACACAAGAATTACGTGTCCGATAATTTTGAAAGGACAGCGCAAAAATGCCTATCACCAAAGCGCCGACGTTCAGACCACCAGTAAAAATGCCTGCTTTTATAGCAGCGCCAATACCATTTCCCTGCCATGGTGCTAAATTGTATATATTGTATAGAGGGTACATTAGAACAAATATCAAAACCATACCCACTAGCATGAAAGGGAATAGCAGATATGAACTGCGTGCCAAAGACTCTATTCCTAGATACACAAGTATTCCAGCAACTAAGCCATATATTACTATCACTACGCTAAATTCTGTCATAGGCAGTGCAGCCAGCAGTGTATTTTCCGCAAATTGGCGTATCAGCACAGCGGCATTACTAAAAAAGATACCAATATAAAATAGTGCTATAAGCCAAGAGGTTTTTTTTCCTAATAGCTTTTTAGATATAGCAATTATATCCCCAGGTGTACTTTTACTTACATAGTTCAGCATCAAAAGTGGAACTATGGCTGCAATCCCACCAATAAGAGGTATAAGCCACGCTAAGCCAGCTCCCTCTTCAATGAGCTGCCCTGGCGTTGAAAGAAAAATTTTGGGTAATGTTATAACAAAAATTAGCCCAAACCCTTCAGCCGCTCCCATCCGCCCAGTATAATAACTCAATCCGAATCACCCTTTCCGCCCGACTTCTTTATTGTCCATTTGCGGCTTATATGCGGCTGCCGCCTGTTATCTCCAGTGTTTAAGGCATCCGGCCTTAGTTCTTGTCTATAGACCGGTCCCCTTATAATCACATCTAGACCTGCCATTATCTTAGGCACAACAGGTACCATATATGGCATTCCAAAAGACTTCATACTAGTCAGTATAGCCGTTACAATTAGGAGACACAAAGCGACACCTACTAAGCCAGTTGAAGCAGCTACAATCAGAAAAGCAAATCTTAGCAAACGCCCAGCGGCCGCCAGACGGTAGTCCGGAATGGTGAACGATGCGAGTCCTGTAATAGCAATAACAACTACCGTTATCGGGCTGACCAAATTGGCAGATACTGCGGCTTGTCCTAAAATGATTGCACCCACAATCCCAATAGTTGAGCCTAGTAATCCAGGTATTCTAAGTCCAGCTTCACGTATCAGCTCAAACGCAAACTCCATTAACACAAGCTCACCTATCGAAGGGAACGGTACCCTTTCTCTCGCTCCTGCTATTGCTAAGACCATTTCTGTCGGTAGAGCTTCAGGATGAAAGTAAATAATCGAAAGATATACTGCCGGCAATAGTATCGAAATAAGTGTTCCAATAAGACGTAACAATCTGACGAAACTGCCAATAGGCATCTTTAAACTAAAATCTTCTGCTGAATGGAAAAAAGTAAAAAAGCTGACAGGAACTATATGAGCAAAAGGTGTTCCACTAAGAAGTATGGCAACTCTTCCTTCTGCCAAGCTGGCTACCGTCCTATCAGGTCTTTCAGTTGACAGCATTTGCGGCAGTGCAATACTAGGGTGATCTTCTATAAATTGCTCTAATACACCTAAGTCAGAGACATAATCAGTAGAAATTCCTTTTATTCTCCGCCTAATTTCAGCCACTAGGTGCGGATTCGCAATTGATTTTAGGTACATGATCGCACACTTCGTTGGAATTCGATCACCTACCTCGAATATCTCGGTAATTAAATCACTTGTCGGCATCATCGTTCTAATCAGCCCGGTATTTGTCCGTAAGCCCTCACTATATGCTACTTGTGAACCTCTAACCGATTGCTCAATTGTTGGTTTACTTACACTTCTTTGCTCGGCGCCCTTAGTCTCGACAAGAACGGCTTGATTAACGCCTTCAACAAATAAAGCCGTATCGCCACTATTTATCCCAGCCGCAACTTTATCAAAGGTAGGTGATTCCTGAGCCTGATTACTCGGCAAATATAGCCTGATAAGGTGCTTCAGCAGGTTTTCACCCTTTAGTTCTACTTTTTCTTTTTCTAGTATCATTAATGGCTCTAAAATAGCCGAATTAATAATTTCCTTACCAATCATTCCATCCATAAAGACCAGCATAGCTCTAACCGGCACAATACCGGGTATTATAAAGTGCCGGATTACTATGTCTTTATTAATATCAACCGAATATAACTCCTTGATGATTAGTTCATTTTCTTCTATGCTATGGCTTACTTCGCGTTTGGTTAAGTCAGATTTGTCATTATCATAAGCTAGCAGTATCGGCTCTGCCTCAGTCTGTTGGCTTTCTAAGTTTTTAAGTTTAGTTACAAGCTCTTTTAATTCATCCTGCTGACCTTTGCTCAACACCTTTTTAGCTTCATCCATTACTTTAGCAATTCTTTTGCCCTGGCGTATGAGTACCTCAAGCTCTTTTTGAGCTTTGCTCAAACCGTCTGGCGGCAGGCTAGGCGGGACATCACCTTCTGCCCCCTCTTTATATTCGTCTATCACAAATCTATCTGAATTACGTGACGGCTTATATACTAATATATCTTTTAAGTATCGGTATACTTTAAACAGCGAATTATCCTGCACCGCTTACACCCCCCAGCAAACAATCACCAATAGCTTTTCCTGATGCAGACTAAATTACTCTTTTTTCCTTTATAATGGCCTTTATAGCAAACACAAAAAAATTGCCCCAGCTGTATGCTGGGGCAATTAAGGAGGGCATTAATCCATCATTTCTCTGAACATGTACTTGGCGGCCTGATAAATCGCGATACCTGCTACAACTGCGGTCGCAACTGTTTTTACGCCTCTCATATTGAGATGATCCATATCCATATCCATACCCATGACAGAATAGTGTTTTTTTCTACGCCACATATAAACACCTCCTCAATAATAATGTAACCAATTATTGAGGATTAAACCAAGCTAATTTTTGCTAAAGAACATTCTAATATATTAATTTTGCCAATGTCCTGCCACAAGGGCAAAGAGTTCTATCTATGGCAGTAAAATGACCGGTGCGATAACGAATAATTGGCATAGCCTCTTTACCTAATGTTGTAAGCACCAGTTCCCCAGTTTCGCCCTCCGGTTTAATTTCACCTGTCAGCGGGTCAATTATTTCGGGATAAAAATAATCCTCATGAATATGAAGACTATGCTCAGCAGAGCATCTGCCAGCAATACCTGGACCAATTAATTCATTTACTGAATATATTTCTATCACTTTTGCATTGAAACTCTCTGTCAGTTTTTCGCTAACATTATTTCTTTCTAAATTGGTAATTATAGCATAAATAGTAGATATCGGCAGGTTCTGCGGCTTAATTCCAAGTTCAGCTGCCTTGTTAGCTAATTCCAATAAGTAGCCAGCATCGCCGGCAATAGCTGTAGCACCAAATGTTTCAATTGCTTTTAGCTGCTCCGATGGCTCAATTACAGATGCAGGTACAACAGTTGCTCCAATTAGCTCGGCTGCATAATGCAGACCTAGACCTTCGCTGCTAAGGCCATAGTTTGCTGCAATAAGGAGTACGCTGGTTGGATTGAGCCCGCCGGCAACAAGTGTCCGGGCAAGCATTTCAAGCCACTTGCTTATGTCACCGCTAGTATAAGCAACAGCTACTGGCTGTAAGTTGCCAATTGTATGAACTCTTACTACTGAACTAACAGGAAAAGTCAATAGACCATACGGGTAGTTATCGGCCAAGTCGGCACGAGTTGTGAACGGCAGTTTTGCTAAATCCGAAAGATTAGAAATATCCTCCGGTTTTAATCTAAGCTCGTCCATCTTACATTGATAAAAAAAGCTTTTCTCGTATATCCATTTAATAACTTTTTTAAGTTTCTCAGTCTGAAGGCTTTTCATGGCCTCGCCGTTCATAGTTTCGATCTGTGGATTGCAAATCATATGATAACCTCTTCTCAACAGGAATTATTCCGCCTAATTTGTTGCTGAAAGTATAACAAATCGTTTTACTTATTGTCAATTATATACCCTAAGATCTGTTAATAATTTTCCGTTTTTCAGGATAGGCTAACTATGGAGGTGTATTTATGGAAGGAATTGTTTGTAACAGCTGTCATTCATATCTGACTACAGACTTGAGTAACTGCCCCGGCTGCGGTACTGATGTTGTTTTAGAGGGCAGTACTAAGAATGTAATCGATCAACTGCAGCCTAATTGCCTAATCCACCGTTATGACGGTTCAGACATGCTTGAACCAGCCGTTCTTATAAAAGAAGGCAAAACAAATGTTAAGGTAGCAACCAAACTCAAAGATTACGCAAAGCCGGTCGTTGTCCCCAAGCAGAAAGTATATTCTTTTAATCAAAATATCCTTAGTTCCATTCAGTCACTAAGAAATGAAAGAACTGCTACGATTAGGCGGTATGACCAACTTATTCAAACCCATTGGCAAAATTTAAAGCCATATAACCATCCATAATACTTATTGCTTTGCTTCATAGCATTTAAGCAGCTCGCTCACAGTTACAATGCTATAGCCCTCGGCGTGTAAACGATCAATAATAGTACCAATGGCCTTAGTAGTAGCGATTGGATACTGACCATCATGCATCAAGATAATACTTCCGGGTTTGACATTTTTCATTACAATACTCACCAATTGATCAGCACTTATGCCTTGCCAATCACGCGTATCAATTGACCATAGGATGGTAGTATAGCCTAGTCGTCTAGCCTCCGCCACAAGCACATCATTATAACCGCCTCCAGGTGGTCTAAATAGAGTTGGCTTTGGCGCAACTGCTGTTATAAGCTTTTCGGTCGCCAGGATTTCTTCTGCAAATTCGGTCGGGGTGAATTTATTCAGAAATTTATGACTAAAGGCATGATTTGCTATTTCATGTCCGTCTGACGCTGCTTGTGCTAGAATAGAAGCATTTCTTTCTATATTCTTTCCAAGCACGAATAATGTTACTTTCACCTGCTTTTGCCGCAAGGTGTCAAGCAGCTCGGGTGTTGCCCTTTCGTGTGGCCCATCATCAATAGTAAGTGCTACTACCTTTTGGGTTGTTGGCACTTTTTTTATAACTTTAAGTCCTTCTTCAAGGTTATTTTGGTTTATACCGATAACAGTGATCGTAAATAAAACTGCAACACACCAAAAGACCCAGGGAAAAGACTTCATCTTTATACCTCCCACCTCCTAAAGAAAATAACTTATTTGATTCTACGCTAAGAAACTTGCAGTTATACCTTATGCTGCAGCAAAGATAAAGCATCATTCTTTATTAACCGCAATATAATTTCTATGTACTAATTTGCAAGTTTTTGCCTGGAGGAGATAAGATGCGGTTTTATTTGAAAGTAATAGCGTTTTTTTGCATATTTGCCTTATTACTGCCGGTGGCGGCTGTCCATGCAGCACAACCTGATATTAAAGCCGGAGCCGCCATACTAATTGACGCCAAAACTGGTCAAGTTCTATATGACAAAAATGCGCATAAACGCCTTGCTCCTGCCAGTACTACCAAAATTTTAACGGCGATTATTGCTATTGAAAGCGGCCGCTTAGATGAAGAGGTCAAGGTAAGTGCTCGAGCAGCTGGTACGGCCGGTTCTTCTATGCACTTACAAGCTGGTCAAACAATCTTACTTAGAGAGCTTGTTACCGGGCTTATGCTGCGCTCAGGTAATGATGCGGCCGTTGCCATTGCAGAATTTTTGGCTGGTTCGGTGGATGAGTTTGTTGCTATTATGAATAATAAGGCTCAGGCATTAGGAGCATATGACAGCCATTTCCGCAATCCGCATGGACTTACCGCTGTCGGCCATCATTCCAGCGCTTTTGACTTAGCATGGCTTGCCCGCTATGCCTTGCTAAATCCTACATTTGCTGAAATTGTAAGCACTCGGCAAACTAGTATCGACTGGTTTGATACTCGAGGCCGAGAACATGATCAGGATTTAAAGAATACCAATAAACTATTATGGATGTTAGAAGAGGCTGATGGAGTAAAAACTGGAACAACCAACGAAGCGGGCCCATGCCTGGTTTCAAGTGCTACGCGCGAGAATCAAAAACTTATTGCAGTTGTGCTTCATGATCATTCTCGGTGGTTTGACTCTATGCAGCTTTTAAGATGGGGCTTTAATAACTATCGACTCTACGAACATTCTAAACAAGGGGATGTACTTGCCGCGCTCGCCGTAGAGCGGGGTTTAAAGTCGGAAATTGATGCTGTCGTGGCCGATGAAGCCGCACTAGTCGTAGAAACTGCAAATTATAAAGATGTAAGTGTTGAAATAGACCTTCCGGAAACAATAAAAGCCCCTGTTTATCAGGGGCAAAAAGTCGGGGAAATTATTTTTTTCATAAAAGATAAAGCAGTCAAAACTGTTGATATTGTTGCTGGTCAGGATGTTGAAGAGCGTACACCTGCTCGTATCTTCCTTAATCATCTTCTTAACTGGTTCCGTCAATTGTCTTCATGGGGTGTAATTTAAAAGGGCTTGCGATAAAAGAAAGGTACGTAACTTTGGAAACCAATATCGCGGAAATTGAGAATAGCTTCAGTCCCGCCAACAAATAATACCCCGCCTGGTTTAAGGGCGGCAAAGAAACGGCGATAAAGATTATCTTTAGCTTCCTCGGTAAAATATATAACTACATTGCGGCATAATATCAGATCAAAACCTGTCTCAAATTTATCCATTAACAAATTATGGCGTTTAAATTCGACGCGTGATTTTATATCTTCACTTATCACATAATTAGTTTGAACTTGCTTAAAATATTTTTGTTCGCGATTTTGCGGGATATTTTTAAATTCATTAGCAGTATAAACCCCTTGCTTGGCTTTAGCAAGTATTTCGATATCAAGATCGGATGCCAAAATGCGATGTTTAACACTCGGTGTAAGCTCGTTTAAAATAATGGCCAAGGAATATGGCTCTGCCCCAATAGAGCAGCCAGCACTCCAAATGTTTAGTTTCGGACTTTTCGCCAGTAGCTCAGGCAATACCTTTTTCTCAAGTTCAACAAATTTCTCCGGAGTACGGAAAAATTCCGTGACATTAATGGTAAGATAATCTACAAAATCTTTATAGAGCTGCGGACTGCGGTCAATCAGCTCAAAAAAACCTGCATAGTTTTTCACACCATGCCTAGTCATTAGATTAGTTATACGTCGCTGCATTTGAGTAGGCTTATAATCATTAAGATTTATACCAGATTTTGCGTTAAATTTCTGTTTGAATATTTCCCAATCTTTTTCGTCACTCACTATGTAACCCCCATATTTTTAGCCGTTTGTACCCAGATCATCCAATAAAAAACCATTGGTACAAAATCAAATTATATCAGATATATCTTTGGTCCGATAATTGTCTATATTCGACAATGTAAGGAGATTTCCTACTAGCCTATAACGCCTAAAATGTGCTCGTTTTGCAAATAGTTAATACCTTTCAAGGCAAACTAAAACGCTCACGAAGAATCGTGAGCGTTTTAGTTGCTTTTTTAAAGTACTGCTTCGAGCGCAGTGTAAGGAATTTCTAATGCTTCGGCTACTGCTTGATACGTAAGTTTTCCGTCTATGACATTAACGCCTTTTGCTAGCCCAGGGTTGTCAATGCAAGCCTGGCGATAACCTTTATTAGCAATTTGCAGTGCATAATCGAGTGTTACATTTGTTAGTGCCAACGTAGAAGTACGAGCAACTGCTCCTGGCATATTGGCCACCGCATAGTGCACTACGCCGAATTTAGTGTAAGTTGGTTCACTATGAGTTGTAACACGATCAATTGTCTCTACCGATCCGCCTTGGTCAATTGCTACATCTACTATAACAGATCCCGCATCCATCGACTTAACCATTTCCTCAGTCACCAATTTTGGAGCTTTTGCGCCAGGCAGTAATACTGCTCCAACTAGTAAGTCTGCTTTAGCAACCCATTCAGCAATGTTATAACTATTAGACATGACTGTCGTTACCCGACCGCCGAAAATATCATCCAAATATGCCAAACGCTCTGCTGACTTGTCTAAGATTACGACACGAGCGCCGAGCCCTAATGCCATTTTAGCAGCATTTGTACCAACAATTCCGCCCCCAATTATAACTACTTGTGCAGAGGCTACTCCTGGAACGCCGCCTAATAGTATCCCTTTTCCACCATTTGGTTTTTCCAAGAACTGCGCACCGATTTGAGCAGCCATACGTCCTGCTACTTCACTCATCGGCGAAAGCAGCGGTAAGGTATTATTGTGGCCAACTATGGTCTCATAAGCTATACCAACTACTTTTTTAGCAAGTAATGCTTTTGTTAATTCTGGCTCGGGTGCAAGGTGCAAATAGGTGAAAAGAATTTGCCCCTCATGAAACAGATCATATTCAACTGCGAGCGGCTCTTTAACCTTAATAATCATATCGGATTTATCAAAAAGGACTTTTTTGTCAGTGATAATTTGAGCACCCGCTTTTTCATAGCTCTCATTTGAAAAACCACTGCCTATTCCCGCATTGAACTCAACTAACACAGTATGACCAGCTTTGCGGAGGGCCTCAGTACCCGCTGGAGTTAAACCTACCCGATTTTCGTTGTTTTTAATTTCTTTGACAACACCAATTATCATTTTTTCTCCTCCTTAAATTTAAACAGAAAAAGGTAATAATGTAATGAATTATTAACCTCGTTGTCAAAATCCACTAATTATTACCTTCAATCTCTCTAATACACTTTATTTTTTTCATGTTAAAATATTACGGCAAAATTCATCTCTTTCCTGCATAAAAAAAGAATGTATACATGTATACATTCTTTTTTTATAAGGCTAATTTCTTGTCTGTCCTATTTTTTATCGGCAATATCCTCAAAAGCCTTTACTTATATACCCTCGGCACTCTTTCACTTATCATACAGACAACTTCATAATTGATTGTCCCAAGTTGTCTGGCTATTTCATCAGCCGGCAGGTCTGCCCCTCCGAATAATAACACTTCGTCGCCTTCTTCAACTGACGGAATATCTGTGACATCAATCATAAATTGATCCATACAGATACGCCCTATCACTTTTGCTTGTTTACCTTTGACCAAAACGCTAGCAGAGCCTGATAGTAAACGTGTCCAGCCGTCAGCATACCCAACTGGTATAGTAGCAATTCTGCTGGGTCGCGTAGTTACGTAGGTGCAGCCATAACTTACACTAACTCCAGCAGGGACTTCTTTTACATAACTTACTAAAGCTTTAAATTTCATCGCTGGCCGTAGATCTATTGTTTTCACAACTTCGTCTGAAGGCCATAAACCATATAATACTATTCCAGCTCTCACCATATTAAAATGTGTTTCAGGTATTTCTAATATTGCAGCACTATTAGCCATGTGTTTAAGTGGTATATTTATGCCGCGGTTTGCTATTTCTTCGAGTGTCTGATTAAAGCGCACCGCTTGTTGATTAGCATATGTTTTATCCTGACTGTCCGATGACGAAAAGTGAGAGAACACACCTGCAATAACAATTCCAGGAAGCTTAGCAACCGCTTCAGTAAAATCTGCGGCTGCCTTGGGCTGTACTCCAACCCTGGTCATACCAGTATCAACCTTTATGTGCACTTTAGCGGTGGATTTTACTTTTACTGCTTCTCTTGAGAGCGCTACTGCCGCATCTAACGTAGAGATTGTCTGCTCAATATTACCAGCTACTACTTGGTGGGCTTGATGCGACGGTGTATGGCCTAGAATGAGAATTGATTCGGTAAAGCCTGCTGACCGTAATTTCTGCGCCTCACTTAATAAGGCCACTGCTAGGCAGTCAGCACCAGCATTTAATACAGTCTTAGTTACCGCAATAGCACCATGCCCATAGGCATCAGCTTTTACTACAGCACATAGTCTTGTATCCGATTTTAACAGTTTTTTTATCTGTTGTGTATTATGCTTTATAGCCTGTAAATCAATTTCAACCCATGCCTGACGTTCTATCATCTTTTTACCCCCGCACATCATAATAAGAAAACGCGCTTGCGCAGAACCTTAGCAAATGGCACAAGTCGTGGTTTCATTAATCCTAGTTTTAAGAAAGTTTTACTTTCTGTTGTATAAAAAAACTAGGCTGGAATATATCCAGTCCCAGTCGGTTAGTATATTTGCAGTTTAGGTAACTAGACATTAATCTCCAGTTTTCTGTTTCTTTCATACTTAACAATTAGCGTATCAAGATATTCACTCAACTCCGTCACTTCTGGATCGATAAAATGCCCCCGCTTACTATCGACCAACCGATGAAGTTTAGCGCGTACTTGCTCAATCTCCTGCTGTAATAGCCTTAAATCAGACACTAAATTAACACCTCGCCTGTTTTTTGACTTGCGCGCGAAGCCAATCGTACCAATGATCAAGCCCCTCACCAGTACGACATGAAGCGGCAACCAATTTTGCCGTAAAGTTTATTTTCCGAATATCCTCAACAGCCGCATTGTAGTTAAAATCAGTAAACGGAAGTAAGTCGAGCTTATTGAGAATAATAGCATCAGCTTCTCTAAAGATTAGAGGATATTTAAGTGGCTTATCTTCACCTTCAGTAATACTAAGCACAGTAGCACGTCCATGCTCACCCACATTAAATTCAGCAGGACAGACCAGATTACCAACGTTTTCAATAATAAGTAAATCAATTGCCGCTAAATCTAACTGGTCAAGTGCAATATTGATCATGTTAGCATCCAGATGACAGCCACCAACAGTATTTATTTGAATTACTGGAACTCCATGTTTTTCTATTCTATTAGCATCTTTGTCGGTATAAAGATCGCCTTCAATAACGGCTATTTTAAGCTCACTTTTTAATGCGGAAATGGTGTGCTCAAGTAAGGTTGTTTTTCCACACCCAGGAGATCCCATAAGGTTGAGTGCAAAAATCCCATGACATGTAAGTCTTTCCTTTACCTTTTTAGCAATTGAATCATTAACCTCAAGAATATTAGCCATAACCTTTATTTCCATTATTCCACCTCAAGTGCATCAACCAGGAGTTCCCGTCCTGAAATGATCTCGATATTAAAAGATTGACAATCAGGACATTGAAATTGGTTTTGTCTTATATTAAATTGCTGCGTGCAACATACACATTTACCCGTAACTGGTACAATTATAACTTCAAGATTAGCATTCTGGGCTATTGTGCCGACCGCCAAAGCACTGAAACCAAACTCAAGCGACTGAGGGACAACCTGCGTCATCTCACCCACTAACAGCCTAACAAGTCCTACTCTTGAGGCACCATGCTGAGCAGCAGTATTTAGTACAATATCCAAAATCCCTTGAGCAATTGCCATCTCATGCATGTCTTTTTTGCACCTCTAATTAAATAATTGATTAAAATGAATAGCTTTATCCCAGATAACAAGGCAATTTATCTTATTTTATTTCTATCAAGCTCTAATATTCCCTGCAAAAATGGTAAAATATTGTATTAAAAGCACAAATTCATTGCCACTATTTACATAATAGTATTCAGCATAACACTAATTCATCCGGTACATAATATGATTACAACGATAACAAGGAGGTGACAAACAAATGGCTAGAAGCAACCGACCTGTTAATCCTGCAGCTGAAAATGCCCTTGACCGCATGAAGTTTGAAATCGCTTCCGAATTGGGCATTGCTGAAACTGTTCGTCAAAATGGATGGGCTACTATGACTTCCGCTGACTGCGGTCGCGTAGGTGGACAAATGGTTCGCCGTATGATCGAACAATATGAATCCAGCATCAGCAACAACCAACAATAATCGTAATACGCAGGGGCGGCTAAGCCGCCCTTTTATTATTTTCAATTTTCAGCGCTTTTTTCTTAGTGCTATCTCAATTTCTTTTGTATTGCGTGTATTAATTATATCTGCTGAACTTAAACCGCCTTTGCGAGCAACAGCTAGCCCGGCTTCCATATAGCTAAGCTCATTTACAGCATGAGCATCAGGGTTAATGGCAAATAAAACACCCTTTTGCTGTGCATAACTATGCCAGCGCCAATCTAAGTCCAACCTTCGCGGATTTGAGTTTATTTCAATTGTCGTTCCCGTCTGGGCTGCAGCGTTAATTATCTCTGGCAGATTTACCTTATACCCTGGACGTTTAAGTAATATTCTTCCTGTAGCATGTCCCAGAACACTTACAAATCGGTTAGACATAGCCTTAATTATTCTTTTAGTCATAGTTTGTTCATCCTGTTTAAATCCTGAATGAACCGAGGCAATAACAAAATCGAACTGTGATAGAATATCATCACTGTAGTCAAGTGAACCGTCCAGTCTAATATCACTTTCGATACCAGCTAGAATTCTGAAATTCGGATTTTTATTGTTTAGCTTGTCAATCTCACATCGCTGCTCAAGCACCTGCTGTGTTTTTAGTCCGCCAGCGTAATGGGCTGACTGGCTATGGTCGCTTATACCAAGATAATTCCAGCCAATTTCTTGAGCTTTGGCAGCAAGTTCAGCAATAGTCGCTTGTCCGTCTGACGAACTGGTATGGATATGGATTCCGCCTTTTATATCGGCTGCCGTAACTAGTGTTGGTAGCAAATTATTTGCGGCTCGCTCTAACTCGCCACGGCCTTCACGGAGTTCAGGTTCCAGATAAGCAAGTCCTAAATAAGACAGTAATTGCTTTTCACTGACAATCTGCTGTTTTCCGCTATCAGTATACAAGCCTTTCTCCGAAAATGTAAATCCTTTTTCCTTGGCCAATGCCCTTATTTGTTCAATATGTTTTTGGCTTCCGCTGTAAAAATATAGTGCAGCCGAAAAATCCTCTGGCGTAGCAATATAAATATTAAGGTTAATATTTATATTGAGCGCTACACTGCAGCTATGGCTGTTGCAGTGCAGCCGCTTAGTAACTCCTGGCATTGTCTGAGCAAAAGCCAATACGTCCTCAGCTTCCCGACTTGCAATTACAACCTCAATTTCGGAAACTGTCTCCATATGTCTTCGTATTGATCCAGCAACCTCAACTTGCTCTGCTTTTTCATGCTGCCGCAAATACTCAGCAATCTTTTGGGCTAATGGCCAAGCCTCTTTTAGCAATAACATTTGCTTAGGCTTATTCAATTTAGTTACCTCACTGCTACAAATTATTGCATTAGCATACCCTAGCGCGGTTCAAAATATACAGTAATTTCACTTCCAGGTTCAGCGATTGAATTCGCTGCTATACTTTGTCTGACTGCTATACCTGTACCTACGGGGACCATACTTAGCCCTGACTTACTTATCTCATCACCTGCTTGCCTTATACTTTTACCTGTCAAATTAGGTACTAGTATTTTACCCTGCGGGACTTTAACAGCTACCGGTGATGCCTCTGACTGTGTTTGCTTAACAGGCTTTGGTTGAGGAATTACATTGCCTCCTTGAGGTAGAACATTGATATATCTAAGCACTTGACCTAATATTTCGCTTGCGACCGGTGCAGCAATTTGTCCACCATAATAAATTCCATCCGGATCATCTATTACGACTAGAATTGCAAGCTGTGGATCCTCCGCTGGCGCAAAACCGGCGAACGAAGCAATGTAATGCCCCGCTTGATAACCACTTCCATCTTCGCGGAGTTTTTCAGCTGTGCCAGTTTTACCCGCAACTCTATAACCTTTTACACCAGCTTTTTCTCCACCACCACCTGATACTACTTGTTCTAACATAGTTGTGAGTGTGCGTGCAGTTTCCGGACTGATGACTTGCCTAATAGTAGTTACAGAAGTAGCACTATGAACTGAACCATCAGCATTTTGTATTTCCTTAATTATTTGCGGTTTTACCAATACCCCATCATTTGCAATTGCAGCAATTGCCGAAACCAGTTGCATTGGAGTCACGGCAATACTTTGCCCAATCGACATGGTAGCTAAATCTGATTCGCGCATATTATCGGGATTAAATAAAATGCCGTCTTCTTCTCCTGGAAGACCTATTTCAGTAGAATGGCCAAAGCCAAACAGGCGCGCATAGTTGCTTAGCCTATTAGCACCAAGCCTCAACCCTACTTCAACAAACCCTGTATTTATTGAGTTTTTTATAACGTCTAAGAAAGTTATATTGCCATAACTCTCATCACTCCAGTTTTTAATTCGACGGCCAGAAACCATAATATAACCGTTATCCGTAAACTTCTCACCAGGAGTAACAAGCCCTTCCTGAATTGCTGCTGCAGCTATAATAGATTTGAAGGTAGAACCTGGCTCATAGACATAAGATACAGCCCTGTTTTTCCATTCGGCTGGACTGTAACGGTAAAACTCATTAGGATTAAAAGTAGGTCGACTGGTCATAGCTAACACTTCGCCATTACGAGGATTCATGACAATAACAACTGCGCCTTTAGCTCTGGTAGTAGCCATAGCCTTATCAAGTGTCTTTTCTACTATAAATTGAATAGTACTGTCAATTGTGAGATAGATATTCTTACCTTGTTTAGGCGGAGCAAAGGTAAAGATAGAGTTAAAAATCGGCAAGCCGCGATTATCGGTAAGAATTGCATGTTCAGATAGCTGGCCTTTTATAAGCTTGTCCAACTTTAATTCAATTCCATCCAGACCTACATCATCTGTCCCCACAAATCCGAGAATTTGAGCCGCTAAGCTGTCGTTGGGGTAATATCTTTTACTTTCTTCTACAAAGCTAAAGCCTTTTATATCATTAGCTTTTAGTAATGTGTCGATCTTTGCGGCAATTTCAGGTTCAAGCATTCGCTGAATCCAGACAAATCTTCCGCCATAACTTAACAGTTCCTTAATTTCTTCAGGCTTCATTTTAAGTGCAGGTCCTAATAAATTAGCGACTGTATCATAATCCTTATTAAGTTGAGCAGGATCAGCGTACAACGATTTAGTCATTGTACTAATTGCCAGTTCCCTTCCTTGACGGTCGTAAATTGTTCCCCGCGGCGATTGCAACGCCTTATTCTCTTTTAGCTGATTCTGAACCTTTGTTGCTAGACGCTTGCCATCAACAAATTGTACCCAAGCGATTCGTCCGGCTAAGACTAATATAATCAGCAGTAACAATGTTATAAATATTGCAATTCGACGTTGTATTCCTAGTCCTGGTGCAACTGGCATATACTCAACCTCTTTCGATTAGTGCTATTATCTTATTCGTTAAATATGCATAATTTCCCTCTACAAAGCTACAAGCGAAATCGGTCAACAGTCGACTGTTTTTAGTCCAGTTAGATAAATAAAAAATGTCGTTTGCTAAAAAGCAAACGACATTTTTACAATTAATCGTCATATAACGTTAGGTCATTGGCTCGAATTGTAGAAATAATTTTATCTGCATAATGCGGGTCGGTAGCATAAATTGGGCTGAGGGTTTCTACAAACTGTATTAAATTATCTTTAACGTCAAGACATGGACTATAAACTGGCTCCTCCGTAATTAAAAAGCACCAATCTTTAACAGCTTCTTCAAGCGAATCATAATCCTGGAACTTGGCAACTATAGTATGGTATTCCCCGTCATAGTATTCCTGGGTCGAAACCTCTATGTACTTCCCAACCCCATTCCACTTGCGGCCGAACAGATTATATTTGCCGATTATCGCTTCGCCCCAACCGCTCTCTAGGGCTCCTTGGGCAATACATACACTAGAAAATAACCCAAATTCCTTACATACCCGTTTAGCAACAGGAGAAAGCCAATCAAGAAAATCTTCTGGTGTCATTAGCTGCTGCCTCCTTTTGATATTAACACTCTCAAGTAAAACGACCTCTCTACTTGATTATATTTACACTTAGAAAAATTAGACCCTAGCTAAAAACAAGTACAGCTTTTGAGATAACCCTTATCTAACTTTTATAATGCCTATGTCCTGTAATATTACCTTGATAATTTGGATGTAATGCGAAAAATAACTGATAAATTATTAGCCAAATGCCAAAATAAGATTGAAAAAAGCAAATAAACGTATTAAGATAAAAACATTATTGCTATAAACTTAATCCGTCATTTTACGCGTTGTCAAAATTATAATAGAGTGGTGTTATTATGGATGATATAGATATTAAAATTTTAAAGTCATTACAGATAAATGCCAGAGTTACAATATCTGATTTGAGTAATGAAATAGGCATGTCTATGCCAGCGATAAGCGAAAGATTGAAAAAGCTGGAGGCCTCGGGTGTTATAGAGCAGTATTGTGCTATTTTAAATCCCCAGCTGCTAAACAAACAACTCATGGCGCTTATGTTCATCAGCTTAGAAAATCCTCGGTTTAGTGATTCGTTTGCTGAATTTGTTAAATATGAAACTGAAATACAAGAGTGCTTTTATATAGCAGGCGATTTTGATTACTCCCTCAAAATAATCACCGAGAATACGCTTTCGCTCGAAAGGCTGT
This sequence comes from Dendrosporobacter sp. 1207_IL3150, assembly GCF_036763085.1. Taxonomy (NCBI): domain Bacteria; kingdom Bacillati; phylum Bacillota; class Negativicutes; order Selenomonadales; family Sporomusaceae; genus Dendrosporobacter; species Dendrosporobacter sp. 1207_IL3150. The sequence goes on from NZ_JBAIYU010000007.1 coordinate 97,458, forward strand.
TAAATAGAATAAAAACACAGTCTGGTGTGCAAAAAACAAAAACAACGGTTGTATTATCTGTTATAACCTCCCGCCCATCAGTTACCCCAGATTAACAGAAAAACAAGGTGTCAGAAGACTAGTAAAGTCTTTCCTGGCACCTTGTTTTATTATAGCCTGATAGTTCGGGCAGATTTGACTGCATTTTTATTGAACGAATTACTGTAAAGAAAACACGGCTTGCGCCGAGCCTTAGCGACAGCGGAAGTCGATGTTGCCCTTATGCATGTAAGAAAGTTTATACTTTCTTATCGTACACGAAAAACAATTCCAGCACACAAAGGGCATAGCTAACCTTTTAATAATTTCTCCACCAGAATAAATTACATTTTTCCAAACAGACAATCTTTTGCATGTCGAGTCTGCCGTCTTCAGTTTGGATGCAAAGTCCTGAACGCCACTAAAATCGTCAATCCTCAACTGACATCGACCAAGCTCATTTGCAGTATGAGCATCAGCTCCTACGCTTTTTAGTTTGCCGTATTCTTCCGCAAAACGGAAGGCCTCGATATTTGAGCAGTGATTAATGTTTCTGCCATTAAAAGCTTCAATAATATCGATATCAGACAGATTCTCCAATAAAGCCTTATGCTTTAGCACTCCGCTCCGTTTTTTATCGAAAGGATGAGGCACACAAACAAGCCCTCCTTGCGCTTTAATCTTGCGAATCGTCTCCTTGGCGCTGAGTCCAGGCTCTATTTCTTCTGCTAGAAAGTAACCAATAATTTCACCCTCGGCAGTACTAATTTCTTCGCCAATAATGACCTTAATCCAAGGATAGGCCGCCCGGAAAGCTACCGCTCCGCGAATTGTATTGTGATCAGTCACTGCAATACAATCAATCTTCTTCTGTTTGCAGGCAGCAGCAAGCTGCTGCAGTGACATTAAGGAATCCTTAGAGAAACAAGTATGCACATGCATTTCTACAGTTATCCGCTTGTTCATATCCGCCCCTCCTTTAGACAAGATTGTAGGGCTTTCTCATCTAAATGTCTATAGTTAATATATTCTAGGTCTAATACTATATTGACCAGAGTTCACGCCTGCTTGTACTTACGGCGACAGCACCATTATTAATAATTTCATCTATTTCCTCTCTCGTTCCCAGCAGTCCCCCGGCAATAACCGGCAAACGGGTATCTCTTATAATTTCTCGTATTATATCACCAGACACAAAGGCTGGCATTATCTCAACAGCGTCAGGCTTGAATTTACGAAGCGTTTGTATTCCAGTTCGTAAGCCTTCTGAATCTGTTAGAAAAATTCTCTGAATTACGATCATACCCATTTCATTAGCAAGTCTCGCAAGCTGTGATTTTGTTGTTATTATTCCTGTAACCCCTAATCTTGCCAGATAACTAATACCCAGCTTATCCTTTGCGACGCCGTCGATCAGATCTACGTGCAATAAAATTCGTTTCTTATATTGCCTGGCTTGAGTAAGAAGTGCTGGAAGTTCATTGATATCACCAAAAAGCAATATAATACTCGGTGCAGTAGTGCTGGTAACAGCATAGGTGAAGTCTTCTAAGGTTCTTGCCGCCGGAATAACTTTCCCATTAATTAGAATCTTAACTACATTTGGAAAGCTCATTTTATCGCCTCATTTATATTCTAATCTAATTATATTTATGGATTAGCTTAATAGAAAAGCCCGTATTACCCCCGCGACCGGACGCAATACGGACCTCTCTATATCTCAGTCCCAAAATTTATCTATGCTGCCATAACAGCACTCTTCACTTGCCGATCGCTTTTAATAATGAAAAATCGGTTTGATTCCAAACTTTCGCGCTATCATATTTACATAATCCCAGTTGGCCAATTCGATTATAATACTCTCATTTGTTTTAGCATCTCTGAAACTTATTAAGCCCGAAAAGTTTAAATGCTGAATAAAGCTCTCAGGAATGAGGTTTGAATTAAGCTCATGCATTAAAATACAGCTTCCATCTTCACGAAACATAATAACATCCCCTTTGTTCCTTATTTTTTGATCATTCAGTTAATTTAAGTCATAAACCAGCCTTAACTTAACTAGCCAACGGATGATTACAAACTTTTTAATTAACCGTAACTTATGTTGGAGTATAGCCGGGTTTAACCCGGCTAATCACTATCTGGCATTAGCTTTGCCGTTATATACTACGCCGCGCGTGGCATCAACTGTCACTTCCAGACCATGGCTCAGGCGGCTCACTGCCCCGTCCGCTCCAACTAGAACTGGGATACCATAGCTGACACCCACAATAGCAGCCGGAGAAGTTATTCCCCCCTCCTCTACAATAAGCGCAGCAGCCTTAACTGCATATTCCATATCTTCATTAGTAAGGCTCTTAGTTACAATAATGTCACCGGGTTCAAATATTTTGGCCAGACTTTCCCCTTTATGCTGTTTGCAAACCCTTCCTGAAGCTGCACTTTGCCCTATACCTATACCACGTACTAGCACATCTCCAACCACATGAACTTTGATCATATTCGTCGTACCAGTCAAACCTAGCGGTACACCAGCAGTTACGACAACTAGATCACCATTTCTAACAATTCCTGCTCCCATTGAAGTCTCAACTGTTCCTGCAATCATTTCGTCAGTGTTTGACCAGCGCGCTCCGAGTACCGGAAAGACGCCCCAAAGTAATAACATGCGGCGAAGTGCTTTTTCATCAGGGGTTACAGCTAAAATTGTTGCCTTGGGACGATACTTAGAAACCATCCTAGCGGTATATCCACCCTCGCTGGAAGTAATAATAGCTGCCGCCCCAAGTTCATGCCCTATTTGAACGGTCGCATGGCTAATTGCATCAGTAGTAGTGCATTGTTCGATAATCCCTTTATTTAGCAGTAATTCACTATACTTTAGGGAGGATTCAGTTCTTAGAGCAATTTTAGCCATTGTTTCAACTGCTTGCACCGGATAATCGCCTGAAGCAGTTTCACCACTCAGCATAATAGCATCTGTTCCATCAAGTATTGCGTTCGCAACATCACTCGCCTCTGCTCTTGTGGGACGAGGATTGTTAATCATCGACTCTAACATTTGGGTTGCCGTTATAACTGGCTTACCGGCTTTATTACATTTTTCAATCATCATCTTTTGAATGATTGGTACCTCTTCCACCGGAATTTCTACACCCAAGTCACCTCTGGCCACCATTATGCCGTCTGAAACTTTGATGATTTCATCAATATTTTTAACACCTTCAACATTCTCAATTTTAGAGATAATATCCATGGTGTAACTAGCATCTTCAAGCAACTTTCGAATAGCAAGCACGTCTGCGGCTCTTTGGATAAACGATGCTGCAATGAAATCCATCTTTTGCTCTACACCAAAAAGTATATCAGCAATGTCTTGCTCAGATAACGGCGGCAGATTTACTGAAACCCCTGGTGCTGCAACCCTTTTACGGTCGCCGATTATCCCACTGTTTAGAATAGTTGTAACAATATCCTGATCCTCTATCTTCTCAACCTTAAGACTTACTAACCCATCTGACAGCAGTATAATATTGCCCGGACTGATCTCCTGATATAACTGTTTGTGATTAACTGAGGCTATTTCTTCTGTCCCAACGACATCACGTGCAGTCAAGATGAACTGCTTACCTTCGATTAGCTGTACCTTGCCTTTCGCAAAATTCCCAAGCCGCATCTCAGGGCCTTTAGTGTCTAACATCAAAGCGACTGGCTTATTAACCTTTCGTGAGGCTGCTCTGACAGCAGTAATTCTTTTTGCATGCTCTTCGTGCAATCCATGGGAAAAATTGCAGCGCGCAACATTCATCCCAGCTATTAACATTTGTTCCAAAGTAGAATGACTCTCTGTACTCGGTCCCATAGTGCAAACGATTTTCGTCTTTTTCATCTATTAAACACCCTCTTATATTGTTATATATTTGCTGTAAGGGACTAACACAGTCCCATGTGAACATTTTGCGTCCCTGTTAGATAATAAAAAAAGCATTACTACTTTGTTTTAAAAACCTTAAAGTACCGCTTCTGTCAGTTTGCTTACTAATTACCCGCCTTAGCGTACGCCGCCTTTAGAACTGTGACAGGATGAGCAGTCCTAACATTTCCGCCATGCGCTATTTGCAGTCGGCAAGTTCCACAATCCGATATTACCGTGTCAACCTTTGACTCCTTAATTTTTTTAAATAATCTCTCACCAATCTTCTGAGATATAGCGTATTTATCCGCCTTGAAACCGTAGTTTCCGGAAATGCCACAACAGCCAGCATCAACATTTTCAACCTTCAGACCTGGCACCAATCCCAAAATATCGAGCGCTGGCAGACCAAAACCTTGGGCACGCAAATGACAAGGAGCATGGTATAAATATATGCTAGCAGTACTGCCAAAATTCGTATTTAAGCTATTATTATCATGTAGATTTTGTAAAAATTCCATTACATCATATATATTCCTTGCATTTTCGGCTGTCCCCGGCAAGTGGAACAGTTCTTGATATTCTTGTTTTAACATTAACCCACAGCTTGTACAACAAGTAATCACTGGGTAACCTTTTTCAATCCACTTTTTTATATTAGCGCAATTCTTCACAGCATTATCGTGAGCTTCGTCTAAAAAGCCGCCTACTACTAACGGTGAACCACAGCAGACAAAAGCTTCATCAACGACTACTTCATAGCCGTTCTTTTGCATTACTTCAACAAAATCCAGGCCAACCTGCGGGTCATTGTAGTTTATAAAGCATCCTGGAAAAAATACAACTTTATCCGGATAGCTCACTTGTTTTATTGTTTTAAATTGTTTTAGGAAGGTCTGAGATGCGTATGGCGGCAGAGGTGCCTTTCCCTCTATTCCAACCATATCCAGTAAACCAAGTTTTTTGCTGAATGTCATACCGATATTAGCTAATTTTGCTCCTGGGAAAACATTGCTCAGCTTAGCCATTTTCTCGCCATGTGATAGTATTTGGTCGCGTATGCTTCGCCTGGTATTTTTATGCTGCTTCGCTCTAGCCAGCATATTAAGAGTTGAGATAGGAACGCCAGAGGGGCACGAAATATCACAGTTTTTGCAATTGGAACAATACTCTAGTGATGTGTCTCTATCTTGTTGGGAAAGCCTCATTCTTTCAAGCGCAGGACCAGTAGCTTTAGGCCCGCGAAACTTGCGAGTTGCTTCGGTAACCGGGCAGCTTACTACACAGGTCGTACAAGCGGTACAAAGATCTGGGTTTATCAAATGTTTACTCATAGTTTCCTCCCCTTATAAAGACATTGCTGCACAATAGGCCGAGGCCAAAGCTACGCCATTACCTGACTTTTCAAAACAGTAATCATATCCACTTAAATTCCGTCCTGCAACCGCAACATTCTTTAACACTACTTCGCCTTCTTTATTAAGCGGCTGCATGCTGCTATTCACATTTATTCCTATTTGGGCAAAGGGCTGTTTTTGATTAGAGAAAAGCACCTCGTTTGACCATTTTTCTTGCTGGTCGGGTGCTTCAACAGGCAAATTAAAGATAGGCTCAACAACCCTTCCTGGCTCAGCTATCAGTCCACCGCCATAAAAGCCGCCTGTCGCCAAAATATAGGACTCAGCACTATAAGTCCTGACACGATCCAGTCCCTTAGTCTCAACAGCGATGCATTTGCCGTTTTCTATAATGGCTCTATTTATAGCCGCTTTTTCAATAATTGTAACGCCAATTTTTTTAGCATAACTTATAAGCATTTTTTGCAGACGGAGTCCTGTAATTGATGGCGGCATTCCTGCAGCCTCTACAAAACTGCACTTTAGCTCTTTTTCTAGACTTTCAAGAACTGTATAATCAGGCATTGTTCCAAGCACAGGTGGAAGTATAATTGTAATTCCTGGTTTAACTGCTCTTTTAAGCTGCTTAATAAATTCTTTACGCCCCTCTTCATTATCAAGCCAACGAGCCACATCCAAATTTGTTACATCACGCCCCTCAGAAAAAGGGAGCTTGACTATAGCTGTGCTAATTTTATTTGGCAGATTTAGAATTTTATCTAGATTTTTAGCGACTAGCTGAGGATAAAAATCTTTCAAATAGTCAAAACCAACCACCATTATATCCTGAGCTTCAGCAATACTAGAGGGATCCATTGTGGCTGGAACTAGACACGTAGGCTTAAGTGTACCGGTTGCAGTAGGAATCCATTGCATCTTATTTAATGTTCCAACATACGGATAGCCTTGCTCCTCTGCAATTTGCTTAAAGAAGGCAATCGCTTCAGCAATCGCTAGACTGCCGACCTTCTTATATGGATGCGCACCATCCACTAAGTCCAGGCCTGCATCAGGCGCAGCAAGTGGATTGCCATTATCTCCATAGCCCAAAACATCTATTATGCCGCCACCGATAGTAAGGGTACCCGCTCCGTAAGACATTAAGAGTACTTCTTTTCCATTCTTTGCAGCGGTAATGGCAGATATTAACCCAGCAAAACCGCTGCCAATAACAATTACATCAGTTTTCTTCATCATTTATCGCTCCATTTATATTTAAAGTGCCCTCATAAATACCACGGGTCAATTCCATTTCACGAATCACATTACCCCATAGCGCCGGACGAATTCCCGCCCAACGGGCTTGTAAAAATTCACGGAATAAGCCGTTAGTATCTTTACCCCAAGACAATCCATTAGCATCTACTGCACCAACGCTGCGATAAGTGCAGAACGCCCCCTGACACGTTCCCATTCCCATGCGTGTTTTTCTTCGCACGTCACTTAACATATAACTTGTAGTATCGTCAGCTGCTTCTTCAACCTCAGCTAATGTAACGTTCTCACATTCACAGAGCAGTTGGCGCTTTTCTGGATTGTCCTTTATTCGTTGTATTACTTTTTCTAATTTTTCCGACCCGAGACGGGATACTGCTAAATCTGCCCCATATGCTGGGAAGTACAATCGCGCTTTAGCCTTTATTTCTGGTGAAGGATCTTCAACAATTGGCTCAATTGCTGTGCGGCACTCTGTCTTAAACCCTAACTGTGAGCAGACTAAATTTGTAATTTTTTCTGCCATAAGCCTGTAGGTTGTAAACTTACCACCAACAATAGTTGCGAAGCCTTTAAGACCTTCCTTAGCATGATCAAGAATAACAAAGTTTCGAGATGCACCGCGCCCCGTAGCATTTGGATCAGCACTATACAGCGGACGAGTTCCGGTAAAGGCCCTAAGAATTCGATAGCTTCTCAAGTTTCCAAATAGACATTCACCAATATCAATAAGTTTTACTATTTCATCCGCAGTTGGGACTGTATCGTCAGGACGCGATGCTTCCGCCGAAGTAGTGCCCAGGATTGTAATTGAGCCATGGGGAACGAATATATCTCCATCAGATGCCGGACGCAATCTATTAACAATCCTGCTGGTAATTCGATGATTGAAGGCTACTAACGTGCCACGATCAGGAAATACATTTACCTTTATTCCTGCTAAAGCTGCTACTTCGCCTACCCAAGACCCAGCAGCGCTTACAACAAAATCACAGCCAATGATATAGCTTTCAGCAGTTAATATGTTCCTCACTTTAACCCCGACCACTTGTCCATTAACCTGCTCAATTCCAATTAGTTCGGTATAAGTCAGTACTCTTCCGCCATATTTGCGGGCCGATGCAACGTTCTGCCAGAGCATCCGAAAACCATCAATAGCTGCATCTGGCACTCGGTATACCGATTTTATATTAGGACTAAGATTGGGTTCTAAATTAAGTGCTTCTTTAACCGATATTGGAATAGCTGAAATTCCCACTTTTCCACATGCTTCAACCCACTTAGCCTCAAAGGCTTCATCGTCTTTTGGTGTTCGCACAAACAACCCTTCAGTAACCTCAACACAATGTTTGCCTATTTTGCGCAGTATCATATTTTCCTCAATGCATTCTTTGCCTGCCTCAGGGTCTTTGACTGCGTATCGTCCGCCACTGTGCAATAAACCATGATAACGAGAGCTTGCACCATAACCAAGATCGCGCTGCTCCAGCAATAGTGCGTCAACCCCCCTCATACTTAAGTCACGTAAAATGCCGACACCCGTAGCTCCACCGCCGACTATCACAACCGTTGCTTTTTGCATTTTAATTCTCCTTTATTTGCAAAGAATCACTTAACTTGCTTGGCCTTAAATAGCACACAATCAACAGTGACAAAACTGCTCTTAGCTTAGTAAGTCCAATAGGCTATTTGCTATATAAGCCTCAGACGGCATAGTCATTCATGCGTTAAAGGCCCCCGCGCGCATGAATGACTTACTTAGATTAAAAATTAGCTTTTATTCTTCCCATTCTAAAGTCCGCTTTACTGCTTCCTCCTTTGATTCGTATCGCAATTTTGCTGTTGATTATGCGCCCCCGTTTTCACTCAAGCTATATATGGAATAATTAATTTTTTTAGAAAAGAAAAGCCCGAAACCAATGCTACCTTCAAGTAGCAAAAGCTTCGGACTTCTCATTATCTCCGTCCAGTTATTAAATTCAAGTAACATAGTACCATCAAAATAACACAATAGCACTACTTCAAATATTGGAATTATTCCTCGGGGCCTCATTTTGCCCCGGCGGAACATATTACGTCCCGTTATTGCAATAAAAAAGAACACTACTATTCTTCTGCATATTTCTTCAGTCTCCTGCTGGAATTTTCAATTTTTTTATAATTCAATGTATTTAAATAATATCATAAAAAAAGACAAACCAAGTTAATCCTTAGTTTGTCTTTTTTTATGCGGGCGACACGTCTCTAGCAGATTGGGATAAGCTTTATTATTAATGTAAGGGGATTACACCAATCATCATACCAAAAAAGAGAGAGATTTTGTTGGCATCATGCGATTGCTCTTTTACTAGCCGCACACCGCATCGCCCCGCAAAACGAAACGTAATCTCTTTCAACATACCTAAGCTAATATTATTTGGACTCATTTCGTCCACGTGGAACATATTGCGTCCCTATTGTTTTAATTATTTATCATTCTCTGAATTAATTGAAAGTCCTTCTTTTATAATTATTTTATTTAGTATTAATACAATTTAAATTGACTATACAATTAAATAGAGTGATCTCAGATAGGAAAAACAATGAGACCAAAACGGCAATCCATTCGGATCACTGCTTGGTCTCGCATTTATAAACTCATCAGGCCATTATCTTGCGTTTGCTTTACCCTGGTAAACGACGCCCCGCATAGCATCTACTGTTACGAGCATGCCATGTTCGAGCCTATTTACCGCACCTTCGGCACCAACTAATACCGGCAATCCATAGCTAACTCCAACAATTGCAGCTGGTGAAGTCAGTCCGCCCTCTTCGACAATGAGCGCGGCCGCCTTAGTTGCATATACCATATCCTCATTAGCAAGGCTCCTAGTTACTAGAATATCGCCTGGCTGAAATCTGATTTTAAGATCCTCACTAGAATTTGCTTTGCATACTTTACCTGTAGCTGCGCTCTGACCGATACCTACACCACGCACTAAGACCTCTCCAACAACATGTACCTTTATCATATTTGTCGTACCTGACAGACCTAGCGGTACCCCGGCAGTTACGACAACAAGATCACCATTTTTTACAATGCCTGCCCCCATTGAAGATTCAACAGCTCCGGCAATCATCTCATCAGTATTGGACCAACGCGCTCCTAAAACAGGGAATACTCCCCATAGCAGCAGCATCCGGCGCAGCGCTTTCTCATCAGGGGTAACTGCTACAATCGTGGCCTTAGGGCGGTATTTAGATACCATCCTCGCCGTATAGCCGCCCTCAGTTGAGGTAATAATCGCCGCTGCCCCAAGCTCGAAACCTACTTGAACTGTCGCATGACTAATAGCGTCAGTTGTAGTACATTGCTCTATGATGCCTTTATTTAAAAGCAGCTCACTGAATTTCAAAGAGGATTCAGTTCTCATAGCAATCTTAGCCATGGTCTCAACGGCTTGCACCGGGTAATCCCCTGAAGCAGTTTCACCACTCAGCATGATAGCGTCAGTGCCATCTAGGATAGCATTGGCCACATCGCTTGCCTCTGCTCTAGTCGGGCGAGGGTTAGACACCATTGATTCGAGCATCTGAGTTGCTGTAATAACAGGTTTACCAGCCTTATTACATTTTTCGATCATCATCTTCTGGAGAATCGGCACCTCTTCAACCGGTATTTCTACACCCAAATCGCCTCTGGCCACCATAATACCATCAGACACTTTGATTATCTCATCTATATTGTTAACACCTTCGGCGTTCTCAATTTTAGATATAATATCCATGGTAGCGCCAGCATCTTCAAGCACTTTTCTAATTGCTAAAACATCCGCTGCTCTCTGAATAAAAGAGGCTGCAATAAAATCCATCTTCTGCTGGACTCCAAATAGAATATCCGCAACGTCCTGCTCAGATAACGGCGGAAGATTTACTGAAACGCCTGGTGCCGCGACCCTTTTATGGTTTCCAATTACACCAGTATTTAAGATTGTAGTTACAATATCCTGCTGCTCAATCTTTTTAACCTTTAAACTTACCAGACCATCGGATAGCAGTATAATATTGCCAGGCATAACTTCCTGATATAGCAACTTGTGATTAACTGAAGCCATCTCTTCAGTTCCAATAACATCACGAGCAGTTAATATAAACGTATTTCCTTCACATAACTGTACTTTGCCCTTTTCAAATTTGCCAAGGCGCATTTCTGGCCCCTTTGTATCAAGCATTAAAGCAACAGGCTTATTAACCTTAGCCGACACTTCGCGAACGGTGGCAATACGTCTTCCATGTTCTTCATGAGAACCATGGGAAAAATTACACCTTGCAACATTCATGCCTGCCAATAACATTTGCTCTAAAACAGACGGACTTTCAGTACTGGGTCCCATAGTACATACAATTTTCGTCTTCTTAATCATAATGACACCTCTTTAAAGTCTATATTTTACCGTTGAACACAAACGTGCCTATAAAGAAAACACGACTTGCGTCGAGCCTTAGCGACGATGGAAGTCGATGTTGCCCTTATGCAGTAAGAAAGTTTATACTTTCTTATCGTATAAAAAAAGCCCGAAACCCAGCTAGGCTAAAAAACCTAACACAAGCTCCGGACCTCTCATAATCTCCGTCCTGATATACAGTTACTTATATACTATCATCCGCATAATTCATTTGCAATGTTTTTCTCGGGACAACTAAAATGGCCTTAAACAGCTAAGTCTGCTTAAGGCCATTTTACAATTAATTTTATTTTCCTTCTTTTCTCATTTCGTGCCCGCACCATACATGCTTAGACTTGCACATCCATTCCTGGACTTCATTTAAAGCTTCACCAAAACGTTGGAAATGCACCACTTCGCGTTCCCATAAGAAACGAAGTGTATCTTTGACACAAGGGTCGTCTGTGCAGGCAATAAGGTGCTCGTAAGTTGTACGTGCTTTTTGCTCAGCTGCCATGTTTTCTACTAAGTCGGTAATCGGATCGCCCAGGCAAGCAATATATTTAGCTGACCAAGGAACTCCATTGGCATCAGTCCAGAAAAGGCCATGGTCATGCTGAACAAATTGTCCTTCCCAACCCGCTTCTTTAAAGTCTTCACAGGTTGCGCCATCAGTCAATTTGTACACAAGTGCTGCTATCATTTCCATATGAGCTAATTCTTCTGTACCTATGTCAGTGAGCAACGCTTTAGCGTTGTCGGTAGGCATAGAGTAGCGTTGATTAAGATACCGAAGGGATGCTGATAATTCACCATCCGGTCCACCATATTGAGTAATAACCATCTTAGCAAACTTAACATCTGGGCAGGAAACTCTGACTGGATGTTCAAGCTTCTTTTCATAAATCCACATATTTTATTCTCCTCCTACAGTTCCCAAGGCCAAGGACCCATTGCCCATTGCCACGGTTCTTTAGAATAGCCGCCCATTCCGAAGTTCATTAGCGGACCGTATTCAGACTCATATTCTTTTTTCAATTTTCTAATTGCTTCAACTGCACAGTTATAATCATTAAGCGCATCTGTATCACATGGATGTGTATCCAAATATAGGTTTAGTTCTATTGCTACAAATTCCATCTCTTGAAGTCGCTTAAGCATCATGAATTGTTTTTCACAGTTCACCTTAAATTCACCTCCACTCATTTAATTCGGGATTGGATAAGCTCCCCACAGCTCAGGGAATAATGTTCCCTTCATTAGTGCTTCTTGTGGACAAAAAGCTTTATTATAACATTGATTAGGGACATAGGCATGAGCCAGCATTATACATTTCGGCATACTTAGAACAGCCATGCCATGTTGCATCACAGCGCCTTCCTCGTAGTCGTCGTCCATCATCATGTCCATATCGTCGTCGTCCATTTCGTCATACCATTTTGGCATAGGTTTTTTTTTCATATTCAAAAATAACCCTCCTCTCATTTGACCTAATATATCTTATGTGAATAACTTGACCCTTGTTACTTGCTATGTCAAAAAGCTCTAACTTTGCAATACTCATTGTTCATTTGTCTTCACTACTAAGTAGCTTAGCTTTACAATATTCCTACTGCATCACAAAAACTGTCTATTACTAATGTACTATCACATTAAAAATGCGGCCTTGAAACCAGAATATTCTGATGCTAAAATTAAGATAAATAATAAGCGCAGAAGGGGGAAATCAGCAATGTCTGATATCAAAGCAGTATTTTACTCAAACCTTTTTGCTATCTGTACGTTAACCCTATTCTCAATGTTCCTTTAAAGTTCGCCCTAAGAGGACACAAAAAGCAACAGTCCGATTCGTAATGAATCGGACTGTTGCTTTTTGCTTATTAGTATGCTGGCATAATTAAAAATGCTAATATATAGAGCGCTACACCTATACCACGGTATAGGCATGTCAGAGTCCAAGCGAAGCGTATCAAGGTTACGTCAATCCCAGTATATTTGCTAATACCAGAACACACCCCAAAAACCATACTATGCGAGGAATCAATCGCCAACTGCTTAGTTAACATTAAGTTGTCAGTTGTTCCGCTGTCAAAAAACTGCCATACAGTCAGTCCGCTTAAAACATACGCACCCATCCGGACAAGCCAAAACATAATCCCCGCCCCCCCTTACAGCTGTTATTACTATTATTGCCGTAATAAGGAGGGTTTAAACACTTGTTGGAATATCCGATAAAGGCAATGTTAGCTTAAACTTCAGGTTTAACTAACCGCAGTCTTCTTCTAGCCAGATTTGGAGATTTAGCTCGTTCTGGCTGTTCCGATGTTCGTGACGTTCCTTGGACAGCTTTCCGCCCAACATTAATTAATAGACCTATGCTTGCCATATTGATGATTAGAGACGTCCCGCCGAAACTGATAAAAGGTAACGGTACGCCGATTACTGGTAACAGCCCGGAAACCATCGCAATATTAGCTAAGCCCTGGCCGACTACCAGCATAGTTATCCCCATTGCCAGCATCTTACCAAAACCGTCAGGTGCAGTACGAGCAATTTGTCCGCCATAGCAAGCCAAAGCCCCTAGCAGTAATAGCACAACAGCTGCTCCCGCGAACCCCATTTCCTGGCACAGTACCGCGAAGGCAAAATCAGTGTGAGCTTCAGGTAAATAGTAAAACTTACTGGCGCCCATCCCTAAACCAGTACCAAAAAAACCTCCCGAACCAATTGCTAAAAGTGATTGTACTGTTTGGTATCCGGTTGAGTCTTGGAAGGCCCAAGGATTAATCCATGCAGATATGCGCTCAGCACGATATGCTGCCGCATATGTAAGATAGACAGCCCCTAACATACTAATAACGCTTAAGAAATATAGCTGCATTCTCGGCAATCCAGCAACAATATATAGCACCATACATGATGCAACTATAATTGTTGCAGTCCCCATATCCGGCTGCTTTAGAACTAAAACGCCTGATATTAATGTTAACAATACAGGCATGGACATTAACGTCGCCTTACGATTTCGGTCAATCTTAGGACCTAAGTAACTTGCCGACAAGACTATCGCCATTATTTTAGCTAATTCCGACGGCTGGAATTGAAAGCCGATATTTAGCCATCGCCTAGCTCCATTTGCCTCAATACCAACAAATTTTACTGCTATTAGCAGCCCGATAGTAACAGCAGCAAGCGGAAGCAGTAATCCTCTTATTTTGCGGTAGTCTATTCTAATTGCAATTAACATTGCGACAAATCCAAGGGCGAACGACATTAAATGCCGCTTAAGAAAAAAATAGCTATCGTTTAAAAGCTGCCCTGCCAAAATGAAGCTTGCGCTAAATATATTAACCGTTCCAATAATCGCCAACAGCAGTACTATAAAAAACACTGCTTCATTATTATTGACCCATAGTTTAGATTTTTGCATTTACATCCTCCATGCATGTATCCTAATACCTAAATTATACCAGAAAAAACTTACTAATCCCAATAAGCAATTTAGCCTATATGTGAATATATTATATGAGGCTATTATTCTGAGATATAATGCAAGCGAGAAGAGGTGTTGACATGGATTGGGCAAAATACAAAATGCTAGCGGTTGATGCTGCCGCCCACACCCTGCTGCTCATTGACGGCGAGAACGGGGAAATATTATCCGAAATGTCTTACCCTGATACCTGTGTCCCAACGGCTTTAGTCTTAGCTCCAGAAGCTAACAAGGCCTTTCTTCCGGCAGCCGGAACTAATGGCAGCGGTTCTCTCTTTATCGCGAATTTAACTAATTTCACATTATATCGGCTGCCAATGGAGATACCTCACCCTAGTCAATTTGCTATTACACCATGCGGGACAAAAGCATATCTGGTAGATCCTGGCGGTACATTGTATCAAGTAAATACTACAGAAATGACTCTAACAATGCTAGGCCAGCCCGAAAATGCTGCCTGCGTCGGTATCCTGGCAGATGATAAATTTATTTATACTGCATGGGAACATAAAAATGGCGGAAGTATCGCTACCTTCGATTGCAACGGTCAGTTGATTAGTGAGTATTCTATGCCAGGAATTCCAACTAACATAACAATCAATAAAGAGCGTATTCTTATTCCTTTTACGGCTACCTCTTTTACCGGAGAGGGTCTTGCTGTATTTGACAAGTCCCTTGGCGATGACTTAACGCCTACCGTTATTACTATTCAGTGTCCTATGCGTACAACCGGCTTGAAAGCTTATCCGTGCAGCGTGACCGTTGCACCAGATGACTGCACAGCTTACGTTATAAATGAAGACAGCGGTTCAATCACTATTATAGATCTGAGCACTTCGAGTATAACAGGCCATATCGCCCTGGGTCGATCAATATCAAATTTATACATATTGCCTGACAGTCGTTTTGCTATTGCAACAAGTAACATGTTTGCAGATCTTACCCTTATAGATCTAGTAAACGAAAGAGTACTATCTGTAGCAGCATCTAACCAAGAAATCTTAAATTATCTAGCCATTTTATAAAGAAAACACGGCTTGTACCAAGCCCTTAGGCGAAGGTAGAAGCCGATACTTAACCACTTATCCTGTTTGTTAGGGTAAAGAAAGCACGGCTTGTACTGAGCCCTTTGGGCGAAAGTAGAAGCCGATGCTGCACTTATCCTGTTTTTAATAAAGCCAACGCTTTATGTTAGGATAAAGAAAACACGGCTTGTACCAAGCCCTTAGGCGAAGGTAGAAGCCAATGCTTAACCACTTATCCTGTTTTCTTATTGTTGTTACAAAGATCGTATTTCGGTTTTTACCCGAATAGCAAGGCCGCAGCACTCGCTGCGGCCTTTTCGTATTAAAAGGGAGCTATAATGTATTCGCTAAAAGCTTAGACCCCCAGCTTAACGGAGGGGCATTGCGCACTTTAAGCTATTCCCTTGGTTTTCCTAAAGAACGCGGGAAACTTCCGCCCCATTTATATTTAGGCTTCTTAGAATCAGATTTCTTGGTATTTTCATTAGGTAACTCCTGTTTGTCAGGAACAGTCTTGTAGCTGCTAGCTTTTGCCATAACTTTTATTTCATCTTCAGCATTTTCTTTGGTTTCCGGTACTTTAACTTCTGAATAGCCTTTTGCCATTTTTATAATTTTAGTAGCTTCGGCTTCCTCTTCGGCCTCAATTGCTTCTTGATCATCGTCAAATGAGAGCTCTGGACAGCAAACTTCGGCCTTTTCACAGGGCTCATCACATACTACATCGTCGCAAGGTCCACATTCGTTATCTAAGACCGGCTCTGCAAAAGCAACGCCCTCTTCCATAGGTACAATGTATTTTGGTTTTTTAAGTCCAACCCCACCTAATATTGGCGGACATACCTCTTCATCTTCATTAAGAAAATTGTCCGCTGAACAGCATTCCGAGTCGATAAATTCATCGTCGACACAAGGAATATCTTCGATAAAATCGAAATCCGTATGTTTCATTATTCTTCGTTCCATCATGGCTAATAACATTAGAAAATGCTCAGCCTCTCTTCTGATATGGTCTGCCATTGTTTCTGGCATTATCCCCAAAAGACGGCATTCGGCAATTAGATCTTCGGCTGCTTTCTTAAAGTCACGCAGACGCTGAACGTCCATGCGAACATCTAATAAAAAGCGTCTAAAAGCCATTACTTCGCATTCATTATTATGAATCATGCTGGCAAAGTCACGTCCTTGAAGAACAAGATCATCGAATTCGCATGAAAACTCATCCGCCATTCTAATTAGGCTTCGTTCGGATGGATCTAACAGGTGACTCATAAACTTTGCATGGTCTGCCATTATACGCAGCCAGAAAACTGTCTCTTGCGTTTGAGAGGATTCCTTAAGAGCAACCCTTCCGTTACGCATTTTTTCTAGCAGCCGTAAGAAATATTCCGCTTCCCTAGACAGATGGTCTAAAAAGAGCGGGAAATTAGTTCCACCTAATCGACAAGCAAGTTTTGCCTGCAGCAATTCACGCTTATAAAGATAAAAATCTTTAACTGCATCATAGGCTTCATTAACTATTTCACTTGATTGCTTAATAGTTTTGATGCGTTCAGCTTGCTGTTGCAAAGCACCAAACTCTTGGTAGAAAGCTTGGGCCTCATCAATTAGAGCAGTATCTCCGCAGGGCAAACCTGCTTTAATAAACATAGCATGTTCCTGCATAATATGCAGCCAGAATTTCAATTCTTCGACATTTAGTGGCTCTAACGGCTGGGGAACCGTATAAGTCATCGGTTGACGCGGCATAACAACCACTCTCCCATCTCACAATGCGTTTCGCTATTACATTGTATGCCGCATATTCCGTTTTTGTTATGAAAAAAGCACTTCACAGCGATTTATTTTTACGCCAATCGAACTAAATTTAGCCTCATACTCAGTCATTATATTGTCGGACATGTTATCGCTATGTAAGTCATATGTGACATTATTAGTTTTCAAACCGCTTTCGCTAAATTGCTCCAAAGAAAAATCAAATAATGCTCTATTATCTGTTTTGAAAAACAACTCACCGTTTTTCTTGAGCAGTTTTCGATATTTTTCTAAAAAGCCTTGGTGAGTTAGCCGCCTTTTGGCATGACGGGCTTTAGGCCATGGATCGCAAAAATTTATATAAAATCTACTTACTTCGCCTTCAGCAAAAATATCTAGGATATTGTTGATATCGAATACTAGCAAACGAACATTTTTAAGTTCTCGCTCCCGCACTTTCTTAGCTGCATAGTACAGTACATCCTGTTGCGCTTCAATACCTATAAAATTTATATTAGGATGAGCTGCCGCCAAATCAGTTATAAATCGGCCTTTACCTGTGCCAAGTTCTACGTATAACGGAGCCTCACGTCCAAAAATTTCAGTCCATTTGCCAGCGGAATCACTGCCTGCATTAATTATTACAAAATCACTAAATTCTTTAATAGCCTCAGTAACCCAAGGTTTCTTCCTCAACCGCATACTAATCACCTATACCTTTTCTCGCTATTTTTACCTAAATACCCAAATTTAGCAGGATTTGTAAATTATTTTATATAATTAATGAATAAATGATAGTTATATGTAATATATATGAATAAATACAAGCTCAGCTTGTCTAATAGCTCTGAAACAGAGCGCAGGGGGTTATTATGTGTCAGATTGTCTTACTAAAGGTCCAATCAATAATATATGGGATGCTGTTCCAGCTTCCGTAATTATTGTTGACTCGAAATGTCAAATAACCAGCTTCAACAAAGCATCTGAAGATTTATTTGGAGTAACACGGGAAAAAATCCTTGGGCAGAATATCGTTGAAGCTTGTTGCGCTTACCAAGTAACTTACGATAATGATATGTTTACCAAAGCGGTGCAGAGTGGTATAGCCACTCCGTTAACTGAATTTAGAATTACCTATAATGGGCTGCAAATAACTCTTGCAGGCACTGTTTACCCTGTTTATAATGCCAATCAGCAAATTACTGGTGCAATCGGCGTATTAATAAACCTTGATAAAGAGAAGCAGTGGGAACGCAGAATACAGCATCTGGAAACACTAGCGGCTATCGGGCAAATTGCCGCAGGAACAGTTCATGAAATCCGCAATCCGCTGACCGCTATTAAAGGCTTTGCTCAGCTTATACAATGCCGAGCAACACGCCAAGATACAACCTCAATATACGAATACTGTACACTGATAAGCAAGGAAATCGACCATATAAATCTAATCGTCTCTGATTTCCTGACTCTATCCAGACCTCACGAGAAACCCTTTTTACGGCTGGATATAGCAAGCTTAGTAACAGACGTACTGGCGTTTTTATATGGTGAATCACTGTTGGTCAATATAACTGTTTTATCCGAGCTTCCCGATAATTCTCTGTATATCAAAGGCTGTATTGAGAATTTAAAAGAAGTACTTATTAACATCTGCCGCAACGCCTTTCAAGCTATGCAGCCAGGGGGCACATTAACAGTATCAGTATCTAAAAATCTAAATTCAGTATATATCGAGATATCTGATACCGGCTGCGGTATGGATGAGAAGACTCTCGCCCATCTCTTCGAAGCCTTTTACACAACAAAGGAAACTGGCACAGGACTAGGGTTATCAATCTGTCAGCGCATTATCCGAGAACATAACGGCGAAATAAAAGTAACAAGTGCTCACGGCGTCGGAAGTACTTTCACAATTATTTTACCTTTATGCAGTGAAATCTAAAACCAATGATATAGGCTCAGAAACCAGCCGCTCTAATGCCTCATCAAGATGAGGATATAGAACGGCTGTTTTTTTGCTTTTTAAGCTTTTTCTAGTCCATATTTTTTCAGATACCGGTATAGAGTAACTCTACTGACATCCAGCATATTTGCCAGTCTGCTGATATTACCGCCAGCAGCCTGCCACGCCTTAATAAAGACATCACGATCCTCTTTCCAGGAGGTATCAGGCCTAATATCACCCATTAGATTAATATCTTCAGGACGAATTTCATCACTAGTGGTGTTAAAAAACGCATATTCTACTACGCCCTGAAGCTGTTTTATATTACCTGGCCACTCATAAGACTTCAGCAGCTCAGCCGTCTCAGGCAAAATTCGCTTTATACCAATCTGATGCTGCTCTGCAACTTCACTAATAATATGCTCTGCAAGAGCTGGAATGTCTTCTTTCCTCGTCCTGAGCGCAGGTACTCTAATTACATTCTTCGCAATTATATCATACAGCTCTGGAGCAAATGCGCCCCGTTCTGTCAGTCTCTTTAAGTCACTGTCGCAGGCAGCAATAATTCTTACATCAACCGAACGCTCAACCTTATCCCCGATACGACGCATTGCCTTTTTAGCAAGAACTTCTGCCAAAACGGCTGAAATGCCCTTAGGTAATTTTTCAATCTCATCCATAAATAAAGTGCCGCCATTGGCAAGTTCTAGTTTGCCTGGACGACTAATATCAGGAGCGTCCGCAATACCAAACAACTCTTCTTCTAACCGTTCTGGCGGTAAACCGCCGCATTTAATTGCAATAAACGGACCAGCTGCTCGCGTGCTAGCCTGATGAATACCATGAGCCATACGTTCTTTTCCTGTCCCCGCTTCACCTTGCAGCAGTAGATGGGTGCTGTTTCGAGCAACTCTGGCTGCCTTATCCTTAGAGTTAATAAATACCGCAGCATCTCCTATCATACTTGCCAAACTATATCTGGCAGTATATCCTACCGCATGAGCCACAAGTGTCCTTAGATCCTCAATCGGCAGAGAAACAGCAACAACACTATTTACCGTCTGGTCAGAATCCCGTTCCAAAGGTACGACAGTGGTAATATCTTCGTAAGTTTTACGTGGAGTAATCCAAGTAACCTCTTTATTATATGACGGTACACCATTGAAACCTTTGTAAATTGGTGTATGGCGATAATTTAACACTACATCATTAAGATTAGGAAGACCGCTTCCAGTGTCTTCACCGCCAATGCCAGCAAGCCTACTCTGACCTAGTTTGTTTGTGTAAGCAACCTCTCCACCTGGCATAATATGATATACCGCAAAAGGAGCAGCATCCAAAATTGCTTGTTGTGCCTTTAAACGCGACAGCAGCATAATCTGCTTTTCCATTGCATGTTTTATACTTAGTAATAAGGAGACGACCGAACTGTACGGCAGAGCTTGCTGCTCAACCGAAACTAATGTAACAATATACTCAAGTTGTCCATTAATGATAATAGGAGCAGAGCAGGCGTCCCCCATCTGACACTCTTCAACCCACATCTCCGGACCGAATATCAAAAATGGAACTCTGTGATCCCGGGCAATACTAATACTTGAGGTACCAATATCCTGCTCAGATAATCTCGCGCCTTCGATCTGACCAGGTGTTTTCTGGAAAAAAGGCAGGGAATAGCTCTTTAATACATAGCAATCAGCATCTAAAAGCAGTAGGCTAAGATTATAAATATTAAAAAATTCCCTTATTTCACGGTAAAAGTCATTTAGGTATTTTATTGCCCCATCATTCTTTTCTTGACGTGCGGCCAATTCAGATTTAGGCAGCTTAGCTAGTGTTGGCATAAAATCGTTCGGCACACCAATCTCGCGGCTTTTCTGCCAAGAATCTGCTACCCATGGATGGACATTTGGGTCAAGCACATTATCATTTATATATTTACGGTAGTAATATTCCAATTTCTCTTTACTTCGCTGTTCACGAATCATTAAATAACCCCCAAAAAATTCTTTGTATATTAAGTATGTCCAGGATATTATCAATAGTAACTGTTTGCTTACCTAATTGTATCAAGCCTGTACACTTCACGCAATAATGTACGAACCTAATATACAGAAAATTAACTCCTCTTTACCAAAAGCCAAGATTTAGTTATGCTATAAATAGGATATTTTGAAAGTGGGTGATTTAATGAAAACAATTGCTCTCATTGCTCATGACCGAAAAAAACAGGAAATGCTGGATTTCGTTAGGATTCACTCTGACCTGCTTTCCAGCTACAACCTTGTCGCCACTGCTACTACCGGTCGGCTAATTAAAGAAAATACTAAGCTAGCTGTGACCGCATACTTATCAGGTCCATTAGGCGGAGACCAGCAAATAGGCGCCCTTGTCGCGACCCAGCAGGTTGACGTTGTTTTATTCTTCCGTGATCCGCTAACAGCTCAGCCTCACGAACCAGATATTACTGCCCTGCTTAGAGTATGTGATGTACACAATGTGCCACTAGCAACAAATCAGTGTTCGGCACATATCCTGCTGAACGGATTAGACTAATTACCCCATAAGAGTAAAAAACAGGCTGGATAGCCTGTTTTTTTGTACGATAAAAAGCATAAGTGTTCCTTACATGCATATAGGAAACATCAGCTTCCGCCTCGCGGAGGCTCGGCGCAAGCCGTGTTTTCTTTATTAATCACGTACGATAGTGATTCATATCTTCAGTAAAGTGATGAATTACCTTCTTGAACTCACCGATCTTATCCATCATATCTTGCAGCTTATCATTATATACCGCGACAGCCGCACTAACCTCTTCACTTGCTGCTGAGTTTTCCTCGGATATTGCCGCTAATGATTCGATTTTACCATAAACCTGATTTAGCCCGCCCATTTCACGATCCAGCTTATCAATCATATCTACGATATTATCGGCAACACTGTGTATATTCGTTACATGATCGGTATTAGCTTTAACTACTTCACCAAGCTGATGGCTTTCTTTTGCTAAAATTTCATACTCATCTTCTATCATCCCGACAACGCCGCTGATTATTTCCATCAGAATTTGTAAGTCACTTGAAATACTTTCCGAATGCTGATGTGACTGCTCGGCAAGTTTTCTAACTTCTTCAGCTACAACAGCAAATCCTCGTCCTTGTTCACCAGCACGAGCAGCCTCAATCGCGGCATTTAGAGCCAGTAGGTTAGTCTGTCCGGCAATCTCAGCAACCATCCCAGTTATTTCATTTATCTTACTAGCCTGAGCCTGTAGATTCTCGGCTGATTCTTTTACATCAACAAACTTTTGCATGCTTTTTTCAAGTTTAGTACTTGACGCTTGTACCTCACTAAAACCATTTTTGATTTCAATCACAGCCGCTTCTAATTGCAGCTTGTTACGTTCTTGCTCAGCGACAACAGTTTTAAGAGTTTCTAGATTACCATTTAAAATATCAACTGCATGGGTGGTTTCTTCGGCTTGACTTGTAGCTGCCGTAGCGACATCCATTACAACTCCGGAAATCTCATTGGATGTTCCGCGCATTTTTTCAGCAAGATCATTGAAGTTGTCAGCATATTTATTCATTTCATCGCCAGTGCCTTTAAAACCCGTAAAATCACTCTTTAGGCGTTTTTTATATTCATTAATCAAAGTAATAATCTCTTCGAAGTCATCGTTAGAATCTAGATTAGTTGCAATATAGTACTTATGTCCAATGATATTCTTTAAATCCATTTTTATTGTTTCGAAAGGTTTTAACAACAACGATGCTCCCGCACTAGCAAATAAACCTGTCAAAAGCGCAGACCACAGCGGAATATCAAAGCCGCCAAGCGTCAAGATTAAGTTAGCCGCTAGTGAAAACACCGCAGCCGCTATTCCTATCTTTGCCGACAGGCTGCGCACAAAACCTAACGAAAAAGCCTTATTGCACTTATAGGTTACAGTTTGGCTAATTGGTTTAGGAAATTTAATTTTTATTTTCATATGCTCAGCCGAGGATTCAACAATATCAGTTTTAATATCTTCTCGAAAATGTTCGGCCGCACCGGTCAGCAGCCCTTTTAGATAGCCAAACATGCCCCGTTTTGAGCGGTAGCTCAAAACAGCTTCGTCTTCAGATATCGGATTAATTAGAAGCTCTGGGGGGTTAGCACCTGGCAGACGTTTAACCATTACTACATGAACATCATACATAGCCGCTAAGAAAGAATAGAGATTTTCATGCTGAAAAAATGCCGGATATACACTAAAAAAGCTTCTAACGTTATCTTTGCCTATTGCAAGCCAAATCTCATCCTCTGATTTATTTAGCTTTGCTGCAAGAAATGCAACAATTTGCTTAGGCTTAGAATCTTCTATCTCTTCAGTAGGCAAAAACATTTTATCACTAGGCCAACCAACATGCTTCATAGCTTCGATGGTCAATTCTACGCCCCATAGCTGTCTCGATGTATTAAGCCAAGTCCCAACAACAGTACCTTTCAAAAATAACACCTCATTAGTGGTAATTTATGTCTAATAACCAAAAACTTCGCTATCATCCGCCAATATCCTGTTATATATTGTGAAATAAAGTTTAAAATTCCATTTTAATATTAGTTTTCTATTAAAAATACCTATTTTTACTATCATAAATAGTGACTTAAGTCACAGCCGTTTTAGAGTAAAGCCGCTAATATAAAGATATTATTTTTCGATTATTTCATAAGGAGGCTACATAATGACTCTACCTTTAGCGAAAATTCCCTTCTTAAATAAACGTATCAAATTTCCTGTCAGCCCCCACATCCCAGGAGGTTTTACTAATCCTGACCAGCTTAGAAAAATCGCCGAAATAGCTGACAAGTACGGTGGAACTTTAAAAATCATGGGAAACGGCATTACCATTATGGGCCTTAGCTTAGCTGATGGTGAAAAGGCATTAGCAGAATTAGGTACAAAACTAGAATCTTTTATTTCAAAGTCAGTGCGAGCTGTAATCACTTGCCCAAGCAAACCGCACTGTCCTATGGCCCAGCAAGACAGTTCAGCGTTAGGATTGGCACTAGACAGTGAGTTCTTTGGTCAAGAAGTGCCTGGTAAGCTTCGCATAGGCGTCAGCGGCTGTCCTAATTGTTGTGCGGAAGTAATGGTAAAAGATATCGGTATGTTTGCGACAGCTAAAGGATATACGCTAGCCGTTGGCGGCAATTCTGGCAGACATGCGCAGGTCGCCCGGATAATCGCCGAAAACATGCCTTCCGAAGAAATATCCCCAGCAATTCGTTCTATCTTGGCATATTATCAAAAGTACGGTCAGCCTAAAGAAAGACTGGGGCAGGTCATTGATCGGCTTGGATGGGATAATTTTGTTAATCAGACTATTCCTGCTGGCTATCGAAAATAAGCGAAATAACCTGCTGAATAATTAAATACTTCGCACAATTAAAATTAGCCGCAAAATGCTGGGAAGACTCAGCATTTTGCGGCTATTGCGCTCTAATTAGAATCTCTATTAGAATTTGACCATTACTTGGGCATTTGTACCTCTAACCGTATGATAGCCAAGACCGAAAGCTAGCGTCTTTTTAGCCCGAAACTGAAGACCACCGGAATAAGCAGCGTTAGTTGAGGTCCTGGATGATTGAGTGTAAAGCAGCCCTGAAGTTGTTGACTGGGCGACTTCTGCCTTATCCTGAAAGTAAAGGCCTACTCCACCGTACACGGTAAACTTATTCGACAGATCAGCAAAATGTAATATATCCAGCCCGTAAGGACCGTCGATATTTTTATCCCCAAGTGAGATATAACCGTTTTCAGATGTTGGATAGCTTTTAATATCGTTGGAAGCATAATCTCCACCGTTTAAGCCACCTATTTCCCACCCGAAAAAACCGCTTCGTGCACCAAACGAGACACTAAATTGACTGTTTTTTGCTCCAAGAGAAACCCAATTATCTTTCCCGCTAAAAGCTTCCGAAACCGCTGTCACTGGCAAGACATACAGCATCAAAAGAAAGCTTGCAATGCTTCTGTACCGCTGTTTCATATAAATCACTCCGTCCATTATTTACATAATGTTTAGACGGAAAGGTAGAAATATCCTTTACTCTTTTTATTCCAATTTTATCCATTACATTCCATCAACTTTACCAGTATCAATTTGTTGCTTGCATTTTCTTGGCGGTATACTTTCAAGGGCCATTGCCACAGCTTCTTGAGCTGTAGAGGCATAGCCTATTTTAACTGTTTTTCGCATATCTAAATAGCTGCCGTCATAAGCTATTTCACGCACTCGTCCAGCCCATCCCCCAGATGGCTCTACTACAACTACTGGCTTTTGGTTTAGATAGGCAGCCGAAAGCTCACCCAATGTTCCATTACCGCCACTAACCATAATAAGTGCATCAGAAGAGTGCACAAGTATAAGACTTCGATAGTCATACCCAAAACCTGTAGTTATTGGTATATCAATATTATCATTCGCACAATCCAGAGAATCACCTGGTAATATACCTATAACCAAGCCGCCCTGCTGCTTAGCTCCATACGATACAGCATCCATAACACCGCTCGTTCCGCCAGTAAGCAGGACAGCTCCCTTTTTTGCTATTTCCCTGCCAACTTCTTCGGCCAACTTTGCTGCTTCTTCAGATATTTCTCCAGACTGACCTATAACTCCAATTCTTAGCATTGAACCACCTCATTAAAATAATTATTCTAATTTTGCTAATCCCGTTACTAAACTATCAAATTATTAAATTAGACTGAAAGACTAAAAAACAAAATCGGGTAGATAACCATAAGGAAAATTAATGTTGTCAATATAAAAGCAGCCACCGATATGTGCAAATTGAGTCCATAGATCCGCGAAGTAATAACAGCATTCACAGCAGTAGGAGTGCATGACAGCACTAAAATACTGTTTAGCATTATCGGATCGCTTATTACAAGCCGTGCTAAACTATATGTGATTACTGGCGTAACAATAAACTTCAAGGGAATCAAATCAATAATACTTCTGTATTGTTCCCGAAGCTTCCCAAAATCAACCGAATATCCAACAGGGATCAGTGCTGTCCATGCACCAAAATGTACTAATGGGTTAAAAATCATTCCTAGCAGCTCTGGTCGCTCAACATTTGCTGCCTGTAAAGCGACGCCACACATTATTCCGACGACGGCTAGCTGATTACGACTGAAAAGCACTGCTTTGACTGATATTTTGTTTTCAACTTTACCTTTTTGTGATTTCTGATAATAATATTGAGCGAGTGGGTAACAGAACATAAACATTAAGATGTATTGAAACAGTACCACTAGCTGCTGATACGCATAACCTGTTTCCCCATATAGTAAGAAAACACATAAGCCGCCTATTGTTCCTAAATTAGATAAAATAGCGGACATGACATAACTACCTCGGTCCAAATCACTATTATATTTGCGCTCTGCAATAAAGTAAGCGATTACACCAGGAATTACCCCCATTGCTAGTCCTAGCACTGGCAGCCAGACTAAATCCGCTTTGAGCGGCAGCACCCAAAAACTAAGCATTGATAATGCCGGATACACCACCAATATATTATTTAAGATCAATTTATTAAAAAAATTTTCGCCTAATCTCTTTTGGTATTTACAAAGGTAGCCAATAGCTATCGGCAAAATAAGATCAATAGCAAAGTAAATTAGTTTATGTTTAATATCCATAAGTAGAGCTAGAAGCAAGTCACCAGCTTTCATGTAGTTCTATTGGTTAGATCACTTTATATAAGTTTTTAAGTCAGATATTATTACCATACCACAAAATGACAAAACATCAAGTTAACAAACAAATAAAAGCATTAATAACGCTCATGATCTCTCATAAGCGTTATTAATGCTTTTTATTAGCCTAATTTAATCATAATCTTCGTAGTACTTGTATTTACAAACGTCCTTTTTACTACCTACTCCGCCTTTTCTATAGGTAAACCACCAATCAAACCCCTCCAGTTCACCCATATTTATTTTTCTAAGACGTTCCTTAGCTAATTTTTCAGTAGCCGGCGGGGGTATTATAACGTCACTGCCAATTACTTCATTACACGGCCAGTTAGCTGGGGTTGCCACTCCATCGTTATCGGTCGTCTGGAGAGCTTTGACTAATCTTAAAATTTCCTGCATGTTTCGACCAACTTCTTGCGGATAGTAAATTATCGCTCTTACTATAGCTTTATTATCCACTACAAAAACTGCCCTAACAGTATTAGTCGCCTTATTTGGATGTATCATGCCTAATTTTTTAGCAATAATACCTTGATCATCTGCTATTATCGGAAACTTAATTTTTACATCAAAATTATTATCTATCCATTGTACCCATTTTAAGTGTGGGAAAACCTGATCCACCGATAACCCTAAAAGCTCAGTATTCAACTCCTGAAAATCACTGTAGTGTTTGGCAAAGGAGATAAATTCTGTCGTACAAACAGGGGTAAAGTCGGCAGGATGACTAAATAAAACAAGCCACTTACCAGAATAATGACTAGGCAATGAAATTGTCCCCTGAGTCGTTTTAACTGTGATCTCAGGAAACTTATCTCCTATCAGCGGCATTTTTACATCCATATATACACTTCCTCCCAGCGGTGTCCTTGCTTGGATAGCTATATATTATGTAATATTTTATGCGTCTGCCGATGAAAGGGTACCAGCTAACGTAATGTTGCTTCAAACAAACTGATACTTGCCGGATCGAACATATTTCCTTTGCCGGCAATTACCTTAAAAACCGCTTGGTACGGAGTACATTTTTTTAAAATCAACCTATCGTAGTAGTCAGCTACAGCAATTATACGGGCAAATTCAATAATCTCGTTTTTTCCAAATCCAATAGGATAACCCTTGCTATCATGTCGCTCATGGTGCTGCAAGCAGACTAACGCCACTATCATATCTATATCATTATTTTGACGTAACTTGTTAAAACCGACAAAAGCATGTTCGCTGTTTTCTTCACTAAACTTCCTGCCCATACCTACATCATGCATTAGGGCAGCTATAGTCAGATATTCTAAATCGCTGTTGCTATATTCGTTCTGGATACCCATACAAACAGCGAGTATCGCTGTACGCACAGAATGCTTGTAAAGAATGTCATTTTGCATCATGGAGTTCAGATACTCTTTTACATAATGTTTTTCTATCGCCTGATATAAAACTTCTTCTACCTTGTCTAAATATCTGCAAACCTTAACTGTTCTGTATTGATCGATATCACTAATTAAAGCTTTACAGGCAGTAAATTGACGGGTTGGTTTAACTAACGAATCCAGCTTAGCTTCACTTAGCTGTCCGCTTTCTATCGGAATTAGCCCGATATTATACTTTTTCAGCCCCTGTATATAAGATTTGGTTATTTTGGCGCCACGTGAAATCAGCAAAGTACCACGATCATCATAGATGGTCTTTCCACAAACCATGCCCTCTTGAAGCTCATCAACCGTGATCTTCTGCACTATTTCCCACCTACATTCGCTAACTTTTGCACTGCATCTAAAACCTGCATTAAAGAATCCTGATTTACGGGTTTGGGCAACGTAAAAAACGCACCTTGTTTGAGCGATTCAGCATGTATAAAACGCTGATTGCCTAAGGATGACACGATAACTATTTTTACCGTTTTATCAATCTTTGATATGATTCTTAAAACAGATATACCATCTAAAACAGGCATAGTTATATCCATAAAAATTAAATCCGGTTTAAAGACCCGATGCTGTTCTAATACTTCAACCCCGTTCGCAGCTTCAGCAATATCATAGCATTTATTCCAAGATAGAAACCGTTTTATAGTAAGGCGGCATAGAGTAGAATCGTCAGCTATAAGTATACGCACCAATTCACCTCATTTTAAGAATATACCTAATATTTAGACATCAATGTTATATTTCCTTTTTTTTCATTTATTGTATTTATTTATCAGTGGGGCAATAGAAAAAGCAATTCACTGCATGCAGTAAATTGCCTTTTTGATTATTCTTAAAATAAGGTTAAGCTCTCAATAATCTCATTCTAAGCACCTGAAACTTTACGGACCTCATCAGATATTGATGCTTGCATTAAGCCATACGCTTCTTGGCAATTACCAAACAAATCTGCGACAATATTACCGTCCAGTTTTCGATTAGACACCATGCCTTGCATAATTTGCTCAACCCTGCCTAATGGAAGAGTCGCCCGATATGGCCGGTTTTCTGTTAGAGCAACAAACACATCCGCCACTGCCACAATTCTAGACCCTAACCTTAGTGACTTTTCATTTATTCTAAAGGGATAACCCGAGCCGTCTAGAGTTTCATGGTGATACGCCGCCCATTCAGCAATGATGTCAAATCCATCAATTTGTTCCAATATACGATAGGTATAGTAGGTATGCTGTTTTACCATAGCAAACTCCCACTCGTTAAGTTTCCCAGGCTTTTCTAGAATTTCATTAGGTACAGCCAACTTGCCTAAATCATGTAATAAGCCAGCAATACGCATAGCCTTAATCTCTTCAGAACTATACCCTTTGGCCTCAGCTAAATAGGCAGCCATGATTGAGACACTCCGAGAGTGACTTGCTGTAAAAGAACTGGTTCGGTCAATAATCGTTGCGAATATTTCCGCTATATTAATAACATCATCAACTGTGAATTTCATTATTCCATATGAGCTGATGCTCTTAAAGAAGTTATTATAATAATGGGGGTTGACTAGATCCAACCAGAAGCTCTCCTGTCTTGCGAACTCATGAAGAGCCTTTACCAGGTCCGGATCAAAGTAAATCCCACTTAATTTGCGAATAGCTGATAATATATCTGGTCTTTGTTCGAAAATTGGTACATTATCGCGCAGTAGAACTTCAAGCCTGTCTGCTAGATTGATAATTCGACTAGCTATCGGAATGGTTTTTCCGAATAATCTTGTTGGATTACTTCCGTCCCAATAGTCGTGATGATGACGAATAGGCTCCGCCAGTAATCCTAGCTGCGGCGAATCTTTTAATAGCTCATAACCAGCTTCAGCATGATGAAATATCTCCTGATTATTGGTATTAAAGATATGTAATTTCTTCTTCTCTTCCCAGCTTGAAGCTGCACCAATATCGTGTAAAAGAGCAGCATATATAATTGTCTGCTGCTGGGCCTCATCTAACCCAATATATTCGGCGATTCGCCCGCTTATCATCGCAGTACGCCAATGATGCCGTGATAATCCCCCTGTCGAAAGCTCTAATGCCATCGAAAGAGCACGTAATAAATTTATCGGATGGATATTAAATTGCATATTTTCTTCTCCCAAAATTGCATTATCATTAAGTAAAACATTTATATATAAACTATACGCAGACAACGGTGCTTGCTGTCAGACGATGTACAAACCAAGTTACTGCTAACAGATCTGCGGCACCGCCTGGACTAATGTTACTGCAAATAAATTCCCTATCAAGCTCAAAAACTGCATCTCTCCCATTATCGGTGTACATTCCACCAATACTAAGCACTTGCCGCACCTTAGGGCGTACTAACTTAGCCATTTTGTCCGGATTATGACGATTCATCACGGTAGTATCATCAATATTTGCAATTATCTCAAGAAGCGTTTGAATTAAAACATCATTTACATTAAGCCCAGCAGTCAGGGCTTTGCGCAAAGCAGGCAACGCTATATCACGAACGGTAGGGATTCCTTGTTCTAGTTCACCCCGAATTCCAGTAATGCCATATTTTTGATATAATTTTTCACCAGCCGTTATTGGCTTGTTATCACGTATAGTTTTAAGCTCTCTTTCAACAATACCCTCAGTTATTTCCGCGACCTTTTCCAAGAGCTCTTCTGGAGAACGCTTACCAGCTAACTTCTTCGAAAATCCTGCAGCGGCGGCTGTAATTCCTAAAGAAAACAGAAGTCCTTTCTGAGTATTAACCCCATAAGTCGAGCTGAACATTGCTACTTCCCCTTCACGTCCTATCCATCGGAGTATTGGCAGAAGTTCACTCAGTTTTCCTTCGTGCATCATCCCAGCTTGGGCACAGCGTGCCATTGTAATACCTAAGGAAGCAGTACTAGACATAAAGGAGTAAAAATCCATATCCTTATGTGCGCCATTATTAACTCGATCTACCAAACCAGGAGAAGGACTAGCTGATACCTCATACAACATTGCTTCGACTGCTAGTGCTCCAATCTCCTCAGCAGATGGGCTGATAAATCTTGTAAGGTATGCCGAAAATTGATCTATGAGCTGCCTTACCGCTAAACTAAGTTCTACAGCATTATGCCTGCCCTCCCGCATACATAACACAGCTAGATCATTACATATAAGACATTTCCTTTTTTGCCCGCTTTCATGCCGCGATATTAATTGTCCTTCATTGCTAAATACGTCAATATCTAATAGACGAGTAAAGCTATATTGTTCTTCAATTGCTACCGCTAGCGCCTTAATATATTTTGCATCACCTTTGACAGCCAAAATTGCTTCTGGACCAGTCAAAGCATTACTTGTATATTCTTTTATAACTTCTAGTTGGTTCCTTATTTCGCCAACAGCGTAGTCTCGCAGTTTTCGCAAGATTGGCGAGTCCTTTTCTTGACCTGGCATGTTTATTGTAATGCTGACTATTGGGTAAGCATTATTTTGCCGCATTTCGTCTTGGCGATTTTTCCGCACTTCTTTTGCTATCAGCATATCATTTAGAGTCACTTTTGGCATTTCTTCACCACATTCTTTTAATTTACGGGTCACCACCACTACATGAGCACACATCAGATATTATGAAACTATGGACTTGGCTGCAGCCAAGTCCATAGTTTTATGTTCAAGAAAGCATTCTTTATTTGGAATATCTTACGTAATTATATTATATGAATTCTTGTCCATTCGGTCAACATGGCATCCTCCTGAGAAATGCATATGAAATTAGCATAAAAACTAGCATAGCTCTGTATTTCGAATATCACCTATAGAAATTGTCTAAATTTCATAAATATTCTGTTTGACAAAGAAACTTAATTCTCCTAAGATTATAAATATAAATGTATACAATATACAAGAGTGTCAAAATATTCGAAAATAAGGAGAATCTTATGGACGTTCAAACATATGTCATCCACCATCTTGTTAAAAGCGCCGATTTAAATCACCATGGTACATTATATGCAGGCCGAGGAGCTGAATGGGTCGTAGAAGCAGGTTTTGTCGCAGCATCCAGCCTTACAACTACCGAAAGCACCGTCTGCCTAAACATTCATGGCATGCTATTTACTAGACCCGTAAAAAGAGGCAGCCTTCTGCGATATGAGAGTAAAGTCGTTTATGCCGGCCGGACCAGCTTAGTCTCATATGTAAAAGTAAGTTTAGGCCATACTAATGAATTTGTTGTCGATGGCTTTCTAACTTTTATCCACGTAGACGAAAATGGGAAAGCCTCCCCTCATGGACTTACAATTGAAGCTAAGACCCCTGAAGATATAGAACTTCAAGAGAAAGCCCGTGCTTTTTTCAAAAAATAATAAGAGAGACTTTAGGTTTGAGCCTAAAGTCTCTCTTATTATTTTACATTCAATAACTAGCTTTCCAGCTGTCTAATATATTTTACTAGCTCAAATGGTTTATAATCCCAAGAGTTTATTGTCTCGAGATATAAACCTTTATTATATAGAATAGCCATAAATTTTTGGGCATCAGCCTTACTAAATCCGCTATTTTTAAGTTGATTTTCAAAAGTCTCATAAGGTACTTTATTATTGTGCTGCTCAACTGCAGTCTTTAATTCGCCCACTATACTTTGAAATTTTTCATCAGAAAGTCCCAATTCCTGCATCCACTGATTAGCCTTACTCATATTAAACATCCCTTTCGCTTTTTTCTTTGTTTCGTCAAAAATAACGCATATCCTTCACAGCGTTATACTTGGTTATTATGCCAAAGTTTTTATATTTTAAAATCAACTAACCCGCCCACGCCATCTAAACTTTGCTTAGCAAAATTACTTAGTTGATCGCGGTCGTGTTCTTTACTGTCGTCTTGTGTGGCAGTCTTTTTTTTCTTAGGATTTGGAAGATATTCGGGTCGTTTAAACACACGTACTTTTCCAAGCTGTTTGGCTTTTAAGATACTTGCAATTGCACCGACAGGTTGAATGCCCTTATTTTTGTTCATGGACCTCACCTCTCTAATAATTAAACAGCCACCCAAATACAATACGACATAATTATAGAAGTAAATTGTAATTCATCCATTTAGTTCCTATACTTATACATTTCTGGCTGAAATGAAAAAAATCCTTCCGAAATACTCGGAAGGATTAACACTTTCTATTGAAGCGCTAATTTAGGTACAGCCTTAAGCTTATTATATAATGCAAAATACTGTTCACACCATTTTACTAATTCCGCCATTAGTTGCTCTCGCGTGTCGGCGTCAAGATCGCTTTGCTTTAATTTTGAAGATATATCAATTATTTTTTCTTTAACTGCTATAGGCTCCAACCTATCCCCTCCTAGTCACACTATCATAAGCATACACTCTATTATCTGCAATATTTGTAATAACCTGTTGCTTATCACTAAAATTTACAAATAATTGAAATTAACTGCTTTTCAATGTTACCTTTACCTTAAGATAAAGTAGCACACTATAACAACTTTAGATAATAAAATAATAGAGAAGTACTAAGATAGGAGAATAGACATATGAACCTACAAGGTCCTGCCGCTAGATATAAAGTTCAAACAAACATTATCCAAAACGTAAATCGTCAATTTCGCGATAATCTCACTTTCGGCCAGTTTATTGCAGACAAAGTTGCTAACGTTGTAGGAAGCTGGCCGTTTATAATCTATCAAAGTATAGCAATAGTTGTTTGGGTCTGTACAAATTCTTATCTCGCCTACATGGCCAGCTCAGACCCTTCCTTTTTTGCCTCCTGGGATCCATACCCATTCATTTTGCTTAACTTAGCCCTTAGCTTTCAAGCAGCATATACCGGCCCTGTTGTAATGATGAGTCAAAACCGCCAAGCCGAGAAAGACCGCCTTATGGCTGAACAAGATTATCTAATCAACAGAAAAGCGGAAGAAGAGATACAGGTAATCATGGCCCACCTAGTCCATCAAGATACAATAATCGCCGAATTAATTAATAGAATAGAAAGGATTACTAAAAATACTTCCGAGATAAGTTCCCAAGATAAATCTAAACAATAAAAGACCCTGAGAACTCAGGGTCCATATCGACATACTGTCAGCGGATTTGTAAGCTTGTTGCAACTTATGATTTTTCTTCTTTAGTTAGTTCGAGTAATTTCATTTTAAGAAGTTCTACTTCTGACTCTAAATCCCGACTGCGCTGTTCTAATTCTTCCAGTTTATCGCGCTTGTCTTTTTTCTGTTTCTCAATATTTTTGCGGTGTTGTCTTTGATTATCAAATGCAACGGCAAAGTCAATACAGTCACAAGCTAAATCTAACATTATTGCCCAAAACAATAAGTTTTCCCGCCTAAAAAAACTAAAAAAGCCCATACTCACCCCTCCGCTACGATATATTATACAAAAGGGGCTTAGTTAGTTACAAAGTAAAAAAAAGGGGCTAGCTTTTTTAGTGATTTATGCTAATTTGTATTTCTTTAAATATTTTATTACCTCATCGTCCTCTGTCTGAGAAAAATCTTCATAATACATTCCAACAGCCATAAACATTTCCGGCTGAACTGGGCAAATCACTTCAACGTCATACTCATCTAATTCACTAATTACTTCTGGCGGTGCTACAGGCACAGCAATAGTAATTTTACCTGGATTTAACGTTTTCAGCCACTGAATTGCAGCCTTTATAGTATATCCAGTGGCAATTCCGTCATCAACAATAACCACTGTTTTACCCTGTATGTTAGGTAAAGCGCTGTTACCAGTATACTCAATCAATCGCCGCTGAATCTCATTAAGCTCGTGTTTAATCATTGCTTTTATTTGACTTTCGCCAACACCAAGGCTGCTCAGCTGTTTAGGATCATAGACGGCACTACCATCAGGCATAACCGCTCCAATCGCAACTTCTGGATTTAGCGGATGGCCAATTTTCCTCGCAATCAGTACACCTAACCCCACACCTAATTTTTGGGCAATTGGGACAGCTACTACAACTCCCCCACGCGGAACGGCTAATAGATACGGCTCGGACAGTGAACGCTCTTTAATTATTTCTGCTAAAATTTCTCCAGCTTCTAATCGATTTTTAAACATTAATACACCCACTCAATCATATTCTATATATAATTCTGAGCGGTTATGGCTTTAGTTATACTATTCATTACTGACTTTAATAATATTTTTAACAAAACCAGTATAATATAAAACTCCTCCGAAAACGGAGGAGTTTTTATATTATACTTTAAATTGTCTAACAATCCCGTTTAACTCAGTTGCAAGTTTCGCCAATGAATCAGCATTACTACTGATTTCATGCATACTGGCAGATTGTTCTTCTACCGTTGCCGCAACTGTTTGGCTATTTCCAGACGTTTCCTCAGCTATTTTGCTGATGTTCTGAACACTACCAACCATGGCTTGAGTTCCTTTAGCAGTTTCATCGATTGCAACAGCAATCTGCTCTATCCCATTTTTTACTGTCCCTAAAGTTGCGATTATCGATTCAAAGCCCTTTTGAGTATCAGTAGCAGAAGATTTTCCTTTACTTACTTCATTGTTTGCTCTTTCTACTGTATCCACAGCAAAAGCAATTTCACTTCCCATATTGCCTATAATCTCACCAATATCTTTAGTTGCATTAGCACTTTGTTCCGCAAGTTTACGAACTTCTTCAGCGACAACTGCAAAACCACGTCCCGCTTCTCCAGCACGGGCTGCTTCAATAGCTGCATTCAATGCAAGTAAATTTGTCTGCCCAGCAATATCATTGATAACACCTACGATACCTTTAATATCTTCCGAACCACGGGCTAACTTTGATGTTACATCAGTTATTTCTTTCATAGCGTCTGCAATCTGCTCGTTTTGTCCCACAACTGCAGTTAACATATTCATACCGTTATCCGCTTCTTTTACCGCGTCATGTGTTTTATTATTAACCTCGCCCGCCGTTGCACTAATTTGCTGAGCACCAGCCGATACTTGCTGCAAAGTAGCAGATATATTACTGATATTATCTGAGTTTTGATTTGCGCCCACTGCTATAGTCTCAACACTGCTAGCGACAGTTTGTACTGCTGTGAGGTGTTCATCCACTGTAGCACTAAGTTCCTCACCAGATGCAGCCAGCATTTGACCAGTTGTATGCAGCTGACTTACGAAAGCCCTTAAGGCTTTGCGCATCTCGATTATAACAAGACCCATATCACCTATCTCATCATTTCGAGTAGGCTGCAATTCTTTTCCTGTTAAGTCCAGTCTTCCGACCTCGGCCAACTCCGCACTTACGTTTTTAAGACGATTAGATAAGTTTCTGCTGTATGTATAAACTAGACCAATTACAAAGAGAAGGATTACTACACTAACTGTCACAGCCAAATTAACTTGCGACTTGCTGTGCTCCATAACATAGTTACTCTTATTAGTTAGATAATCTCCCTGAATCTTGTTGAGTTTTACAAACTGGGCATCAATATCAGCAACCAGCTGTCTTCCTTGACCAGTTATTTGTGATAAGTTTGGATCATTTGCCTTTTTAGCGGCAATTACCTTATCCCCTAACACAACATAATCACCGATTAACTTTGCAAGCTTTGCACCTTCTTCTTTAGTGTCACCCTGCGTAGAAGTTTCGTTATACTTTTTAGCCGTTTCTAAGCTTTTTTGAATTTCATCACGATAGCTTTTTTCGTAGGTAGCTGCACCGTCTGGGTAAAACAAGAAGCCGCGCATTGCTAGAAGAGCTCTTGTAAAATCAGTATGCGCATCTTTTAACATCAGCGAGCGAGCTGATGTATGAGTTACTAAACTCCCTGCCATACTACCCACATCATTTAAATGATATAATACATAACCTAATAATGATAATAGCAAAAATACCACGATACCAAACATCGAGGATAACTGAACAATGATAGGTAACCTAGTGCCTTTTGTGTTCATAGTTTACTGCCCTCCTGAATCAACTTTGAATATTCTAATACTTCTTCACTTTTCTGATAAATTCCTGCA
Source organism: Dendrosporobacter sp. 1207_IL3150 (assembly GCF_036763085.1). Classification (NCBI taxonomy): domain Bacteria; kingdom Bacillati; phylum Bacillota; class Negativicutes; order Selenomonadales; family Sporomusaceae; genus Dendrosporobacter; species Dendrosporobacter sp. 1207_IL3150. The sequence goes on from NZ_JBAIYU010000007.1 coordinate 134,819, forward strand.
AAATTGTAGGATAAATTTGCACAAACACCATAAAACGACAAAGCACTCCAATATGCAAAAAAGGTAAATAGACACTTTAGTCTATTTACCTCATTATTATCTTTTGGTGGGCGATGACAGGATCGAACTGCCGACATCCTGCTTGTAAGGCAGGCGCTCTCCCAGCTGAGCTAATCACCCATAAGTTTGGTGACCCGTAAGGGAATCGAACCCTTGATACCGCCGTGAAAGGGCGGTGTCTTAACCGCTTGACCAACGGGCCATGAATGGTGATCCACGATGGACTCGAACCATCGACACCCTGATTAAAAGTCAGGTGCTCTACCGACTGAGCTAGTGGATCATATATAACACCTTACAATGTAAGGATTTTATCAATGGTGCCTCAGGGCAGAATCGAACTGCCGACACGAGGATTTTCAGTCCTCTGCTCTACCGACTGAGCTACCGAGGCATAATTATACCAACACAGCCGTAGGGCTAGTATAAATGGCGACCCGGATGGGACTCGAACCCACGACCTCCGCCGTGACAGGGCGGCATTCTAACCAACTAAACTACCGGGCCGAAAATAGCTTGTCTTAATATCAGTTGATATTATCAACAAACTGTAATGTTAATTTGGTGGGCGATGACAGGATCGAACTGCCGACATCCTGCTTGTAAGGCAGGCGCTCTCCCAGCTGAGCTAATCACCCATAAGTTTGGTGACCCGTAAGGGAATCGAACCCTTGATACCGCCGTGAAAGGGCGGTGTCTTAACCGCTTGACCAACGGGCCATAAATGGTGATCCACGATGGACTCGAACCATCGACACCCTGATTAAAAGTCAGGTGCTCTACCGACTGAGCTAGTGGATCTCATCTCACAAGATATGATTATAGATTATCCAGCTATACTTGTCAACGTTATTTAATCCCAAATTCGACATTAAATCCCATGCTACCTTAAATAAAAGAAGATAACCGGATATACGACTAGCAAATAGACAGCAGTTGTTAGTACAAACGATGCCATTACGAGATGAATATTCAATTGATGCAGCCTAACTGCAATAACAGCATTAATAGCACTAGGTGCAAAAGATAAAAGCATTAAGGTGTTGAATACAATCGTGTCCGTAAATATTATCCGGGCCAAGCCAAAGATAGCAATCGGGGTTAAAATAAACTTAATCACTAATATATCTACTGTGCTGCGCCAATATTGCCGGATCTGAGTGAAATCAATTGAATGACCAACCGGGATAAGCGTCAGCCATGCGGTGATATGTATCAGCCAGTCCACTGCATTGCCTAAATAATCGGGCCGTAGATAATCAGCCCAATTTAGATACGCCCCTATAATCATGCCAACAACGGTCAGCTGATTCCGATTGAAGAGTGACCTCCAGCGAATGCCCTGCCCATCACTATCAGTATCTCTCTGAGCGAAATACTGTGCCAGGGGAAAACAAAATAAAAATAGAATTAGATTTTGAAATAGCACTACCAGTTGTACATATGCAAAGCCGCGTTCCCCGTATAGGATAAACACCGAGATTCCACCCAAAGTCAAAAGATTGGAAAGCATTCCAGCTAAAACAAAACTACCGATATCTGTTCCACTGGTATAATGTTTCCGCGCATAGTAAAAAGAAATTAATCCAGGTATTATATGTAGAATAACTCCAAACAACGGCAGCCAGAACAGTTCCATGGCCGGTCGTAGTACCCAGAAGGTAAGAATAGCCAAAAAGGGAAACAGAGTTGAAAAACATACACTTATCATTTTATCAAGATATTTATTATGAAACCTCGTGCTTCGCAGGTAATAACCTGCTGTTAACGGTAAAATTAAATCTATTAAGAAATAGTTCAATTTTAGAGAAACATCCATTAGATTTCCACCTTACATAATCGCCACACTGCTTTTTCTCTCATGAGGATACCTCCTGGAATGTGTCAGGGTGACCCATCGCGCTTGACCTTAGCCAAAAATTTGCTGAGTTCGGCGATTTCATTGGTTTGAGCATAAACTTCGTCAACAGTTCCGGCAATAACAGCCATACTTTTCTCCAATGCTTTGGATATACTTTTAATTTCTTCTTGTAATTCAACTGATTGAATAACTACAACAGCCCCTACAACTTCTCCTTCTATGCCGCAAACAGGATTAGCTATAGCGATAAAGGGAATTCCATGCAAAGATGCCGGCATTCGTCTTACTATTCGCCTTTTTTCATTAATAGCTGCATACGCTGCCATTTCTGGTCTCAGACATAATCCGGCTCTAATTTTCAAATCTAGTTTCTCAGCAGGCATATAATATAGAACTTTTTCTAAATCCGTAATGCAAATACTGCTGTCCTCAAGTACTAAATCATTAAAAATAGGAGCCACCGCCAATAAATGGCCCAATATTCCGTCAGCTTTAGGCTGCATTGCCCACCCCTCCCAATATAAAGTATCTATTTTAAGAATGCAGCTGCATTGTAAGAACTACGTACAAGCGGACCTGCCGCAACGTGAGTAAAGCCCATTTTTCGAGCTATTTGCTCATATCGCACGAATTGCGCAGGCTGTATATATTCTGTGACAGCTAAGTGCTGAGGAGATGGCCGCAAATACTGTCCGATAGTTACAATACAAACTCCAGCTTCCATTAAATCTTTTAATACCTCAATAACTTCCTCTTCATTCTCCCCTAAACCAACCATAAGCCCGCTCTTTATTTTTGTGCCGCTTTCTTCAACTGCCTGCTTAAGTACATTGAGCGAACGCTGATAATAAGCATTCGGTCTTACAGAAGAATATAATCTAGGTACCGTCTCAATATTATGATTAAATACTTCCGGACGTTCCGCTAAGACCCGAGCTACCGCCTCGCGCGAACCGCCAAAATCGGGTATCAAAACTTCAACTGTTGCCGACACACAAGTCCTTATCGCCCGAATACATGCTGCAAATTGCTCTGATCCGCCGTCGAGCAAATCGTCTCGAGTTACCGAAGTAATAACCACATGTTTTAACCCGAGTTCTTTAACGGCTTCGGCTAATTTCTGCGGTTCCTCTAGATCGACCTTTTCAGGAATCCCTTTTTTAACGGCACAAAAGCGGCATAATCTAGTGCATTTATCACCTAAAATTAAAAAGGTAGCTGTTCCCGAGTGATAGCATTGGCCAATATTAGGACATGCTGCACTGCGGCATACAGTCTGCAAGTTTAAAATATCAATAACGCCGCTAACTTTGCCATTGTCCCAATTTCCCGGCAATCTTATTTTAAGCCATTCCGGTTTTTGCAAGTTAGCTTGATTAATAATAATCACCTTCTATCAGCTTATCACTTATATGCATACTACAGCCAAATACAATGCTAAATTCATTTATTAAAGTATTTATTATCTGCCCAAATTCAGTATTTACGCCATTCTTAGCAAGACTGGTAACACCAAATTCATGAATACCGCACGGTACAATTTGATTAAAAAGCTCTAAATTATTATTTATATTTAATGCAAACCCATGATACGTAATCCACCGTCGAACAGCCACACCTATTGCAGCTACTTTTTCATCATTAAGCCAAACACCTGTATAGCTGGCTTTTCGGCCCGCCCTTAAACCGTACCGGGCGAGTACTCTGATTAATAATTCTTCCAGCAGATTAACATAGCTGTGAACATCCCTTTGCCAATTGCCGAGATTCATCACAGGATAGCCTACTAGCTGTCCGGGGCTGTGGCATGTAACGTCACCGCCCCGACTGGTATTTACAACAGCTATCCCCATATGTTGTAGTTCGCTATTATTGCGCAGTATGTTATCACGGTTTCCACGTGCTCCAACTGTTATTACTGGCAGATGTTCAAGCAGCAGCAAAATCCCATCCCAGCAGCCTTGCTGCACTATATATCTAGCCTTATCTTGCAGGTTGAGACCATCATGATAATCTACTAAGCCGGCCTTAACAATTAAACAGCGGGAACCCATTAGAGTTTTTGGGGCGGCCAATGTACCGCCATATTATTGACAGCAAGTGCCGCCTCGGCCATAGCCTCGCTGATTGTCGGATGAGCATGAATTGTCGAAACAAGTTCATCAACAGTGGCCTCAAGACGAATTGCTAATGCTGCTTCGGCAATCAAATCGGTAGCTCGCGGTCCTAATATATGGACACCGAGTATTTCACCGTATTTTGCGCCAGCAATAATCTTAATAAAACCTGTTCCATTGTTTTCAATAAGCGCCTTGCCATTACCGGCTAAGGGGAACTTGCCTACCTTATATTCCTGGCCTGATTGTTTTGCCTGTTCTTCAGTCATTCCTACCGCGGCAAGCTCAGGATTGGTATAAATACATGCTGGAACTATATTTCCCATATATATCGCTTGATGCCCTAGTGCATGTTCAGCGGCCGCAATACCTTGGGCACTGGCAGCATGAGCCAGCATGCATTTCCCGTTACAGTCTCCAATTGCATATATATTAGAAATATTAGTTTGGAAATCTTCATTAGTTTTTATTTTCCCGTTTTCAACTGCTATCTCAACCTGCTCAAGACCTACGCTGCTTATTGCTGCTCTGCGTCCCACAGCAACCAATACATATTCTGCAGATAACTGCCGTGTGTCACCGCCCGAATCAATACTGACAACAACACCATCGCCCGCTGATGAAATCTCGTTGACTTTAGTATTGGTTAGAATACTAATTCCTTCATCTGCTAATTCTTTTTTCAAGGCGGCCGCCAGTTCTTTATCTATCCCTGGCAGGATCTCTGGCATCATCTCAACAATGGTAACACTTGTTCCTATCGCCCCATATAGCGCAGCAAACTCCATACCGATTACCCCACCGCCTATTATTACAAGCGACTGAGGGATTTGTTTTAAATCTAACGCAAACGTACTATTAATAACCTGGGGCAAATCAGCGCCAGGTATTTTTATAAGTGCTGGTTCCGAACCAACTGCTAAAATAATATAGTCCGCAGTAAGGGTTTCTTTTTGTAATCCGCAAAACTCAACTGCATTTTTATTTAAAATCCTTGCCGATCCTTTATATACTTTGACTCCGTTGGCCTTGAGTAAGCCATCAACTCCGTTGACAAGCCGTCTGACAATAGTCTGCTTGCGCCTTTGAACTATCGTCCAATCTATTCTAAGGTTTTCTGCTAATATACCGCTTGAAGCACCATTTTTCATTGCCTGGTATAATTCTACGCTATGCAGCAAAGCTTTGGTTGGTATGCAGCCTCGATTTAGACAGGTACCGCCTGTTTTGTCCTTTTCAATCAGACATACATCGGCTCCAAGCTGAGCAGCTCTTATGGCTGCAACATACCCGCCTGGTCCCCCACCAATAACTATAACTCTCTTTTTCATATCCCAACTCCCCCTTGTTAAGCCAGCAGCAACAATGGATTTTCAAGCAGCTGTTTTACTCTGTTTAAAAACTTTGCAGCCAGCGCACCATCAATAAGGCGATGATCAAAGGACAGACATAGATTCATCATAGGCCTTATACATATTTGCCCATTTAACACTACCGGAGTTTCTTGAATTCTGCAGACACCGAGAATTGCCGATTCTGGCGGGTTAATTACAGGCGTAAAAACATCTACTCCATACATGCCTAAATTTGTGACTGTGAATGTGCCACCAGATATCTCATCGGCAGTTAGAGTGCCATTTCTTGCTCGGGTGCTCAAATCTCTGATAGAGTCTCTAAGTCCAGTGATACTAAATTTATCTGCAGTACGAATAACCGGAACAATCAATCCATCCTCGAGGGCGACAGCCACGCCAATATTAATCTCCTGATGTTGTACAATTGCTTTATCAATAATGCTTGCATTAACTATTGGCAGTTCTTTAAGCGCTGCAGCCGAGCATTTTATAATAATTTCAGTAAAAGAATATTTTTCTGCATTCTGTGATAATTTTGATTTTAACGCTGCCGCCGCAGTCATATCTACAGCCATTGATATTGTCACATGAGGAGCAGTATGCCAACTTAGGCTCATTCGTTCCGCAATTATTTTTCTTATCCCCGCAAGCGGCACTGACTTTTGTGATTTCTCAATTACTTTGGACGCAGCATTTAATATATCCGAACTCATTATTCGGCCCTGCTTGTTGATAGTACTCGGTTCGATGTTATGTTCGTCAGCAAGTTTTGCTGCTAACGGACTAGTTTTCGGTTTGGCCGTTACCTTTGACAAATAAGCTTTAACATCTCGCTCTACTACTCTGCCGTCTGGTCCTGTTGCCGTTACTAGAGCTAAATCAATATTGTTATCACGGGCTAACTTTTTAGCCGCAGGCGAAGCTTTAATAAAGTCAGGGTGACTTATTGCCATGATGTTTGCTGAGCTCGGGGCTTTTTCCGGACAATTACCTTCCAAACTTTGCAGAGCAGCTGTTTCTTCTATGATTACGGATTCACCGGAGATTCCTACAACACCAATTGTACTAGCTACAGGAGCGATATTGCCTTCACCGACAGTTATTGCTAACAGCGTTCCGTCCAGCGGCGCTTCGATCTGACCACCGATTTTATCGGTAGTGATTTCTACAATAACCTCTCCCTTAGCTACGCTATCACCAACTGCTTTTAGCCATTTTACTACCGTCCCCTCGGTCATAGTCAAACCGAGCTGAGGCATAATGATATTTGCAGCCATACCGTTTTAACCTCCTTGTAAATCCCCTTATTTACGGATAAAAGATAACTTTTCCGGCTCGGCCGTCGCGGGCCAAGGCAATTCCTTGCTGCCATTGGTCTAGGGGAAATTCATGAGTAATAGCTGGCTTGATATTTAGTTTTCCGGCAGCCAGCAAATTTTCCATTTGAGTCCATGTTTCAAACATCTTACGGCCATGAATACCAATTATTTCAGCTTCTTTAAATACGACATCTTTACCTAAATTCAAGTTTACAGATTTACTTGGCAAACCTATTAAAACCATCCTTCCTCCTTTGCGGAGAAAATGAAATGATTGTTCATATGCTTGCGCATTGCCAGAAGCCTCAATAATAACATCAACACCAGCAGAGATTTTCTCCATTATAACTTTGGGGATATCGGCTTGCAGTGCGTTTAAGGTTACTTGAGCGCCCATTCTGCGCGCAGTCTCCAGTCGACTTTCACTAATATCAGTCGCTGTTATAGTGGCAGCTCCAAGAGCCGCCGCCGAGGCTACAGCAAATAAACCGATAGGGCCACAGCCAATAACAACAACATTGGCACCTGATACTTTGGCCTCATGTACAGCTCGCAAAGCAGTCCCAAGAGGCTCCATAACTGCACCTAACTCATACGGTATTGCTGTTGGGATTTTGCGCGCACCAATTTCAGGGATTATTGCATACTCGGCAAAACAGCCATTCATATGAATGCCGAAAAGTTTTAAGTTGCTGCATATATGCTGTTGACCATTAAAACATTGATAACATCTTCCGCAAGGAATATGAGTCTCACTTGCTACTTTATCGCCGACCTTAACTGTGGTAATGTCACTACCGATAGCTTCCACATCACCACAACATTCATGACCTAATATCAACGGCAGTTTTATATTTGCACCTTGGGCCCAAGAATTCCAGTCACATATATGCAGATCAGTTCCACACAGAGCTGCCGCCTTAACTCTTATCAGCACATCCCGCGGACCACAATGGGGAATTGCTACCATTTTAAATTCTATTTTATCTGGGGCTGTCTTTACCAGAGCCTGCATCAGGTTCATAGCATTACTCCTTTCAGACACATTACTACCGCCACAAATAAAACCACAATTTTTAAGAAGCTAAGACTGCCACATAGTGTACTTACACAGCACAGTAAAGCACATGCAGCAGCCTTAGCACTTTCAACTAATATATCGCTGAACTACTTGCTAGTGGGAAGGGTTTTACGTAGGGTAAGTATCAGCAAGCCGGCAACTGCAAGGGAAAATGCTAAGTATATATAGGCCCATTGGAAGGAACCTGTCATATCTTTAATAAAACCAGTTAAATATGGGCCAAGCCAGCCGCCGGTATTGCCAACCGAGTTAATTAAGCCAACTGCCCCCGCAGCCGCTGGTCCAGATAGGAAGGAGGTCGGATAAGTCCACCATACGCCCATCCCTACATATACGCCGATAGCACTGACACAAACAAGCACTAAGCTCATTATAGGATCAGTTACGAATGGGCCAAGCCCCATCCCAATGGCCCCTATAAACATCGGAATCGCAACATGCCAGCGTTTTTCGCCAGTACGCGAAGACGAATTGCCTACCAATATAAAGCCAATCAGCGTAATTGTCATAGGGATAACTATGACCCAGCCGATAGCGGCATTAGACCAGCCAGACACTGACTTGAGTACCGTCGGCATCCAGAAATTGAAGCCCCAGAAACCAGTTATCCACATAAAGTAGATTAAGCATAATTTAAGAACTTCTTTATCACTAAAAGCTTGCCAAACTGTATATTTTTTAGCTGAATTTTTAGCAGCAATTTCCTTATCATAATCATCAGTGATTTTTTGTTTCTCTTCTGCTGTAAGCCATTTAGCATCTTTAGGCCAATCCTTAAGCCAATAAAGTATGATTATTCCGAAAACTACAGCTGGAATTGCTTCAAGGAAAAATAGCACCTGCCAGCCTTTCATACCAAACAGCGGCGTACCCAGCAGCCAGCCGGCTAAAGGTGATCCAATGATTGCTGCAACCAATAGCGACGTAAGCATTACAGATATAGCCTGAGGGCGTTCCTCAGCATTGAACCAACGGGGAATAACTACAGCATACACCACCGGATAAAAACTAGCTTCGGCAGCCCCTAGAAGGAATCGATAAATATAAAACTCCATTTCCGTTGTCATAAAAGCCATTAGACCACAGACAATACCCCAGCTTATCATAATCCTAGCAGTCCAGACCCTCGGACTCCAGCGCTCGGCAATTAATGCACCAGGTACTTCGAAGAGAATATATCCTAGAAAAAATATCCCTGCGCCCATTCCAAAGATTTGAGCGGTAAACCCCATGTCTTTATTCATTGTCAGTGCCGCATATGCTACATTGACTCGGTCAAGATAGGCAATAACCGAAGCAAGGAACAACGGTACAATTATATTGATATACTTCCGGCGCTTTAAACTCCCAACAATAGCCGAATTATCCACTAATTTTCCCTCCTTTTTTCCTCATCAGCTTAGCCCGTAGCATTCTTCTGCCGATAATCCTCCTCCTTTTCCCCTATTCTTCAGTCCATCATTAGACCGCCATCAACATCCATTATTTCCCCGGTAATAAATGATGCTCTGTCAGAAACTAAGAAGCAGGCAGCTGCTGCTACTTCTTCGGGGCGGGCAGCCCGTCGAAGCGGGATCATCCCAACAATATTCTGCCGATTCTCCTCTGACATAAGAGATGTCATATCGGTGTCAGTAAGTGCAGGCGACAAGGCGTTAATGTTTATGTTATAGGGTGCTGCTTCACGAGCGATGGTTTTAGTAAAGGCAATAACTGCCCCTTTGGAAGCAGCGTAGCAGGAATTTCCCAGCAGACCTCCCCCTCTTTTACCTGCAACAGACGCGATATTTAAGATTTTTCCGTTGCTTTGCTTCATCATCAGCGGCAATACAGCCTGACAGCAAAGGAACACGCCTTTTGCATTAACACCCATTACTCGCTCCCATTCGTCCTCCGTAATAGACGTAACTGGTCCAGTCTGAACAATCCCGGCATTGTTAATTAGAATATCTAGTTGACCGAACTCGGCTATAGTTTGTTCAATCATACTTCTCACAGAGTTGGCATCACTAACATCTGCCGATACAGCAATGGCCGCTCTGCCAGCAGCCGTAATTTCAGCTGCTGCTAAGTTTGCTCTTTCTCCATTTATATCACTGATTACAACTTTTACTCCTTCATCGGCCAGCTCCTTACTAATAGCCAACCCTATCCCCCGCGCACCGCCTGTAACAATCGCCACTCGTTTTCTCGGCATTCTTACTCCTCCTCGAATTTACCGACAAACGCTTTCTATTGCTTTTTCAATATCCAGACTCTCTATCTTAACAAGCTTCTCTAATGCTGGACTAAAAGGCACAGGTACAAATGGCGCTCCTACTCTTACAATTGGAGCATCCAAGTAATCCAGCATTTCCTCGGCAGCCATAGCCGATATTTCAGCGCCTACCCCACCAGTACAGATTGCCTCATGTACAATAACCAATCTCTTGGTCTTAGCTAGTGATTTAAATATTGTCTCTTTGTCAACTGGAGATATTGTCCTGAGATCAATCGCCTCAGCTTTAATACCTTTTTGAACTAAACTATCTACAGCTTTAATGACCTTGTTCATAACTAATGAATAGGAGACAACCGTTACATCAGTTCCTTCCCTTACCACTTTGGCCTTGCCGATTGGTACAATGACATCACCATCCGGCACTGGCCCCTTTGTTGCAAACAGCGCTTTATGTTCGAAATATAATACGGGGTCTTCACTACGGATAGCAGCTTTTAGCAGACCTTTAGCATCTGCTGGATTTGATGGAATTACTACTTTTAGTCCGGGTACATGCATAAACCATGCCTCTAAACTCTGAGAATGCTGAGCTGCTGCGGATCGTATGATCCCATCTGGTGCACGTAGTACCAGCGGCATAGAGCATTGCCCGCCAAACATATAGCGAACCTTGGCCATTTGGTTGACCACTTCATCCATCGCGACTGTAATGAAATCAGCAAAGTGCATATCTACTACTGGTCTAGCACCTGCTAAAGCCGCACCTACCCCAGCACCAACAATTGCAGTTTCTGATATAGGTGTGTCGATAACTCGGTCTAATCCAAACTTTTGCGGCAACCCTTTAAACTGCCCAAATATACCGCCCTGTCTGGCTATATCTTCGCCCATTACAAACACTCGCGAGTCTCGTTCCATTTCTTCGCTCATAGCTTCCAGAGTAGCTTCCGAAAAAGTTATTTCACGCATTGAGCTTCACCCCTTCTTCAGCATAAAGATCGTCAAACAGTTCACTAACGTCGGGGTACTGCGCTGCCCGCGCTTTTTCCACAGACTGCTCAACCAGGCTTATTGTTTCAGTCATTACTTCGTCAAGTTGAGACTGCTTCACCAGTTTTTCTTTTATACTTAGTTCAGCCAGACGTTTAATGGGATCATTATTCGCAAATTGAACTTCTACTTCGGCTTTAGCACGATATAATTCAGGATCACCTACGTAATGACCCTTGATGCGATAGGTCTTGCATTCGAGCAGTACTGGACCATTGCCGCTGCGAATCCAGGTAATTAGTTCTTTTGCAGCTTTATAGACTTCCAAGACTGAATTACCATCCACTATTCTTGACGGCATTCCATAGCCTATCGCGCGTACGGCAATATCCTCTACCGCTGTAGTGCTGCGGTATGGAGTAGTTGATGCATATTGATTATTTTCACAGACAAACAACACTGGGAGTTTCCACGCTGCCGCCATATTTAAGGCCTCATGAAAAGTACCACGATTTGAGGCTCCATCCCCGAAAAAGCAAACTGCAACATCATCGCGTTTCATTATCTTTCCGGCTAAAGCGGCCCCTACCGCCAAATTATAACCGCCGCCAACTACACCATTTGCCCCTAACATGCCTATCGAAAAATCGGCAATATGCATTGATCCGCCTTTTCCTTTACAGTAACCATCTTTTTTTCCAAAAAGCTCTGCCATCATACGATATATGTCTGCACCTTTGGCGATACAATGTCCATGCCCACGATGTGTACTAGTAATAAAATCAGTCTTGCGCAGGTTTTCGCAGACGCCTACGGCAATTGCCTCTTCACCAACATATAGATGGACAAATCCAGGTAATTCACTAGCTAGAAATAATTCTTGAGCCTTCTCTTCAAATATTCGGATTTTGACCATCTGGCGATACAAACGGAGTAATAACTCTGTATCGTAAGACACTTGAATCCCCCCTGTTTGTTAAAACTAAGTTGTGAAGCTATTTGCTAATTATTTAATGCAAACTTTGTGCCAAAAAATAAGATGCCAAGAAATAATCTTAGCACCTTTGTTTTCAAGTACTTTTCATATTAGTACGAGGTTATAGTCTGATATGCCAAACAGCTGCGTTCAAATACTGAACAATGTATGTTCAATTTTAGATCATTGCTCTTGCTGGTCCTTCAGTTTGCTGTAGAGGGTGTTTCTTCCGATACCCAATAGCTCTGCAGCCTGCGAAATGTTTCCCTTTGTTTGTTCCAAGGTTTCCCGAATTGCTTTCAGTTCTATTTCCTTCAATGACATTTTGCGACGTAAGTTCTGCACTGGATTGCTAATAACACCCTGAGGAAGATAATCCGACCCGATAACTTCATCTTGGCAGATATTTACGGCCCGCTCGATAATGTTTTCCAATTCTCGTATATTACCGGGCCAATCATAGTATCGCAATGCTTCTTTCATTTCAGCTGATAGTTTTTTAGGCTGCAGATTCATTTGCTCACACATTTTCTGCAAAAATAGTTCTGCTAGAATTACCACATCACCTTGACGCTCGCGCAGCGGTGGTACAAATATTGGGAAGACATTAAGTCTGTAATACAAGTCCTGCCTAAAATTGCCTTGAGAAACTTCATAACTAAGATTACGATTTGTTGCACAAATGATTCTTACATCAACATCCAAATAACGCATACCGCCAACGCGGGAAATACGTCTTTCTTGCAATGCCCTTAAAATTTTCACCTGAATATCAAGCGGCATTTCGCCAATTTCATCTAAAAAGAGTGTTCCACCATGTGCTAGCTCAAATTTTCCTGGCCGTCCCCCACTCTTAGCCCCTGTGAAAGAGCCTTCTTCATAACCAAATAGTTCACTCTCCACAATATCCCGCGGCAAGGCCCCACAGTTAATTGCAACAAATGGTCCATCATGCCTGCTGCTAGAGTTATGAATGGCTTGGGCGATAAGTTCTTTGCCTGTTCCACTCTCGCCCTGAATAAGTACATTGGCTTTCGAATTTGCTGCTATTTTGGCTAATCTTACTGCTTCCATAAGACCTGGGCTTGTTCCAATCAAGTTATCAAAACTAAATCTGGCTGTTGCCCCGACCATGCGGTTTACCATTTGTCGTACTCTTTTTATTTCCCGGAAAATATCAATTACGCCATCAAACTCACCCTGCTCATTGTAAATAGGAATAGCTGTTTTAATAAAGTGCAGTGTTCCTCGTTTCGTCTCAATAACAAACTCACGATCCTGATAACCTCTTTTAGTCTCTAGCACCTGTAAAACTACAGGCTTAAAGTCACAGAGATCCCGAAGATCTTTACCGATCGCGTCTTTAGCATCAACTTTTAATATCTTTGATCCAATTGGATTTATGTAGGTAACAACCCCTGACTTGTTAATCATGAGAAGTCCATCTGAGATTGCATTAACGATTGTCGAGGTGATATGAGAAGATTTTTCTAGCTCTTTTTGAGCTTTATGATTTTTAAGCAAATTTTCTACAGCTGCGGCAGCCGCAACAACCATTCCAAGGGTATGACAATTAACAAATTCCTGAGGACCTGTGAGACTAAGCACCCCGATAAGCTCCCCATCAGTCCCCTTTATTGAGGCTGCTGAACACGACCATTTGTGAAAGATTCGGCAGTAGTGTTCACTCCCGGCCACCTGTATGGCAGGACAGCCTCTAAGAACAAGACCAATTGCTGTAGTTCCTACTATTTCTTCTGTCAATTGAACCCCTTTTACATAATGAACACCCATATTAGGACTGACTGCATCATGCTCTCCTACCACTTCAACTACAAATCCCTGCCGGCTGGCCAAAACAACGACAAATCCTGAACTCTTTACTAAGTCGTATAACTTATTCATAAACGGGGCTGCAGCTTCAATCAAACCTTTTTGCTCTGACAACAACTCTTCAAGGGCTCTTCCTGTTACTACCGCTCCGCTGTTCCCACATATTGGGTCAAGGCCACGCTCGCGGCAGCGCTGCTTAGATAAAGCTATCTCATGTTTAGTCAAATCCATGCTTTTATCACTCCAGCTATTCTGATATACTGCTTTATATTTATAAATGTTTATTCACTGTTTGACCAATTTATCCCGATACACGTCTTGCTTTATAATAATCAAGTCGTCATAAATACTTTACCGCTTTATTGGCAGTAAAAAAGAGCCTAGAAACGAATTAATCGAATCCTAGGCTCTTTTTTAGTATTGTAATAATAGTAGCTAGTTTAAAACTATATTATCTCCTACGGAGTGAATGACGACGTTCAGAAACTTTACTAGTAAGAGTAGTATTTACTGGACTACTCAAAGCACAATTATTATCCGGTTCTTTACTTACTGATAATGCCGCCTTTGTGGCTCGTTCGATAATATAATCAATCGTATCATAGCTTTGCATCGACGCAGTACCAACCGCTACAGCAACATGAAGGGTTTCACTATCAATGCTTACGCCTGACTCTGAAACTAAAAGCTTAACTTTTTCGGCTAGCATCAACAGTCTGCTCTTATTTGAGCTTTCTACGACAGCAATAAAACTCGCACCATGCCACCTACCCACTATATTTGGATTTTTGATGACGGCTTCCAAAGTTTTAGCAACCATTTTGAGTATTTTATCGGCATTAGCAACTCCATATAACTCATTGACTTTTCGGAATCCGAGAATATTAATATATAAAATACCGAACGGTTCATTTGCTGCGCTAGCTTCATTTAACATTTTTTGCAGCCTGCTTTGTAAGTATTGTTTACTAACCAACTCAGTAAGAGAGTCAATATAAGCAGCTTTCGTTAACGCTTTAACCTTATCACCGCCGAGTTTTCGCTGCGAGCTATCTGATATTAATTCGATAACACCTATTATATTATTATCAGCATCATAAACTGGAAAAGTTCTAACTGTTACGGAAACTCTATGTCCTTCCCGATGAAGAATAAATACCTCAGTTTCAGGCTGCTGACTTTCTTGTAGGGCAAGTGTAACTGGGCATTGCTCTCCACAGATTTTTTCACCAGACAGATTAATATGAGAAATTATCTGACAGCATTTCTGATTTATGGCTTCCTCTAATCGATAGCCAGAAAGCTTCTCACATCCGCGATTCCAATAAATTATATTCTTATTCGAATCGACGAAGTAGACACCTTCATCAATATAGTTAAAAACGTTTTTTATCATAGCTCTAAAATAGTCATGCATATTTTTGTGCCTCCTTCGATTTGTAGTTTTCTACAGTTTCTAAGGAGGCTTTATTTTTTCCTGCTTAGTAACAACTATTAATGAACTTTTTATATTATTAGATCGTCTGCTAGTGTTATATAAACAAAAAAACTCAACACACCTAAGATCTAGTTATGTTGAGTAAAGTTTATTCTATGAAACGCGAATTATATTACTGCTTCTTCTTTAGCACTTTGAGGAGTATCAAGATAGTACCTCAGAGTAATCGCGCTCACAACAATTAAACCACCAATTATTGCAAATTGCCCAGGCACTTCCCCGAGCACAAGAAATACCCATATTGGATTTAATATTGGTTCAATTGTCGTTATCAAGGTTGCCTGAAGTGCATTAATGTGACGAATGGCATAAGAATAAAGCACGTAAGCCAAGCCTAACTGAAAAACCCCTAGGACAATAATTCCGACTATATTAGAAGTGGATAAAGAGATACCAGATAAAAATGGAATGCTGATTATAAAGGTCAATAGGTTACCCAAAAGAATTGAACCGTGGGGTGATCCATTCTTTTGCATGCGCAGACAAACTATGCACAGAGCAAAACTAACTCCTGATGCAATAGCGAGTAAGTTTCCTGTCATTGCGCCGCCCGATAGTTTGTCAATAAAGAAGAATATCATACCAGCAACAACTACCCCAATGGTTAACCAATCACGCCTATCGGCTCTTTCGCTGAGCAGCCAACCTCCCAGCAGCGCTACATAGATAGGTGCTGTATATTGTAATAAAATTGCATTTGCCGCTGTTGTCATCTTTGTTGCTGTAACAAAAAAAAATACCGTACTACAGTAAGCTGCCGCTCCTGCCCATTGAACTTTAGAAAAGGTTAATTTCTCATGCCTAAACGCAATTCCAATTACTAAAGCAGCAATTATGCTGCGTATACCTGCGATAGCCATTGGAGACCATTCTACCCACTTGATAAGCACACCGCCCGAACTCCATAAAACAGCGGCTAATACTAAGCATATGAGAGCCTTTTGTTTATCGCTCATTTCTCTAACCTTCCATCTTTTAGCTCAAATTATTTACTTTTAAATAATAGCAAACCGCCTGCTATAAAACAGACGGTTCATATACCATTTAACTCTTAAAACACTTCATGTATAATAATCGTTTGATCACGACGCGGACCTACAGAAACAATTCCGATTTGAATACCAGTAACCTCGCTCAAACGCTCAACATATTTGCGAGCATTAACTGGCAGTTCGTCATATGAGCGAACACCACTGATATCAGTTTCCCAACCTGTTAACTCTTCATAAACAGGTTCAACTTCAGCCAAGACTTTAAGACTTGCTGGAAACTCGTTTATAATCTCGCCTTTGTATTTATAACCCACACAAATTTTTAAGGTTTTGAGTTTATCAAGAATATCCAGACGAGTTATCGCCATGTAGTCAATTCCGCTTACATAACCAGCATAGCGAACAACGCAGGCATCCAGCCAGCCGCAACGACGC
Organism: Dendrosporobacter sp. 1207_IL3150; assembly: GCF_036763085.1. NCBI lineage: Bacteria > Bacillati > Bacillota > Negativicutes > Selenomonadales > Sporomusaceae > Dendrosporobacter > Dendrosporobacter sp. 1207_IL3150. The sequence goes on from NZ_JBAIYU010000007.1 coordinate 151,557, forward strand.
GGACGACCGGTAGTAGTACCAAATTCATGGCCTTCTTTGCGAATCATTTCGCCAGTTTCGTCCAGCAATTCAGTTGGGAAAGGTCCTTCGCCAACACGTGTAGTATAGGCTTTAACAACACCAATAACCTTGCTGATTTTGCTTGGGCCAATACCAGCACCGATGCAGGCACCACCAGCAATCGGATGCGAAGAGGTAACATACGGATATGTTCCATGATCTAAATCCAATAACGTAGCTTGAGCACCTTCAAACAGAACTTTTTGGCCTTCACCGATAGCTTGATAAAGAACGGCGGAGGTATCTCTCACATATGGACGAAGTTTCTCGGCGTAGCCAAGATATTCAGCTTTTACTGCTTCGAAATCAAAGCCCTCTTCGTTATATACTGCTTTTAATAGATGGTTCTTAGCTTCTAAATTGCGCTCTAATTTTGCACTAAACTCTTCTTCATCCAACAAATCAACAATGCGAATACCACTGCGCGCATTTTTATCCATATAACATGGTCCAATACCGCGTTTAGTAGTACCAATTTTAAAATCACCACGATACTCTTCTTCGACTGCATCAAGCAGACGGTGATAAGGCATGATGACATGTGCACGGTTTGAAATTCGCAGATTGGAAGTATCTATACCTTTTTCCTGCATATTCTCGATTTCTTTAATGAGTACTGCAGGATCAATAACTACACCATTGCCTATAACGCAGGTCTTATCATTATAGAGTATGCCTGAAGGCAATAAATGCAACTTAAACTCGTTGCCACCAACAATAACGGTATGTCCGGCATTGTTGCCTCCTTGATAACGAACTACGACATCTGCCTTTTCGGCTAAATAATCAACTATTTTACCTTTTCCTTCATCGCCCCATTGGGTACCGATAACTACTACTGCTGACATAATATTCCACTCTCCTAGCGGTCGGTATAAAACTTTTGCCTTATACCAAAAAATTAAAATACTAGAGACTCTTTTAGTATCCTGGCTTTATTAACATTTGTCTGGAGTTCGGCGCATCCATTTAGCTACGCCCGTAACCAGCGACATGCACTTTCGTACATACACCTAATGCAAAAGGCCCTCTGACTGAAAACTAATCCCCATTCTCTCGACATTTGCCTTCATGTCATATGGGTAAACCAGTAGCTTGTCGAAAATATAGTAAATTTGCGCAGGAAGTAATCAGCAATAATTGTACTGTCCGCCAAAACTAACTCCAGCGTTAGCTAAATCAGGCACAACAATCAAGCGCTGAATTACTTGGGTTGCTAATTTAAAAACCTTGATTTAATGCTAAAATCTATATTTGCAAATTAGCGGCTATGCTGCCAATTAAATGGGTTTATTCAGATATCTAATTGCTTAGATTAGCTTTCCCTAAGTCAGAAAAATAACTCAAATAGGCTGTAATTTTTACGCCAACATTTGAGCTTATAAGGAAATATAACCTTTTTTCCCTTGAATATCATAGCATTTACCAGGCTTAGTGTCAATCCATTATTTCGAATGTTAATGGGACTATTGCATGGTAATGTTCGGACTTTTTAGACGAGTTCTCTATCGTTTTTAGATTATTCGCTATTTCTAAGCAAGCGTGATGAGTTTAAAACTACCAAAATTGCTCCTAAATTGTGAACGATTGCGGCAGCTACCGGTCCCAGCAAGCCATATGCAGCAAGCACGATCGCTGCAAAATTTATGAAATTTGCGGCAATGATATTTTGATGGATAGTTTTTATTGTTCGTCTGCTAAGCTGAATAATAACTTTAAGCTTTTTAAGGTCTCCTGAAAGCAATGCGATACTAGCGGCTTCAAGAGCAACATTAGTACCACCACTACCCATTGCTACACCAACATTGGCTGCTGCTAACGCCGGAGCATCATTTACTCCATCTCCAACCATAAGCACCTTATTGCCCTGTTCTTGATAGCTCTTGACGAACTGAACTTTGTCACCCGGCAATAAATCGCCGTGAACCTCTGAAATATTGAGTTTTTCTCCCACCGCTTTACCAACTATAGCAGCATCTCCTGTTATTAATGCGACTGTTTTTATGCCAGCTTGTTTTAAGGATTCAATTGCTTCGGCAGCTCCACTTCGGAGAGGATCTACAATTGTGATTATCGCAGCGAGATCACTTTCTGTGGCGAGATATACTACTGTTTCACCTTGTAGCTGTCTTTCTAGGCTATATTGAATTTGCTCGTCTAGAAGCATAATACCATTATTATCTAAGAGAGATTTGTTGCCTAATAAATAGTTTATGTAGCCAACTTTGGCAGTGACCCCTAGCCCAACTAGCTGCTGCCACTCTTCAGGCTCACTTGAAACGACTTTCTCACTAACAGCTGCATCGATTATTGCTTTAGCTAAATGATGCTCAGATCTTTTTTCGATACCAGCGGCGATCGATAAAACATCAGGCCTTTTCCAATCACCATAGCAAGCAATATCAGCCAACTTAGGCTGTCCTACCGTTACCGTCCCGGTTTTATCAAAAAGAATAGTATCAATATCTCCAATTTGCTCTAAGACTTCTCCGCCTTTGACTAATACGCCTCGCCGTGCTGCCATACCAATTGCTGCCGCAACGGCTGTTGGCGTGCTTAGAAGCATAGCACAAGGACAGAAAACGATTAATATCGTAACCGCCCGTACAATATCCCCTGTAACAGCATATACAAGAACGGCAATTCCTAAACTGAGTGGTACAAACCAATCTGCCCATTTATCGATAATACGAGCAATCGGCGCTTTGCTTTGCTGAGCTTGTTCAACCATTTGAATAATATGCCCAAGTGCAGTATCTTTACCTACCCTGACAGCAGTTATTTCAATGGAGCCTCTTTCAATAATCGTGCCGCCAAAGACTAGTTCACCAACAGTCTTCTCTACAGGTATTGACTCACCAGTTATAGCAGACTGATCTACTACAGCAAACCCTCTGGTTATATTTCCATCCACAGGTATTTTTTCACCAGGCTTCACCAACAGATAGTCGCCCTGACGTACAGCTTCTGCGGGTATCTCCTTTTCTTCACCACTAGAAATTATTCTTGCCTTTAACGGAGCTAGTTCAGCCAGCTTTTGTAATGCATCATTAGACTTCTCAAGCGTTTTATGCTCTAACATTTCCCCAATTGTCATAATTATTGCCACTTCTGCGGCTGCAAAATATTCACCAATAGCAATGGATGCAATTATCGCAATACTGACTAACAGACCAACTTTTGTATCACCTTGTTTGACTATTGCCATTATCGCTTCTCTTACAATCGGAAAACCGCATAACAGAGCCGCAATTAGAGCAGTATCTATGCCAAATATTGCAGGCATTATTTCGAACCAATACAAACTAACTAGACAGGTCGACAGTCCAACAACTATATATTCATATCCATGTCCGTGATCATGGTGATGGCCATGACTCTTAGACTCAGTTAATTTGCTTTCAACCACTTTTAGCGACATTTTCCCTTCACCTCATTCCTGAACATGTTCTAGACATTGATTAAATAGCTGCATAATATGCCCATCATTTAGCGAGTAATAAACATGCTGTGCTTCTTTACGCGTCTTAACAAGGCGCATATTTCTCAATTGCCTAAGCTGATGTGATACCGCTGATGATGTCATACCTAGAATTGTCGCGATATGGTGTACGCATAATTCACCGCCCTCGGCTAATACATGAACAATCTTCACCCGCGTAGGTTCACTTAAGACCTGAAAGGTCTCCGCAATATCAAGGAATACTTCCTCATCAAGCATATTTTCCTTTATTGAAGCTAAGCATGTTTCGTCGACACAGCGTCTCTCACCACAGTTATATTGTAAGTTTTTCATAACAAACCCCCTCCTTGCTTATGTGAATATATATTCATATAAGCAACTTCATTCTACTCAACATTTATACCTTTGTAAACACTTTGTTAATATTTTTTGCATAATACCCCTTAATAAAAAAATAACACTGTTCTTTTTAATAAATTTGGATATAATTGATTTCTGTAATCATTTTTTCTTGAGAGAGGAAGTATCGAACAACATATGATGCGCACGATTAGGCGCTTACTCATTGGAAAGCCACTTCATAACAATGAGCTTGCGCACGAAAAACTGCCTAAATGGAAAGCTCTGTCGATTTTCTCATCTGATGCTCTATCGTCAGTAGCCTATGGTCCAGAGCAAATTATCTTAACTTTAGTTGCCGTTCCTGGTCTGATAGCCTACAGTTATATGGCTCCGATTTCACTTTCAATTCTTGTCCTCCTAGCAATTGTCGCTTTATCTTACGTCCAAGTTGCCAAGGCTAATCCTGGTGGAGGTGGTGCCTACGCCGTTGCTAAAAAGAATTTGGGCGAAATGCCTGCTCTAATTGCTGCAGGTTCGGTATTTGCCGACTATGTGCTTACAGCTGCCGTTAGCGTAACCGCCGGTACAGCGGCTATTACATCTGCATTTCCATTCATAGCAGGTCATGACGTGGCTATCGACCTTTTTGTTTTATTCGCGATTTTAATGCTAATTAATTTAAGAGGTGTTCGCGAATCATCAAATGCTTTTGTCTTTCCTACCTATGCCTTTTTATTTGGGATATTGTGCTTGGTAGCGGTCGGCGCTTATAAAGCATTTACTGAATCTACATATTTAGTTCACCCAGATGCTTTTTCAACCCAGCCGCTAAATTGGGCCGCTTTCTTTGTAATACTGCGCGCTTTTGCTAATGGCTGCAGTTCTATGACTGGGGTTGAAGCGATTGCTGACAGTGTTCCAATGTTTAGGAAACCCGAGTCCCATAATGCAACAATAACCACCTATTGGATGGCTGGAATTTTAGGTACTATGTTTACTGGGATCTCATTCTTAATGCTCCACTATCATATAATACCCATTCCTGATGTAACCGCATTATCACAGATAGCCGAGCAAGTTTTCGGTCGTGGCTGGTTTTATTACTACATCCAGCTAAGTACAATGCTTGTTTTATATTTAGCAGCTAACACCGCATACAATGGTCTACCAATCCTGCTCTCAATTGTAGCAAAGGATGGCTATATGCCTCGCTATCTTGCAACACGCGGAGAACGATTAACCTACTCAAACGGGATTCTTCTGCTGACAATTGCGGCTGCAACCCTTATTGTTGTTTTTGGCGGCAATATAGATCATCTTATTTCACTTTATGCAATCGGTGTTTTTGTTTCTTTTACTATTGCTCAAACAAGCATGATTGTCCATTGGCGCCGCGAACGCGGACAAGGCTGGCAACTTAGGGCCTGGCTGAACGGCCTTGGGGCTTTTACGACTGGTCTTGTTGTTATAATAATAACAGTGACTAAGTTTGCCCACGGTGCTTGGCTGATACTGGTTTTCGTTCCATCGATAATATTTGTCTTCAAAAAAATCCGCGGACATTATGACTCCATTGCCAAACAGCTAAGTATGCCACCAGAATTCGTCGCCCAAGCCAAACCTAAAGCTGGAACTGAAAGTAAACATATTGTTGTAGTCCCCGTCTCGACCCCCACGAGAGTTGTTTTTGAAACATTAAAGTATGCCAAGGCAATTGGCGATAACGTCTTAGCTGTCCATGTTGCCAGCGAAGAAGACTCTGAGGAAAAGATAAAAGCTAAGTGGAATCAGTGGGACTTGGGCCTTGAACTAGTTGTGCTGCACTCACCCTATCGTCTATTAATGAATCCGCTTATCGACTATATCGAGCACCTTCATGATGCAAAAGGCCCAGATGACTACATTACAGTAGTTATTCCTGAATTCGAAACTAAAAGATGGTGGCATCGTCTTCTTCATAACCAAACAGGCTGGATACTAAGAACAGCTTTGATTCTGCGCGAAAACGTAATTGTTACTACTGTTCCGTATCAGCTGAAAGAATAGTAATAAAAGGGCTAAGCAGAGTACGTTTGCGTGCTTCTGCTTAGCCCTTTATTCAACTTAATATATTATTTTTAGATTTCAGTCTAATTATTTGCCCTCACGTATTTTGCTCTTGAAAAACAGCTCATATTTTAATAACATTTCATCTAACTCTTGACTGGCTGCGACAACCGTTGGATCGGTAAATGATTTGCGCTCTGCCGCTTTATATAATTTAGCACGCAGCTCTTGAATTTGAAGTTCTATTTCCCTGATTTTATTCATATATAGCACCTCAAGCACTTTTGCTCTTTATTATGCCCTTTACAACTGGTAAAAAATCGCCTGAGATTCTTCCTAGACTGTTCAATTGGCAATATGATAATTCTTAAAGCTCTATAGCATTGATTACCCATGGTATTTGCGATCTGATAAATTTGCCATCCGATTTTTCGGCTAAAAAAATTAGCTGGTATTTATTTTTATCGCTTATTACTCTAGATATTTCATCTCTAGTTAAATAGAAGTTGAACGACTCAGTTATTAGTGTGTCTGACGGAATAGCTATTTCGCTAATTGACTCTAACTGCCTAAAGGCATCACTAACACTAAACAGTTTTTTTTGAACTTCTAGATTAGCAAAATTCATTATAACACTCAGGTTTTTCAAAACTAAAGGTTCACTTATGTTACTACTAATCTCAGCCTTGAATGAGAATAAGCCAATTTCGGCTTCTTTGATACTTCGAGCTTCTGCAAAGTCTATTTCCGATCTTTTCGAGTACATCTTAAGCGTAGTTTGATAAAAATGGACCTCTATCTCTTTACTGAGATTTAGCTTACACAAAAGTTTCCTAAAAACCATTTAAACTCCCCCATATCTACCGACACAACTTCCCTAGCATAAATGTTTAACGTCCTTTTTGTAAATAGTTATATTAAATGACCTGGTTTAGCACCTAAGCGCTAAACCAGGTCATTTATCTTTTTATGCTAATGCTTCATTACACCAGTATCAGGATTCTGGAAAGCTGGAGGCTGAGGATTTTTTATGTCAAAGTATTTCCCTGGAGTAGATAAGTCAAAGTAAAGTCTAGCGTTCTCATCTATTCCCCAGTCTTGAGTCGATCCAGTTCCTTGAATCTGGTTAAAAGCCTGACGGAAAAGTGTATTATGGGCTTCTTCGCGATTTAATAGGAAGTCAATAGTCTCCCTGACAAACTTATCATTGATTTGTCTGTGAAGTAATTCATAAACTACTTTTGCCCTCTGTTCTGCAGCTATGTTGGAAAGCAAATCGGCAGCTAAATCACCGGTAACATTAACATAAGCAGCTGTCCACAAATAACCAGAAGCATTTGTTAATGCTGGATTTAAACCTGTTAGTACATGACTTTCTATATGGCCTGCTTGTACGGCTTGTGTATCAGGATCATGACCATTAAGGAGATTAATGGTTGTCGCGACCATTTCCATATGGCTCAATTCTTCTGATGCTATATCCATAAACAAATCTTTAATCGCAGGGTCTTTTATCCGAAAACTTTGCGCCATATACTGGATAGCCGCCTTCATTTCGCCTTGCGGACCGCCGAGCTGCTCGGTTAGCATTGCGGCATATGTCGGGTTTGGCCTTTCCACTCTTACAGGGCTGAGCAACTGCTTTTCGTGTTTAAACATTATATACACCACCTAATAGTTTAGTTCATATTTTATTATTTCTAAGAAATTAAGCTTTATTTTATATTCCTATTTTCTATAACTAAGGCCGCCCTTCTGGACGGCCAATATATGTGTTATTGTTGGGCTTGCTGCATCATTTGTTGGGACTGTTGGAAGATACCTTCTAACTGACTATTGGGACGATCATACGGTTTTGTCCATTCCTTTTTTATCATTAAGCCCATAAGTGCTTCATGGCTCATTAGCCCCTGCATGCAATAGTCAGTGAATAATCTTCTTACTTCTGGAGTCGTTGCAGTTAAAGCAGCCGCAAAATAAGCTTGTGCGTTTGCTGCTACACTAGATGTTGCAGTATATGCTAAAGTTTGATCTGCCGAAGTATCAGCGGTAGCTGAGAAAACTGAACCGATTAATGATGACATATTAAACAACTCCTCCTTATTGAATGTTAGTTTCCTGGTAGCCAGCTAATTGGTTCTCGTTTATGAACTGCTGAAGCCCGGCTATCCTCGCCTCAGCAGCAGTTATTCCCGTCTCATACATTCTTTGTAATTGTTCGTCCGAAACAGCTAACCTGCTTGTTTTAGCAACTGCAAGCCCGTTGATCTCCATCTCCAATAGCTTGGCAAGTGACAATACTTCTGCATCCATAAGTTGGCGCATGTAATTAACTCAACTCCTTTGATTTATTACTATTAGTTTGGTCATATGTACACTAAATATGTGGAATTTTATTCAAGCTTGTTTTAGAAGCTAAAATTCCGTATTTCTGTCTTATCTTATCCCACTTTTAATAAGTTATTCTTTATGTTTTTGGACATAAAAAATAACCGTGGCTTAGCCACGGTTATTTTGATAAATATTAAAGCCCGTAATGACGTTACCATCTATGTCTAAACCCGCAACTCGCAGGTGGGCATCCTAGCTATGTTTTTGTCATCCACTCATAGGCGGCTCGACAGCTGCATAACATTAAATTCCCTTAATATAAAAGTAGGTTAGACATAAATTAAGCTGACGTTCATCTCAGGCATTGTTTCGACATCACCTATAATACCATATATACCTCGCGAGCTCAATACGATTTTAGGCTGACTATATTGAATAGATACATACAATCGTCAGTATGCGCTATTACTCTTATCCTAACGTAATTATGCTCGCATTGTTTCATTTTAGTTCAATATGATCTTTGGATAGTACACAGCCAACACTATATTAGTTAACTGTTAACAATTCGTATTAAGCTCAACCGTTAAAATGCTCCGAAGCACTATACTATTCCTTCATGCACACAGTAACCTTATTGCGCGTCAACTTGCTTGTATATAAAGCTTTATCGGCATAGTCTAGCATTTTCTCAATACTTTCCGTATGTTCTGGAATTGATGCTACGCCGACACTTAAAGTACATCCAGATTCTAACTGCTCAAAGCGAGTGCGCATATTCTCTCCAATCAATTTTCCTTGTTCAGAATTTTGCCCTCGCAGAATAACAGCGAATTCGTCACCGCCATAACGAAATGCCGACCGCTCTCCAGCCGTCTCACTCATTATTTTAGCAAACTTTTTGAGCAAATCATCACCCTGCAGATGACCATGAGTATCATTATAGCGCTTAAAATAATCAAGATCGATAAAAAGTACTGTAGTATTAACTAAATTCCTTTGCGCTGTGTTTTTCAGACTCTCAATCGCATTATTAAAACTCCTTCGATTATAAATACCAGTCAGTCCGTCAATTTCAGCTTCATCAGACAGTTTTGCATGCAGCTGCTCAAGTTCATCAACCGTCTGGTTATATGCCAGCACTAGTTCAATAATTTCATCTTCATTTCCAGTTTCAGCAGGCTTTATTTTCTGATACTTACCGGAACGAAGCGAATTAAAGGCTTCAGTAACCTTTACCAGCGGCTTAGTAATCATATTAATAGAGAAGGATGATATAATCAGAAAGATTAGTACCATCGCACCTAGCGTAATTAATACACCGTAAGTGATAGGTTTCTGCATTATTTCTAATTCGGAAACCGGAGTTTGAACTACTGCAATCCATTGAGTTTTGGGTCCCTGGGCAATAGATGCATAATATTCTATACCATCTTTATCCTTAAATGTAAAAGACCGATTCCCATACTCTAATCTTGTTTGGACACTATTAAATGCAACATGCTTGTTACCGATTCTATTTTTATTAGAATGGTAGACAATGTTTCCCTCTCTGTCCAAAATAGTTATTAAACCGTTACGCCCAAATTCTCGATGGTCAAATAGTTCGGCTAAATTACTTTCCCTTACCCAAATAAGTCCTACAACTACTCCAGATACAGACCCATCATCTTCCTTGATAGGAACAGCAATAGCGATCACCTGTCTGCCATCAATTCCTTGGAATACGCCAGTAATAACAGTATTCCCTTGCATAGCTCCTTGGAAATATTCACGATAGGATACATTTTGGCCAATCAGAGATTCGTCATATATACCAGCTTTAACTATGTCACCTTTATCATTAGTTATAATAAGGGCATTTACATCCGGAAGCATTGAGGTTGCAGTGTCGAGATGTTCTTTGTCACGTTGTAACTGCTTATCTTTAGCTATTAGGTTTAATACGCTCTCAGTTCTATCAATTAGCGTTCTAAGCTGTCTAATTTGGTTATTAGCAGCATCTTCATTCATTTCGGCTATAAGTTTTTCCCCAGCAGTTCTTATTACATATTGCGTTCCAATTATTTGCGCAATCGCCGTAAAAAATAGTAATAATACAACAACCCATTTAATTTTTGTTGATAATTTCAAATAAGCTCCCACCTTGAATAAAGTAAAAACTATTAATTCGATATTTTTTGCAGATTCCCTCTTTCCCATGAATTTCAAGTATTCTTAGAAGGCCTGCCAATAACTTTTACAAAAAAAATTGCAAGCTCTATCGCTTGCAAAACAAATGGCAGCAGTCCTAGTTCAACATGATCGTCTAATTTAAACAAAGGCGTATCTTAAAACGCCATAGAATATGGTATGGAACACAATTATAATGGATGTATGTAATTATTACGATCCTTTTTTAAGTTCGCTAATATATAGTTTGAAGAATTTTAGAGTCATTATCGGTTAATCCCTTACCCCATCCTCCAGTATCTTTGTTGGCACATTAAGAACTTCTGCTATTCTAAGTATTAAACTTTTAGGAATATTAGATTTGTTCCCTAGTTCAATTTCCCATAAGTACTGGTAGGAACTTTCGTTAACAGCATCCACGAAATCCTGCCTTTTGTGGAAACCACGAATTTTTCTAAGATATTTTATTCTTTCGCCCAAAGTCATTCTTTTTAAAGTAGATAAATCTAGTTTTTCCAAGTTATACTCCCCTGGTAATATTTTCGTGATTTTATAATTGCTTAAGTCATTCGACAAATTATGACACTCGTTTTGTATTTTACCACGAAAATTTACTAAGGTAACTATATTTTAATCGAATAAACGGTATTGGTAACTATTCCTAATATGATATCACAAAGCACTTAAATTGGTATGCTTACTAGATGTATACCAAAAAATTGTTATACTATGGCCTACAACCGATAGCAGTATCAGGTTACGGATACTAAGGGATTAACTAATCTATTTAATTGTATAGATAATATAAAAAAGGCACTATGTGTGCCTTTTTTATATTATACCTTAAATTTTAAAGTTACCTCTTGAAGATCAGTCGCTAACTTTGCTAACGAACGGCTAGATGAAGCAATCTCGTCAGCCGTTGCGGATTGTTCTTCAGTTGCAGCTGCGACTGTTTCTGCATTAGCTTGCCCATGCTTACTTTCTTGTTCAATTTCTGCAATAGACTGAACTATGTGTTGGCTTCCTGCCGCCATTTCTTGAAGTGAACCTGACATTTCACGAACTCTCTCAGATAACTTTCCGACCTTGCTAAAAATGTCCCGGAACCCTTCCCCGGCTTCATTTACGAGCTTTATTCCATCAGTGACATCACTTTTAGCAGCATTCATTCTAGATACTGTATCTAAAATTTGTTCATTATTTAACTTAATAATGCTAGAAATTTTGTGAGTGGCGTTTTCTGTCTGTTCGGCTAGTTTCCTCACTTCTTCAGCAACGACTGCAAATCCCCTGCCTTGTTCGCCAGCACGTGCTGCTTCAATAGCAGCATTAAGTGCAAGAAGATTAGTCTGTCCGGCTATACCTGAAATTAATTCAATAATCGCTTCTATTTGGGCAGAGCTTTCTTTTAAGCCGTTAACCGCCTCAGCCGTCTGATCCGTCCCTTTGCCGACAGTACTAATTTGATTAATTGCCTTTTGAATAATTGATTGGCCGTTATGAGTAGTCTGTGCTGTTTCTTCTGACATCTCAGATAGATAATTGGCATTTTGCGCAATATGGTCTATTGATGCTGTTATTTCTTCTACTGTGATAGTAGTCTCACTAACGGTAGACACCTGTTTAGCTGAGCTCTCGGCCATATCTGTGATGGTTGTTGCAACTTGTTGAATTGCTAGTGATGATTGCTCAGCCCCAGCACTAAGTTCTTCACTGGCAGCTGCAAGATGCTCAGCGCTTGATCTTATTTGCTTAATAAGGTCACGTAGTTGCGTACTCATCTGTTTTAGAGATTTTGATATTTGCCCTATTTCATCGGACCTAGCTAAATCTTCTTCTTTGAACTTAGTATTAAAATCACCTGATGCTAGTTTGTTTACCTGGTTGGTAGCGTTTTCAATAGGACGCGATAGCGAGTTTCCAAATCTAAATGATACTATACCGGCTACAATTAAGATTATTAATGAAATACCTATTTTAGCATAAATTTCAGATTTTAAGGATTCATAATACTCTTGCTCTTTCTTGTTAACAACAGCATCAATGTCATCAATCCAGTTACCTGTCCCGATAACCCACTCATAGGGTTCAAAAGATTGGGTATACGCTCTTTTGGGTAATGCTTCATTCTGATTTGGTTTTGGAAAGTAATAGTCTGTATATCCCCCACCTTGCTGCCTACCATTTTTTATTAGATCTTTAATAAATTCATGTCCTTGAGAATCTTTGGCTTCGAGCCTTGATACACCTTCTTGGGGTCTACCCAGTAATACAACGTTTACACCTTGATAGTTATCAATCCAAAAATAATTCCCGTTGTCAAACCTTAAACTTCTAACTAAGTCAGCTGCTTTCTTTTTAGCTTCAGGTTCAGTGATAAGCCCCTTCTGCTGTTGCCGATATACGTCTGAAACTAAACTGAGTGCTGTTTCTACCTCTAGTTTTATACTGCGATCAAATTGGTCTAATAGTGTTTTCCTATAACTAATAACGTCTTCTTTAAAAGTCTTTACTGACTTATATATATCGTAGCCAGCTATGCAGACTATTGAAATTAAACAAATTAAGAATGAACATAGGACAATTTTATTACGTATGCTACTCATCATAATCCCCTCATATATTAATTTTTTATAGTGAATATTTATCTATTTCGCTAATAAGTTCTGATATTTCAGGCTTAGTAATTTGCGATATTGCGCCTAATGATTCTCCCTTACGACGCATCTCAGGATTTATTAGTGATGAAAAAATAACAACTGGCAATACATTAAGTTTAGGATTTTCCTTAATTCTTTTTAATAAGTGATGGCCATCCATTTGCGGCATTTCTATATCGGTAATTACTATGTTTACATCCTGAGAAATTTCTCTGTCATTATGTGATAACTTATCTAAAGTGTTCCAAGCATCGCGACCGTTTTCATAAACTAATAAGTTTTTATATCCAGAATCATGGAGTGTTTGGATCAGCAAGTCCCTTAACATCCTTGAGTCCTCTGCAATAAGTATTTTTTTGTTAGCCCTATTTTCAATAACGTCAACACTTGATACAGGTTTTTGACTTAATTTTTGTGCTATTTCTGGACTTACTTCCATCAGAATTTGCTCAAAATCAAGTAACACGACCAGTTTATTTTCCATTTTAATAATGCCTGTTGCAACGTTAGTATCAATTGTATTAGGAACCGGCTCCATTTTTTCCCATGATATTCTATGTATCCTGAGAACTGAATTTACTAGAAAACCAACGTATGTATTATTGAACTCACAAACGATAATGTGCTTCTCTTTGTCGTTATAGTCTGGGTTATCTAGTCGAACGCCTAGATTAACAATTGTTATTACTCTTCCTCTTAACTCAATTATACCTTCGATTACTTTTGGCATACCCGGTATTTTAGTTACAGGGAGGGGTCTAATAATCTCCCTCACTTTTGCTACATTGATTCCATAGTTTACATTACCAACAGTGAATTCGACAATTTCGAATTCGTTAGTACCTGACTCTAATAAAATAGAAGTTGAATTGATATTAGCCACGCAATTCCCTCTCTCAAATAAAATCGACAAAGTTTTACGAATATTGCTATTCTACGCAATATTCAAAAATACCTTTAGGCTAATAGCAATAAATTTACATAAAAAGTAATGATTTTGATATATAACTTTATTTTTAAAAAAGTAGGGAGATAGCCGCCATGAGGCTATCTCCCTACTTCCGAGTTTATTTAATTATTTTTATAGGAACTTCACACTAATAATTGCTGATAAGCGCAACAAATCGTTTAGTTAAGTCGGGGTCGAACTGTTTTCCTGCGCCTTTCTGAAGCTCCTTTATAGCATCTTCTTTAGTGAGTGCCCGCCGATAAGGTCTTTCGCTTAGCATTGCATCGTATGAATCTATTATTGCAAGAATCCTGCACTCTAGTGGTATCTCTTCACCTTTGAGTCCAATAGGATAACCTTCGCCATTCCACCACTCGTGGTGTTTGAGAATCCACTCTGGTACATGCAGTATATCTGGGAGCATTTTGCAAATTCGATATCCTATTTCCGGATGACGGCGAATTTCTCCCCATTCTTTTTCGCTAAGGCTTCCTTTTTTTAATAGAATTTGCTCCGGCACTACTACTTTACCAATATCATGAAACTTAGCAAATAATCTTAAATCAGTTATATGAGATTCTGAAAAACCCAAGTTCTGCGCAAATAGAGTAATTATTTTTTGAACATGCTCTACATTCTCTTTTGCAAAAGGCTTGTTATTAGTTGATTCTATAAACTCCCGAGCAATAGTATTTACACCATCTTGCTTTTTACTTAGCTTATCTTTATACATTAGATCATCGGCTTGCTTGAGCATACCTTCTATGTCAAAGGACCCATCTTCGTTATCAGAATAGCCTATTGACATTCTTAAGGGTGCAATATCCTTATTCTGGTTACTATTGATAATGCTTTGTCTAACTCTTTCACAAATATCTTTAGCACTACAGCTTGCATTATTTTTTATAATTATTGCAAACTCATCGCCACCAATCCTTGCGATAATTGCTTCTTCATTCGGTACACATTTAACAAGTACATTCGCTGCAGAAATAATAAGATTATCTCCAACCTCGTGGCCTAAAGTATCATTTATAATTTTCAACCCGTCAAGATCGCAAATAAGAATGCCTTTAGGTTTTCTTTTTTCAGCCTTGTACTTCTTTAGTATGTTTTCAAAATAGCCTCTATTATAAAGTCCTGTGAGTGCATCATGCTCGCTAAAAAACTTAATTCGTTCTTCTGATATTTTCCTTTCAGAAATATCTCTTACAATAGATAAAAATACAGGTTCATTATCTAAATCAAAAACGTGACAATTTATTTCGACTGGAATTTTTTTACCGCCTTTGTTTTCAAGGTAAGTCTCAAATAGCATACTTCCTTTATCTTTTAATATGTCTTTTACCTTTAAAACATCGATTTTGAAAACATGTGAGCTACGATTAACTGAGGTTAGATTTGCAAGTTCCTCTTTTGAATACCCTAGCATATCACACATTACATTATTAACTTCAATGATGGGTTGATAAACGTCTTTACTATTGAACCGATGAACAACAGCTCCATCCTTCATATTGTTAAATAGTCCTCTATAACGTTTTTCGCTATTCATAGCCTTAGATTCCATCAATTTACGCTGACTAATATCCCGTATAATTGACAAGCAGGCTGTTTTCCCCTGAAAATTAATTATTCTATTATTAATCTCAACAGGAAATATAGTCCCATCTTTCCTGCAATGCTCTTTTTCAAAAATCAATTCCTTATTAGCAATTATTTTGCTTACAAGACCTTTTATATCTTTATCAGCTACTTGAGAAGGATGAATGTCTAACGGAGTTAATTTTAATAACTCATCTCTAGTGTAACCCCGTTGTTTACAATAAGTTTCATTTACCTCAAAGAAATTAGTAAAAGGATTTTCCCCTTCTTGAAATCCATGAATTGCGACGCCATCATTAAGCGCATTAAAAAGGTCTCTGTATTTTTGTTCACTAGCAATTAACTCAGTTTCAAGTCTCTTTTTTTCAGTAATATCCCGTCCAATATTAAGAACTGCTTCCACCTGACTACCGGAATCATTGTAAACAGGACATCTAACAACTTCGTAATACGAAACGGTATTTCCAATAGGAAAAGCCGTTTCGCCTTTATATACCCTTCCTGTTACTAATACTTGTTGAATTTCTTTTTCAATATTTAATATTATATCTCCTGAAAATCCCAAATCTTTTAATGATTTACCCTCTATATCCTCTCTGTTTATACCAAGAAAATTCGATATCGAAGGGCTGACATATAGATAGATACCTTCCTTATTTACTATACTTGTATAATCCAATGGCGAACTCGCTAATGATTCTAGTAACTTTCTAATATTCAAATTCAATTTATACATAATACGAACCTCTTTAATAGAAATCGACAATTTTGATTATAGCTCTTTTGACTATAGCCTACAATAATTTGTAATCACAATTCTTACAAAAGGCGAGCCCATCGGAGATAATAAGAGCACTTCAACAAAATGGAACTTATCTTTAAAATGAGCAAATAAATTAAAGTCACTATCATTCGATAGTGACTTTAATTTATTTTAAGTTTAAGGTATATCATTTTCACTTTATGGGTAAAACGACACAAAAGCTTACCCCTGCATTCGCGATAAATCAGCAAACTTAGTAAATTGCTTATGGAAGAATAGCTGAACAGTATCTACTGGACCGTTACGGTGTTTAGCTATTATTACTTCGGTTATATTTTTGTTTTCAGTGTCAGGGTTATAGTAATCTTCGCGGTATAAGAAAGCTACAATATCCGCATCTTGCTCTAGAGAACCAGATTCGCGCAAGTCGCTCAGCATAGGTTTTTTTACCTGGCGTGACTCAACACTACGGCTGAGCTGAGACAAGGCAATAACAGGCACATTAACCTCCCTGGCCAAAGCCTTAAGTGAGCGGGATATTTCAGAGATTTCCTGCTGACGGTTTTCTCCGCCTTTTGAGCCGCTGCCCTGCATTAGCTGCAGGTAGTCAATGATAATCAACTTAAGGTCATGTTCAATTTTAAGCCTCCGCGCTTTTGAACGCATCTCCATTACGGTTATACCAGGAGTATCGTCGATAAATATTGGAGCAGACGACAGCCTATCCGCAGCACTAATGAGCTTAGACCAGTCTCGGTCCTCAAGCTCACCTATCCTCAGTCGCTGTGAATCAATTGAAGCCTCCGCACAAAGCATCCTTTGTACCAGCTGCTCCTTAGACATCTCCAGGCTAAAGAATGCAACAGCCTGTTTCTCCCTAATAGCAACATTTGACGCAATATTAAGGGTAAAGGCTGTTTTCCCCATACTCGGACGAGCAGCAACAAGTATCAAGTCTGACGCCTGCAAGCCTGAAGTGAGGCGGTCTAAATCCTTAAAGCCTGAAGCCAGACCAGTAATACCGCCCTTTGAAGCATAAAGCTGTTCAATTTTACCAAAAGCATCAAATATTATGCTCTTTATCGGTGTAAAATCTCCGCCGATTTTTCGTCCCGAGACTTCGAGAATCATCTTCTCGGCTTTATCTAAAATATTGGCAACTTCTTCACTGGCCTCATAACCAAGTCCCGCGATATTGGTAGCAGAATTGATTAACTGGCGAAGCAGTGATTTTTCTTCAACGATTTTTCCATGATAGGTTATATTGGCTGCTGTCGGCACACTATTAGCTAATGAAGTTATGTAGGCAATACCGCCGGCATTCTCAAGCTTATCGGCCTTGCGCAGATATTCTGTTACTGTTACCAAATCTACCGGTTCATTTTTATTGAATAGCTCTTGCATCGCCCCAAATATCAAGCGATGAGCTTCACGATAAAAATCCTCTGGTCGCAGAAATTCTGCAACTTTCGATATAGCCTCACGCTCAATGAGCATACCGCCAAGCACAGCTTGCTCGGCTTCAAGGTTCTGTGGTGGTATTCTTTCTATCAAACAACTTCCCTCCTGCATTAAAAAGCACTTACAATCCCTATATAGGGCTTATTACAGGTATATTTAGTTACCTGTTTCTAATCTTTAAAAATAGGGCGGCTTTCGCCGCCCTCATCTACGAACATTTATCTATTAAGCACTGGCTTCTGCTTCGGTCTTTGGAAATAGCACAGCGAGTGCTTCTTCAGCTGTCTCCACAGGTCTTATATCAAGCCCTAAATGTCCTTTAGGAATATCCTGTGCGTTTTCTTTTGGTATGACGAGCGTAGTAATTCCAGCCTGTTTAGCTCCGTAGGCTTTTTCAAAAACTCCGCCTACGGCTTTTACTTTGCCCTGAATTGATATTTCGCCAGTAATCGCAACATCTTGGCGAATTGGACGACCAGTAATAGCCGATATTATGGCAGCTAAAATAGCTGTACCTGCTGAAGGTCCGTCAATTCTTCCACCGCCGATAATGTTTATGTGAATGTCATAATTACCTAGATCTTCACCTGTAATTTTGCGAACTACAGCTCCTGCATTAAATACCGAATCTTTAGCCATGCTGCCAGCAGTATCATTAAACCTCATACTGCCTTTTCCCTTTTCGGAAGAAGGGAAAGAAACAGCTTCGATTTCCAATACAGAACCCAAATAGCCGGCCACGCCAAGTCCGAACACTTTGCCTATCTCAGCACTAACAGAAGCCTTTTGATTAACAAAAGGTGATAACCTGCTTACTTGAACTACGCGATAAACATCCTCTTTAGTAATTGAAATAGCCTGCTCACTCTCTTCTCCCTCACGGTACAAAGCGAGTCCATAAGCATCTGCTAGTATATTTAGAGCCTTTCGGCCTTCAATGGTGTATTCACTTATAAGACGCGGCACATCCGGATCCATTTGTACGTCTAGCTTTACTGCCGCATTATATACAATCTCTTCGATGTGTTTAGGTGTCAGGGGTTCAAAATAGATCTCTGCACAACGTGATCTAACAGCTGGATTAATATCGCTCGAATCACGCGTGGTAGCTCCTATAAGAATGAAATCGGCTGGTGCGCCTTCCTCAAATAGCTTTTTAATATACTTCGGTACATTCGGATCGGTAGAATCATAGTAGGTTGAGTCAAAGGATACCCTTTTGTCTTCCAATACCTTAAGCAATTTGTTTTGGAGCATTGGGTCCATTTCACCAATTTCATCAATGAACAGGATGCCGCCATGCGCATCGGTTACCAGACCTGGCTTAGGTTCTGGCACCCCAGTTTCAGCTAAATCACGACGCGCCCCTTGGTATATAGGATCATGAACCGAACCCAGAAGTGGATTTGTCATGTCGCGCGGATCCCACCTCAGTGTAGTACCATCAACTTCAACAAATGGAGCATCTTGTGCGAAAGGGGTAAACTTTAGTTTTTTAGCCTCCTCGAGTACAAGACGAGCCGCAGTAGTCTTACCAACACCCGGTGGACCATAAACTATCAGATGCTGAGGATATGGAGATGCCAGCTTCGCCCGGAGTGACTCAACAGCCCGCTCCTGACCAACAATCTCGTTCAGCGAAGAAGGTCGCAGTAATTCCATAAGGGATTTAGTAAGTTTTTTCTGCTCCAGCTTTTCAAGCATAGCAAACTTTTTCAGTGTTTGCGGACTTTCAACATTTTGTTCTTCTTTGAGTACCTGCATTTTGATTTCTCTAACATATTCTTGGTGGCGTTCTTCCATCTTTTCAACAATCAATTTCTCGATTTTTTCTTCGACTGCCCGACGCGCCATCAAATCCGCTAACTCTTCCTCGATATCCTCGAGAATAGCTGGTATTTCCTCGTAAGTTGGTAATTTATCAACAGTTGGATCCTCGAATACCAGTTTTTGCAGTGCCAAAACCCTTTCAGGTACGCTTTCTGAGCGCATTAATTCAAGCGCATCAAGCTTTCCCGCTTTAAGAACAACCTTTTCTGAGCCTAATATTCCGGATAGCATACCATATATTGCTGCCACCTGGCGTTTAAGCTGTTCATCTGCTGTAATTTTAGACATTGCTGGTTCCTTGCGGAGAAATTTGTTAAAAAAATCTTTCATATATATTTAGTCCTCTTTCTAACCTGCAGTAATATGCACTTGTATCCGGCTAGTAATTTCAGGATGTACTTTTATTGTAACCGGATATGTACCAAGGCCTTTGATAGCATCTTTTATTTCAATTTTTCTTTTGTCTAAGTCTATTTTATGCTGAGCTACTAATGCATCAGCGATGTCCTTTGCTGTTACTGAACCGAATAGCTTACCGCCTTCACCAGTCTTAACCGGAATAGTAACTTCAAGCTTTGAAATTTGGGCAGCTAGAAGCTTTGCTTCATCAATTGCCTGCTGCTGCTTACGTGCTTCTGAGGCTTTCTTTTGGTTGATACTATTAACATTTGTAGCAGTAGCTTCTACCGCTAATTTTTTTGGCAATAGGAAATTACGAGCATAGCCTTCGGAAACTTCTATAATATCGCCCTTTTTACCAAGCTTTTTAACTTCTTCCTGTAGTATTACTTTCATTCTGTCCACTCTCCTCAATATAGTTATTGCTGAGTTCAATTACTCTCTTTTTTACCTCAGCCATAGTAGCATTTTTTACTTGGGCTCCGGCCATGGTCTGATGACCACCACCACCGAGCTGTTCCATAATAACTTGAACATTAACTTCGCCATGCGAACGGGAACTGATGCCAATTCCTTCATCATCGATGTAAAACAGTACTATGCTAACTTTAACATTTTCTATTTTTAACATCAAATCTGCGGCCTGCGCCGCAATTACTTGAGCATTTTTTATATTGGCTTGGCATGCAGCTAATATCAGTCCATTTGGCAGCATCTCAGCACGCGACAGCACCTCTGCTATTGCCCTGGTATCTGCATAATCCACACGGAATAAAAATTTAATAAGTGAAGGATCAGCACCTGACCTGCGCAGATAGGCGGCAGCATCAAATGTTCTAACACCTGTTTGTACAGCAAAATTCTTTGTATCAACTACAATTCCAGCATATAGGGCAGTGGCATCAATTCTTGTTAGATCAACCGTTTCATCAAAATACATTAATAACTCTGTAATTAGTTCACTAGTCGAAGAAGATGATGGTTCGAGATAAACTAAAAGCGGACTTGCAATAAATTCTTCTGCACGACGATGATGATCAATAACAACTATTCTTTCTACTTTTCCTAAAAGCTCTGGGTCTGCAGTTAGCTCGGGACGGTGAGTATCCACTACAAATAGTACCGGGTTTTCCAACTGAAGGCCTGTAGCCTGAGCTGGGGATATAAGAATCTCTCTATACTCTTCATACTCTGCAAATAACTCATTAAGCTTAATAACAGCAGTGTTCTGCTGGCTTATAACTATATATACCTTTTTGCCTAGCATTCGAGCCATTCTAGCGACACCAATAGATGCTCCTAAGCTGTCAAAGTCTTCATTGTTATGTCCCATTATTAAGACCATATCTGAAGCGCCAATAATTTCACGAATAGTGTGAGCAACCGTTCTGGCTTTAACGCGGGTGTTCTTTTCGACCGCTTTAGCTTTACCACCATAAAACTGGACTTTGCCTCCAGCATGAACTGCAGCCTGGTCACCGCCTCGTCCAAGGGCCAAGTCAAGCCCCGCCTGAGCACGGTCTCCTAAATCAGCCATTGTTATGCGGTCAGCGGCTACACCTATACTTAAAGTGACGGGAAATTTATTTGTACCATGAATGGCACGGACTTTATCGAGAATATCAAATTTATCATGCAAGACCTTTTCAAGAGCTCTGCGACTGAAGATAGCAAAATACATATCATCCGCATAACGCTTGATAAAGCCCTCCAGCGATGTCATCCACTCAGTCAATAGTTTATTAACCTCGACAACAATAGCTGTCCGCTGCTTATCATTTAAGCCCTGTAGAACGTCATCATAATTATCTATTTGAATATAAGCTAACACCGGCATGTTTTCGCAGCATTCGGTACGCAATAATTCGGTAGACGTGACGTCAGAAATATACAATGCTAAAAACTGATCGTCTTGTTTTATTTCGTTCAGTACTTTAGGAATTACCTGGTAATGACGATCGTCATGATGAAAAGTATGCTTTTCCTGTTTAAGCCATAATGATTCAAGCGGCAGCGACGGCCATGATTTTAATATTGATTCGCTCAGCCTAGCCTTCCCATCTGTCCATTTAGATAGCTCTTCATTACCCCAATTTATTCGACCGTCCGAATCTACAAGAGCAATCGCCAGGGGCAGATTTTGTATTGCATAAGCTGATAATTCACCAACATTTTGGATCATGCTGGCAAGATAGGCATTTAATTCTTTTTGCTGTTGAATATGTCTTTCTCTACCATATAGGTATAAAGCAATTAATAGTATTATCCCTAATACAGCTACCGATTTATTGTAAAACATGATTATTAACAATAGTACTGCGGCTACAGCAAGGTATATTCGTGTATCCAGCCATAAAGAAGGACCTTGAGGCATAGTTTAAACCTCCAATTTGCTTAAAAGCGCATACTAACGGGGTCTGCGCAGCTGACGATAGTCAAAGGCCATATCGAACGCACCGGCAATTATTAACATCTGTGTGAATAAACCATTAGTAAATATTAAGAATAGTATAATACCACGCACAAGCCTTGACAAATTGTATTTATCGGTAAGGTAGTAAAATAACGCCAGCCCTTGAATGAATAAAAGTGTACTTGTTATTACTTGGAAGTTTACTGCAATATGGTACAGCGTAGTCATCTGCCGGCTGTTGCCCCAATACATTGCTACTAAAGCAAGTATAAAGATATAAGCAATATATCCCGGAAAAGTCCAGTCTTTAAATTTAGGGAAAGACTTCACCTGATTACCGAGTTTCTTGAGCACAATTTTTGCGATTTGGAAATTCAAGAAGGTATCTACTATCGCAGCTAGCACAAAGCCGGCTGGCAGGATAAGTTTCATAAATTGTACCATCGACTGCATATTGGTAGATATTACGGCTATATCTTCTTCTTTCATGCCAAGTTTTCTATACATCTCGACAGCTTGCTCAAAGGCTTTTGAAAGCGCTTCTGTTTCCATGTTTAAGGGATTAATACCCAATACTACTGCACTTATAGCCAGTACAGCAACTTTTGAGATAAGTGATGCTGCTGAACCCCAAAGCAAAGTCTTCACTGGTTCAAAATTTGAACGGAAAGCGTGACCTAAGACAATGCCGATTAGACCAAAACCAACAACTACACCTACCGCACTTAATGGATGCATAAGCATAGCTATAATTATGCCGGCTACAAAGGTTGCCATTATGCTCCACTTATACCCATGACGCACACCTAAAAGAATTATTGGCACAGGCCAGACTAAATTTACAAAAGGCCCTACTAAAGGCATATATGCACTAATTAGGGCAAAAAGGACAGCAATAGAAGCTAATATTCCACCTTCCACCATAGGCCTTACACGATTGTGCTGCATACATATCACCTCTTATTGCGGAGATGGCGCTGGTATTCGGAAAAATCACCGAACCACTTCTCCACATCATTTTCTCTTTTAATATTTTGATTTAGCCGTGTTATTATAGCCTCATCCAAATCTGCAAAATTAATACCCAATCTTCGCCCTAGAATAAAACATGATATTATAACATTAGCCAAGCCATCTTTAATAGCCTGTTCACTGTTTTTGGCCATAGCTTGATACAGCTGGCCGACATTAGCAACCAACTCTGCTTTTAGCCATTCTATTAAACGCATCTTCCGCAAAATTTCTGATTCATGGGAAAACAAGAGTAATCCCTCCTTAAACCTTCCCATTTATATTCGCCAGTCTATAGCACTTGTTCCTGCTTGAAAATATATGAAATTAGCACTCTCAGACTATACCAAAATACAACATAATATGATTTGCTGATGGAAATAGAAAAAGAGAGGCAATAACCTCTCTTTTATCGAGCAATCTATTCTGCAGTAAACGGCAGTAACGCGATGTTACGAGCACGTTTAATAGCAAGTGTTACTTGACGTTGATGTTTAGCGCAGTTACCGGAAATACGGCGTGGAAGAATTTTTCCACGTTCAGTCGTATAACGGCGAATTTTGCCAACTTCTTTATAGTCAATTGCTTCTACTTTATCAACGCAGAAACTACAAACTTTTTTCTTAGGCTTTCTGCCTCTTTCGCGTCTCATTTAGACTTAACCTCCCTTTAAAATGGTATTTCTTCTTCAGGGAAGACTTCACTACCAAAGGAACTAGCATCATACGGAGATCCGGAGCTGCCTCCAGCCGCCTGCTTGGTGTCTAGAAACTCGATGTTTTGCGCTACTACTTCAGCGATACGACGTTTTTGACCGTCATTTGCTTCATAAGAACGAATTTGTAATCGGCCTTCAACCAGCACTCGGCGTCCCTTGGTAAGGTTATTTCCACAAATTTCGGCCAGTTTTTCCCACGCTACGATGGGTATAAAATCAGCAGCCTCCTTTTGTCCCGATCCTGCAAAACGATTAACCGCAATACTAAAAGAAGCAACAGCTTTACCATTTTGCGTATAACGCACCTCGGGATCCTGAGAAAGACGACCAACTAATATAACCTTGTTCATGGCATTTCCCCCTGGCCTTATTCGTCTTCTTTAACGATCATGTGTTTCAAGATCTCATCGGTAATCTTCATTACACGGTCAAGCTCAGTAACTACTTTAGGCTCGGCTGTAATGTAGAATAGGCAGTAAAAACCTTCATTAATGTCTTTTACTGGATAAGCAAGACGTTTCTTGCCCCAACGATCAACCTTGTCAATATTGCCGCCGTTGTTTTTTACGATATTCTCAAATTTAGCAATAGTGCTATTGATAGTATCTTCATCAACCGGCTTAATAATGAATATGACTTCGTACTTTCTCACGAAAACACCTCCTCCTGTGGACTTATGGCTCCCTTTTGGGAGCAGGGAAGGTTCAAAATAAAATTTGAAACCTTAGATTGTCCTTAGACTTCAATATTATAGCATTGTTTCTGATGAATCCGCAAGCAAATACAATAAAAAATCGACATATTTATCTGGGAATTTTTTACGTATCTCTATATATCACAAAAACCATTTTTAAGGGCGCTACGATTATGGCCATATTCCACTTCTAAGTCCATTATCACCTTTTTAGCATAGTCCAACTGATCTCCATCGGCGGCCCCACTTATCGCCTGATTAAATGTATGGTGAAAATATTTTAACCAGTTGAAAGCAGTTTTTAAGCCATATGAATAAAAAGGCTTTTTAAAAATATAATTTACCATAAAATGTTCCATCATAAAATCGACAGCGTGGTTTTGCACTTCATTCTTGCCATTTTCGTCTTCCATCAGGTCGTAGTTTCTATTTATTAACTTATTAAGTTGCATTCCAATATCGCTGCTCATCGAAATGCTCTCAAGCTTCTCTATCGTTTTTTCCAGTAAATCTATTCTTTCTTTCAACATCATATTGCGGCATTGTATTATATCAATAAAATGCTGTTCGACTTCAAAGTAATAGTGCAATATATCAGATGTCCGTTTCTGCTTGGGAAAGACTTGCTCTACATAGGTTTCGGGCAAAAAGGATAGGGGTGGACGATTATTTTTGATAAGCTTAAGCGGCTCCTCGCGGTTAAGCTGCTCAAGTACACTTGGACAGCTCATACTTAATGTAAGCTCAATACCTCTCGAGCTATTAATGGGATATCTTGGGAAAGTTTGACAAACAGCATCCAAATGGCTATGCCCAGCCATACTATGAAGAGTACATAGGTTAGCATCTGTTAGAAACCAGCACTCGCCACTAGTTTTTTTAGTAATACAAGCAAACTCTTCGGGTAGGCTTCGATCGCTATTTATAGCGAAAGCCTTTTTAAATTCCAACTGCCGCCCTTGCCTCTTAAAAAGCTCCCAGTTACGCTGGTAAGAGCGCTCATCAATTGTTACCAACCAATTTCGCCGACAGCAGGTGCCACACATTTTGCATTCGAAGTTCTCAACTAAGTCTAAATAGATATACATGGGTTTGCCTCTCAGTTTTTTTAACGGTGAAACCGTTAGCAATTTTCAAAATAACTGCATATCATAATCAAATTAATATTTCGTAGCATTATTTCAATGCCAACACTAAAAATCCTGTTTTAGTGGTATTTAGATTTGATATTATCTCACGATAAATAGTCTGATTAATCCCAATATTAAGATTGTATTTTGTATACTGAGTAGGGTATAATATTATTAAGAGTTAATCGGAAATATTTGTTAAGGCGGTGAAGAGAAATGGGCGCACAAGAAATATGGGTAATTTCTAGAATTCTGCTTCTAACAGTACTAGGCGCACTTTTAAGTGTCTTCTAAGCGAGTACCTACCTCTACAACATGAATTTAGCTGCCAAATGAAAAACACTACCGCTATAAGTTTAGAGCGGTAGTGTTTTTTGATATTATACGTTAAAGCGGAAGTACGTAACGTCTCCGTCTTTCATAACATATTCTTTTCCTTCAAGACGAACTTGGCCTTTTTCGCGTGCAGCATTATGGCTTCCCGCTGCCATTAGTTCGTCAAATGATACAATCTCGGCTCTAATAAAGCCACGTTCGATATCACTGTGAATTTTACCGCCTGCTTGCGGAGCCTTAGTGCCTCTAGTTATTGTCCAAGCACGCACTTCTTGTTCTCCTGCAGTTAGGAAGGTTATCAAACCAAGAAGTTTGAACGATGCTTTAATCAGCTTATCTAAGCCTGATTCATCTAGGCCAAGTTCTCCTAAGAATTCTTTAGCGTCTTCTTCAGGAAGTTCTGCTATTTCAGACTCAACTTTAGCCGATACTGCGATTACTTCTGCGCCTTCTTGTAGGGCATATTCCTTAACCTTTTGCACATATGGATTATTATCAGGAGTAGCTACTTCCTCTTCGCCAACGTTAGCTACGAATAATATTGGCTTTAATGTCAATAAGCTTAGATCACGAATAAGAGCCGCTTCGTCATCAGTCATCTCTACACGGCGAGCAGGCAAAGCCTGTTCAAGCATTTCCTTAATGCGATGTAACAGATTAAGCTCGGTTTGAGCCTTTTTGTCCCCGCCTTTAAGCAGCTTTTGGGTACGCTCTATTCTTTTTTCAACTGTATCTAAATCAGCCAAGCAAAGTTCGGTGTTGATTATTTCGATATCACGAAGAGGATCAAGCGCACCCTCAACATGAGTGATATTTTCGTCGCTAAAGCAGCGAACAACTTGAGCAACAGCATCTACTTGACGGATATGTGCTAAAAATTTGTTGCCTAAGCCTTCGCCTTGGGCAGCACCTTTTACCAAACCAGCAATATCTACAAAGCGAACAGCTGCCGGGATAACCCTTTTGGAATTATACATTGCCAAAAGTTTTGCTAAGCGCTCGTCAGGAACATCGACAACGCCTACATTCGGCTCAATGGTACAAAAAGGATAGTTTGCAGCTTCGGCTCCTGCCTTTGTAATTGCATTAAATAAAGTACTCTTACCAACGTTAGGAAGTCCAACAATACCTACTTCTAAATTACTCATTACTTTCTATTCCACCTTATCTTAATCTATAGTAATTTTAATTTGCCAACTTCACTTGGCAAATCCCTACAAGAAATGCCTTAAAGAAAGACTTGGTTATCACCAAGTCTTTCTAATTGTAGAATATCTAGTTGTGAATTGCAAGACCTGCAGTTATATTGTCACCTTAAACATGATGCTCCAATACATTAATGCCCTGATTTATTAAAACTTTTTTGGCTTCATTAATATGCTTTAGTTCAGCATCAGGCACATCACTTAGCTGATAAGGCATGCCAAGTTTATCCCATTTTTCCCGCCCTAAGCTATGGTATGGCAGCAGGTCCACCGGTACTTGCTTTGGCAGGCTTTTGATTAATTCGGCCAGCTTAATCATATCTTCTTCTGAATTATTAATATCAGGAATTATGACATAGCGAATATTAAGTTCTGTACTTGCCGCAAAGTGATTAAGATTAGCTAATATTTTAGTATTATCAGCTAAAGTCAATGATTTGTAGCTCTCGGCTGTCGCAGCTTTCAAGCAAAACAAAACTTCATCGACATAAGGTAGAACAAGCGCGGCGTTTTGCTCTGAACAATAGCCCGACGTATCAAGTGTTGTATGAATGCCTTGTTCACGACAAGCTTTAAATAGCTCGGCAACGAATTCGGCTTGCAGCAAGGGTTCTCCACCGCTGACTGTTATTCCGCCGCCAGATGAGGTATAGAAACTTCGGTATTTCGTAAAATCCTTAAGAACTTCTTCAACCGTAATAGTCTTGTCACCACTTGCCCAGGTGTCAGGATTGTGGCAAAAGATACACCCGAGAGTACAGCCTGACAAGAAAAGAACATATCTGATTCCACGCCCATCTACTGTGCCAAAGGTCTCTACTGAATGGTAATAAGCTTTCATATCATACTACCTGATAAAATGTCCGCTTTATAACTTCACGCTGGTGGTTCGGACTGAGTTTTACAAAATTTACAGCATAGCCTGAAACACGGATAGTCAGCTGTGGGTATTCCTCTGGATGGGCCATTGCATCTTCTAAGATTGATCGATCAAAAACGTTTATATTAATATGATGTCCATTATTGGCAGCATAGCCATCAAGGACGGCAGCAAGATTACGTATACGAATATCACGCGTCTTCCCTAGAGCGCCAGGCACAATTGAAAACGTATAAGAGATACCGTCACGGCAGTTATCATAGCACAAGCTTGTTATTGAACTAATAGCTGCTAATGCTCCGCGGCGATCACGGCCATGCATTGGATTGGCGCCAGGGGCAAAAGCTTCCCCTGCTGGACGTCCATCAGGAGTTGCACCTGTTTTTTTACCATACATAACATTAGAAGTTATTGTTAACACAGATAAGGTATGAACAGCATCACGATAAGTCTGGTGTTTTCTGAGTTCACGAATAAACTCTTCCGTCAGCTCATGCGCAATACTGTCTACTCTTTCGTCATTATTGCCAAAGCATGGATACTCCCCGCTTACCTCAAAGCCAGTAGCAATTCCTTGTTCATTGCGGATCGCGCGAACTTTGCCGTAACGTATAGCACTTAAAGAGTCAGCTGCAACTGATAAGCCTGCTATGCCAAAAGCCATAAGCCTTTCAATCTTACTGTCATGTAATGCCAGCTGTGATGCTTCATAAGCGTACTTATCATGCATAAAGTGGATTAAATTCATGGTATTAACATATAATTCCGCCAACCACGCAATTACTTTTGAATAATTTAGGCGAACAGTATCATAATCTAAATCACCGTGTGGTATCAAGAGTGCCGGAGCAACTTGCTCTCCTGTGTTCTCGTCACGACCGCCGTTAATTGCCATTAATAGTGCTTTGGCAAGGTTGGCGCGGGCTCCAAAAAACTGCATCTGTTTGCCGACCTGCATAGCTGATACACAGCAAGCAATCGCATAATCATCACCATACACTGGTCGCATGATATCATCATTTTCATATTGAATTGCACTTGTATCAATTGAAACTTGAGCGCAAAACTGCTTAAAGTTTTCCGGCAAGTCTGCTGACCAAAGAATAGTTAGATTAGGTTCAGGTGCTGGCCCTAAATTATATAGAGTGTGAAGCATCCTGAAAGAAGTTTTGGTGACAAGAGTCCGTCCATCCAGCCCCATTCCACCGATTGCTTCAGTAACCCATAACGGGTCTCCGGCAAATAGCTCATTATATTCAGGGGTTCTTAGGTGACGAGCCAGTCTTAACTTAATGACCATTTGATCAATTAGTTCCTGCGCCGCTGTTTCGTCAATAGCTCCTGCTGCCAAATCGCGTTCTATATATATATCAAGAAAGGTTGAAACTCGGCCTAAGGACATCGCTGCACCATTTTGTTCTTTAATACCGGCCAAATAGCCAAAGTACAACCACTGAACCGCCTCGTGAGCAGTTTCTGCGGGCCTTGTTATATCAAAACCATAACTTTTTGCCATTACAGCCATATCGCGCAAAGCGATAATTTGCTTTGCAAGTTCTTCTCGGGTTCTTAATACTGACTCACACATTGGCTGAGCTGCTAACGCTTTTAAGTCAATGTGTTTTTCTTCTACAAGACGATTTATCCCGTATAATGCTACCCTGCGATAATCACCAATGATACGCCCACGGCCGTATGCATCTGGCAAGCCAGTAATTACACCTAGTTTACGCGCTTGGCGCATTTCATCAGTATAAACATTGAATACAGCCGAATTGTGAGTTGTGCAGTGATTATGATAGATATCGCTTATTTGAGGATTCAACTTATAACCATACTCTTCACAAGCTTGCTCCGCCATTCTGACGCCGCCATTCACAATTACACCGCGGCGTAAGGGAGCATCGGTTTGAAGTCCGAAAATTACCTCATTTTGCTGTTCAATATATCCCGGCTTATGGGAAGTAATTGTACATACAACTTCAGTATCTATGTCAAGAACACCCTTAGCATTTTCTTCAATTAATAATTTTCGGCACCTATCCCAAACTGCTTCTGTCTTAGCTGTAGCTGTAGTTAAAAAGTCGCCGTTATTTGTGTACGGATGATAGTTATTCTGGATAAAATCTCGTACATCTATATTTTCCTGCCACTTGCCAGCCTTAAATCCGTTCCATGCCTTCATGGCAATCCCCTCCATTATTGTAATAAACATTGCTATCAGCTAAGTCAGAAATTGCTCACAAATAAGAATTTATAATTATAATTCCCTAAAAGGAGACAAAAAACCGCCTGAGCAAAAAACACTGCCCAGGCGGTCGGCTTTACACAATACAGTCCACGTGGTGCTCCACTAATCCGCCAGTTCTGTATTGCTTTTATTTACATTTAATATTTATAGTTAAATTATAAAATACCGCTCATGTTACGTCAAGACGGAGATTCGTTATTATTCGACTTTTTTTCCAGAATAGCTTTTACAGCTTTTTCAAATTTAGGTCGAGGAACCATTACCCACCGACCGCAACCTAGGCATTTTATGCCAAAATCAATTCCTGTGCGTGTAACCTCCCACCGATCAGAGCCGCAGGGATGTGTCTTTTTCATCTTAACTATATCGCCGACTTCATACCGAACTATACTCATATTGCCACTTCCAATCTATTTTGCTGCTGGACTAGCCATCCGTATACCAGCTGAATCAAACAACTCTTTAACGCGGTATCTCAACGCTGTTTCCACCTTAGCTTGCTGTAACGGAACAGTTTTAGCTGATACCTTTATAATTAATTCTGCAGGCCGAAACTCCACAACTCCTACAACTTTTGGTCCCTCGATAATTTCAGGCATACTGCTTCCTACCTCTATGCAGGCCTGCTCTAGCAGCTTAAACACATTGCTAAGATCTGCATCATAACTTAGTGGCAGCGTAACAACTGCTTGCATATGCCCTCTGCTGTAGTTAGTCGTTTTTGTAATCAGGCCATGCGGAATTGTGTGTAATACACCATTAGCATCCCTTAACTTAGTTACGCGAAAACCAATCTCTTCAACGGTTCCACTCATATCACCACTGGCAATATAGTCTCCAACAGCATATTGGTCTTCCAGAATGACGAAAAAACCTGTGATAAGGTCTCTAATTAAGCTTTGGGCCCCTACACCTATCGCCAAGCCCAATACCCCAGCACCAGCAACTAGCGAAGTTGTATCAATATGAAACTCTTGCAGTACTAATATAATCGCAATAAAGTAGATCACATACCGGATAATGCTTTGCAGTAAAATACTTAGCGTCCTGGCTCTTCTTTCATCAAAGTAAAACGTCCGACCGCCAACCTGGGGAACAAAGAGCCGCTCAACAATTATTCGGAAAAACCTCAGGACGAGAGTTGTCACAACAAGGATAATAACTATCCTTAAAGCTTTATTTCCGGCGGATAATAGAAAGTCCGTACTTAGTGTATCCAATACCAATACCTCTCTTCCTGCCTTTAGCCTTTATCCCCAAAATCGGCTAATAAAATATAACTGCCGCCTGCCTGTCTTGAAAATAATTTTGACCAGAGAATGTCATTTTGCTGAATTACCTCGAATACCTTCAGCTTATCTTGGCTTTTAAACAGCAGGCACTGTCCGCAACTGACACTAATTTCACGCGGAGTAGGAATTGCGGCAACTCTTATTCCGGCGTTTTCCAACAGTTTTTCCGTCCTTATAGCATGATGGACCGAAGAAAAAGTAACTAAATGGTCATATTCTGAAAAAATCTTGAACACCTCACAGGGTAATTGCTTTTGAAGCAGCAGACAGCTCATCTAATATCGTGTACATATTTGTTACTGAGCCTACGCTAAGTTTGTCCTTGAGCTGATAATAATCAAGGCACGTACCGCAAGAAAGAATCTCAACCCCGGCTTTTTCAAGCTGCATCAGATGTTCTATTACCGGTGAGTCACTTACAGTAAGCAATACCGCAGAGTTTATAAACATTATCGTTTTAGGATATGGCTTACGTTCAATAAGCGTGTACATAAATGCTTTAATTAGAACCGCGCCAAGCTCGTCCTTACCTTGTCCCAGAGTATTTTTAGTAAATAAATATACTGTTTCAGTTAGTTTTTCTTTGTTTAATGGCGCTGGCACATCCGAAGCATTACCTTTGGCTATTGATATGTAATAATGCTCCCCTTGCTGATCAATGTTTACTTCACACTTATTAGCAAGAGCTAATTTTTGAACATTTTCTTTAGCTACTAAGTTATCGACTATGACAATAACTTGACCATCCGAAACACTATCCAAAGCCTTCTTTGCAGCTATTACTGGCTGGGGGCAGGCTAGTCCTCTTGCATCAATATTAATAGACATATATCTCACCTTTTCCTGTTGCTGTAATTTCACCTATAACTTCAGCTTCCTCTATGCCAGCTTGCCTAAGCTCACGTAGCAGCTCATCTGCTTCTTTTTTCGGTACACTCAGCAGCAGCCCCCCTGAAGTCTGTGGATCAAAGCATAAATCACGGAGGTATTCGGGTACGCATTTTTCGAAAGATACCTTTTTTAAGTATTCGCGGTTTGTATATGCTCCTCCTGGAACAAATCCCATTCCTGCAGCCTCATCTGCCTCAGGCAGTAGGGGTATTGCTGACGAATTTATATTCACCTTAACTGCGCTTCCAGCTGCCATCTCATATACATGACCTAACAAGCCAAAACCAGTTACATCGGTGCACGCATTTATATTATATTTGGAACATATTTCAGCAGCAACTTGATTTAATGCTGCCATACTCTTTATAGCTGCAGCTACACCATTTCCGAACATATCAGCCTTTGCTGCAGTGGCAAGCACTCCTGTACCGATTGCTTTAGTAATAATTAGCATATCACCTGGTTTCGCCCCAGAGTTGGTTAATATCTTATTCGGATGAACTACTCCCGTGACACTTAGGCCATATTTGGGTTCCTTATCATCTACAGTATGCCCACCGACAATAATAGCTCCTGCCTCAGCTACTTTATCCTGGCCGCCTTTTAAAATTGCTAATAACACTTCACCCGGCAAACTGCACATTGGAAAGCCAACTATATTCATAGCGGTAAGCGGTTTTCCGCCCATTGCATAGACATCACTTAAACTATTGGCGGCAGCAATCTGCCCAAACATATATGGATCATCAACAATCGGGGTAAAAAAATCGAGGGTTTGGATTAAAGCGGTACTGTCGTTTAGTTTATAAACACCAGCATCATCGGAGGTCTCAAAACCTACTAGTAAATTGGGGTTAGTTTGTTTTGGTAACTGACACAGCACGTGTGCCAAGGCCCCTGGGCCAACTTTAGCGGCTCAACCACCACTGCGAGTAAATTGCGTTAACTTAATCATCCTTACCCCTCCTTGCATTACCAAATATAGCATAATAATATCCTTCAATTATTAGCTATTCTTTCATAATTATACCATGATCTAAAAACTCCTCTTAATGAATTTCCTAAAACAAATTTGCTTTGTTCTGCATATAATGGCGTAGCAATTCCAAAAGAGGTGGTTTATATGGCAACACCAATCCTTAATACAATTATAGCTGATGTAAACGCAATTGTGCCAAACCTAACTTCTATTGTAAGCTCATATCGGCTCTTAGTTGGGTCGGCTGAGGAAATTAGTCGAACTCCGGGTGTGCCTTTTGAGGTTTTTGAGCGGGCCGTTATTAGGTATGACCGTACGGGTACCCTTATTGATATATTGCTTGAGCTACTATGCTGCAAAATTAAATTTCTTGCCGAGTTTTTGAGTGTTACCTGCGCACCGATTGATATTTTCAGCTTAGCTCAAGACCCAGTCGAGGAAACAACGGTTGAACAGATTATTGAACTTGAGGTACTTAGGCGAATTCTAAAAACTTGCTGTTATGAACCCCCCTGCTTTTGCCCTCCTGTCCAAGTTGACCCATCATGTATTGTCCCTTGCCCTAAACCCGCTGCTCCAGCACCTGCTACAACAGCGGTTTCAACTGAACCCATTCCTCCCGTTGCAGCAACTCCGACAGCGACTACTAAAGGTGAATGCTTCACAATTGACAGTGAAGTTCTTAAAGATATTCTTATTCAAGCCGGACTTATTATTCCTGTTCAGGATAGTAATTTAAATACATATCAAGACCAATGCAGTGATGATCTATAGGTTTCCTTACATAACGATTAAAGGCGGTCCTTCCAAAAGGAGGGGCCGCCACTTTGTTACTTAATCATCCTTCGGTTTAAGACTGCCAGGAATAGGACAATACCCAAATCCTTCGTGATAATCACAAGGTTCGATATGAATTACAACATCACATAGTCCCAATTGGTTCTTTATTTCAGCCTCTATCTGATCGCAAATGGCATGCGCCTTGTCTAAGTGCATATCTTTATGCAGTACTAAATGCATATCTATTAGCCGATAGCTTCCCGATCTACGGGTACGAAGCTGATGAAAGGCAAGTACTCCGGCATGCCTGTTAACAATATCGCCAATAAGCCTTTCTTCCTCATCTGGTAAACTTACGTCAGTCAGCTCTCTCACGCTTTTCACAGTCATACTATAGCCAGCCTTAAACACTATTATTGCTACTACAATCGCGATAACAGGATCCACCCAGCTCCAACCGGTAAATTTAATAACTGCTAATCCTATCAACACACCGGCAGAAGTCCAAATATCGGCACGTAAGTGCAGAGCGTCAGCTTCCAGGGCTTGAGATTCAGTTTCACGTGCTACCTTTAGAAGCTTTCCTGATACCCAGTAATTTACCACTATTGATATTATCATTATTATAATGCCATACTCCAGATATTCAGGAACTGTTGCCGCGTGGAATTTTTCTACCGCTTCATATACAATCCATATTGCCGCAAACACAATAAGCAGAGCTTCAACGGCCCCTGACAAGTTTTCGAATTTACCATGCCCATAAGCATGATTACCATCGGGTGGCTGACCAGACTTTTTAACCGCGTAATATGCGACAACAGCAGCAACTAAGTCAACAGCCGAATGCGCTGCCTCAGAGATAATGCTAACAGAACCAGCAAGTAAACCTACAATTAGTTTTAAGAACACTAATAAAGTATTAGATATTATTGATAGTCTTGCAGTGTTTTTCTTTAACTCTGTATTTACTCCAACCAATAATCTCCCCCCTATGCCGACGAACAACCCGCTAGCAATAATATTCCCAATATTAATAAACACATGAATTTGGACATAAAAAACCTGCGAAACCATTAGGTCCCGCAGGTTGATAACTGCTGCTTACGCGCCCGGCTGCACCGATAAACTCTGGCCGCCTGATCCTATTACATTATATTATCATACAGAGAAATTGGTGTAAATATATTACACTTACAATTCTTAGTTTTTACCCGATTTTTACAGCGTGATTCACCGGATATCCTTTGTCTGAGAGTTTTTGCAGTAAATTCTCAATATGATCAGCGTCAGCACGAATAACCAATTCACCTTGCCCACCAGGAAGAGTATATGTAGCCATACTGCTGATATTTACGCCCATCTCAGCAAACACCTCGGTAATTTCATGAATGACACCGATTTTATCAGTAACGTCAATAGTTATCCGAGTTTTGCCACTCGGCAGTCCCATAATATCAACAAAGCATTTGAATATGTCTGTCTCTGTTATTATGCCCACTACCTTACCGTCGCTATCAAGGACTGGAAGTCCGCCAACTCTTGTATTATACATTACCAAAGCGGCTTCTTCGACCGTGGCATCAGAAGCAATCGTCACAACCTCTTTAGTCATTATATCTTTTACCTGCATTTTGGCCAGCAGATAGTTTAGCTCAAATATTGAAAGCGTGGTCGCCGGCGATGGCGATACCTCCATTAAGTCACGGTCTGTTACTATGCCGACAATTTTACCTTTATCTACTACCGGCAAACGGCGAAATTTATTTTTACGCATAAGTTCGGAAGCATCGGCTACTGTTGTCAAAGGTGATATTGTAATAGGATTTGCTGTCATTCTATTAGCTATAAACATAACTATCGCTCCTCTCGCTATTACCTGAATTTTCTTAACTTTATTATATAATACATGGATTATATTGTCATTATAAAATTAGAAAATGCTCTTTTCGTAACCCCCTTTCTTTAGATTTTATTTATCCGATGACCAGAAATTCAGATGGAGTTCCACCCTCATGGCATAGGCAACCAGAATTAAATTCAAATGATATAAATATATGTTCAATCAAAGCAAAATAGGCTTAGCGATAAAATGATATTGGCTATAAAAAAAGCAGCAGCTGACTGAGCAGCTGCTGCTTACCATTAAGGCTATCCGCCCAAATATGCTTTTCTAACTTCTTCACTGGCAGCCAATTCTTTTGCATCGCCCGACAGTGTTATTCTGCCTGTTTCAAGAACATAAGCGTTGTTAGCAATTGAAAGAGCCATATTTGCATTTTGCTCAACCAATAGTACTGTTGTACCCGTAGCATTTATATCTTTGATAATCGAGAAAATTTCTTTTACTAAAAGCGGAGCCAAGCCCATAGAAGGTTCATCCAAAAGTAAAAGACGCGGACGGCTCATTAAGGCACGCCCCATTGCCAGCATTTGCTGTTCGCCGCCACTAAGTGTTCCGGCCAGCTGAGTAAGACGCTCGGACAAACGCGGGAAACGTTTAAAAACGACTTCCATATCTTCCTTGATGCCTTTTTTGTCAGAGCGAATATACGCTCCAAGCTCAAGGTTTTCAAGAACTGTCATATTGGCAAACACTCGGCGTCCTTCTGGCACTTGGGAGATGCCAAGTCGGACAATATCTTGAGCTGGTATACCAGCTATGTTTTTGCCTTCAAAATTGATTTGACCAGACTTAGGCTTCAATAAGCCAGAAATAGTTCTCAAAATGGTACTTTTTCCTGCACCATTAGCCCCAATTAGGGTTACTATTTTGCCCTCGTTTACCTCAATGCTGA
Organism: Dendrosporobacter sp. 1207_IL3150; assembly: GCF_036763085.1. Classification (NCBI taxonomy): domain Bacteria; kingdom Bacillati; phylum Bacillota; class Negativicutes; order Selenomonadales; family Sporomusaceae; genus Dendrosporobacter; species Dendrosporobacter sp. 1207_IL3150. Next base: position 189,019 of record NZ_JBAIYU010000007.1, read on the forward strand.
TCCCCTTTATTGCATGAATCGCACCATAGTATACATTAATATTATCTACCTTAAGCATCAGTGCACCTCTTCCCCAAGGTAAGCCTCAATAACCCGTGGATTATTTTTAATTTCGTGTGGCGTACCGTGAGCAATAATACTGCCATATTCAAGTACGTAAATACGCTCACATACTCCCATAACCAGGCTCATATCGTGCTCGATAAGCAAGATAGTTAGATCAAACTCTTTACGTATCCAGCGAATCATTTCCATGAGCTCATGAGTTTCTTGTGGGTTCATTCCGGCAGCCGGCTCGTCAAGAAGCAGAAGCTTTGGCTGAGCCGCTAGCGCACGGGCAATTTCCAGTCGGCGTTGTTCACCATAAGGCAGATTTTTAGCAATCTCATCTTTCTTATGGGTCAGTTTAAAAACATCTAAAAAGCGAAGAGCTTTTTGTTCGATTTCTTCTTCTTCACTAAAATAACGCCCAATACGCAAAACTGATTCCAAAAGGCCATATTTAACATGAGAGTGGTATGCAATTTTTACATTATCAAGAACACTCAATTCAGAGAAAAGACGAATGTTCTGAAAAGTTCTAGCAACACCAGTTTGTGTTATTTGGTATGGTTTAAGGCCGAGCAGACTTTTACCGTCAAAATCAATGGTACCAGTAGTCGGTTCATAAACTCCAGTCAATAGGTTAAAGGCTGTTGTTTTGCCCGCGCCATTCGGACCAATAAGACCAACAAGTTCGCCTTGGTTAATTTCGACATCAAAATTGGATACTGCTTTTAGACCGCCAAATACTTTCGAGAGCTTACTTGCTTTAAGCAGCGTCATGTTTGGCACCTCCTTTAGCACGAGTAAACATTTTCAGGCTGAGTTCTTTATTGCCAAACAGTCCTTGTGGACGATAAATCATAAGAATTATCAATACAATCGAATAGATAATCATCCGGAATTCTGGGTAGCTTGCTAATGCTGCCGACACAAAGGTCAATAGGATAGCTGCCGTAATTGAGCCTGTAAGACTGCCCAATCCGCCTAAAACAACCATTGTTAAAATATCAAAAGATCTCATAAAAGTGAATGATGCAGGGTGAGCAATATAGAAGTAATGCGAGAATAACGCTCCGGCAACACCGGCAAATGCAGCACCTATAGTGAACGCAAGCACTTTATATTTTGTAGTATCGATACCCATAGCCTCTGCTGCTATCTCGTTTTCACGAATTGATATGCAAGCACGACCATGAGATGAGTTTATCAGGTTTTTAATGAAGTACACTGTAAAAACTGCCAAAATGAAAACCCACATAAAGTTAGTGTAGCGTGGTATTCCCATAAAGCCTGACGCACCGCCAACATAAGGAATGTTTAATATGGTAATGCGGATAATTTCTCCTAGACCAAGAGTAGCTATCGCCAGGTAGTCACCTTTTAAGCGTAAGGTCGGTAAACCAATTACAAAGCCGAGGAAACCAGCTCCTAATGCTCCACCAGCAATTGCTACAAGGAACGGAAGCTGCATTTTAACTGTCAGCACGGCACTAACATAAGCGCCAACTGCCATAAAGCCGGCATGGCCGATAGAAAACTGACCAGTAAAGCCGTTGATTAAGTTGAGGCTTGTCGCCAGGATAATATTTATACCGATTAATACTAGATTAAGCTGCCAGAATGGCCCTATGATGTCGAGTTCCATTAAAGTCTGAAATACTGCAAATACAACTACACAGGCGCCCAGGGACAGTAAATCTTTTTTAGTTGTTGCCTTCATTAACTGTCACCTACACTTTCTCACGCACGTTCTTGCCAAAAAGGCCTGATGGCTTGAACAGCAATATTATAATCAGAATGGCAAAGGCCGCGGCGTCACGGAAAGTAGATGAAATAAATCCGCTCACTAAAGCTTCAATAACGCCAAGAATAATTCCACCTGCCATAGCCCCAGGTATTACGCCGATACCGCCTAATACTGCTGCTACGAATGCCTTAAGACCAGGCATAATTCCCATTAAAGGATCTATAGAGTTGTAATATACACCTACAAGAACACCAGCTGCTGCCGCTAAAGCTGATCCTATACCGAAAGTGAAGGATATTACGCGGTTAACATCTATCCCCATCAAGCGAGCCGCATCGGTATCAAAAGATACTGCTCTCATTGCTTTTCCTACCATAGTTTTATTAACAACATAGGTTAAGACAACCATTAAAATAATTGATACCGCTAAAATTACAACCTGTTGATTGTTAACGATAAATCCGCCAATATTATATGTTTGAGCTTCAAATACTGCCGGGAAAGTACGAGGCTGTGGTGATACCAGCAGCATTCCGCCGTACTCTAGAAGTAACGAAACGCCAATCGCAGTGATAAGTACTGCTATTTTCGGAGCGTTTCGAAGCGGTCGATATGCAAGCCTTTCAATAATCATTCCTGCAGCTGCTGCCGCAATCATTGCCGTTATGAGAGCTGGGATAAAAGACATTTTAAATACAGCTGTTGCAAAGAAACCTACATATGCACCTAGCATGTAAATATCGCCGTGTGCGAAATTGATAAGTTTAATGATTCCATATACCATCGTGTAACCCAGTGCAATTAAGGCGTATATACTGCCGAGTGAAACGCCGTTAATAAGCTGCTGAATTAGTTGATGCGTAAAAGATGAGTAATCCATTTCTCTCTTCCCTCCGTTACATCAATTATTAATACATTAAATATGTGCTGATATCATGCATTAGTACATTCTTACTCGAATGTCTAACCCGACAGGACCACTGTAACAAAACAAGAGACCTTAAGCACGCATTGTTGTCTGGCGCCAGGTCTCCATAAACTACAGCTATCCCTCTGAACTTCCTTGTTCTTTGCTACTATGCTATTCGTGTTTATTATAACGGCGTTGTCCTTAACTGTCAATACATTTTAGCAATATTAATATTTTTTGTCTCTCTTGTAAACACATAAGTCTCGTTCAGGTGGGGAGCTAAAAGGTCAGGCATTGATAGTTTATAATCCTGTTAACATACATAAAGGGCAAGGCGATCGCCTTACCCTTTACTTGCCATCGTTAATTAAGGATTAATCTTTTCTTTGAAAGTTTGCTTTCCATCTTTCATTTCGATAATTACCGCACTCTTAACAGCGTCATGAGTTGCATTTAAAGTAATTATACCAGATACTGCCGGGTAGTCTTTTGTCTTAGCCAGCTCATCTTTAATTTTCACAGGATCAGGGCTGTTAGCGCGTTTGATTGACTCAATTACCATCATTGTCGCATCATACGCTAAAGCAGCGAAAGCATCAGGTGTTTGCCCATACTCTTTTTTGTATGCTTCTACAAAAGATTTGATAGCTGGGCTGTTATCATCTGGTGAGTAGTGGTTAGCGAAATATGTGTTATTCAGAGCTTGCCCTCCAGCAATTTCTGGAAGTTTTGCTGAATCCCAGCCATCTCCACCAAGAAATGGTGCGTTAAGACCTAATTCACGACCTTGCTTAATTATCATTCCTACTTCCTGGTAGTAGCCAGGCACAAAAATTACATCAGGGTTAGCCGCTTTAAGCTTAGTTAAAGTTGCTTTAAAATCAGTATCTTTAGCAAGATAAGCTTCTTCAGCAACTATAGTTCCGCCATTCTTTACAAACGTTTCTTTAAAGAATTGACCTAAACCTTTTGCGTAATCACTGGAATTATCGATATATAATGCTGCTTTTTTCGCAGTCAAAGTTTTCGTTGCGAAGTTAGCCATTACTGATCCTTGGAACGGATCAATGAAAGCTGCTCGGAACAAGTAGTCACGAACTTTTCCGGTATTAGGATCAACTGTAACCTTAGGGTTTGAAGCTGTAGGACTAATAGCCAAAACCTTATTGTCCATATTTACTTGCGCACCTGCGATTACGCTGGAAGAAGCAATAGGGGCAATCACTGCAGCAACTTTATCTTGAGTTATAAGTTTTTGCATTGCATTGGCAGCCTCAGCTGCTTCACTTTTGTTATCAGCAACAACTAGGCTTAACTGCTTACCTAATACGCCGCCTTTTGCATTTACTTCTTTAATAGCAAGTTTAGCACCATTTGATGCTGATTGTCCGAACGTTGCATTATTTCCGGTCATTTCGAGGTTAGCGCCTAGCTTGATTACGTCAGCAGACTGCTGACCGCCGCATCCTGATAGTAAGACTGCAAACATAGCAATCGCTACAAAGATACAAACCGTTCTCTGCATTTTTCCAGTAAACATTCTTTTCCCTCCCGTTTCGATTGAATACACCGTTGTACATCTTGGCAAGACACTAGCGGTGCATGTCCACTACACACGTATATATGTGTGCGTATATTTGTAATTATAGGGAGGATTGTTCACTCTGTCAATACATTTACAGAGTATATTCTATGTATACCAGATTCCCCTAAGCTTTTATAATTTAGTGTTTTAAGTGGTAAAAAGGATAAGCAGCTGCTTATCCTTTTACCTATTCATAATCTTATGGATTGATTTTTTCTCTGAACGTTTCAACACCGTTTTTGCGCTCTAATATAAACGCTGTTTTAACCGGATTATGATTTGCATCTAGAGAAAGTATGCCAGTGCTAGCTTGGAAGTTCTTAGTCTGCTCTAAAGCATCACGGATTTTTTGCGGATCTGCACTTCCTGCACGTTTAATTGCATCTATCATTAGTAAACCTGCATCATATCCTAATGCTGCGAAAACGTTTGGCTCTTTACCATATTCTTTTTTGTATGCTTCAACAAATTTAGCTACATTTGGGTCAGTATCTTGTGCCGAAAAGTGATTGCTGTAATAGCTGTTGTTTAATGCATCTACGCCAGCGATTTCAACTAATTTGCTATCTGTCCAGCCGTCTGTACCCAATAGCGGAACGTTAATTCCCATTTCGCGGGCTTGTTTTGCTATTTTTCCTACTTCTTCATAGTAGCCAGGAATAAAGATCGTTTCAGCATTTGCTGCTTTAAGCTTAGTTAGAGCTGCTCTAAAGTCACTGTCTTTTTGTAAGTAAGCTTCCTTGGCAACTATTTTACCACCATTTTGAGTAAATACTTTTTCAAATACTTCAGCCAGACCCTTTGAGTAGTCTGAGCTGCTGTCAATATATATTGCAGCCGTTTTAGCTTTTAAGGAATTGGCTGCAAATGTTGCCATAACTGTTCCCTGGAATGGATCTGTAAAGCAAGAGCGGAAACTATATGGTCTTACTTTTCCATTTTCAACAGTGATTTTGTCATTAGTACCAGTAGGTGTTAATGCAGGTATTTTGTTATCCTGAGCTACTTGGATAGCTGCTAGAAAGTTCGAACTTACTGCCGGCCCAACTATAGCAACCACTTTATCTTGAGTAATCAGTTTGGTTGTTGCATTTGTAGCTTCGGATGGCTCTGATTTATTATCTGCCACAACTAGTGTAACTTGCTTTCCGTGAACGCCTCCCGCAGCATTAACTTCCTTAACCGCAAGTTTCAAGCCAGATAACGCCTGCTGCCCGTAGTTTGCTACACTTCCAGTCAACTCGATATTTGCACCAATTTTAATATCGGTCGAATTAGTTGCAGTTTTTCCACCGCAGCCTACCACTAAGCTGCTAATCATAACAATGATACAAATAAGTCCAACATACGATAACCACTTTTTAGACATTTCCTTGACCTCCTAAATAAAAATAAGCATTTTGTGTAACTTATACTATCACACAGCAGCCGATTCATTTTACAACATTACAATCCAAGTGACTATTCCAGAAACACTTAGCAGAGTAATGTTTATCCATAGAACACATTATAGTGTTAATGTGTAAACATGTCAACATGTAATTCGTAAAAAATAAAACCAGGGATAAGGCATATGCCTTATCCCTGGTTAAATCACGTAATCTTGTTATGGATTAACTTTTTCTTTAAAGGATTGTTTACCGTCTTTCATTTCAATAACAACAGCACTCTTAACTGGGTTGTGGTTAGCATCTAGAGTTATCAAACCAGTGCTAACTTGAAGATTCTTAGTTTGCTCAAGAGCTTCACGAATTTTAGCAGGCTCATCGCTTCCAGCGCGTTTGATTGCATCGATAAGCATAAGAGCTGAGTCATAACCAAGAGCGGCTAAAGCACTAGGCTCTTGACCATACTCTTTTTTGTAAGCTTCAACGAATTTCACAACGTTTGGATCTGTATCTTGTGGAGAATAGTGATTGCTGAAGAATCCATTATTTAGAGCCGCAGCACCAGCGATTTCAACAAGTTTAGGATCATCCCATCCATCAGTTCCAAGCAATGGTTGGTTAATACCAAGTTCACGAGCTTGCTTTACAATCTTACCAACTTCTTCATAGTATGCTGGGATGAAGATTACATCAGGGTTAGTTGCTTTGATTTTGGTTAAAGTAGCTTTGAAGTCTTGGTCCTTTTGTAGGAACGCTTCTTTAGCTACGATAGTACCACCATTTTTAACAAAGCCCTCTTCGAAGAATTGCGCAAGACCTTTTGAATAGTCAGAGCTGTTATCAATATAGATTGCAGCTGTTTTAGCCTTAGCGGATTTAACTGCAAAATTTGCCATCACAGTACCTTGGAACGGGTCAATGAAGCAAGAGCGGAAGATTTGCGATTTCACTTGACCATTGTCAAAAGTAACTTTTGGGTTAGTAGCTGTTGCAGTAATAACTGGTACCTTATTATCTTGAGCAATTTGAGTTGTTGCCAGAACATTAGAACTGGACACAGGGCCCAAAATTGCTTTTACCTTATCTTGGGTAATAAGTTTCGTAATTGCATTAGCAGCTTCAGATGGCTCAGATTTGTTATCGGCCGTTACCAGCACAAGTTGTTTTCCTAGAACTCCGCCATTAGCATTTACTTCTTTAAAAGCCAGCTTTATACCATTAAGTGTCTGGTTACCGAAGTTTGCAATACCTCCGGTAAGCTCGTAGTTGGCACCAATTTTAATTTCTTTTGCGTTTGTAGAGGATGTACTGCTGCAGCCTGTTACTAAGGTGCCCAGCATTGTCACACCAGCTAGCAGGCTAATCATTTTTACCCACTTTTTCTTCATCTTTTTCTCCCCCTAGTTTAGTATTAGTCCGAAATAAACACATAATTACATTGCATTAATACAGGATTAAGACATCCTTGTGCCTTTACAAATTTACATACAGATCTTTACTTGCCGTTCTCTCTGTTTGTATTTTTGTCTATGGATTTTATTATAAATTCCCCCATATATCCGTGTCAACAATATTTTTTCGACTTTTTTTGGATTTTTGTAATGCATTCGAATACATCAGTGCTTCTCGGGTGTACATTAGCTATCTTATTTTAATCCATCTTACACTAGTTAGTAGCATAATATTCCTTTAATATTGTTAAATTTACCAATTAAAATATAAAGGCCTGGCTTAAACTACTTTAAAAGTTTAAGCCAGGCCTTTCTGGCAGTTATATTTTATTATATGTTCGGTACATATTAACCGGTTCGTTATTAACATACATAGTCCAGATACCGCAAGGACAAATTCCAGCACATATGCCGCAGCCAATACATTTATTGGCATCAGTCACATATTCAAAGCTGCCATCAGCCAATACCTTACGTGAGATTGCATTCTCAGGACAGGATTTGTAGCACATATGGCAATCACGGCAAGTACCACAGCTAATACAGCGATTGTAATCTTCGGTAGCAGCAGGTACATCGCAGCTATGGCACTTTTTAAAGTATGCGGTACTGAGTTTTCCAGCAGGCAATAGTGTTTTTTGTTTAGTTTGATACTCACTTGCGACAAGATACGCATCTGCTGCAAGTGCGGCTTCACGACCTGCACCAATTGCATCTACTAATCTGCCTGGTTTAATTGTATCACCGGCCGTAAATATACCTTCGCTGATAAGATAATTCTTACCAGGTACGAGGTGCCCACGCTCAACCGAAACACCTTCTGGGAGGAAATCAAATTCTGGAGTCTCACCGATACAGATGATAACAGTATCTGCTGGTATAAGATCGCCGTTTTGAGTAATGATTCCTTCACTCGTAATCTCTTTTGTCATAACAGGCCATTGAATGACTCCACCCATTTCTTCGACATGGGCAATTTCATTAGCAAACGCAGCCGGGCGCTGTACGTCAATACAAGTCACTTGCTCAGCTCCCATTTGGTATGCTCCGATTGCGGCATCCATACCGGAGTTACCGCACCCAATGACAACAACCTTTCGGCCTACCGCTGGGTTTTCGCCACGATTGACAGCCTTTAAAAAATCTAAGCCTTTAACAATCCGCTCATAACCAGGCCATGGAATAACACGAGCATTATGACCGCCTGTTGCGACAACTACAGCATCATAGTTAGCTTTAATTTCTGCGAATTTCTCTTTATTAACTTTATAGTTATTAACTAGTTCAACTCCCATATCAGCAATACGCTGAATTTCACGAGTTAATGTCTCTTGAGGCAGACGTGAGCGCGGAATAACCTGCTCCATCTTACCACCCATCTTAGCGTCTGCTTCAAATACAGTTACTGCATGACCCTTACGGGCAAGCTGCCAAGCAGCAGTTAGACCTGCAGCACCGCCACCGATAACTGCAACCTTTTTATCTGTCGCTGCAGTAGTTTTATCTAATGTCACATCACCAGAATGACGACCTAAAAGACCAATTTGAGCAGATATATCTATATTTTTACGGCTGCAGTCATCCATACATAGGTTAGGACAAACAGCACCGCACACCGAACCTGGGAAAGGAGTGTATTCTAGTACAAGTTTATATGCCTCTTCTATCTTGCCTTCACGTAGCAAGTTGAAACGCTGTTGTGAAGGAATTGATGCTGTACAGTTGAATTCACACGGCGCAGCGTATCGCGCGTTTTCCCATACCGGTATGCGCTGACGATAAAGGCCTGAGTTTACAAGACCGATAACGGCAAAATCATCACTGCATACATCGCTAAAGATACCACCATCAATCCATTGCTCATTGCGGAACGAATAAATATTAGTATTAGCTTTCTTAGGACGCTCGTCATAAGTTAAAGGCACAGCCTTATGCCACTCATCCCATTTGCTTAGCTCACTACGCAACTCTGGACGACCTATCGAATTAAGGAAATCATCCATTTTGCTATCAAGATAATCAATATCTGAATCGTTTAATGGCGTAATTTTTACGTCTTTATTAGAAACCCCGCCAGCTTTTCCACGGAAGTATAGAGTACCGCCAACCATACCCATACAGGAACGGTCACCAAGCACTGAATCAAATTGGGCGCTGTCATAACCACAAACTACACCAATACCGCCGCCCATAAATTCGAAAGAGAAGCTGCCGACATTTTTAAGAATCCACATTTCTGGTGCTGAATAGAGTGGGTCATGTTTCATCAGCGAGCCGGAGCGAGTTCCAGCACGGCCTCCGATATATATTGTACCAGCAGCAGCACAATGCCCGGCTGTATCGCCCGCATCGCCTTTGACAACAATCTTACCACCGGCATTTAACCAGCCCACATCGGCTGATGCAGAGCCTTCTACAATAATTTCGGTATTATCTAGACACATTGATCCGACGCGCTGGCCGGCGTTAGTTACATGAAACTTTAAAGTTTTGCCTTCCGGATGCCATAATGGACCGCCAATATCATGTTGACCGGAAGCTTCTATATAAAATTCTGTTTCGCCATTTGCCAACGCTTCATTAATAGCCATAAGCAAATCTTGCGTAGACATACGGTTGTTAGTTTCAATTGTACTTATTTTAAACATTCAGCTTCCCTCCTAACATACATATTGAATGCCCAGTTTATTTGCAACAGCATTATCCATAGTTACTAAAGCATCGGAGCGGCCTACAGGCAACGAACTATTGCCAATTGGCGCCATTAATTTGCGAAGTTCGCTGTCAAGGGCCAGCATATAATCAACAATATTTTGCGCACCCTTATCAATATCAAGGCGCTTAACAAGTCTAGGATCTTGCGTACAGATACCTGTAGGGCATTTACCTGTTGAACAAGCATTACAACGTCCGCGTTCATTGCCTATACAGCCTAAGAGCTGAATCAAAACTTTGCCGATAAATACTCCATTAGCACCTAAACAAATCATTTTGAAGGCATCGGCAGCAGCATTACCAGTTAAACCTATACCGCCGCCAGCCCATAGAGGTATCTGACCTTGGCGACCTTGTTTAACGGCAGCAAGATAACATTCACGAACCTTTGATACCACCGGATGACCGGTGTGATCAAGCGATACTTCGTTAGCAGCGCCAGTACCACCCTGAATACCATCAAGGAAGAAGCCCCCGCAAATTCTATATGGGTCACGAAGCAAGTTATTATATACCGATACTGATGTAGCCGAAGCGGCACACTTAATTGCAACAGGCACACGAAACCCAAAGGCTGCATTTAACGATAAGTGCATCTTTTGAACCGATTCTTCGATTGAATATAACCCTTGATGATTTGGTGGTGAGTTAAGGTCAGCCTTAGGTACACCGCGAATAGCCTGAACATGCTCGGCAACTTTGGCTGCAGGCAAAAGTCCACCATCTCCTGGCTTCGCACCTTGACCTATTTTAATAAGAATACCAGCAGGGTCAACCTTCATATTGGGCATTGCTTTTATTATTCTGTTCCAACCGAAGTGGCCGGACGCAATTTGAAGAATCATATATTTAAGCTGCTCTGATTCCATCAGCTTAACAGGCATACCACCCTCGCCAGAACACATCCGTACCGGAAGATTGTATTTCTCATTAAGGTAAGCCGTCGCAAGAGCTACAGCTTCCCACGCCCGCGTTGATAACGCTCCAATTGACATATCACTAAAGATAACTGGATATATCCAATGCACTGGAGGTGTCTTAGAGGTCATTTTAAGTTCGCCGTTCTCAGCAGCAAAAGGAAGTTCTTGTGGTAACAAAACCCGTCCAAATGGTGCTAGAATATCGAAAGTATGACGCTCAGAGTCTAGTGATGGGTCAGTCATCTGAGAGATACGACCAACGACAATATTATCAAGAGTACGCTGAGCATTTAGATTAGTACGTCCGCCGCGTTTTAGCGGAGAACCACCACTGCGAGCTAAGAGATTATGGCGAGTATCTTCATTGCGTACAGGCTTAATTGCTTTGTTAGGACATACCTTTTCGCACATCGCACAGCCTACACAGGCATCAGCAAGGTTTGTTTTCTGTCTAATGATCGGTACGGCTAAATGGCGCTGAGATGGTTCAGGCTGGTGACCTGTAGAAACAGTTACCGAACGGCGTTCCATAACAACCTCAATGGCATTGAATGTACAGGCTGCAACACAACTGCCGCACATGGTACAGCGATCATGGTCATATTGGATTTTAAAATTCAAATCATTAACAGTAACGTCTTGTGTTTTTACTGTTTCCATCTCTGCACCTCCAAATCATTTGTTATTACTACTACTTCCCGCTCATTCGGATATATATCGTTTTCGTGGTTACGATTAGGCAATATTACATTAAGACCGCATACTTCGGAGGCGATCGCGATTGTATTCTCATCTCCACCCACAACAACCGGGCGAAGTTTTTTGGAGTCACAGCATGTCATCATATGATTATTAGGCATAAGGGCAATAATGGTGTTAGGTCCATTAATCTCAAGATGACCTAATGACTGACGAATGGTTTTTAAAACTTCCTTGTCAGAACGCTGTTCGATTTCATCAAACGGCAGAGGAGTGATTACATGCTTGTAATATTTAATCGGCCAGTTAAGCTGATGAAGAACATAATGGAGTGTATATAGGAAGTTTTGTGAATCGGACTCAAACCCAATATATCCACGATGCAGAGATTTCTGATACTCTTTATTTTTAGTATAAAAGGTGTTCTCACCATTAGCGCAAAGAGTATACCCTTGCAAAAAGAATGGATGGGCGGCATAACGGACAATATCATAGTTGGTGTTCTGACGGCATTGAACTACAACATTCTTAGCCATAAGATCACCATTGTCATCCCATAGTTTAAAATAGGTTGCTATATCGCGTGGATCACCAATTTCCTTTAATGTCAACACGTCTGGCCAAAAAGAATAAACATACCCTTGCTCATCTTTTTCAAGAAGCTTTCTTAGTGCCAACCTTGTGTCCAGCAAGAGCTCTTCCTTCTGTTTGTCAGAGGCATCACGATAATGCTCTGGATAGTCATAATTTCGGAAAATATAATACGGCATTGCCTTTATATCTAAACCTTGCTTCTTGCTTCCTTTAGGAATCCATTCGCTTATTTGAACGAAGTTGTGCGTTTCCATATAGTCTTCGACCAGTTTTGCTCCGTTCTGTGTACAGGCTAAAGACAATAACGGCTTATCTTTATAATTACCGAATACCCCGGCTAAATCTTGCATAACCATCGCAAAACCCGAATTATCATGCCCCTCCTGCTGAGGAAGCATTAAATGCAGAGCCTTCGAAGGATGAAACGGTATTTTACTTTTTATAGCGCCTATTCTGCACATGTTATCCCCCACCTCTTATCCATAATTATCAAATAAAGAAAACACGTCTTGCGCCGAGCCTAAGCGACAGCACAAGTCGATGTTGCCCTTATGCATGTAAGAAAGTTTTATACTTTCTTATCGTACAAAAAAATAAAAGACCCTGCGTAAGTACCGGAACCTTCTCCAGGAACTTCCGCAGGGCCGATTAGCCCACGGTCATCGAGTGCTTCAATGCACCAATATCTTAGCAAATCGCACTCTCTTTGTGTTTGCAAAATTGCCAGATACTTTCCTAGTTGTCTCTCCTTAACGGATCGATTTGGTCGGTCTTATAATATAAATACATTTGTTCACCTGTAAAGAACTGATTGTTAATGTACCTTTATTATAAGAACGAAAAGTTATACTGTCAATATGCATATTAAAAATTAATTTTTTCTGAAAACTAGCTGATTTTACAGCCTGCCCGTCGTATATCCCCTTCTCTTTCTGTATATTTATGCAAATCTAGGTACTCCAGAAGGGGTAGGGCATATTTGCGTGAAGTGTTAATCATATCGCGAAATTCGCCTACTGTTAGGGTACTATTGTTGCAAAAATGTACTCTTAATAGGTCAACAATGTATTGAATTGTTTTTCGGTATACATACATATCTCCAGCCTTAACTAACAAACCATGCCTACAAAGTGTTTCAAATGCAGCCTTAGAAATTTTAGACTGAAGCTTAAGTTTAGCAAAAAAATCCTCAATATTTAATGGTATAATGTGGTTATTTCCTAGCACCTTTTCTGCTTTTGACAGAAGATCCTGTTCCCACTCAATTTGATTTTCTGCATGCTGTTTATATGCTAAATAGCCTTCTGATAATATAATTTTATTCGTCTCCTGCCAATAAGTCAGATATTGATGGAAAACTTTTGTACTAACTTTTAACTGCTGTTTTACTAATTCCTGTGATATGCCAGTTTTCTCAGGAAACTCTTTATGATAAGTTCTCAATAACTCTTCAATTTGAGATGTAACATTCTGTAGCAAATTTGCATCTATATAATAATTGTTTATAGCAACTATTTTGTTTTCGGCTTCTAGTTCTTCAAGAGTTTCCTTAATCCCACGCACCGATCTAAAACCGATCATTTTATTTAAATCTTCAACTGTCATAAAACTTGAAGTTTGCTTTAGGGCATGACCTATAATATCGTTAAGGTTTTCACTATTCAAAGCCTGCGCAAATAGTTTTCTTGATTCTTCAATTTTCCTAGTCCGCTTTGAAACTCCGATTAGCTTGACACTGCCTAATAGAGTTTGCGGCGAGTAAAGTCTTATTATCCCGGTATCACCCGCAGCTGCACCAATTGGTTCTTCGAGAATTAATTTCATATAACCGTCATCGGAATTCTTAAATTTATAGATCCGCCCGATAAATTCCCCTGTACCAATATGAAGTCTAATTCTAGTACCAGTTTCCACTGCACAAAGCCACTTCACTACTACATCCCATTCTGTGCTTACCTGGGTAACTGCATGTGAGCTTAAAACCATCCCTCGGCGAATCTCTTCAAATTCTGCTCCTGTAATATTTATTGCAGCTCTTTGCCCCGCCTCAACCATCTCTACTTTATTACCATGTGTCTCCAAACCTCTTACTCTTACCGAAGCTTCCTTTGGATATAACACTACATTATTTCCAGCTACAATTTTTCCACTTAGAACAGTGCCTGTTACGACAGCACCATAGCCTTTTACCGAAAAAACTCTATCTATCCATAATCTAAATGGCGCTTCGCTGTTACGGGCATCTGCCGTTTGAGCTACCTTAAGCATGCTTGCGCGTAGTTCATTTAAACCCAAACCTGTTGTTGATGAAACATGACAAATAGGCGCATTTTCAAGAAAACTATCTTTCACTGCTTCACATATTTCTTCCTGTACTAGTTCCAGCCAGTCTGACGCGACCTTGTCTACCTTATTTAGCACAATTAACCCATGCTTAATCCCGTATAAATTAAGCATAGCTAAATGCTCAGTTGTTTGCGGCATGATTCCTTCATCTGCAGCTATAACCAGCAATGCAGCATCAATACTACCGCTTCCAGCAAGCATATTTTTTAAATATCGCTCATGCCCAGGAACATCAATAATACCCGCCATGTTACTATCTCCGAGCTCCATTGCCGCAAAACCAAGATCAATTGAAATACCACGCTTCTTCTCTTCAGTTAAGCGATCGGTATCAACTCCTGTTAAAGCTTTTATTAAAGCGGACTTACCATGATCAACATGTCCTGCTGTGCCAAAAACTATATACTTCAAATACCTCTTCCTTTCGCTAACGCCAGGCAGGCTTCCTTAATCACTGTCATATCCTGTTCAGTTAAACATCTTACATCAATAATTACCCTGTCTGATTGAACACGGGTTATTATTGGTATCGTCCAATTTCTTAAATGCCGCTCTAAAGTTGCTGTACTTACCTCAGCAGCTTTTAAACTTACCCCGTAACTCGTAAAGCCCATTTCCGGCATTGCTCCACCGCCAGCTTGTGAATCAGTTTCAACAATATTAGACTGCCACCAAAATTCTGATAGTCCTGATAACATAGAGCTCAATCTTGTTGCTTTACCTTCTAGTTCTTCGCGGCTAGTGCACAACATTGATTGCACAGGTACATCTGTTTTTGGATTTCCCGATATATAATCTATTAGTGTCCCTTCGAGGGCAGCCAATGACAATTTATCTACGCGAATTGCCCTCATAAGAGGATGCTTTTTCATAATTGATATATACTCTTTTTTGCCGGCAATAATCCCGGCTTGTCCTGCACCTAGTAACTTATCGCCGCTAAAGGTAACAATATCCACTCCATCCTTGATAACCTCAGCTACCGATGGCTCATCCCATTGTCCAGCAGTTATCGGATTTATTGTTCCACTGCCTAGATCCTCTATAACAGGTAAGTTGCTTTTTGCTGCCAATTCAACTAATTCTTTATTATCCGGTTCTGAGGTAAAGCCGATAATTCGATAATTACTGGTGTGCACTTTTAAAATTGCAGCAGTATTTTCACTGATTGCATTTGCATAATCGCGCAGATGAGTTTTATTAGTAGTTCCTACTTCTACTAGTTTAGCCCCGCTTTGCTTTAATACATCGGGTATTCGAAATGATCCGCCGATTTCTACAAGTTGCCCCCGGCTGACAATTACCTCTTGCCCGTATGATAATGCGGAAAGTGCTAGCATAACCGCAGCAGCATTATTATTTACAACAATAGCATCCTCAGCACCAGTAAGTGCAGCTATTTTAGCTGCTATGTGTGAATAACGGCTGCCACGCTCTCCACTATCAATTAAGTATTCTAAGTTGCTGTAACCGCCTGCAATCTCAACAACTCTTTCAATTGACCTTTTACTCAAGGGCGCTCTGCCTAAGTTAGTGTGTAGTACTACGCCAGTAGCATTAATCACTCGTTTTAAACTAGGCTTTACTAGCTTGACTAATCTTGACTTTATTTTCATTAACAAAACCTGTGTAGATATTTCTTCGTCAAGACCAGCTATAATGTTTTGCCTTGCAGCTTCTGTAGTTTCCTGTACACACTTTAAAAAAAGGCTATGGGGAAGTGTGGTCAGTTCTTCATTTTTCCTTAATTCTCCAATTAATTTATCAACCGAAGGAATATTACGTAGGTTATTTTTACTATTATCCATCATTAACTCCCAAATATTTTATTGGCAAAGCTCGTCGAGTAACTGGTACGCTCTTATATATACAAATTTATATATATGAAAAATCATCAGTGTTAATATAATATTCCATAATTACCCTTTATATCCTATTGAGCTGTATAAAGATTATCATAATTACACATAATGGTAATAGCTTATACAACTAGACAGGAGTTACTATATGTTGGAGAATATTATCAAACTAAAAAAACCTGAACTCAAGTTTTCTGTACATAATCCTCAAGCAATGTATGATATTGCAATTAATCTTAGGACCCTGATTGCAGATGCAAAATCTACAGGTCATGAAATTGTCGTCGTTTGCATTGGTACTGACCGCTCTACAGGCGATTCGTTAGGCCCCTTAACAGGCAGTAAACTCCACTCTCTAAATCTTAATTCCCATGTATACGGTACTTTAGACGACCCGATACATGCAACCAACCTTGCTGATAAGGTAACCACAATTGGCTCAAGTTACGAGAAGCCTTATATTATTGCAATAGACGCCTGTTTAGGGCGTCTAGAAAGCGTCGGCTGCGTATCGCTGGGGCGTGGATCCGTAAAGCCAGGAGCTGCCGTCAATAAAGATCTTCCAGCCGTAGGTGATGCCTATATTACCGGTATTGTCAATGTAGGAGGATTTATGGAACATTTGGTACTGCAAAGTACAAGATTAAATCTCGTTATGAAAATGGCTGATACAATCGCAAATAGTCTTTCTTTCGCAATGCGAACAGTTCATTAAATATAAATACCTATAATAGAAATAAGTACCAGGAATTATCCTGGTACTTATTTCTATTATAGGCGTTCTAATTCTTCTAATATTTCTTCAGTACTTTTTCCTGCTGCATTGATTATCGGAACATGCACCTGGATATCTTGCATATTCATTATATTATTATCTACCCCGCTTAGAACGATAGCGTCAACTGAATCAATATTAGTATTCTCTAAATCGACAACGTCATATCCTTCTGTTTCCAACAAATCAGCTAATCGTGATAAATTTTTTTCAATCGCAATTATTCCTTGCATTAGTTCACCTCCTTATTATTAATTTTGCCAAATTCAGTCTTAATCGTTACAGTCTTTCATCTAGACATGATGCAACCTGCTCTGCAGTAAGGCCTGCGGCATTAATAACGGCAGTACCGCGAGCAGCTTTTGCTGCGACTGAGCTATTGGTTGGTGCGCCCATATAAATAACAGCCTCGACTGGACGCAAGTTTTCTGCCATATCAACAACCTGATAGCCACAATCATTAAGATGCGATTTAATGTCTTCAAGGCCAGTTTCAATCGAAACTAAACGCAACATAAAAAGCACCTCCTAATTTTATTGTTTGCAGAGGTGCTTTTTTCATGTCTGTTAAGTTTTGCGAAAAGTAATTTTACAAAAATTTGGCTGGATTAACTGCATTATTGTTAACTCTAATCTCATAATGAACATGAGACCCTGTACTATTGCCCGTACTTCCCATATAAGCTATTATTTGTCCTTTCTGAACCCACTCTCCTTCATCCACAAGATTAAGAGAATTATGACCATATAATGATTCAATCCCATTTCCATGGTCAAGCTTTACAAGCTTCCCATAGCCGCCGAACCAACCGCTGAATGCCACGTTACCAGCTGCCGTTGCGTATATTGGTGTGCCATAATCGTTTGCGATATCAATTCCAGGATGCCAGTCACTGCCGTCGCCGCCCCATGGGGAACTACGCCAGCCAAACCTAGATGTTATTTCGCCTGCTGCTGGCATCATTGAAGGTGTCGCCGCCCTTTTAGCGTTCCTCTCGATAAGGGCATCTTTTAACTCTAATAGGCTTTCTTCTCGAATAGGCACAATTGTTTGTAATTGCGATACTGTACTCATAATTTCTGTTAAGGACGGCTGTACACTGGGGCCTCCTTGTCCGCTATTGTGAGATAAGCGCGATACTGCTGCGCGAGAAACAGAAGTAACATTAGACTCATTGTTAAATAAATGACGGATTTCAGCGTCTAGATTATTTAATCTGTCTATGTCCTTCTGCAATACCGTTGTAGTTTTTGCTAGTTCTTTTATTTGTCCGCTTTGAAAATCATTAATTTGCTGCAAATTCTGAATCTCTTGTTTGTATAAAACAGTTTGCTTAACTGCTGATCGATAATCTATAAAAAACATACTGAGGCATACTACAATAAAACAAATTGCTACAGTACTATAGCGTAAATACCTTGATGGTATATGAATAATGCGATGATTATTTGCATCTCCGGATGATAAGGTGAGAGTATATCTTTTACCTTCTGTTATATCAGACTTCACTTCGTATCCCTCCGAAATTCTCTATTGGCATTTATTTTATATTCTGTAAATTATTGTAAATCCCTTCTCTATGTCCACATTTGATAATAATAAATATTCGATTGTCCAACTTTTTAAGCACTTAATAAAGTATCATTAATCGTCATGCAAATGAAAAAAGACATCTCCAGAACGTCCGGAGATGTCGTATATTTTTAAGTTGTGATTGAATTATTTACTTTAACACTATGCTATATTTTCATTAGCATAGCTATCTAACATATCGCTGGCCCCTTTAAATAATGCACCTTCGCCTATTATCAGCGAATTCGCTTTTATATCACCAAACAGCTTTCCGCTTGCCATTAACTCCAGTCTGCCGGTGGCACTAATATTTCCTTGTACAGTTCCGGAGATGATAACATTTCGAGCCTTAATTGTAGCAGTAACCTTTCCGCCCTCACCAATAATAATATCGTGTGAGGATTCTATTTCGCCGTCAAAATCACCGTCTATTCTTATTGTACCATTTGCTTTAACTGAACCCTTTAGTTGAGTATCTTTACCAATGATAGTTTCGACTTCTCCGATGGAGGCGGCTTTTACTTTTTTTGTACCAAACATATTTCACTCTACCTTTCACATTTATCATTAGTCGATTTTCTAACTAGAGAATTTAGTTACAAGAAACTGGCAGGATTCACAGCATTACCATTAACTCTGACCTCATAGTGTAAATGCGGCCCAGTACTATATCCGGTGCTTCCCATATAGGCAATAGTTTCACCTTTTTTTACGAAACTGCCTACACTAACTATATTTCTAGAATTATGAGCATATACAGTAGCAATTCCATTACCATGGTCAATTTTAACCATTTTGCCATAGCCGCCGTTCCAACCACTTTCCACGACTTCACCATCAGCAGAGGCAATAATTGGTGTACCGTAACTATTTGCTATATCTATACCAGGATGCCAATCTCTCCCCCAGCCAATAGGAGAATCCCGCCAGCCAAAGCGTGAAGTTATATCGCCCTCAGTTGGCCATATTGATGGAGTTACCGCCATTCTGGCATTCTTTGCAATAACCTCATTTCTGAGCTGTTCTATACTTTGCTCACGAGCTTTGACATCGGACTTTAGCAGCTCAACCCACTCAGAAATTTCTGAGATTGCAGGCTTTGCCAATGGTCCTCCCTGCCCACTGTTCATTGGTACTGAACGGCTGATGCCAGACCTTGAAACACCAGATGATTGTTCGCTATTTACTAGACGACGAAGTTCAGCTTCTAGACTAGATAATCTATTAAGATCCTCTTGAAGACCTGCCGCGTCTTTAGCTAATTGCTCAATTTGAGCTTCTTGCGAGCCTTTATTACTTCGCAGAACATCGAGTTCAGACTTCTGTACAGCGGCTACATTTAATTGGTGTTGATAGTTTACATAAGTACCAGTAAGTAAAAGTGCACCCGCACACAATATTGAAACACCGTATTTTATTACTTTAGCTCGAATACGAAAACTACGTATACCTTGTCCTTTATGAGGTACTATCATTATTGTGTACTCTTGCCTTTCAGGTTTTTTTACATCATTCAAACCAAACCCTCCTCAGGCAAAAAGTATATTCCATAAGTGTAAATTACTTCCTTTTATATAAAATTCCTGCTATTGGGTGATTTTTTTTTCACACGCTTGTGCTATAGCTTGTTTTTCTTCTTCAGTCAGAAAATATGAAGATTGACCTGCTACAACTGGTTTTCCATATGATCGCGACTCACTTCTGCCAAAAATACTTGATATAACTACACCATTATTGTTCGCGTCAAGAAGAGCTACTGCGAAACTTAAATCACTACCTGTATCTTCGAAAGCATTAAATCTAACAACTCCTAGCTTTTGAATACAAGCTTTGGATACTTTGTCAATACGTTTATATTCGGTGGATAGATACTCTACTTTGTCTACAACCTGTCGAACTTCATCTATATGGTTCATTAAGAGCTGTTCAAGATTTGCACCTTCAGCCCCCTGCATCATTTTGCGATATCGTTTGTTCATCTTGGACAATTTAAGATTTATGCTTATAAATATAATAAGTGCAACTAGTATCATTATTGTCATTGCCAATAGCATATATTGTATATTGTTCATAATAAATGTCGATAAAACTGTAAGATCAATATTAAAATTCATTACTAATCAGACCCCTTAATGATTAATTATAACGGCCATAGAGCTGTTATTATTGCAGCTGCTGGTATAGCCGGCAAAAGGTTAGCTACTTTAATCTTCTTTATTTCCAGCATTAATATACTAATTGCAATAATCAAAATTCCGCCGGTTGCTGTTAACTCAGTTATCATTGCTGTTGATAATAGAGTTGTAAATGTTCCAGCTAATAGCGTTATCGTACCTTGGTATAAAAATATTGATACACTCGAAAGCGCAACACCGATACCTAGCGTGGAAGCAAAAACTATAGCTGAAATTCCATCAAGCATAGATTTGGCATACAGCGTACTTGAGTCACCAGTTAATCCATCTTGTATAGATCCAACGACAGCCATAGCACCAACACAGTACACCAGGCTTGCAGTTACAAACCCCTCACCAACATTTCCATACGTAGTACCCAACTTGACAGTCAGCCAGTTCCCTATTCGGTTTAACAGCGAATCTATATCTATTAGTTCTCCTATAACAGCTCCCATTACTAAACTTAGTATTACAATTAATATATTCTGTGTCTTAAATGCCATTTGTAAACCTATTATTCCAACTGCTAACGCTAAGCCTTGCATAATTGTCTGCTGATATCTCACAGGCAAACCGCTCTTAAGCAGCAATCCGACAGCTGAACCAGCTAAAACCGCAGCCGAGTTTACTAGTGTTCCTTTCATGCTCCTCTTTCCTCTCCCGCCAAACTCCTAACAGCTTCTAAAACTTGAGCAATGTCCTCGGTACTGTTAAAAAAGCCTGGGCTAAATCTAATAGTCCCTGTATTAATTGTTCCAATTGTATTATGAGCCCATGGCGCACAGTGTAATCCTCCGCGGCAGGCTATACCATAATCCCTATCCATACGATAAGCTATCGCTCCACTGTCATTACTTCCAATTAAACAAGAAACAACTGCTGTGCGGTTTTGCTCACTAGTCGGACCATAAACTTTTACATTTTCAATTTGAGATAAACCTTTAATAAGAATGTTCGTAAGCTCAGCTTCTTTTTGTTTTATAACATTTTGTCCGATTGATTTTATAAACCGAACTCCTGCTAGTAAACCTGCAATACCTGGTGTATTTGCTGTTCCGCTTTCCAGTCTGTCCGGCAAAAATTCCGGTTGAAGATCTGATTCAGATAAACTTCCAGTACCGCCATATCTTAAAGGATTAATTAGAATATCTTCTTTAATATACAGACCGCCAGTACCCTGAGGCCCAAATAATCCTTTATGACCACTAAATGCTAGCATACTAATGTTCATTTCAGCGACATTAACATACTCTATGCCCGCTGTCTGAGCAACATCAACAATTAACGTTGTTTGATACTTTTTTGTTAATGCTCCGATAGCATGAAGTGGAACAATTGCACCATTTACATTAGAGGAGTGACTCAGTACAAGTGTTTTAACTCCGCTTTGCAGTATTTCTTCCATTCTATTTAGGTTTATCTTGCCTTCACAATCAGCTTCTAAGATTAAAACTTCGACACCTTTTGTTTCTAGGTAGCGCAGCGGACGAGCTACAGCATTATGCTCCATCGAGGTTGTTAAAACTCTATCACCCGGACTAATAGTTCCTAACAGCGCTAAATTCAAAGCTTCTGTCGCATTCTGTGTAAAAACCAATTGTGTTGGATTTTTAAAACCGAACAAGCCCGCAAGTTCCTCTCTAGCTTCATAAAGAATATGTGTTGCTTGTCTGGATGCACCATGCCCACCCCGTCCAGGATTGCCAGCTACTGACCGCAGGCACTCATCTACTGCTTTGTAAACACAGTCTGGCTTAGGCCAGGTAGTCGCAGCATTATCAACATAGATCATAAATTACCCCGCTTTACTTAATCGTCTTCTAGCAGCATCTGAGCGAGTGGAAACGGTGCTAGGGCTCGATAAAGAATTCCATGAATGTGAGCAATTAGAACTCCATAATTAACTATTGGAACATTTTTCTCGCGTGCTTGGGCTAAACGATATAAAACCTCACGACGGTTTAACATACATGAACCGCAATGAACAATTAATTTATATTTATCTAGATCTGAAGGGAAACTCCCCCCTGATACCCATTCAAAATTCAAATCACCACCGACCGATTGTCTCAACCAGCGCGGTATCTTTACTTGCCCTATATCATCGGCTTGCCGGTGATGAGTACAACCCTCAGCGATTAGCACCTTATCTCCCGGTTTAAGTTTATCAATAGCTTTTGCGCCAGCTACTAAAGTTTCTAAATCTCCTTTATATCGTGCAAAGAGTATTGAAAACGACGTTAGCATTACATCAGGCGGAGTATCTGCTGCCACTTTTAAAAATTCTTGAGAGTCCGTTACCACTATTTTAGGTTTTTTTCGCATATTATCTAAGACATCTTTTAGCTCGCGCTCTTTGACAACCGTACAGTAGGCATCATGATCAAGCACATCTCTGATAGTCTGCACTTGAGGCAATATTAAACGTCCTTTAGGAGCAGCTAAATCGATTGGCACAACTAGTACAACGTTGTCTCCAGGATTAAGAAGGTCCCCAATTACAGTATGGGTATCCCAGCTTTCCGGGGCATTTTTTATAATGCTTCGTTTTAGTTCTTCAATACCAGTACCACTTTTTGCACTAACAGCCGTTATAGGGATTTTTAAGGCTTCACTAACGGACTTAATTTCTTCATCATTTACAGCATAAACGTCAGACTTATTTATTACGCCAATAGCCGCTATTTTTCTTTTAGTTATTTCTTCTAATATTTCTTCATCAAATTCTGTTGCGCCAACACTTGGATCAATTACAACAATAGCTAAGTCTGTCTTATTTAAAACCTGCATGGTACGTTCTACTCTAAGAGCACCTAAACCGCCCTCATCATCGATGCCAGCAGTATCTATGACCATTACAGGACCAATCGGCAGTATTTCCATCGCTTTATAAACAGGATCTGTTGTTGTACCTGGAATTTCTGAAACTAGTGCTATATCTTGATTTGTTAATGAGTTTATTAAACTGGATTTACCAACATTTCGCCTACCGAATATCGCTATATGCAGTCTATTTCCCTTTGGGGTCTCTTGCATGTCTAACCTCCTCATTACGTATAATTCAAGCTATATCCCTGGTTTTGTTAATACTTTTGGATTTGTTACTTGTTGCAAGCGTTCTTCTGTCATTAACTTCATTGCCATTACTGTATCAGCAATACTCATGCCTGTAAGAGAGGCATTTCGAGCCACCTGGGTTGCTTGGTCATACCCGATAATAGGTATCAATGCAGCTACTGTAGCTAGACTTTTCTCTAGGTTTGCAAGGCAATTTTGGTCATTAGCTTTTATTCCATTAATACAATTATCGCTAAACATATGAATACAATTTGTTAATATTTCTAAACTACCTAAAAGATGATGAGCAATAAGCGGCAAGAAAGCATTTAATTCCAACTGCCCTGATTGTGCTGCTAGGGTAATTGCAAAGTCTGAAGCCATTACATGAAAAGCTGTTTGGTTGACAGCTTCAGGAATTATTGGATTTACCTTGCCTGGCATAATTGAAGATCCGGCCTGACGCTCTGGTAAACTAATTTCACCCAATCCAGCCTTAGGCCCTGACGACATTAAGCGAAGATCATGCGCAATTTTTGACAAATTAACCGCTAAAGCCTTGAGCAAACCAGAAACTTCTACAAATACATCAGCATTTTGCGTCGCATCAATAGTATTTTCTGCTCGAGCTAGACCTACGTTAGCATATTGACGCACTTTTTCTGTAACCATATAAATGTATTTTTTAGGGGCATTCAATCCTGTACCGACTGCCGTACCTCCTAAATTTACCTGCCTTAATCTCTCTTCGACTTTATATAATCGCCACCGATCCCTTGCTATTGCTTGGGCATATGCACTAAACTCTTGCCCTAACATTATTGGTACCGCATCTTGAAGTTGAGTTCTCCCGACTTTTATTACGCCAGCAAATTCAGCCTCTTTAGTTTGTAATGACTGTTGCAATTTCGCACATGCATCGCTAAGATCTTTTAATAGCCAAATTGCAGCTATTCTCAAAGCCGTAGGATACGTATCATTTGTCGACTGATGTAGATTAACATGATTTATTGGGTGTACAATAGTATAATTACCCAATTCCCCACCCAATATTTCAATCGCTCGATTTGCAATAACTTCGTTTACATTCATATTAGTGGAAGTACCTGCGCCACCTTGAAACGCATCAACAACAAACTGTTCCTGCCATTTACCTTCTGCAACTTCATCAGCTGCCTCAATTATTGCTGAACCGACTTCTTTAGGTAATTTACCTAAGTCCATATTGACAGCTGCTGCCGCTTTTTTTATGATGGCCATGGCTTCAATTAATTTTTTATGGGTTTTAAAATCAGTAAGCGGGAAGTTGTTAACCGCCCGCATAGTATGTATCCCATAATAAACTTGTTTTGGTACTTGACATTCACCTAGCAAATCTTTCTCTAAGCGCATCAAACCACTTCCAGTCGAAATTAAAATTGATGTTTCACGTGAAACATTGCCGCTTTGCGTTTTATACTACCATATTGCTTCGGGGTTTAATTGCAGTGGCCGTTTGCGGTGTAGTTAGAACTTCAATAATTCTATCTAAATCTTCTGCAGAATAAAATTCAATCTCGATTTTACTTTTTAGCTTGCCGGGTTTTATTTTAACTTGGGTTCCTAATACTAACTTTAAGCGATCCTCTGCTTCAACCACAAAAATCTCTTTTTCGGATTGTTGAGCTACGTCTTCTTTTGCCTTGCGTGGGGCTATTGATAACCGCTTAACTAATTCCTCGGCGTCTCGTGCCGATAAATCCTCGGCAATTATTATCTCGGCTGCCTCTATTTGTAGTTCGATGTTATCTAAGGCCAAAATTGGTCTAGCTTGGCCCATCGATAATGTTCCACGTGAAACATACTCTTGAACTATCGACGGTAAATTTAATAAACGAATGAAATTAGCGATATGAGATCGACTGCGTCCAATCTTTCTAGAAACTTCCTCTTGAGTTAAACCAAATTCCTCCATTAATCGTCGATAAGCCACAGCCTCTTCAATAGCATTCAAGTCTTGGCGTTGAATATTTTCGATCAGAGCTATCTCGGTCATTTCAGAATCTGTGTAGTCTTTTATAAGTGCTGGAATCTCAGTAAGTCCAGCTAACTTAGACGCCCTCCATCGTCTTTCGCCTGCTACAAGTTCGTAACCGCTTAAAGTTTTCCGTACTACAATTGGCTGTAAAACCCCATACTGCTTTATTGATTGGCTTAATTCAATTAATGCTTCGTCATCAAATATTCGCCTCGGTTGAAACTTGTTAGGAGTTACTTCATTTAAAAGAACGCTATTTGTTTGTTCCGATTCTTTGCCAGCATTGGTTGATATAAGAGCATCTAAACCTCGCCCTAAGCCTCGTGCCTGCTTATTCATCTCCAACTACCTCCCTAGCCAAATCAAAGTATACTTCAGTGCCTTTAGATTTTGGATCATAAGTTATAACAGGTTTACCATAACTTGGGGCTTCACTTAAACGTACATTGCGAGGAATAATTGTCTGATATACTTTCTGTCTGAAGTGATTCTTAACCTCATCAACAACTTGAATAGAAAGATTCGTGCGGGCGTCGAACATTGTTAAAACGACACCTTCAAGTGTTAAAATCGGATTAAGATTTTTCTGAACAAGCGATACTGTTCTCATTAGCTGGGATAAACCTTCTAAAGCGTAAAATTCACACTGAATTGGCACTAATACAGAATTTGCAGCAGTTAAAGAATTGATTGTCAATAATCCTAGCGACGGTGGACAATCAATAATTACGTAGTCATACTCATATTTCGCCCTATCAAGAGCCCGCTTAAGTTTATTTTCTCGGGACATTATAGATACAAGCTCAATTTCTGCTCCAGCCAATTGTATGGTTGCAGGTAAAAGCTTTAAATTTTCTATTTGTGTTTGAACTACCAGTGTCTCAATCGGTACATCATTTACTAGGGCATCATAAACACATCGTTTGATTTCTGATTTATTAAACCCATAACCACTAGTAGCATTACCTTGTGGGTCTATATCAATTAATAGAACTTTTTTTCCAAGTTCAGCCAAACAGGCACTTAGATTAACCGAAGTTGTAGTTTTTCCCACACCACCCTTCTGGTTGGCAATTGCAATAACCTTTACCAAAGTGTTCACCTCATTTTAAACTCGCTAGATTACTTCATTCCACGCCCCTTTAAAATTTCCTGCCAAAAAATATCAATAGAAAGAAAATGAGGTTTACATAATTATCGTTTAATTGAAATAATCTTGACTTAAGTTTACAAATATGTTAGGGTACTAAGAAAACTTCAATATTAATTTACATTTTTATGCTGTTTTTGGGGCTATTTTTATAACCAAATTCTCAATGAAGCTTATCTTTTTATTTGTAAACTCAGCTCGAATATAAGCTCTAATAGGAGGTGTCCATGATGCCGCTATTTAATGCCCAGTTATTAAGTATTGATATTAATGAAACAAGACGCTATGCTGGCCTTAGTAAAGCAAAAGATTTTTCTCTGAAATTATTGGAAGATGCATGTTTGGAGGCTCAGCTATTAGGGCAAGCAAAAGGAACATGGCAGTTATATGACTATGATAATATAACTGGTACTGTTTTATCTGATAAACCCCTTGCTCTAAATGGTGAAAAAATTAAAGCATATTTAAAGGAAGCTTCTAAGTTAGCAGTACTCGCAGTGACTATAGGTGAGGAATTAGAAAAAGCTATAACAGAACATTTTTCAAAAGGAAACTACTCTTATGCACTGCTATTAGACGCTGCAGGAACAACCGCGGTAGAGATGGCTGCCGATCAAATATCAAAAGCTATTGGTCAACAAGCAAATAGTATTGGTTATACTACATTAACTAGATTTAGCCCTGGATATGGAGACTGGGATATAACAGCCCAACCTGATGTATTAGCCCTTGCCAAAGGCATTGAAGCTGGTATTAATGTGACAACTAGCTGTATGCTAATACCCAGAAAATCAGTAACTGCCGTAATAGGCTTTGTAGCTGGAAATAAAGATATAAATTTAATTACCAAAGAAAAATGCAGTTATTGCAATCAACTTAACTGCGTATCACGGAAAGGAGAAATCAATGTTTCAGATATTTGACGGAGCAATGGGGACGATGCTTCAACAGGCTGGTTTACAGCCTGGACAGTGCCCTGAAATAATGAACGTAGAAAAACCAGAGGTTATTACTAATATACACGCACAATATATAGCCCATGGTGCAACGATAATCGAAACAAATACCTTTGGGGCAAATAGCATTAAGCTGGCCCACTATGGCTTATCTGACAAAGTATCATTAATAAATACAGCTGCCGTAAAAGCAGCAAAAGCTGCTGCTGGGATAAGCGTAAAAATAGCAGGCTCTGTTGGACCAACTGGTAAGTTCATAACACCGCTAGGAGAACTTATCTTTGACGAGGCTTATGAGGTGTTCTTTGAGCAAATTAAAGCACTTGATGCAGCTGGCGTTGATATGATATTAATCGAAACTATCATTGATATCCAAGAAATGCGAGCAGCCTTGCTCGCAGCTAAAACTGCAACAACTAAACCAGTTATTTGCCAACTATCGTTTGGTTCAGACGGTCGTACAGTTACTGGTACCGATCCTGAAACTGCAGCAATAATACTTGAAGCAATGGGTGCCGATGTCATAGGCGCTAACTGCTCACTTGGCCCTGCTCAATTGCTTCCAATAGTTAAGCAACTTGCAAAATCTTGTTCCTGCCCGATTAGCGTTCAACCGAATGCAGGTATGCCTGAACTTATCAATGGCAAAACAGTTTTTCCAATGAGTCCTTCGGAAATGGCTGTCTGGGTACCAAAACTTATCGAGGCTGGTGCTACCTATATTGGCGGCTGCTGTGGTACAACTCCCGAGCATATAAGCGCTGTCAAATCTGCCGTCCTAAGTTGTGCTTTGCCAGTTAGACAGTCACCCAAAGAAGCTTTAGCTTTAACCAGTAGAAGC
Source organism: Dendrosporobacter sp. 1207_IL3150 (assembly GCF_036763085.1). Taxonomy (NCBI): domain Bacteria; kingdom Bacillati; phylum Bacillota; class Negativicutes; order Selenomonadales; family Sporomusaceae; genus Dendrosporobacter; species Dendrosporobacter sp. 1207_IL3150. The sequence goes on from NZ_JBAIYU010000007.1 coordinate 217,824, forward strand.
AAAACAGTCTACATATCACCTACACTTCCTACGGTAATAATCGGGGAACGTATAAACCCAACTGGCCGAAAACAGCTTGCCGCTGATATAAAAGCAGGCCAATTCCTCTCAGTAAAAAAAGAAGCGTTAGAGCAAGTTAGAGCCGGAGCTAAAGTACTAGACGTAAATATGGGAGTCCCAGGCATAGATCAAGCGGCGGCGATGAAACAAGCAATTCAAGAGCTATCAATGTTAGTTGATGTTCCACTCGCTATCGATACAAGTGACACCGAAGCCTTAGAAGCCGGCCTGAAGGCATATCCTGGTCGTGCCTTAATTAATTCAGTAAGCGCTGAACCTGAACGACTAGAGTCATTTTTGCCACTAGCTAAGAAATATGGTGCAGCAATCCTCTGCCTACCTATTTCACCTGCAGGTGTGCCAAAATCGGCTGTAGAACGAGTCGAAGTTATCAAAATAATCCTCGATGCTGCAGCTCTTGTTGGCTTAAGGAAAAACGATTTCCTACTAGACGCACTTGTTATGACTGTTGCTGCCGATGAACAAGCTGCTCAGCAAACGCTAGCAACTTTAAAATTGTATCGTGAACATTTTGGCTACCCTTCCACTATGGGTCTAAGTAATATATCATTTGGTTTGCCAAACAGGCAGTTAATGAATGGGGTTTTTTGCGCAATGAGCTTAGCTACAGGTCTGGACGCCCCTATTCTCAACCCATTCGATAAAACAATGCAAGAAACTCTCTCTGCCGGTGCAGCTTTGCTCGGACATGATAAAAACGGCCAATTATACAGCTCAAAATACGCAGCGAGCCTATCACCTATACAAACAGCACCTGTCGTAATAAACGATGATGATATACTTGCGTTTATTCGCCAAGCAGTAGTAAATGGAGAAAAAGAAGCTGTAATTCCCCTTGTTCAAAGAGCATTAGAAAAAGGTTTTAGTTCTGTGGACATAACCGAGCAAGCACTGACGGCAGCTATGAACGATGTCGGTCAAGCTTTCGGTTCCGGAAGATGCTTCCTGCCTCAAGTACTTTTATCTGCCGAGACAATGCGCTCAGCCTTTACAACTATTAAAGAAATACTGCCATCACAGTCAATCATAAGCAATGGAACAGTTATCTTAGCTACTGTAAAAGGTGACATTCACGACCTAGGGAAAAATATTGTAGCTGCACTGCTTGAAAACAACGGCTTTACTGTAATAGACTTGGGAAAAGATGTTGATACAGATGATATTATCGATGCGGCCAAAAATAATAAAGCTGATATCGTCGGCCTATGTGCTCTCATGACAACAACAATGCCTCAAATTGATATTGCAATCAAAGCTCTAAAAGATAACGGCTGTGCAGCTAAAACTATCGTAGGCGGCGCAGTGTTAACTGCCGACTATGCCCAGCAAGCCGGCGCAGATGCCTATGCTACAGATGGAGTAGCTGCTGTAAACTTGGCTAAAGACCTGATGAAACAATAATTAAATTAGCCCTCTCATTATGTACATGAAGAACAGCCGCTAACCAATTAGGTTAAGCGGCTTTCTTTTGAATCATTTTTACTTGGACTGTATAATATTCGCCTTAAATAAGGAGGAAGAATAATGAATGGATACACACTTTTAGGCTTGGCAATTGTTTTAGAAATTTTTTCTACATCCATGATGAAAGCATCAGAAGGATTCACAAAGCTTGTGCCAAGTATAATATTTATAACAGGTATGAGTAGCTCCTTTTACATTTTATCCCAAGCGCTTACTACTATTCCTTTGAGCATCGCCTACGCAATTTGGTCAGGAGTGGGAACTGCATTAACAGCATTAGTAGGTATATTAGTTTGGAAAGAACAGCTCAATATCAATAGCGTTCTCGGAATAGCACTAATTATAATCGGTGTAATACTCATTAACTTAAAGGGTTCTGGTGCTGGACATTGATAAAGAAAATAATAAAAAATAAGTAACGCCACATACTTTGCAATTATTTTATAGAATAAAGAGCTATCTTAATAGATAGCTCTTTTATTATGACAGTATATATCCAATTATTTCCTTTTAGGAATCAATAGTTTAACTGTTATAAACTCATCATCTTGCTCTTGGTCAACCTTAACGTTAAGCCCAGTTTTCTTCATTTCTCCAACTACATTGTTTATAGTATTTAGGAATATTCTAACATCTCGTATAATTCTGACAACATTCTGCCTTGGTGCTTTTTTCTCCATTTCCCGGGAAATATCGTCAAGAACCGCCTGAATTAAGGCTTCAGTTTCCCTTACATTAAGTCCCTTTTGTCGAACAGCGTCAAGAACTTCCATCTGTAACTTAGCATCCTCTACCTTGAGAAGCGCACGAGCATGCCGTTCTGTTAGCTGCTCTTTAACCAAAAGCTCTCTTACTTCTGGACATAGCTTTAGAATCCGAAGTTTATTCGCTATTGTAGATTGTTTTTTTCCCATCCGCTTAGCTAATTCGTCTTGGGTAAAACCAAAATTAGCTATAAGCTGCTGGAAACCTTCCGCTTCTTCTAAGTAATGCAGGTCCTCACGTTGGAGATTTTCGATCATGGCCAATTCGGCCATTTCCTTATCGGTCAGTTCTTTGATAATTGCAGGAACTTCTAATAACCCTGCTAACTTAGACGCTCGAAGTCTTCGCTCACCAGCAACGAGCTCATAGGCATTATCAATTCGACGCACTAATAGGGGCTGAATAACACCAAATTCCCTTATTGACGCACTTAAGTCTTGCAATGCTTCTTCATTAAAGGTTTTCCGGGGCTGAAATGGATTTGGTACTATATCATCAATTTTAAGATGCTGCACATCATTTACATTTAAAACTTCTTGTTCCGTTTGTTGTTCAATAACAGCTTCGATGATGTTATTTTCAGCCGGATTTAGAGTTTCGGGTTTTTCAGAATTAATCCCAAAAAATCTGGCTAAATTCTTCATTAGTACACCGCCCTAATACTTAATAACTGTATTAATTCGGCATAACTTATTTAAAATCCTCTAATTTTTCCCAATTTAAAGTGGCTTTTTTTCTGGTGTGCCAGGACGTCTTGGATAAACCTTAGGTGTTTTTTTTGTCTTTTTAATATAAACTACCGCTCTAACATCATCTAAGCCAGGGAGCTTTACTGGTTGAATTTTAAAAATCTCCCCGCCAAGTACTTCTAATGCTCTTTGTGCTTCTGAAACTTCTGACTGATATTGTGCACCTTTTAGTGCCACAAAATATCCACCCACTTTGACAAATGGCATACATAACTCACAGAGCACATTCAGCCTAGCAACAGCTCGTGATACAGCTACATCATATTGCTCACGATATTCTCTCTTATTTGCGCCCTCTTCTGCGCGATTATGAATTACCTTAACATTGTCAATTTTTAATATATCCACAACCGTTTGCAGAAAATTAACCCTTTTATTTAGAGAATCCAACAAAGTAAGCTTTAAATTAGGCTGCCATATCTTTAGAGGTAAGCCAGGAAAACCTGCCCCTGTTCCAACATCAATAATGTGAGCTCCTGGTTTAAATACTTCTTCGCTATAGCAAGAAAGCGAATCTATAATATGTTTCACGGCCACATCCTGTGGCTCAGTAATAGCAGTTAAATTAATTTTCTCATTCCATTCAATTAATAAATTAAAATAGCTATTGTAAGCATTTATTTGATCATTAGTTAAACTTATCCCATAATTTACAGCAGCTTGCTCTAGTGCCTCTGAAAACCCCATTAGTTTTCCCCCTTGCGGCGTTCTTGCTCTAAATAAATCATTAAAATAGAAATATCAGCGGGCGTAACTCCTGAAATCCTAGCTGCTTGACCTATAGATATGGGCCGTATTTTTCCAAGTTTTTGTCTAGCTTCTCCTGCCAACCCATGAATTTGACTATAATCAATATCTTCAGGCAGCATCTTAGCCTCAAGCTTCGCTGAGCGTTCAACCTGCTCTATTTGCTTTTTAATATATCCTTCATACTTTACTGTGATCTCAACTTGAAGTTTAACTGCAGAGCTTATATCAGGTAAACCAAATTGTTCCCTCAGTCCATCATAATTGATTTCAGTACGCCTTAATAAATCATAAAGCGTAGTTCCGGTTCTAAGCTCAGCAGAACCCAATGCCGCTAATTTAGCTTGATTCTCAGCCGTTGGAGTTATCATGGTTTCACTTAACAAATTTAGGGTTTTTTCAATGTCATCGCGCTTAGTAACAAAACGATTGTATCTTTCATCATTAACTAAACCAATTTGACGGCCTTTATCAGTTAATCGTAAATCAGCATTATCCTGACGTAATATTAACCGATACTCTGCACGTGAAGTCATCATTCGATATGGTTCATTGGTACCTTTAGTAACTAGATCATCAATTAATACACCAATATAAGCTTCCGCTCTAGTAAGTATGAACGGCTGCTCTGCTTTTATAATTCGGGCAGCATTTATTCCTGCCATAAGGCCTTGTGCCGCAGCTTCTTCGTAGCCAGATGTCCCATTTGCCTGTCCAGCAGAAAAGAGCCCTTTAATTGCTTTAAACTCCAATGAAGGCTTTAACTGTGTTGGATCTACACAATCGTACTCAATGGCATATCCTGGGCGCATTATTTCGACATTCTCTAAGCCTGGTATTGTTCTTAGAAACGCATGCTGAACATCAATAGGAAGGCTGGTAGACATACCTTGCACATACATTTCATTAGTATGACTGCCTTCAGGCTCAACAAATAACTGATGCGCTGTTTTTTCCGCAAACCTAACGACCTTATCTTCAATTGAAGGGCAATAACGTGGTCCTGTTCCCTCAATTATGCCAGTATACATAGGCGCTCTATGTAAATTAGATCTAATTATTTCGTGAGTATTTTCATTGGTGTATGTTAGCCAGCAAGGGATTTGTTCACGAGTCTCTATATCACTCATAAAAGAAAAGTTGTGAACATCCTCATCACCTGGCTGAATAAGCATCTTTGAAAAATCTACTGTCCTTCTGTCAACCCTTGCTGGAGTACCTGTTTTAAAACGCATTAACTTAACTCCAATTTCCTTTAGTGAATCAGAAAGCTTTTCAGCAGCTCTTTGACCATGCGGGCCACCGGAATAATTTAATTCGCCAAGTATTACTTTTCCACGCAAATAAGTTCCAGAAGCAATTATAATGCATTTTGATTCATATATCTCACCAGTCTCAACTTGTACACCTGTAACTGTATCATCAGAAGTTAGTATTTTATCAATAAGAAGTTGTTTTACTGTTAGATTCTCTTGGTTTTCAACAGTTTCTTTCATAGAGACATGATAGAGTTGTTTATCTGCCTGGGCTCTAAGAGCATGTACGGCAGGGCCTTTACCAGTGTTGAGCATTCTCATTTGGATACAGGTTTTATCGGTGTTTATTCCCATTTCGCCGCCTAATGCGTCTATCTCTCTCACCAAATGCCCCTTAGCAGGACCACCAACTGCAGGATTACAAGGCATCATAGCTATATTGTCCATGTTTAAAGTTGTTAATAAGGTATTGCAACCCATTCTGGCAGCAGCCAATGCTGCCTCAGAACCTGCGTGCCCTGCGCCAATAACAATTACATCATAAGAACCGGCTTTATACAAATTAATCTCCCCCTACTTACCAATGCAGAACTGAGAAAATATCTGATCAATTATGTCCTCACCCACGGTATCACCAGATATTTCTCCAAGTTTGTCCCATGCTGCTCTTAAATCAACCACTACGCAGTCCGGCGGCATAGCCGCAGAAATGGTATGTAATACTTCAAGTAAATAATTATCTGTTTGTCTTAATAGTTCCACCTGACGAACATTATTTACAAATGTGCCATCACTTTGCTGAACTTGTCCACCATAAACCATGTCGGCAATAATTTTCTCAAGTTCCGATAGACCGCTGCCTTCGATTGTCGATATTTTTAATACAGTTTTACCTGGCAGTCTATCTTGTATCTCATTTAAATTAATTACTGTAGGCAAGTCGCTTTTATTTACTAATATAATTGCTTTCTTATCTTTAAGAAGATGCAATACTTCAATATCTTCCTCTTCTAAAGGCTTAGACGCATCTAAAATCATTAAAATTAGATCAGCTCTGTTAATGAAATCCTTGGCCTTTTCAACCCCAATTTTTTCAACAACATCATCTGTTTCTCTAATTCCGGCTGTATCTATTATTTTAAGCGGTATGCCGCCAATATTCACAAATTCTTCAATGATATCCCTAGTTGTACCAGGTATATCTGTAACAATAGCTCGCTTTTCTTTTAACAGGGCATTTAGCAGGCTTGATTTACCGACATTCGGCTTACCGATTATTACAGTTTCTAGACCTTCTCTAAGTATTCTACCCGTATTAGCAGTAGATAATAAATAATTAATTGCTTGTCGAACAACTTTTACGCGCTCTTCTACATCCTGTGCTGCTATTTCCTCTATATCTTCTTCTGGAAAATCAATTGCTGCTTCAAGATGGGCGATCATTCCTAAAATATCATTTCTTAAACCGCGAATTTTCTCTGAAAGCTGTCCTGAAAGATTCCCTACTGCCATTCTAAGAGAAGCATCAGTTTTTGCTCTAATTACATCTATAACAGCTTCAGCTTGGGTTAAATCCAGCCGTCCGTTTAAGAATGCTCTTTTAGTAAACTCACCAGGTTCAGCTAGTCGTGCACCCGCCTTCAAAGTAAGACCTAATATATTTCGAAGTGGAATGGGTCCGCCATGACAATGAATTTCCACTACATCTTCACGTGTATATGAATTAGGCCCTTTCATTACTAAAAGCAACACTTCATCTACTACACTATTATCAAGACTAATAATATGGCCGTAAGCCGCTTTATGTGATTCAAGCTGCTCAGCCTTTTTACCCCTATAGCCCTGAAAAAGCTTATTAGCAATTTTTATTGATTCTGACCCGCTGAGCCGTATTATACCAATACCGCCTTCACCTACGGCTGTTGCTACAGCACTAATTGTATCTTCTTGTATCATTTATCCTACCTCCAATTTACCAGCGCAGGCATTTATTAGAGAAATATATACCTTTCGTATACTTTATTATCGTACAATAAAACCCAGTAATAATATTACTGGGTTTTAGGATATGCAGAAATCTACCTTTTTAAAGCTATAACCACTTTACGGAAAGGTTCTTCCCCTTCACTATAAGTAGAAATACGTTTATCATCCTGTAGCGCCATATGAATAATCTTTCGCTCATGGCGACTCATTGGTTCTAAAACAACCCTTTCGCCACGTCGCTTTACCTTATCGGCAAGCCGTTCGGCAAGTCGATATAATGTCTCTTCGCGGCGTTTACGGTAATCCTCAACATCAACTACAATTCTTACCCTATCCTGATCAACATCACGATTGGCTGCTAAATTAGTCAGATACTGAAGAGCATCCAAAGTTTGACCATGCTTACCAATAAGAATTCCTAAATCTTTACCACGTAAATTGAAAACAATACCTTCTTCACTGGTCATTTTTTCAATCAGTACATCTAACTTCATTTGCGAAAATATATCTTGCATAAATTCTTTAGCTACAGCAACAGGGTCGATCTTCTTTAAGGAAACGCGTACCTTAGCTGGTTTAGTCCCAATAAATCCAAATAAACCTTTGCTAGGAGACTCAATGACTTCTATATCAACGCGTTTTTCGCTGACACCGAGCTCTGCTAATGCTAATGAAACTGCTTCTTCAATTGTTTTTCCAATCTTTTCAACAGCAGTCATAAAATTAAGCAGCCTCCCCTTGTGGTTGTTGTGGACGATACATCCACCATTGCTGCAGTATTTGAACTAGATTACTAACAACCCAGTACAATACTAGTCCAGCTGGGAAAGTTATACTGATATAACCAATGAACAATGGCATAAAAATCATCATCATTTTAGTTTGTTGTGTAACTTCAGTCGTAGTTTGCTTTTGCTGTATGTAAGTTGATACAGCAGATAAAACTGGAAGTATGTAAGTAGCATCAGGTGCAGCCAAATCGCTCATCCACAAAAACTGTGGCGGCGGATTTAGATAAGTATAATCTCTAATAGCATAGAAAATACCAATCAAAATCGGCATTTGTACTATTAAAGGCAGACAACCAGCTAAAGGATTAACTCCAGTTTCTTTATATAGTGCAGTCATTTCCTTCTGAAGTTTTTCCGGGTTATCTTTATATTTCTCCTGCATTTCCTTCATTTTAGGCTGCAGGTCTTGCATTGCCTTCATGGATTTAATTTGCTTAACTGTAAGCGGGTACATCAGCATTTTAATTACAACTGTAAGAAGGATAATTGCAGCACCATAATTTGCTATTCCCAAACTAGCTGTAAGATTATAAAAAAACGTCAAAATCCCCTGTAGATAGCCAATAAAAGTATCGAACAAAATCTCACATCCTCGAATTATTCTAATTATATTTAAATAGGATCATAACCGCCAGGGTGAAATGGATGACAGCGTAATATACGCCTAATCGCTAAATACGACCCCCGAATAACCCCATGTTTCTCAAGTGCAAGTAATGCATACTCCGAGCAGGTAGGTATAAAACGGCAAGTAGGCGGTTTTAATGGGGAAATAAAATTGCGATAAAACTTTATTATCAAAACCAATAAATTTTTCAACATTAAAAACCGCCTGCTTAACTTAAAATACGAGCCTTATTACACAAATCCAAAAAAGCCCTGGCAACGTTATTATAACGCGATTTGACCATGGCTTGTCGGCCTACCAGAATTAAATCAAATTCAGCGGACAGCTTGTGCTGATTTAATCGATATGCCTCTCTTAACAGCCGTTTAACTCGATTTCGAATTACGGCATTCCCCAGCCTTTTACCGGCGGCAAATCCAATTTTCCTATTATCACCATCATTCGGCAGTACATAAAGTACCATAGAACGATTGGCATATGATTTGCCTGTCCGGTAAACAGCTTGAAAACTATTGTTTTTGCGCAGAATCCCCTGCTTTGACAGCTTATACATCACAATAATCATCCTACCATATGGAAAAAATAGGCCACTTAAAGCGGCCTACTATGCAGATAATTTTTTTCTGCCTCTAGCACGTCTTCTCTTAAGGACAAGGCGACCACCTTTGGTTTTCATGCGCTCACGAAATCCGTGCGTTCTTTTCTTCCACAATGTATTTGGTTGATAAGTACGTTTCATCTATCATAACACCTCCTTGCTAAAAAAGACGGAAAATACGTGTCAAAATAATCAATTTTAACTATAAAAATTATAGACTAGCAATCAATAAGTGTCAAGAAAATTGCACAATATACCTGAATAAGTATGTGGATAAATATTGTAATTTATTGGCACATATCATAAAAATATGTTGATAACTTCGTCACCTTTTGCTAATATAATTCTTGATAGTTATCCACAAATCCACTGTTAATATTATTTTATCTACATAAACTAAAATGTTATTAACAAAACACTCTACTTATACACATGTTTATCCACAGTAGTGTATAAGTCCCAGAATACTAGGAAATACAAGACTGCGGACCACTTTAAATTTCGCTGTTGTATTTTTTTTTCGTCTATTTTTACTATATTTACCAAAAACTTATTCACACCTGTTGATAGTTTTGTGGATAAGTTATGTGAATGTTTATAAATTTTGTTGATATTTGCGTTAATAGAAAGGATTGACATTAATGGACGACATCCGGTTAACGGCAATTTGGGAGCAAGTATTAAAGAAATTAGAGCAAGATCTATCTAAATTGGTCTTTGATACTTGGATCAAACCTATCATTCCTTTATCTATATCCGAAAGTATATTAGAAATTGGAACACCTAAACAAATTATGAAGGAATGGCTGGAGTCTCGTTATATGCCAGTCTTAATTAATGCTGTCCAAATTGTCACTCAGAGTCCTTTAAAAATAAAAATTACTAATTTAAATTTAGAGGTCGAACCCAATGAGGCAGCGTTATCAACTAACAATGCTCCAGAGCCTCCCCAAGAAACTAATAAACCAGTTACTACCGAGTATACCCAAAATAGACAGTCTTTTATTACAAATTCTGCATCTAAACCAGTTTCTTCCCAATTAATTATGCAAAGAAATACTGAAATTGCTACAAAAAATCAGCAATTACAATTTACAGGGGAAGAATCGCTTGCTTTAAATCCTAAATATGTTTTCGAAACATTTGTAATCGGCAATTCTAATCGATTTGCTCATGCTGCATCTTTAGCTGTAGCCGAAGCTCCAGCACAAGTATACAATCCATTTTTTGTATATGGTGGTGTTGGGCTTGGTAAAACGCACTTAATGCACGCTATTGGGCATCGTATATTAAAAAATCACCCTGGTCTTAAGGTTGTCTATATTTCTAGCGAGAAATTCACTAACGAACTTATTAATTCAATTCGTGATGGTAATCCCGAGAGTTTCCGACAAAAATACCGTAACATTGATGTATTGTTAGTGGACGATATTCAATTTTTATCTAAAAAAGAACATACTCAGGAAGAATTTTTCCATACCTTCAATACACTTCATGAAGCTAATAAGCAAATTATTATTTCAAGTGACCGGCCACCCCGGGAAATTCAAACTCTTGAGGATCGTCTCAGATCAAGATTTGAATGGGGCTTGATCACTGATATTCAGGCACCTGATTTAGAGACACGTATCGCTATTCTTCGAAAAAAAGCTATGATTGAAAATCTCAATGTTCCTAATGACGTAATGGTTTATATAGCAAGCCGGATTGATAATAATATAAGAGAACTAGAGGGTGCGTTAATTAGAGTTATGGCCTATGCATCTCTAACTAACCAGTCTATAGATATAGATCTAGCCACCGAAGCTCTTAAGGATATATTCCCTAATGGCCGTCCAAAACAAATAACGATGGAATTAATCCAAGATACTGTTGCATCATTTTTTAAACTAAAGATGGAAGAGCTTTTAGCTAAAAAAAGAACCAGGAATGTAGCATTTCCTAGGCAGATTGCAATGTATCTATGCCGAGAACTCACTGATACTTCTCTTCCACGGATTGGTGAAAAATTTGGCGGTCGCGATCATACCACAGTTATTCATGCCCATGACAAAATTAGCAGGGAAAGAAATGAAGATACTAAACTAAATAACACGATTAAAGAACTTATCAAGCGTATTGAGAGTCTTTAGTGTATAACTCTGTTTATAACCTTTTGATTAAGTTGTAGAGAAAGTGTTAATAACTTTTAAACAGTTTATACCTGTGGATTTGTTGATAACTGCTATTATATTTATCTACATCTTATCAACACTGTATATGTTGATTCGACATGAGCTCAATAAATTTATACACATATCTACAGGGCCTACTACTAGTACGACTATTTTTTTATTATATGTTCCATACAGTAATAATATGACAGCGGAGGTAATTTTTAATGAAAATCATATGCACGAAAGAGCTGCTTAGTCATGCTGTACAAATCGTTCAAAAAGCTGTAGCTACGAAAGCTCAACTACCAATACTAACTGGAATCTATTTACATGCAACCGAGAATACCTTAGAACTCCAGGCAACAGATTATGAAATAGGTGTAAGCTGCAAAATAGAAGCTGAAGTCGTACAACCTGGATCGGTGGTTTTATCTGGCCGATATTTCCAAGAGGTTGTTCGAAAATTACCTGGTGACAAGATCGAAATTTCATCAAGTCAGGAAGATCGAACAATTAAAATTACTTCAAATTTCGCCCAATTCAACTTACTCAGTTTGCCTGCAGAAGAATTCCCTGTGCTAAAGCCTCTTGAAGGCGATACGGTATTTAAAATCAGAGATAATATATTAAAAGAACTTATTAAGAAAACTGTATTTGCTTGTGCTAATGATGAAGCAAGACCAATTTTCACAGGTGGTCTCTTAGAAGTTAATAATCAAGATGTTACGATGGTTGCTACTAATACTCACCGTCTTGCACTAAAGAAAGATTTTATTGATCGCTTTGACGGTAATATAAAGATGATTATTCCTGCCAAAATTCTAAATGAATTAGCAAGGGTTATGGTTTCAGATGTACCGTCAAATGTAACGATAAGCTGTCAGCGCAACCAAATCGGATTCAGTTTTGATAATGTTTACATAATATCAAGACTAATTGAAGGTCAATTCCCTGACTACAACAGGGTAATTCCACCTAATTTTGCTACTACGGTAACTATAAAAACTGATGAATTTCTTGATGCCGTCGAAAGGGTCTCTTTGCTTGCCCGAGATGGAGAATACAATGTTATTAAGCTCTCCTTTAGGAATAATTCAGTCATAATCACATCTAACAATCCGGATATAGGTAAAGCAGAAGAAAACGTAAATGCACAAATTGACGGAAATGAATTAGACATTGCTTTTAATGCAAAATACGTTACAGACATTCTTAAAAATATTAATAGTGACCAAATGACCTTTGCATTAAATACCCCTCTTAGTCCCGCAAGTGTTAAACCTCTAGATGATGCAAATTACACCTATATAATTACCCCTGTACGTACAAACTAGTTTAAAGTCATTGCTACGGAGGTTTAAAAAAAATGGAAGAAATTACCATAAATACAACTACTATTAATTTAGACCAGCTTTTAAAATGGGCAGGGATTGCCGAAACAGGTGGTCAAGTTAAAATAATGATTGATGAAGGCATTATTACTTTAAATAATGTAACTGTTACAGAGCGGCGAAAAAAAATTCATCCAGGTGATATAATCGAAATTGAAGGCCTGGGTAAATGGCAAGTAACAAAAGAATAAGGATAATAATATATGCGAGTAAAACAGCTTGTTTTGCGGAATTATAGAAATTATGTAAACTTGTCATTAAATTTTACGCAAAATATAAATATTTTTTTAGGACAAAATGCTCAAGGAAAAACCAATGTCCTTGAAGCAATCTATTATGGTGCTATGGGACGTTCACATAGAACCAATATTGATGCAGAGTTAATTCGTTGGAACGAAAATGCTGGCAGTGTAAACATTGTTTTTAATAGGTTGGATGTTGAAAATAATCTTAATTTTCGTTTTATAAATGACCAAAATAAAGAAATAATATATAATGGACAAGCTATTAAACCCCGTGAGCTTATTGGGGCTTTGAATGTTGTACTGTTTTCTCCAGAAGATTTATTACTAATAAAAGGAGCGCCTGTTGGACGCAGGCGCTTCCTTGATACAGAAATATCACAGGCAAACCCGGCTTACTATCGGCAGCTAATGCAATACAACCGAATTATTTCGCAGCGTAATACTTTACTTAAGAAGATTAGAGAGAAAAAAGCTAAGCCTGATTTATTGGATTCATGGGACGAGCAATTAGCTGTTTTGGCCGCTAACTTGGTAAATAAAAGGCTAAATGCAGTAAAAAAATTAGCGATGCTCGCTAACTTAATGCATAGAAGAATTACTAATAGTAAAGAGAATTTATTAGTTAACTATCAGACTAGTTGTATTGAACTTAACGATCAAAAAAATATTGCAGAATGCTATATCGAACAGCTTAATTCTATGAGAAATGTTGATATAATTCGCGGAAGCACCGGAGTTGGGCCACATCGTGATGATTTAGTATTGACTGTAAATGGTGTTAACTTGAGATCATTTGGATCACAGGGGCAGCAGCGAACTGGTGTATTAGCTCTAAAATTAGCTGAGCTCGAATTTATAAAATCAGAAACCGGTGAGTATCCAGTTTTGCTATTGGATGATGTTATGAGTGAACTAGATGCTAATCGAAGAGAACAGCTTCTGGCTTTTATTAAAGATAGAGTTCAGACCTTTATCACTGCTACTGATGATAAGTTTTTCCCTGAGTGGAAACCGGGAAAATATTATACCGTCACTGCGGGCACTATAACGGAGTGATTAGTATGAAACAATTAAGGGAAATAATACCAAATACAATAAAGAATCTAGGAATAGCAAAAAAGTATAATACAGAATGGGCAGTTTTAAATTGGCCTAAGATTGTAGGTGATGATATAGCAGCTCATGCATCACCTACTTCAGTGCAGCGGGGCGTTATGATTATCGCTGTTAATAATTCGGTCTGGTGCCACCATTTATCAATGATGAAAGATGAAATTATTAACAAGGTAAACGATTTTATCGGAGAAAAACTAGTTAATGATATAAGATTTCAAGCAGGATATTTCAAAAAATACCAGAATTATGACGAAGATCAGGAAAATTATGAAACTATTAACCAAAAGCTTAAAATGATAAAACTTGATGATACCGAATTAAGTCAAGCTAATAATTTAGCAAATGTTGTTAGTGATGATAATTTACAGCGAAAAATATTGCGAATTGCTAAGAAACATTTAGCCTTTAAAAAGTTAAAAAAAATAAATAACTGGCATAAATGCGCTAATTGTGATAGTTTATGTCCTAGTGATGTTTTATATTGTACTGTTTGCTCAATTGATAATAGAGAAAAGAAAATTTGCGATATTAGAAAGATGTTGAGTGAAGCTCCATGGTTGACTTATGCAGAACTAAACAAATACATTGATTGTTTGCCTCACGAATTTATAAACGCAAAAACATCGTTAATGATGCTTGTAGCTGCCGAAATAAATAATGGCAAAAATGATAATTTAAACTTATTAACACTAGTTATGTTATCTACTGGAGCAAAACCTGAAGAGGTTAATGAGAAACTGATTAAGAGAACGCTGGACAAGTTTGGGAGGAAAAACTATGTTTCTACACCTAGGCTCTGATACTGTTGTTGCACTAAGAGATGTAATCGCCATAAATGATCTCAAATCATTTCGCTCTGGAATAAATAAAGAATTTATCAAAAATATGCAAGATAAAAATCTTGTAGTTGATATTTCGACCGACAATGCAAAAAGCTTTGTAATAACTAATAAAAAAATATTTTTGTCAGCTATATCTTCGGTAACATTAAAAAAACGAGCTGAATCTTTCCTATATCATGATGATGATGAGTAATTAATCATTTTCTATAGATGATTATAACGATTAAGCTTTCGCCTAGTTTTTCGCATGGTGATAGCCTTTTTCTAATTGGGGGTTGAATATGAGTAATAACGAAACTACTACTGTAAGCGGTAGTTATGGTGCTGGTCAGATACAAGTACTAGAAGGTCTAGAAGCTGTTCGTAAGCGTCCGGGTATGTATATTGGTAGTACCTCATCAAAAGGTTTACATCATCTTGTTTATGAAGTTGTAGATAATAGTATTGATGAAGCTTTGGCTGGGTATTGCGATAAAGTTCAGGTTGTCATACATAACGACAACAGCATTACAGTTACAGATAATGGCCGCGGTATTCCAGTTGATATGCATGAAATTGGAAAGCCCGCGGTTGAAGTCGTTCTTACTGTTCTGCATGCAGGCGGTAAGTTTGGCGGAGAAGGTTATAAGGTGTCAGGAGGTTTGCATGGCGTAGGTGTATCAGTTGTTAATGCCTTGAGCAGCATTCTAGAAGTTGAAGTTAAACGTAATGGTAAGATCCATCAAATAACGTTTGAACGCGGTAATACTGTAAAAGAATTAGCTGTAATTGGTACTACGCAGGAAACGGGTACTAAAGTCACATTTAAACCTGATTCAGAAATATTTGAAGAAACTGAATATAGTTTTGATATCCTAAAACAGCGATTAAGGGAATTAGCCTTTCTGAATAAGGGCATTAATATTACTCTTTCTGATGAACGAGATAATAATAGTGAAACCTTCTATTTTGAGGGTGGTATTCGCTCGTTTGTCCAGCATTTAAACAAAAACAAAGATGTTGTTCACCCTGAACCTATATATTTTAGTGGTATTAAAGATACAACGATGGTTGAAATTGCAATTCAATATAATAACAGTTATGTTGAAAATATTTTCAGCTTTGTAAATAATATCAATACTCAAGAGGGTGGAACACATCTTAGCGGTTTTAAAATTGCTCTGACGCGTACAGCAAATGATTTTGCCCGTAAGTTCAATATGCTTAAGGAAGCTGATGAAAACTTAAGCGGCGAAGATATACGCGAAGGTTTAACCGGAATTATTAGTGTTAAAATTCGCGAACCTCAATTTGAAGGACAGACTAAAACTAAACTTGGTAATAGCGAAGTTCGTGGAATAGTGGATTCTATTGTAAGTGAAGGACTTAACGAGTTCTTTGAAGAGAATCCGGCTGTAACTAAGAAAATAATTGAGAAAGCCGTTATGGCGGCTCGTGCTCGTGAAGCAGCTCGTAAGGCTCGCGAATTAACTAGACGTAAAAACGCTTTAGAATTTAGTTCGTTACCAGGAAAACTTGCAGACTGCTCCCTTAAAGATCCGATGCAAACAGAAATTTATCTTGTTGAGGGTGACTCTGCCGGCGGATCAGCTAAACAGGGTCGTGACAGAAGATTTCAGGCCATTCTCCCTTTGCGCGGAAAAATAATAAACGTTGAAAAAGCACGTCTTGATAAAATACTAAATAACGAAGAAATCAGAACAATGATTACTGCTTTTGGTAATGGCATTGCTGATGAGTTCGATTTAGATAAAAGCCGTTACGGCAAAATAATTATAATGACAGATGCTGATGTCGACGGGGCACATATACGCACCCTATTGCTTACTTTCTTTTATCGCTATATGCAGCCGCTTTTAGAAGCGGGAAGAATTTATATAGCTCAGCCGCCTCTTTATTTAGTAAAAAAAGGCCGCGAAAGTTGGTATTTATATAGCGATGATGAGCTTGATAACCTGCTTAACAGAATCGGTCGTGAAAATATTAATGTTCAACGATATAAGGGTCTAGGTGAAATGAATCCGGATCAGCTATGGGAAACAACTATGAATCCCGAAGGCCGAACAATCCTCCAGGTAACCCTTGAAGATGCTATTAAAGCAGATGAAATTTTCTCCATACTAATGGGAGATAAAGTTGAACCACGCCGTAAATTTATAGAGGATCATGCTGAGGAAGTAAGAAACTTAGATATATAATTTTTATTGTGCGCAATGTAATACAAAAGCAATAACTTGTTCTTCAAAATGTAAAAAAATGTATAAAACGTGGATAGTTACAAACTATCCACGTTTTATATTATATTTTTCATGCTTTATAAAACATAAATAGCTCCTGTCGTTTTATATACAACTGCCGACAAATTTAATATTTATATGGCTAAATAATAATGATCCAAAATTAATGTTAAAAAATTCATTTGGTTTTGCTAACTAATCGTTATATCTTAACTGATATCAATATTAACCTGGAAATTACTCATGTTAATCAGTTTACCAAACAGTCCCCAATAATTATTCGAAGCACTTTTGTTACCGTTCCATAATTTACTATTTAATTATGTTCTGATATAATGGAGTATGTTTTAAGATAAAAGGAGGTGAACCGATACTCCTATGTTAGATTAGGAGTTCGGAATTTATTGGACCCTGCGTCTATTTTGTGGAATATATCACTGGTTATATTTTTAGTACTTTTAAATGGTTTTTTTGTTGCTGCTGAATTTGCAATGGTTAAAGTGCGAAGTACAAGAATTGATACTCTTGTACTGGAGGGTAATACGCGTGCCAAATATGCTAAAAAGTTGGTAGACAGTCTAGATGCATATTTATCGGCCTGTCAGCTTGGGATAACATTAGCCTCATTGGGGTTAGGATGGGTCGGCGAGCCAGCCATAGCGAGTATGATAGAGCCGGTTTTGGTAGAGTTAGGCTTGTCAGAAACAATGATTCACACTGTTGCCTTTACAATTGCTTTTTCTATTATTACAGCACTTCATATTATCCTTGGCGAATTGGCTCCGAAATCGTTAGCTATACAAAAGGCAGATAGTGTAACTATTTGGACATCTTTACCTCTTATTGCTTTTTATAAGTTGATGTATCCGTTTATATGGATATTGAATGGTATCGCTAACTGGATACTACGTTTGGTTGGCATTCAAGTGGCAGGTGAGCATGAAGCAGCACATACTGAGGAAGAAATTCGTATCCTTATGGAAGAAAGCCATAAACAAGGTTTTATTAATAAAACAGAATTAACTTATGTAGATAATATTTTTGATTTTGCCGAACGGCATGTAAGTGAGGTCATGATTCCGCGTACAGATATGTTTTGTCTTTATGTGCAGGACTCATTTGAGGAAAGTTTAGAAAAAGCCTTAACGGAGCAGCTTACCCGATACCCAGTCTGCGATCCAGATAAAGATAATATTATTGGGTTTGTTCATATCAAAGATTTACTCGCAGCGTTAGCAAGAGGACAAAAGCCAACTCTACGAGAGATAGCAAGAGATATAATGGCTGTACCTGAGTCAATGCCAATTAGTAACTTACTAAAAGCTATGCAAAAAGATAGGGCTCAAATAGCTATAGTAATCGATGAATACGGTGGTACTGCTGGATTGGTAACGGTAGAAGATATATTGGAAGAAATCGTCGGAGAAATCCAGGATGAATTTGATGAAGAGCGTCCTATAGTAGAAATCAGAGATAATAATGTTCATTCTGTAGATGGTCGCCTCCTAATAGAGGAAGTAAATGAAATTTTTGAATTAGACTTGAATGCAGAAGATGTTGATACTATAGGTGGCTGGGTGTCATCGCAGGTGGAAATGCCTCCTCCGATTGGCAAGCAAATCAGCTATGGGAAATATCAATTTATTATCGAGGAAGTAGACAATATGCGTATTACACGAGTGTTAATTCGTAAAAGTGAAAAATCATTGGGTGAAAAGGTTGATTATTAATATTGGGTTATGGCTCAATTAATAGTTAAATTATATTAAATAATCCAATAATCATAAATCTAGTACTAATTTAAAGGGCTATCCAGAGATACGAGTATCTTGGATAGCCCTTTAAATTATAAAGAAAATTAATAAAAAGATGGAAATTGAATAAGACTAGTATATAATTCCTTGGCAATATGGAAACAAGCGTAGTTGGGAGAGGTAGTTAATGAACGAGGCAGAATCATTAAAACAGATTTTAAATATGCATGCACTTTTCCTTAAGTTACGGCAAGATCATTGGCTACACTATGAAGCATTTACCTGGCAATGGTGGTCATTAGTGTTCTTTCTATTTGCACCTTGGTTGTTGTGGATCAAAATCGTAAACAAAAAGAAAATAGTTGAAATTTCACTTTTTGGAATATTGATTTTTGTACTTACTACAGGCATGGATGCGATTGGGGTATCCTATCAACTATGGAATTACCCTATAAAACTAGCAGCTAAACTACCTCATATGTTTTCCATGGATACTACCGTTTTTCCAATAACATTTATGATAATATATCAATACTATCCCACATGGCATTTGTATCTTAAGGTGACTATTATTATATCAGCAATATTCTCGTTTATCGGCGAGCCTCTTTTAGAATACTTAAAAGTATATAATACAACTGGTTGGAAATATATTTATTCTTTCCCGATATTTATTTTAATTGGAGCTGTTTGTAAGTATATTGTCGATTGGCTAATCTTGATACAACTAAAGCTAAGAAATACAAATAACTTTTACTGTTTATGGTAATTACTCATAATATGATAAAGTTAAAAGTTCAAATCAATAATAACAAAAGGCTAACAATTTTTAATTGGTGCCTTATTATAGAGAAAATATATCTTTTAAATGGGTAATTTGTTTTCTTGTAAACCGTATAAAAGTCTCTATATTTCACATTATATTTGAGTAAATGCGTAAAGGATTATATACCAGTTTATATTAGTAAATAAATAATCCTTAATGGAGTAAGGAAGATATATTTGGATTGGTTATCATTAGTTTTTAAAACTATGGCTACTATTATTTATGGTACTTTATTATTGCGTATAGCAGGTAGAAAGTCACTTGCACAAATGACGATTGCCCAGACTGTAGTTATGTTGGCGATAGGAACAGTACTTATAGAGCCTTTAGTTGGTACTTCACTTACAAATACATTCTTTATTGTTGGTATTGCGGTTGCGACACTCATTATCATTGAGTTTTCTGAGATAAGATTTCCATATATGAAAAAGCTGTTTACTGGCGAACCAGTGATTCTGATTAAAGATGGAAAGATAAATAGAGAAAACTTAAAGCGAGTACGAATGACAATTGAACAGTTAGAAATGGAACTTAGACAAGCAAGTATAGCAACTGTGGATGAGGTGAGATGCGCAACGATTGAACCTAATGGTCAATTTGGCTACGTTCTAAAAGATGATTATCAGCCAATCAGTAAGAGAGAGTATTATCAAATAATAAGTCGGCTAGATGCTATAGATGCCACTCTTAGAGTGCATAAGCCAATAAATCAAGTTAAAGAAGGTTATTCCAAAGAAAAATCTAGTAATGATGTTTTTGAAAAAGTGCTACATTAAGGAAAACTGGGAGGATAAAAGATGGGAGCAGGGCAAGGTGTTTTAAATAGTCACGATTTATTATTAATAGTGATTGCAACTGTTATGGGGACATTAGCACGCTTCCTTGCTTTAAAGGTGGATTATCGGCAATATCCTTCCTACCCTAATGGGTACATGATTCACATCGTTACAGGATTTATTTCAGCGTCTCTAGGAGCAGTAGCTATTCCAGCTCTTATGTCAAAGAACTATACAGCTGTAACTTTTCTAGCTTTAGCACTGACGCAATTTAGAGATGTACGTAAAACAGAAAAAGACAGTCTCAAAGATTTAGAGAATACAGAGTTTACACCACGTGGTGACGCATACATAGATGGTATAGCTAAATCTTTCGAATCAAGGAACTATTTTGCCCTTATGATAGCCATTAGTGCTGGTATTACAATTGAACTACTAAAAGAGTCTGGTCCTATTATAAGTTCAATATCTGGAATTATAGTTAGTTTTATATTGTACTATTTTATTAGTCAATTTTCTAAAGGTAGGATTGTCAACGATATTGCCAAAATTTCCATAGGCCATATCGAAATTAAAGAATCAAGTTTATTTGTAGATGAAATATTTATAAGTAATCTCGTTGGTACGGATAATGCCGAAAAAATGCTCCTTGATGAAGGTATGGCAATTGTTATAGAACCAAAAGAAGATCATTTTAGTATAACGCTTGATAACTTTGGACAAAGAAAAGCAATGCTATTTGAAGCAACTCGTACACTTGGAGTAAAACGGTACCACTTCACTAGAAAGGACTTTGCTACTGGTAAAACAGTAATAGTTTTTGTACCAATAATAAGAGACGTTGATAAGCTGATTAGTGTAGTAAAAAATACTCCACTTTTGGAGTCGGTAAAGAAAAGCTATAGTATTATGAGTAGGTGATTTATATTAAAGAGAGATCCCAACAACAAACAGGTAATATAATTGCCGCAGTTGTTCTCCCTCAGCATGATATTCAAGGGGGAAGCGCTTTAGTTGTTAAAGCCAAAGATGAAGAAGAACAAAAGAAACTTATGTTAGATATTGCTAAAGCTGTAAAAGCAGATGTATTAAAGCTTAGCAACGGCATTTATCTAATACTACACTGATTAAAGCAAAGGAGAGCCAATAGCTCTCCTTTATTTTTTTGATAATTTATTAATTAAGCCGGGGTGATTTTTTAAAAACTGGTAACAATACCATTTAGATTTATAAAGGAGGTAACTAATGCATCTCAGTGTCGATTAATAATTTTAACCGCGCTGATCAGTAAAACCTATATAGCCGTAATTATCTTTTACTGGTCCAATAGAGTAATTGCTAAACTTTGGCTTACTTTTAATTTTAAGGGACTGGGTTAGTGCTAAAGGACTCCTTCGATAGCTTACATTATTCTTATAACCCACGTAGATACTTCCTTTCGTTAGTGCATTTGATTTAATTTTTTATTCGGAATATTAGAAATTTCAGTGAAGATATTAGTGTCCTCATTTTGAGTTTGAAATGGATTATTTTCAGATTGCAGACTATTTTTAAAATTATTAATAGGTAGTCGCTGATTTATTAAATTTATCAGTTTATCGAGATCCTCACGGGTTACTGGTTGGGCACTTTCTTTTAAAACAAAGCCTACTCTGCCGTTTGGTTCAATAGTACCCCACTGGATATCCTCAATATTCTTAACGTTGCTCTGTCTTAACTGCATCTCGAGCTGATCAACAGTAAGTGCAACCTTAGCTAAATTAGGGACGTTTAGTTGGCCATTCTCTATAATTACAAGAGATTTCCCTGTAAATATTTTCTCAATCCAGTTGAATTTTATCTGGAGATAACCAAGCAGCCGTGTAGTTATAACCATTGTTGCTGCAACACCGAAAGTTACTAACAGACTTTCTTCAGCAAGAGGCTGGACAAGCAGACTACCAATTGAAATCATTACAACAGTCTCAGCAACAGTCATTTGAGCTAATGATTTTCGACCAGCAATTCTTAATAAAAGGCCTCCTAGAAGAACTACTGATATTGTTTGTGCAATTAAAATATAATCCACAATAACACCTCATGAATTGGAATTTCAATTTTATTAATAGTATACCGATCTTTAAATCTCTTAAGCTTGGTTATTGATGGATAATTGCCTTTAGTATTTTATAGACTAAATAAGTGCAAATCTAGTAGGGAGTGACAATATGGAGGACATACTTAAGGATTTATTAAAAATTCTTGGTAGAATTGTTACAATTCTACCGTTGATGCTAATGATTGCTTTGTTTATGGGCAGAAGATCTGTAGGTGAATTACCTGTATTTGATTTTTTAATAATTTTAAGTCTAGGGGCAGTAGTAGGTGCAGATATAGCTGATCCACAAATTAATCACATACATACAGCTTTTGCAATAATAGCAATTGGTTTGTTACAGCGGACTTACTCTGAGTTGTGTATGCGTAATACTAAGTTTAGAAAAATGACTACATTCGATCCGGTAGTAGTTATAAAGGATGGAAATTTTCTTGTAAAGAATTTAAGAAGCATTAACTATTCAATTGATAATGTATTAGAATTACTTAGAGAGGAAGGAGTTTTTGACATAAGTGAAGTACAACTAGCGCTTGTAGAGTCAAACGGTAGAATTTCGGTATACAAAAATCCTGAAAAATCTCCATTAACTCTTAAAGACATAGGTATTTCTAAATATAAAGGAGATATAGCTTATCCTGTTATCGTTGAAGGATGTATATATAGAAAAGTATTATCAGGTTTAGGACTGAACGAAAACTGGTTGAGTAGTCAACTTAAAGAAAAAGGAATAGATGAATTTGAAAAAGTCTTTTTTGCTTCTGTTAATGATAAAAAAGAATTACATATATCAAAACCGGATAATTCAAAATCGGAAACTGATATTACTCCTTTATATCATTAGTCAGAATACTAAGAAAAGAGCGGAGAAAAACAGAAGTTCTGAGTTTTCTCCGCTCTTTTCTTAATTTTTATAGAAGCTATAATTTATATAATTATTTAAACTCACCAGAATAAAAATCAAAGACAAATACAATGATTAGAGTTACGAAAAAACAACTTACCCATGCCCAGCTTGGTCTCGAAAAATGCAGGCGTATAATGGAGAACATAGCAATATCAAATATTGCAGATGTTAACCATGACCAACCGTTCGAGTAATAAATACCGCCGACTACGTAATGATCAATAAATTCCAATACTGCAAATATACCTACCCATAAAGCAATATAGCCAATTTGAAGGATATTGCTTGTGTTGTATGGATAAAGAGAAAGATAAATTAAAGTAGTGACTGGCAACATAAAAAAACTGTTTATTAATTCGACAGAAGTTTGGGTTTTAACAAAAATATCAGGATTATAGTTCCATAACCCATGATGGTATGTTAAAAAACTTGCTGCTAAATTAATAGTAGTTACAAAAAGGATGGTTGGATAACATTTCTGCCATTTAATACGATCTCGTAATTTTATAATAATAAGAAGAAATATGAGAATAAAGCAAATTCTAAAGATAAAAATTTCCATAGAGACATCCTTGTATAATGATTTAATGCTAATTTTTGTATAAATTATGCTTTATAAACTAATCACTTATTAAAAAGATAAAAGTAGTTTATAGTGAACTGAAAGCTTTATATTGTATTCTATATTGGATATAAAAAGCTGTATTATAACTTAGAGCAACTTACGTCGTTAATTTATATTTATATTTATATGCATCCTAAATAAAGTAGATGCATTGTTTATAAATAAACATCGCTGATGCTTTTATATCCTTATTTAAAAGCTAGCTATCTTTATATTGCTTAATATTCTTATGCATCAACAGACATGAGCAGGGACAGAGGCCATTTAAAAAGGGTGATTTTAGTATAGCTGGAGGAACTTCATTCCTTGTTATAATGCTAAATCCGTAGCGAGTCATAATATCGCTTATAGTTTCTGTTAAGAGATATATATCATAAACTTTTTCATTATATGCATAATCAAAGGCTTCCTTCAGTAAATTACGGGCAATTCCTAAATTTCTTTTATCTTCTTTTACAGCTAATGAGCGAAGGAGACAAACATTACCATATGTTTCAACACCAATTACACCTATTAGTTGATTTAAATCATCAACATGATAAAAAAAGGTAAGGTTTTCTTTTTCAAGACCTTCAGGTACAAGTCGGGAATTAACTAATAGTTCACTGATTTGAAAAAGTATGTCTGAATTTTTTATCTCCAGCCTCATAAACTACCCCCACACCAGTTTTTAAGACATTTGTTTAATCATCTAGTTCTCTTACTACCCGAATGTTTCTTCCAGCCAGTTTCTTATTTCTTCTCTTACTGTAGCAACTCCAGCTAAAATTTCTTCTTCTGTTCCAGTAAATTTGGATGGATCAGAGAAGCTTTTATGAATCCGATGTTTAGCATTAGGAAAATAGGGACATGCTTCCCTAGCATTATCGCAAACTGTTACAACATAATCAAATTCATCTTTAATAAACTCTTGTAAGTGCTTTGAACGATGGCTGCTAAGATCTATCCCAGCCTCTACCATAGATTTAAAGACATATGGGTTAACTCTTGTTACTTCTGTACCTGCACTATATGATTCATATTTATCCCCATATATCGTTCTTAAAAGCCCTTCTGCAATTTGTGAGCGTGCCGAGTTATGAGTGCAAAGAAATAATACTTTCTTTTTTTTCATTGTTTCAATCACTCCTAATTAATTTTATTTATATAATAATTTATTTGCGAATTGGTAAACAAGCATGTTGTCGTTCCTTTTTGTGCAAGTCTCCTTTAGCTTTATCAATAAAGCTTCCTATTAACTCAAATGCTTTATGATCAAGACTATAATAAACCCATTTTCCTTCTCTTGAATCTGTTACCAGCCCAGCATGTTTAAGTATCTTTAGATGATGGGAAATTACTGGTTGGGTTATATTAAATGAATCTAAGATATCGCAAACGCATAACTCTTTGCCAACAAGCATTTCAACAATTCTCATACGCGTCGGATCGCCAAGTGCTTTAAAAATATCTGGTAGGATTTTCATAAATATACCTCATCATTTACATCAAAAAATCTTTTTTATAATAACTTAGTTTTCTCTATTTAATGTTTGCGCAGCACTAAAATATATTCATACTCATCTATATGTTAATAATATCTTAATAAATTTACAAGTAATGAATTATTAAAAGTTTGTTAACTTTTTTTTATTTTGGAGTGTTGCATTTAGTATTCATAATCATATAATATAAATATAGATATATTCCTATATTGGAATATAATAAAATATTGCAGGTGACTTATGAATTATATTGATGTTCTAAAAGCTTTAGCTGATTTTAACAGATTATCTATAATGTGCTTCCTTTTAAAAGGGAAAAAATGTGTATGTGAAATAGAAGAACTTTTATCAATTTCACAATCATCTACATCTAAACACCTTAACAAACTTAGGATGGCGGGGCTCATTGAAGCCGAAAAAAAAGCACAGTGGGTGCATTATAGCATACCAGATAAAGTATACAGCGATTTTCCTTTTATGAAAGAACTTCTAAATGATGCTACGATTAAGGGTATTCCTGCCCATATTAATGTAACTAATTATGATTGTGAATAATAATAAAATTAATATTATTTATCCATCGGATGGCATCCGATTTAATCAATGGATAAAAGGCCATATTATATAAAATGGAGCGTGGTAAAATGAAAAAAGTAACCATTTATGATCCAGCAATGTGTTGTTCTACAGGAATATGCGGGGCAAGTGTTGATAAAGAACTGCTAAGAGTAGCCACTGTTATTGAAAACCTTAAGCAAAAAGGTGCAGATATAACCAGATTTAACCTATCAAGCCAGCCAAATGAGTTTGTCGATAATAAGTTAATAAACGGACAGTTAAAAGAGAATGGCCCGGATATACTTCCAATTACCTTAGTTGATGGCAATTTAGTAAAATCCAAAATATACCCTACTAATGAAGAATTTACTCAATGGACTGGAATAGCAATAGAAGATAAGCCTAAAGCTGGCGGGTGCTGCTGTAGTGGAGGTTGTTGCTAAAATGTCAAAAATGGGAATGCAATTGCAGCCCTATAAACCTTCGAATATGAGTTTGACAAAGTATGTTTTCTTTACTGGTAAAGGAGGCGTTGGGAAAACGTCTGCTGCTTGTGCAACAGCAGTCAACTTAGCAGACAGCGGTAAGAAAATTTTGCTAATAAGTACTGATCCAGCTTCCAATTTACAGGATGTATTTGGAGTAGAGCTTGATAACAAAGGTACACCAATTCCAGAAGTGCCGAACCTTATGGTCATAAATCTTGATCCAATCGAGGCAGCTCGCGATTATAAGGAAAAAGTAATTGGGCCATATAAGGGCATATTACCTGACGCTGTTATTGCCAATATGGAGGAGCAATTGTCTGGTTCTTGTACCGTAGAAATTGCTGCTTTTAATGAGTTTTCGCACTTTCTAACTGATGAAATCATTAACAGCAGCTATGATCATATTATTTTTGACACTGCTCCAACCGGACATACTTTGAGAATGCTCCAACTACCGTCTGCCTGGAGTAGTTTTATCAGCGAAAATACTCACGGTGCATCATGTCTTGGGCAATTATCTGGACTAGAGAGTAATAAACAAATGTATAAGGACGCTGTTGATACTCTAGCAAACAAAGAAATGACTACAGTTATGCTTGTTTCAAGACCAGAGAAAACCCCATTGCTTGAAGCAAAACGCGCTGCAGAAGAGCTTGGTGATCTTGGTGTAAATAATCAAACCTTACTTATTAATGGAGTACTTGAAATAGATGAACCAGATGATGAAACAGCCAAAAGCTTATTTAATAAGCAGCAGCTAGATCTAAGTAATATGCCTGAGTACTTGCGCAGCCTGGCCACTTACTATATACCACTTAGGGCATATAACGTTTATGGTATAAAGAATATTCGTATGATGCTAAATGATAACTATCTAGAAGAAAAGAAAACTGATTTAAAAATAAATAAAGTCTATAAACTAGAAACGCTTATAGAAGATGTTCATAGTACTAATAAGAAAGTAATTTTTACTATGGGTAAAGGCGGGGTTGGGAAAAGCACTATAGCTGCAGCAATTGCTCTAGGGCTTGTTAATAAGGGTGTAAAGGTGCATCTTACGACAACAGACCCTGCTCATCATCTGAATTTTCTGGTTGGGGAAAGCAATAATTTTCAAGTGAGTCATATTGATGAAGCCGAAGAACTAGAAAAGTATAAGGCGGAAGTTTTAGCTAAAGCTAAAGAAGCAATGGGTGATGCTGACTTAGCATATATCGAAGAAGACTTAAGATCCCCATGTACTCAAGAAATTGCAGTATTTAGAGCTTTTGCTGAAATTGTTGAACAAGCTGACAATCAAGTTGTTGTTATTGATACAGCACCGACGGGGCATACTTTGCTACTATTGGATGCAACTCAAAGTTATCATAAGGAAATACAAAAAAGCCAAGGTGACATTCCGGAAAGTGTGAAAAAACTTCTGCCTAGACTTAGAAATGCTGATGAAACAGAAGTTGTTATTGTAACTCTTCCTGAAGCAACGCCCGTGCATGAAGCATCTAGATTAGGCGAAGACTTAAAGAGAGCCGGTATTAGTTCAAAATGGTGGGTAGTTAATTCGAGTCTCTATCTTACTAATACTAAAAGCCCTCTTCTTAAGTCTAAGTCTCAAAGCGAAGTAGAGTGGATAAACAAAGTTATCGAAAAATCTAATGGTAGTACTGTCTTAATAAAGTGGTTTAAAAAAGATATAAAAAATGAAGAATTGTTAAATTTGGATAATGAGTAAAAAAATCGAAGTAGTCAATTGACTACTTCGATTTTGTGCTTTACTATTATTTATCTTAATTGTTCTACAAAATTTCTACCAAATTGCACGCAGTCTGCTGTTGTTTTTTCATCAGGATTCCATAGACCCTTAATACCATCATTTACGACAGTAAAACCAGCTTCTTTTAGAAGTTCGGTAAGGACTTTTACTGATTCGCCGCTCCAGCCATATGTTCCAAAAGCAGCGGCTTTTTTATTTTTAAAGGCTAGTCCTTTAATCTCTTCCATGATTCCGGCAATAGAGGATAGAATGCCTTTATTGACCGTTGGGGAGCCAACTACAATAGCTTTTGATTTAAATACTTCTGTTATTATATCGTTTTTATCGCGGCGTGCAGTGTTATATAACTTAACATTAACAGTTGGATCAGCTGACTTAATGCCCTCAGCTATTGCTTCCGCCATTTTGCGGGTTCCATCCCACATGGTATCATAGAAAACAGTAATTTGGTTTTCTTGATAGTCGGCAGCCCACTCGGCATACTTAGTTACAATTTGCAGGGGATTATCGCGCCATATAACACCATGACTTGGACAAATCATAGTAACCGGTAAATTAAATCCAACTACTTCTTTAATTTTGCGATCTACTAATTTGCTAAAAGGGGTAAGGATATTAGCATAATACTTAATACATTCATGATAGAGTTCATGCTGATCAACTAAGTCATTAAACATGTACTCAGAAGCATAATGCTGCCCAAAAGCGTCATTACTGAAAAGAATATTATCGCCAGTTAGATAACACATCATAGTGTCCGGCCAATGCAACATTGGAGCTTCAACAAATATTAACTCTTTTGCGCCAATATTAAGCTTGTCGCCAGTTTTTACAACATTGAAATTCCAGTCTTGATGGTAATGGCCTTTTAGAGATTTAACAGCATTTGCTGTACAATATATCGGAGTATTAGGAATATGCTTCATAAGCTCAGGAAGAGCACCGCTATGATCAATTTCACCATGATTGATGACAATATAATCAATCTGAGCTAAATCAATTTCATCTTTTAATTTATCGACGAATTCATGGGAAAAGGGCAGCCATACAGTATCAATTAAAACATTTTTTTCGTCCCTAATTAAATATGAATTATATGTTGAGCCCTTATGGGTAGAGTATTCTTCGCCATGGAATTTTTTTAGCTCCCAGTCAATTTTTCCTACCCATTTTACATTATCAGTTACTTTAAAACTCATATTATTCCCCGCCTTTATCCTGATATATTTTATATACTACCCAATATGTAGAATTTTTCATATGATTTTCCTCACAGTTTAATAAGGATAAATAATTTCAAGATCTATTAATTTAATACTACATAATAATAATTATCTATTATTTATAAAAATCCTTCTAATAAAATTAAAAAATTAAATTTTTGTAGTTAAAAAATATTTTAAGAGAAAGCATATAGTGCTTTCTCTTAAAATATTTTGACGCATTAACCTAATATTGCCTTAATATCTTCTTCTGGTGTTGTTATTAATTTGATACCGAAGTTTTCCTGGAGAACACCCATCACAGTTGGGGTAATAAAGGCAGGAGGTGTTGGACCAAGACGGATGTTTTTAACGCCTAGATGCAATAGAGTAAACAGTATTGCTACTGCTTTTTGCTCATACCATGAAAGTATTAGATTCAGTGGCAAGTCATTAACTCCACAGTTAAATACTTTGGAAAGAGCGAGTGCAACTTGGATACCGGAGTACGCATTATTACATTGGCCAAGATCTAGCAATCGTGGAATGCCGTCAATATCTCCAAGATCAAGGTGATTAAAGCGATACTTGCCACAGGCTACAGTAAGAACTACACAATCTTTAGGCAAATTTTGTACAAGCTCAGTATAGTAATTTCTGCCTGGTTTTGCACCGTCACAGCCGCCAATAAGGAAGAAACGCTTAATTTTTCCTGCTTTAACCGCATCAACAATTTTATCAGCAAGGCTTAGAATAACGTTATGATGGAAGCCGGTGGTTAGTGTATAATCTCCAGCTTTTTCTTCTAGTTTAGGTAAAGCTTTAGCCTTTTCGATAATAGGTGTGAAATCTCTGCCAGATATGTAGGTTGCTCCTTGCAAGCCTGTTACACCACGCATAAAGATTCTATCGCCATAAGTTTGTTTTGCCGTTAATGGCATAACGCAGTTTGTGGTAACAAGAATTGCCCCAGGAAACTCTTCAAATTCTTTACGTTGATTTTGCCAAGCAGTCCCATAGTTTCCAACCAAATGTGGGTATTTTTTCAATGCTGGGTAAGCATGAGCTGGAAGCATTTCTCCATGAGTATATATATTAATACCCATGCCTTCGGTTTGTTTTAAAAGTTCTTCTAAATCAAGTAAATCATGGCCAGTAACTAATATTCCATAACCGCCTTTAGTGCCAGTCGAAACTTCAGTTGGCTCAGGCTGGCCAAATTTTTCGATATGTACTTTGTCTAATAACTCCATAATGCGGTAGTTCATTTCACCGCACTTTAATACCATTTCAATATGTTTATTTAGATCAAAATTAACGTTAGTTAAGGTTGTAAATAAGGCATCATGCATAAAACCGTCGACTTGTTCATCACGAGCTCCAAGTTCCTTGGCATGATGACCATAAGCTGCAATACCCTTTAATCCAAAAATTAGCATATCTTGAAGTGCTGCTATATCTTCTGTTTTACCACATACTCCAACCTTAGTACAGCCTGTGCCGCCTGCTGTTTGTTCACATTGATAACAAAACATGGTAACACCTTCCTTTTTTAGTATTATATAATAAGAATTATCCAATTACATAAAAATACCTTTTTTGACAATAGTTTCACAGGAATATTTTTTTAATTTTCAAATAATAACTAAGAAAGCAAAAGAGAAAGCATATGCTTTCTCTTTAAAACATTTTAATGCCTGCTGCCAGATTGGCAGACTGTATTGCTTGATGAGCTAGTTCATTTGCCTGCCCTAACGTGTTAAGGGCTTGGGAAGGATTGTGGAAGCCCATACTATTCTCGGCTGATAATAGATCCCAATACCATTGTGCCTGGCGAACCAATTCGCGTGCTTTGGCAAGCTCTTGCTGGTTCACGTCAGGTTGATTTGAGGCGTATAGTATTGCTTGGTGAGCTTTAGCAATATTTTGACCAGCCATATGTTGCAGCTCAAAAGTCTGATCTTGAATAGTTTTTACCCGTTCTTCCAGCCAAACTGTACCTTGTGTATGACAAGATGAGCAAGAAGCTTCTATGTTCTTTAATGGGCTCGTTACCCAATGTGAGCTATACTTCTGACCGTCTTTTCTTACATAAGGCATATGACAGTCGGCACAAGAAACGCCAGCCTTTCCATGAGTACTTGTTGCAAATAATTCATAGTCAGGATGCTGAGCTTTTAACATTGGCGCTTTCGAATCAGGATGCTGCCAGTCTTGAGCAAAACCGTTCGGTTTCTCACTGTAGTAAGCGTACATATCGGCAGGTTTAAGCCCTTTATCCCAAGGAAATACAACTCTCATTGTGCCTGGCTCAAAGTAATACTCAGAATGACATTGAGCACATACAAAACTGCGCATTTCTTCTCGGGAAGCTTTTGTTACATCAATGCCTCTACGAGCTTGGGCTTCAGTGAAAGCCGGGTTGGTAATCTTTAAATTCATTGTCTCTGGATCATGGCAGCTTGCGCAGGATACGGGATGTTTTGCATTTGTCATCATTTCAGCGAGCGGTTTATTAGCATATCCCCAGCCCATCTCACGATAAGCTTGCTCAACATAAGGAGTTTTACAAGTTATGCAGGCCCCTTTGCTAGCTGGGCCAATTCGTTTGGATTCACGAAGATCTTCTAGTGCGTAAATATGACCGCGATCCTCGCCATAGTCCTTACTAAAAGGCATGCCTTTAAATAGTGTCAAGATTTCAGGCTGCATTTCAGACTTTTGAACTATTATGCTGCCCCCATACCCTGTTGGGGATGGAGATTCCTCTCTGGTCATTTTAAAGCTAGCATATTGTAATGGATAGTACTGTCCCCAAACGGCAGGATCATATTCACCTGCTGGAATTTTGGAAGCTGTAACAGTGTTGACCGGTTTTACCCCAATCCTCATGATAACAAACCCAAAGAAAAGCAGTAGTACAGATAGCAAAGCGATTAAAGATTTTTGCCGTTTACTCAACCTTTATCCCTCCTTTGCTCTTATTTGTACCATGTACAAGACCTCGATGACATTTAGTGCAGTCTTCACCGCTTGTCATCATTGCAGTGGTTTCAACAGTAGACTTATGACATCGCAAGCAATTATCGTTAACAATTGCCTTCCCTTTGGGTGATATCACCATTGTCGCAGGGTAATCTCTAAGTACTTCGTGGTAAGTGTCATTCATACCGGTCTGGGCTTTAACGACTAATTTTGTCGCTAAATTTTGTTGCGGCAGGTGGCATTCAGTGCATTTAAACTGCTTATGATTTGATTCCTGCCAGCTGGCAGTTGGTTCGACCATAGAGTGACATGAGCCGCAAAACTGCGGGCTATCTGAATATGCATAGCCGGCACCAGCAACCAGCATTCCCACTACCGCAAATACAAAAACTGCAAGGGCAATCTTTAATGCATTACGGTTAAGGAATTGACCAGTATCCAAAAAACTCCCTCCCCCCATTTACCTTTATTGGGCTTTATTATTAGTCCCAGCAATAGGACTTTGCCCCATTTCTAATGATTGGCGCTTATTTGTAACCCTTGAAATAGCAGCCCATCCAGCACCAAAAGTTATCAAACAAGTACCTAACCAAACTAAGTTAATAAGAGGTTTGTAACTGACTTCAGCCTCTAGTCTTCTTTGCTCTGCATTTGCAGCCGCTAATATATCTCTAAATTCGACAATAACCTTGCCTTCACCAGGCTTGATTCCTATAATATGAATTTCATAGCGTTTAAAGGCCATAACTGTCGAGCCAAGAATTGCACCGTCTTGATTAGTAAGTTCGGGGCGTATTTCTTCAATTTGTCTGCCTTCTGATACTTCAATCAAAGCTTCAACTCTTACTGGCTCGGAACCATCCATGCCTCTCATTTTAAATTTGATAAATTTTAAGATGACATTATCCTTTGTTAAAACTTGATTTTTAGTTAGTGTAAGCTCTTCACCAGTATGCTCGCTTTCATCATGGGCAGGCGCAATATAAATATCAGCAAGAAGATTGCGATAAATTCCAGGTTCCCTAGCGGCTGGATTGCCTAGTTTATTTAGCTTAGTAAGTGCGCCTACAATAGTGCCGTTAGTACCGACTTTAAAATTAGTGTAAATTTCATTAGTAGATACCTCTGTTCCTATGAAGCTGATTTTTTCTCCAAATACACTTTGTTCTTGGCCTTCAGTAAAGGTTATATTGGTTGTTTTGTTACCTGCACCTGATGCCATAATTCCAATTAGAAGAACTGCCACTCCAATATGGCTGCAAACGGCAGCATAGGACATTTTTTGTTTTTTAATAGCGTAAATATTGGCGGCGAGCACCCCAAACGAAAGGCAGACAGTAAGTATTATTAGAGGTTGAGTTAACTTTAGATAACTTGCTGTTGCTAGACCTAGCAGCATACCGACCACGATTAAGCCATATGTCTTTGCACCTAACGTTTCAATTCCGTTCCAGCTGATAAATATGCTAATTAGTAAAGCTCCGGCTATTGCTGCTGCTACCGGCAGTGTTGAGTTATTATAAAAATCTGTACCAAGACTCTTTGGTGCTCCAAAAGCTTTAGTAACAAGCGGGGTAGACATCCCAACGAACACTAATAATCCTACAAATACTAAAGTTAAGGCTGTGAAAGAGAGGATAAACTCTCTGCTCGAGGCTTTCTCATAAAGGTTGCCGGACGGTATAGTATGATACTTTGATATGTAAAGGGTAAATGATATAAAAGTGAATAATAGAACTGTAACACCTAAAAGTCCGCCAACCCCCTCATCGGCAAAAGAATGTGTTGAAAAATCACTTAATACTCCACTTCGGGTGAGAAAAGTTCCATAGAGCACTAATATAAAGCTGCAAAATGTCAGTACGTAAGAATGACGGATTGCACCTACTCTTACCTTGGCTAAAGTAAGCATATGAACAAGTGCAGCTGTAGCGAGCCATGGTACCAGTGATGAGTTTTCTACTGGATCCCAGGCCCAGTAGCCGCCCCAGCCTAGAACTTTGTATGCCCAAAAACCGCCAATAAACATTCCTGCTCCAATTGTTGATAATGCAAACAGAACCCAGGGTGTTGCATACGTGAGCCAGCTTTTATGATTACCGATAAGAATACCATTTACTGCATAAGAAAAGGGTACAGCCAATGCCGCGTATCCCAAGAAGATAATCGGCGGATGAATTATCATCCAAAAATCCTGAAGCAAAGGATTAAGACCGATACCATCCAGATTATTTTCGGTCAACATCATAAACGGACTTTTCATCAGGATAAATAGCAAGAGAAATGCTTGTATAAGAGAGAAAACTGTCATAACTTTCGGTAATACTTCAGAATTTCTCATTATAATAAGGCCAAATATTGCATGGAATATAGCCCATAGCATAAAGGAGCCCTCTTGACCAGCCCAAAAAGCCGATATCTTATAAGCTATAGGAAGTGTTAGTGAAGAATAGCCATAAACGTAGGCGTATTCAAATTTGTCGTTTAGAATGATATAAAACAAGTAAAATGCCGCAATGCCTAACAGCCCAACAGAGATTATATAACTAAGATTGGCTATTTTATGAACGTTTTTTCTTGACGTATTATTGTTGTTTTCAGCTATATAATAAATGCCTGATGCGACAAGTGAAACAATAAGTGCTAGTGCTACTCCTATGTAACCGATCATTTATTCACGCTCCCTTGGTATTTTGACGGACACTTAACTAAAAGTTTATCTGCATGAAATTGACCATTATTATATCTGCCTATGGCTACAACACTTTCTGCTTGGTCCATGCCTTCAGGCTTTGTACCCTTGTAAACTACTGTTACTTCCTCTCCTGCTTCATCTCTAAGAGCAAATATCAGTGAATTTCTTTCACTTTGAATTAGATTAGACTTAGAGAGCGTACCTTTTACTTGCACCTGACTTTTGGAGCTTTTTGCTTGGGCGAAAGTAACATATGGCGTTAAAGAGCTTTGATATGCCCACATGCTATAGAAAACAAAGCCTAAAATTACGGCAAGATATAAGAGCCGATGTTTTTTCATGTTTTCATCTCCTTTGTACAGGTAAATTTCTTTGATACACTATGGGCTAACAAATAACAGTAGATACTTGAACATAAGGAAACGGCTGCCAAAAGGACGTAAAGCATAACTGTATCCATGTCCAGTCTGCCTGCACTATTCAACACAGGTTCGGGATGAAGTGAGAAATACATTCGTGGTATAACAAAAACTAAAAAGGGCACAGTCAGAAATGACATTAAAGCATAGACAGCGGCTATAGTTGCCCGCCGATCTTCGTCTTCTATCGTGGGACGCAATGATAAATATGCTCCATAGATTAAACACAGTATAAATATCGTAGTCTGACGAGGATCCCAATTCCAGTATGCTCCCCAGGTGAGCTTAGCGAAGATTGCACCGCTGACAACGGCTAATAGACAGAAGATGAGACCTAATTTAGCTGAGTAGGCACTTAGATGATCGTATTTCAAATTTCTTGTTTTTAAGTATTGAGCAGCGGTAATTGCCGATACTAAAAAAGCAAGTACCGACACCCAGGCTACGGGGATATGGAAAAAAGCAATTCGCACTAGATAGCCAAGACCTTCCACTGGTGGAACAAATGCAAAAATGGCATAGACGACAAAAATGGTAAACGTTATAAGTATTAAACCTATCAGCTTAAAGTTCATAGTGTTCCTGCCCTCCTAATCATGCCAAATGTAATCAAATAAGAGTAATCCAGCCGCCAATACTGCTAGATTATAACCGAACATAAATAATAGCCCTTCAGGAGCTAGGCCTGAAAAAACTTTTACAGTAGAATTTACAGCACATAGAAATTGCGGAAGTAGTATGGGAAAGGTAATGACAGTAAAAATTGCCTGTTTACCATGAGTATATATAACAATTGCTGCCATTAAGGTTGATACTGCGGCAATACCAGTACAACCGAGAATAAGAATCTTAATAAAAGCTAGCCAATCGTTAATGTCTATGTTAAAAAACAATACAAACAAGGGAATAACAAAACATGATAAAAAGAGTAGTAGTAATAAATTAAATAAGAATTTTCCTATGAAAACAGCCTGGCCTGAAGCATACATGCGCAGACCAATTAGCGTACCACTTTCCTGCTCATTAACAAAAACGCGTGATAGACCAGCCATAGCACAAAAGAATAAAACAACCCACAACAAGGAAGCGGCAAAATCGGGAGAAAGAGCTACTCCGGGATTGGTCATACTTACACTGGATAATGCCGTTAAGGCAAACATAATTAGCGTTGCTATAGAATAGCTCGATCGAAATTCACAAAGTAAATCTTTACGAAATATTGCCCAAATAGAAGTACTAAAGTTTGATTTTAAAGTTTGCATATTCGGCCTCCTTTGCTTCATTTGTTGCAAGGAATACTGCCGAATTACTATTAACAGCTCTGTTTATAACGTCTTTAACAATTTGTTTACCGCTTTCATCAAGGTTGGATGAAGGCTCGTCAAGCAGCCATACTAAAGGGTTAACGGCCATAATTGTTGCTAGCTTTAATCGTTGGAACATACCGGTGGAATAAGTGGATAATTGCTTATACTCAGAACCCGCCAACCCAACTGTGCCGCACAATTCTTTTGCTTGTGATTCTGTAATACTTAAACCGAGCAACTTGGACCAAAAAGTAATGTTCTCTATAGCGGTTAAAGCCTTATACATCGCCATATCCGGTGAAACTAGACCAAACTTAGGACGATTGTTAATATTGCTTAAATTATTATAATGAATAGCGATAGAACCAGTTGCTGGTCTGGTCAAACCAGAAATAATTTTTAACAGCGTCGATTTTCCTGTACCATTGTCACCAGTGATAGCGAGGCATTGACCTGAGTGAAGCTCGATATTAATATTTTCAAACAGCAGCCTGCTGCCGAAACGCTTGCTAATATTCGCTAATACTATTTTCATTGCTTTACTCCACGGTTTTTTTATTTACTAATTCTATGTAAATGTGTCCACTAAACATAACTACAAATTTTATACGGGCTAAACATATTATGAAAAAAGCGAATAGCCCTATCTTTTCCATAAATTATACCTAATTTATCCAATGAATGGCTGTGATTTTAATCACTTCCTGAAAATAAAAAAGCCATTAACTGCTCGTTAAGGCTTAAATAAAGGCTGGTGTACCCTTAAATATTTTTATTTAAAAAAGTAAGTAATTCATCAAGATTTTCCCCTGTGTTTTTTGCAACATCTTCAATGCTGGCGAATTTACCAACTGTTCTAAATACTATTGGATTATTTAAATTCTTGAATTTCGGCGAGCGTTCAACTAGTTTATCTTTGAGGTGAGGATACTTAGTTAGTACATCAGCAATTTTATCTGATTTTGCTATCATTGGCTGGCCTCCTTATTTCAACTATAATTTACATATAAAAGTATATATTTACCATTATTATTAAAAAATATTAAAAAAGCAATGGAGGGTAAGTATGAGTGAGTTAATTAATAATCGCGAACATAGAAAACAGATCATTAGAGAAATACTTATTGATTTGCACAAAGGTAAAACTGTTCAAGAGGTTAAGCCTCGATTCGATGCTATAGCAGAATATATGGATGCGGCAGAGCTTTCTTTGATTGAACAGAGCTTAATTGATGAAGGAATACCTGTTGAGGAAATCCAAAACCTTTGTGACGTCCATGCTGCTGTATTTAAAGAGGCCTTGAGCGACAAGCCAGACGTGCAGGTCGAAGAGGGACATCCTCTTGATATTTATCGAGATGAGAACCAAGAAATAGAAAAACTAATGGATAATGAAATCCGTCCGTTATTAGATAAACTACGTGATAGTGCTGCTGAATTTGAAGCAGAAATAGTAATAAAAATTATAGAAAAGCTAAATTTACTGTGGGATATAGACAAACATTACAGCCGCAAAGAAAACCTTATCTTTCCCATTCTCGAGGGTTATGGCATCACGGCTCCCCCTAAAGTAATGTGGGGAGTAGATGATGAGATTCGTGCTCTGCTTAAAGACTCCAAACGCTTGGCTCTTCAGTATAAAAAGGACTCTAAAGAAGAAGTTATCGCAAAAATAGAAGAAACGCTAAATCAGATTAAAGAAATGATCTTTAAAGAAAATAAGATTCTATTCCCTATGCTTATGGAAACTTTAAATGAAAATGATTGGCTAAGAATACACGAAGATAGTGATCAAATTGGCTATTGCCTAATTGAACCAAATTTGAAGTGGACCCCAAGTAATTTAAGTGAAAAAATTAATGAAACAGATAAGCAAGATGCAGGCGTAGTTAAATTCTCGACAGGGGTTCTAACAACAAAAGAAATTGAATTGATTTTCAGTCATCTTCCTGTTGACATTACTTTTGTCGACAAAAACGATATTGTCAAATTCTTTTCAGCGGCAAAAGATAGAATTTTTCACCGTACTAGAACAATAATCGGAAGAAAAGTTGAGAATTGTCATCCTCCTGCAAGCGTTCATG
Organism: Dendrosporobacter sp. 1207_IL3150; assembly: GCF_036763085.1. Taxonomy (NCBI): domain Bacteria; kingdom Bacillati; phylum Bacillota; class Negativicutes; order Selenomonadales; family Sporomusaceae; genus Dendrosporobacter; species Dendrosporobacter sp. 1207_IL3150. The sequence continues at coordinate 256,852 of NZ_JBAIYU010000007.1, forward strand.
TAGTAGAGAAGCTTGCACAAGATCTAAAGTCTGGTAAAAAAGATAGTGAAGCTTTCTGGATTAAAATGGGCGGAAAATATGTATATATTCAATACTTTGCTGTAAGAGATTCAGAGGGTGAATTTATGGGAGTACTTGAGGTAACACAAGACATAAAGCCTCTTCAAGAAATTTCCGGAGAAAAGAGAATAATGGATTAACGACTAAAAAAACTGACGCATGACGCGTCAGTTTTTTTGTTATTTTTCGCATTTAAAGGGCCATGCTACAAGTCCACCTTCTAGCACTTTAACATTATTAAAACCTTCACCTTCTAATATTACTTCTGCCTCATAGCCACGCAGGCTTATTTTGCAAAAGGCAATAATCTCTTGATCTTTATCAAGCTCGCTGAGCCTGCCGCGAAGTTGACCAAGCGGAATGTACTTCACATTTTGGCAGTCACCTATTCTAAGCTTTTCACATTCGGTAGGAGTTCTAACATCAAGGAAAACAGTATTATCTGATGCGGCTTTGTCTTTTGCAGCAAGGGAGGAGATACCCTTGAACTTACCTTCCAGTTTATTCATTATAGCATTAGCGGCTACTGCTACGTTGTCAATAGGAGAGTTAAAGGGCGGAGCGTATGATAAATCGATATCAAATAGCATTTGGATATCACCTTTAGCGGTAATAACAGCTGCTACAATATCTATTCTCTTAGTTACATCACCTTCGCCTATTATCTGGGCGCCAAGAACTCTTCGGGTATTAGCATCAACAACAAGCTTTGTTGTAATAATCTTGGCTTCGGACATATAATGTGGTCTATCATGTCCAGAAACTGTTGTTGAAATAAAATCTATTCCAAGTTCTTTGGCATCTCTTTCAGTCAGTCCTGTCTTGCCAACGTTATAGCCAAGCATACTAACAGCAACGGTATTCAAAACTCCGGCAAACTCAGTATTATTACCGCATAAGTTTTCACCAATTACGCGGCCGTGTTTATTTGCAGTAGAACCCATAGGTGCAAATACTTTTTTCCCTGTTATTAAATTAAAATTCTCTACGCAGTCTCCGCCGGCGTAAATATCTGGGTCATTTGTTCGCATAAATTTGTCAACCGCGATTGCCCCTGTCGGTCCTATGTCTAGCCCTGCTGCTTGAGCTAAATCAACATTAGGTCGAGCTCCGATGGCTATTATAACTAAATCAGCTGGGATAGCGCCTTTATCTGTTACTACTTCTGTAACATAGTCTTCACCATTAAAATGAAGCACCTTTTCGTTAAGTTTTAAAGTAATTCCCTCTGCCCAGAGATGTTTTTCCACATTGGCAGCCATTTCCTTATCTAAAAATGCCGGGAAAATCTGGTCTTTCATTTCCACAATTGTAACATCGACTCCTCGCATTAATAAGGCGTCTGCTACTTCTAATCCAATAAGGCCAGCACCGATAATTACTGCGTTTTTATAGAGTCGTTTATCTAATCCGTCACGTATTTCTTTGACAACATTGGGATGCCAAAACTGAAAAACATTTTTAAGGTTGATGCCAGACAGGTTTGGTTTAATTGGGGTTGCACCTGTTGCTATAACTAATTTATCATATGAAATATTTCTTTCATTACCATCACTTAAATTTTTAATTGTGACATACTTTTCTTGGCGATTAATAGATGTTGCTAATGACTGAGTTAAGACAGTGATATCTTTGATATTTTGGAAGTATTCCGGATTTCTCTTTACTCCAACAGGTGTCTTCATAAGATCATCGATCGATATTATCTCTCCAGCTAGATAAAAGGGTAATCCACAGGCTCCATAAGAGATTAGCTCACCTTTTTCAATTACGGTAACTTCTGCTTTGGGATTACATCTTTTTACTTTGGCTGCTGCCTTGAGTCCAGCTGCCACACCACCTATTATAACGATCTTTTCCATACTATCCCTCCCATTTGTCCCCGTTTATTAAGGGGTTAAAAACTTAATGCTTTTTTAGGGCACTTAGTAATACATTTACTACATTTTAGACAATCACTATCACTAAATCCTGCTTCACTGCCTTTTTCTTTGTGTGGCGATAGATTCATTGGGCATACTTTATTGCAAAGATTACATTCCACACAGCTAGTTTCAACTTTCAGAGGTAGTGGTTTTGATTTTTTACTAGCCCAACTGGCTAAAGTGCCCATCGGACAGAAATTGCACCAAGTTCGTTGATGGTAAATGCTACCCAATATTATACCAACAATAGTTGTTATTAGTATTATCTGAATAAATACTGCGCCAATAGCGGTTAAATCACCCCAGGCAAAGTACATTTGGATACTGAAGACACCCATAATAAAAAATACCATAAAAGTTCTAAACCAAGGTTTGCGAAATGTGGGCGGCGTAGTTATGTTGGGCGAGATTCTAGAAATTACGCTATCATAGAAACTCCCGCGAGGGCAGTAGTTTCCGCACCAGTGCCGCCCTTTTTTTGGAGCCATAATGACTGGAGCCAACATACATATCAGCGCCAAAACGCCAATAATCGGATAAATAGTACCTATAATTAGGTAAAATATAAGAATCCAAAACAGATATGGTTGGATATTATTTTTCATAGCAGTCCTTTCAGTAGTTTTATCGCGGCTTTCAATTATTTTTTTAGCATGTTGAGCATTGTTTTAGTTAGTTCTTCAATTCTCTGTCGAGATTTTGCATCATCAAAATTTGACTCATCTAAACAAGCCTGAGAGTATCCTTCGAGAATGTGAGCAGATAGTTTATTTACCGAACCCATTACTGCGCTCAATTGAAAAAGAATATCTTCACAGTTTTTGTTTTCTTCTACCATCTTTTCTATACCAGCAATGTGACCTTTAATTGTTCCTAAACGCCTTAGAACACTTTTTCTCAGTTGCTCTTTTTCCATTATTATATTCACCCTATTCTAAATAGTATTAGCCAAACAATATTTCATACCTACCCCTATGGGGGGGGTATGAAAATTATAAAATAAAGTTGGTTTAAATTCAACTAGTTTAAACCAACTTTTTATATTTTATTGGATATTACCATATTCATGTTAGTACCATGGAGTACTAAGGGACATATCTACCCTTCTCCGGAATTGCTATTTTATCGAAGTTTTGAGCTAATTCATTCAATCTAAGCCTTAGTTCGCTGCCAACCATTGGTAGACCATGGCCTGTGATTGCCGTTTCTGGCTTTAGTGAATTTAGAACCTTAACAGACTGCCAGGCTTGCTGCCATTCTGTCGTAAAATATTTAGGAGGACCATGTATTTCTTTCGTTTGATTTATTACAGCTAGTGCCGATTCTTGCTCTGTTGTTGTAAAAGCGTCTCCTGCTATTAGCGTTCTATCAGAATCTCTAAACAAAGAAATATGGCCAGGTGTATGACCTGGTGTAGCAATCCAGCGCCATTGGGGTGCCCCTGGTATCCTATAATCATCCGGCAGGGGTTTTACATAGCTTCCAAGGTTAATACTCTGGTTAGGATATAAAGGGGATATTTTGGACATAAGACCATCGTTAACCGTCGGATCGGGTGTAAAATAGTCTTTTTCACCAGTTAGGAAAGGTATCTCAAACTTGTGGGCATAAACTGGTACACTCCACTTTTCAATGAGTTCGACGATCGCCCCAACGTGGTCAAAATGACCATGTGTCAGAATAATAGCACTTGGGCGGCAATTAGTGCCGAAACGTTGCTGAGCCGAATAGATTATTGCCTCGGCTGAATCTGGCAAGCCGCAATCTACTAAAACCCAGTCTGCACCAGATTTTCCGATAAAGCAAATATTAACCATTAAAATTCTCATAAAAGCAACATCCGGGGCTATCAATTCAAGTGTAGAGCTTTGGTCAGTTATGTTTTGCATAACACCTAAGGCGCCCATAGTAAGCTGTTGAGCGGTTGAAGTAGTTTCATTGATTCCAGATAGTCTTTGTTCCATATTGACCTCCTTTAGCTGCTGCGTCTATATTCGAGGGAGTATCATACATTAGTGATGGTTTTTAGGCGATGTTAGCTGTTGAACAAGGCAGCTCTCTGAGGTCGTACCCTCTGGCACCATTCCATACTTTAAACCTTGAATATATATTTTCATATTGTTTCGCAGCCACTGTTCAGTATCAGGCATATTCAGGGTTATGGCGGTATTTAAAACTGACTGGTAGTCATTCATGACTACTCCTGTTGACCGAATTTTTTCTATTTCTTCATATATGTGCTGTGATACTTCGACAGGTTTATCCATATAGATTTACCTCCGTCAAAATGGAATTTGACTTATCTATCGATTTTTGATATGTTTTGCAATATACCGTTTTTTATCCTTTGGTAATAAAATTTACGTAGGTTCAGACAACCAAAAAGTGGCACTTAAAAAGCAAATATATATTCATTCAGACGGGAATGTAGGGAGGACATGAATATGAATGATTCATTGAAGGGATTTTTAATTTTCATCGGCTGCGTAATACTTTCCATTATTGCTAGCTTATAGTCGTTTTGGTGGCTAAAAGGTCGGCTCAAAGAAATAAACTGGCCGTTTGGCCAGTTACTAAGAATTTCTATTGATGGCATCTTGTAATATTTTGGGGTTTATATCCTTTCCGAAACTGTCCATGGATGCTAGAAAATCTTTTTTATCGGTTACATCCTTTATTAATTCCAACACGTATTTTGTATTTTGATAGTTAACTGGTAATGCTGTAACCATATATATCTTATCGCCGGAAGCCTCAATTTTAACGAAAGCAGCGTTTTCTGATGCAGCCTTTTTAGCAATGCAGTTTTTGCACGAATGGCCTCGATGCCAAAAAGTATAACAATTCTCGGTATCATACGTTAGATTTATCTTAGTATCATCAGCTTTTATCAGTGACAAAGTTTTCATTTTAAAAGGATCTAATACTCTTACGCAATCATAGTATTTTCTTAGGATAGGCATCTTTCTAATGATATCAGATATTTCTTGCATATATTTCACATCCCCTTTAATCAAAGTATGCAAACTTTTTAGGATGTTGAATACGATATATAAGGTATATATAATTATAGTATTCGCTTTTCTTAATTATGTTGCCTAATGGAAAATATTAATTTTAAAAAATTATGAGAAACCCCTTGACTTATAACTGATTTTTTATTAAAATACATTATGTCGACACAGTGAAATAACGACTTCGGGGCGTGGCTCAGTTTGGTAGAGTACCTGGCTTGGGACCAGGGGGTCGCAGGTTCGAATCCTGCCGCTCCGACCATTAAGAAATTCAAACCTTTCTTCTTAGAAGAAAGGTTTTTCTGTTTAGTCAAAGTTTAAGATTTTACATATTGACGACTATAGTCTGCATAGAGTGATTCTAATTGAAAAAATGCTATAGAAATTGCAATAACAAAGGTCAATACCGATAGGTATTGACCTTTGTTATTTTATTAGGCAGATTACTGATGGGTATCCTAAAAACCTAATTCTTCCCCTATGAGTACAATGTGAACATCAGTTAGCATTGGCCGTTTATTCAAGATAGTGGTTACAGTACAGATTCTTGTTGGTAATTGACAATCTACGCAGTTTCCGGTTTTAACACAGGGATTTGGTTTATTTAGCCGTTTATTATTAAGCGGAGCAGCAGTGGTCTTTATCCGTTGCTGGGCTTGTTCAAGATCTGCTGCTATCTTATTTGTTCCAGCAACAACTATGACTTTTTTTGGTCCAAATATCATGGCAGCTACTCGATTGCCGACGCCGTCAGTATTAACAAGCTGACCTTGAGCTGTTATCCCGTTGGTGCTAGTAATAAAGACATCTGACATGAGTTGCTGGCGGCGAATTTCTAACACATCTTCAGGTTTAGTACCTGGACGGTTGTGATCTAGTATTTTATGGCCTTGATTTTCTAAGCTATCAATAATACCTAGTTGTTGAACAGTCCAAGATCCACCTACACCGATTACCGATTTTTCCGGTATAAGTGAATAAATGTGTTCGATTGCAGCTTCCCTTGATTCAAAAAAGTCAGCAGTAAAATTATTTTTCCTTAGACGTTCCACAGTTGAATGTACAAGTGAATCAGTGCTCATAGATAAACCCCCTGTAATTTATTAAACTATGATATAATCATATAAAGTATGGATAAAACATTCAAGTATGCACTTTTTTGCAACATAGTATTACTTTTTATACTAAGTAACTAAATGGTAACTAGGAGGAAGAACCATGCTCGAATTTCGTAATAAGCAATATAAATGTGAAATGGAAATAACCATCGATATTATTGGCGGTAAGTGGAAGGTACTAATAATTTGGCACTTAGGCAACAATAAGGTTATGCGATTTAGTGAATTAAACCGCCTCCATCCTAAATTGACTCAAAAAATGCTTACTCAGCAACTAAGAGAATTAGAACGTGATGGAATAATAAAAAGAAAAGTTTATACCCAGGTTCCTCCTAAAGTTGAGTATTCACTTACTTCATTAGGCGAGAAATTAAGACCGATATTGACGTCAATGTGTGACTGGGGAAAAGAGTATATTAAGGTTACACCAATTAGCGAAGAGGAAAACACATGTCAAAATAAAGTTACGGAAATTTAAAAACAAGTATTGACTCGAACATATGTACTGTAATAGAATATAATCATTATAGTACATATGTTCGGGAGAGTGGTTTTATGAAGCTAATTTTAGGTATTGCGTTAGTGTTAAGCTTATGGTCAATTACTCCTTTGGTAAGTTCTAATAATTATTTAGAAAGTAATATTTATAGTACTGTAAACGTCAGTGAAGGTGATAGTGTTTGGACTATCGCAGCTAGACACGTATCAGATAAAGAAGACATCAGAAATTTAGTTATGGCAATCCGCGAAGTAAACAAACTGAGTAATAATGCTCAGATTTATCCTGGTCAGGAACTAAAGATACCTGTTAAGAAGTTATAATAAAACAGGATTTATATAAGTGGGACATATTTTTTTGAGTAAAGCTAATTTTTCAATTCGAAGTAATGGTATTTAACTTGAATTTTCTTCTTTAAGAGTGTATGATAACTATGGGGACTACTATAGGTAATACTATAGTAGGATGGCAAAGGGTATAGAGGCGGCAAAAGCGAGAGCGGATCGGAAAGGCTCTCGCTTTTGTGTTGCAAAAATAAAAACTGCCGCATCGTGATAGATGCGGCAGTTTTTATTTTTACGATAAGAAAATATGAATTTTTCTTTATTTGCAGGCTTTAAGACAGCGATTTTAACTGATGTTTTCTAAGGTATTAATATTATCTAGGATAAATGTACTTAGTATCTGTCTAAGATCTGAAGCGAAAGACACGTTATAACTAGCATCTCCTATATTATTTAACACCTGAGTATTGACAAAATCCTGCAGCTCAGGGGGGAAGTTTAGTATAGGGTTATTTTGAGCTATATTAGCAAGATTAGCAATAAGAAATACCTCAAGTATATCCCTTGAATCAGGTTGAATAGCCATGCTGGAATCTCCCTTCGCGTATTGTATTTTTAATACTTTAGTATATTGGAAATGTGCAATATGAGATTTATTTAAAATAATATGTTAAAAATTTAATTAAAATGTTCAATATGGGTTTACTTATTGCCTGTTAAGCAATACTATGTTATTAGTGAATATTACTTAGGGGGGAGGCTGAAGTTATGCCTAGAATTATTTATTCGAATAATGGTGCTTCGCCTTTTGAACGTTTATTAGGACATAATCCTGATATACTAGAAGCCTGGAACGAATTGAATAAAAGGTTTTCCTCTAGTTTATTAGACGACGAAATAAAGGAACAAGTACGCCGCACTTTGGCTTTTTGCAATGGTTGTGAATATCATATGGCACAGGGGAAAGCTATTGTAGAACGCAGTAACAAACGACTGGCTTTAGCTGTTGATTTTGCAAGAATGGTAACAAATAATCATTTAAATATACGAGATGATGTATTTGACGTTATGAAAGCGGTATTTACAGATGCTGAAATTGCAGAGTTATGCGCATTTATTTTCTTTACTAATGCTTCTCATAAATTTGGAGCAACACTAAAACTCAAGCCGGAGTAAATAGAGGGGTATTCTATGCAGCCAGATTCCAACTTATCAAGAACGGGATTATTTCATCTACTAGTTGTTTACATCGTATGGAGCAGTACTTATCTCGCTATTCGAGTGGCTGTGAGCTTAGGCAGCGGTTTTCCGCCATTTATTATGAGCGGGAGCAGATTGCTAACAGCAGCAGCTATTTTATTTTTGATTGCATACTTGTGCAAACAGCGAATAAAGATAACCAAAACTGAGCTAGTTAACCTTGCTATATCAGGAACCTTGTTATGGGTTTTTGGTAACGGCTTGGTTATTTGGGCGGAACAGTACGCCAGCTCAAGTTTTGCAGCGCTTGTTGTATCTTCAAGTCCTATTTGGGTTACTTTATTTGAATCTGTGATGTACAGGAAAAAACCTAGTGTTACATTAACTATTGCACTACTTACTGGTTTTTTAGGTATTGGAGTGCTTATGTATCCTGCACTTAGTAAAGGTATTTCAACAGAAATTACCGCAGGTATAGCACTGGTATGTTCGGCAATATGCTGGTCGATAGGGTCAATTTATCAGAGCAGAAATCCAGTCAATCTGTCAAGTCATACTGCTTCTGCCTATCAGCATGTGGCTGCTTGTGTTGGCTTTTTCTTTATCTCGCTTTTATTTCAGGAGCCTGCTCCTGCCCCAACGCAAAATGCCTACATTGCGTGGTTATATCTAATTGTTTTTGGTTCAGTTTTTGCATTTACGTCATTTGTTTCGGTACTTAAGCTACTGCCAATTCAGATTGCTATGACATTTGCTTATGTCAATCCTGTGCTAGCGTTGTTTCTCGGATGGTTTATTCTTGATGAACCTGTAACTAGTTGGACAATTGGCGGCGCAGTATTGGTAATCTCAAGTGTCGCTGGTATATTCAGCGATCGCTATAAACCTAAAATGCATATTGCAGCTGAATGCTAAAGATATTGAATTCCGAAAAAAGACTTGATGAGTAATCAAGTCTTTTTATACGATAAAAAAGAATAAACCTTCTTACTTACATGCATAGTGGCAGTATCGATTTGCGCTGACTCCAAGGCTCGGAGCAAGCTGTTTTCTCTTTATTTATCGCTTATCTTAATAATACTCAGTAGTAATTGAAAAGGTGCGATATTAATTTTTGTAAAGGCTCATATAGATTTTTCTAAGGAGCATTGATTATTTATGACTTTATAGCATATAATTTAATCAATCGATTAATTAAAACTTTTGGGGGATCTAAATTTGGATAATGACAGCAGGCTGAAATTAATTGAAGCGGCAACGATACTTTTTGCGCAAAAAGGACTAGCGGGTGTTTCTATTAGGGAAATAGCAAAGCAAGCAGGCGTAAACAGTGCACTTATTTCCTACCATTTTGAAGGAAAGGAAGGGCTTTATGCGGCTGTTCTGGAACATCAGCTTTTCTTTATGTCGGAGATAGTTAAAAGGATAAACAATGATCATTTATCGCCAAGTGAGCAAATCAAAGAGTATGCGAGCGCTGTTTTAGGATTGCATCAACGTTCGCCAATGCTTGTTAGATTTATTTATAGTGAGCTATTTAATCCTTCACCCTGCTTTGAGATGATGAAGCAAAAGTTTTTTGCAAAGCTATTTCAGGCACTAAAGGGGATAATTACTGATGGAATTGTTAAGAGGCAGTTTAGAGCGGACCTTAATCCCGAGAAAGCAGTAATTTCGCTTGTTGGTATTATGAATTTTTATTTTATATCGCGACCCATAACTAAAAATATTATTACTGAAGATGCCAGTGACCAACAATACATTGACCAGGCGGTAGAAATATATTTAAGAGGTATTGTAAGGAGGGGGTAAGATGGATAATAAAAAATTGATAGTAGTGTTAGTGCTTTTTGTTATGTTAGCTGGAGCTGCCGGGTACAAACTATTTCTCCGGACCGAAGAAGGAATTACTGCTACAGGAACCGTTGAAGTTACCAAAGTAGATATAACTCCAAAGGTAAGCGGATATCTAAATGAGCTGACCATTAGAGAAGGAGATTTTGTTGAAGCGGGGCAGCAGGTAGTTCGAATTATGCGTCCTGATCTTGAAGCCCAGGTTTTGCGTGATACAGCGGCATTAGAAAAGGCCGATGTGCAGTTAACTGATTTAAAGAAAGGCTCACGAAAACAAGAACAGGCGCAAGCGTCTGCTAATTTAGCGGCAGCTGAGGCTATGTTTGAAAAGGCTAAAAATGACTATGAACGATATCAACAGTTATTCCATAGCAGCGCTATATCCAGGCAGCAGCTTGATATGGCTAAGTCATCCTATGAGGTTGCCTACAATTCACTCATCGCAGCAAAGGCTCAACAAAATTTAATCGAAGAGGGCAGCCGCCCGGATGTGATAACTGCTCAGCAATTAGAGGTTGAAAGAAACAAGGCGATACTCGCGGTTAGTAAAACGGCCTTAGCAGACACGTTAATTGTCAGCCCGTTAAAAGGACCAGTCATTTCTAAAAACTTTGAAAACGGCGAATATGTAAGCGCTGGCAGTCCAATCGCTACTATAGCAGATTTAAGGGACTGCTGGATAAAAGTATATATAGCTTCAACTCAGCTTGGACTAATCAAAATAGGTCAACCTGTAACTATTAAAATAGACTCTTTTCCCGGAAAGGTTTTCAAAGGCGAAATTAAGGAAATAAGTCAAAATGCTGAATTTACACCGCGGCAAAGCATAACGCAGCAGGAACGTGCTAATACCGTTTTTGCTGTAAAAATTAAAATTGATAATGAAGAAGGAATTTTAAAGCCAGGTATGCCCGCAGATGTGGTGATTAAATGATTGCATTAAGCGATTTAAGTAAGAACTTTACTGGTAAGGCGGCAGTAAATGACGTAACGCTTACAGTAAATGAAGGAGAAATATTTGGGTTAGTAGGCCCAGATGGTGCAGGAAAAACAACCCTAATTCGAATGCTTACTGGCGTTTTAGAATTAACGAGCGGCACAATAACAATCATGGGTAAAACCAGCCCAGAGGAAATAAAGTCCCAAATTGGCTATGTCCCGCAAAAGTTCAGTCTATATCGCGACCTTACAGTGATTGAAAATATTCATTTAATTGGTTCTCTCTATGGTGCCGATCGATTAGCTATCGATACTTTAGCCCAAGAAATACTTACGTTTACAAATCTTTGGACTTTCAAGGACAGACTTAGTGATAATTTATCAGGGGGAATGAAGCAGAAGCTGGCATTAGCGGCTGGTTTAATGCATAAACCAAAACTGCTTTTTTTAGACGAGCCAACTACTGGTGTTGACCCTGTTTCAAGACGTGAATTTTGGCAAATGCTTTATCGTCTTAATAAAGAAGGAATGACTGTTTTTGTATCTACTCCGTATATGGATGAAGCAGAACTATGTACTAGGATAGCCTTTATGGACAATGGCAGAATTGTATGCTGCGCAACACCTCAAGAACTTCGCAAGGATTACCAGTACCAAGTTCTAGAACTGCAAGCTGAAGGCAAAGAGATTAAAAAGTATCTTAGTGATTGCCCAATTCTCGACATTAATTCCTTTGGCAATAAGCATCATCTGGTGGTAAAGGATGCTGCTTCCTCAAGCGAGCACATTTCTGAAGCGCTTAAGATAGCTGGCAAAAAGGTCATCTCTTTAAAGGAAGTTGAGCCGACTTTAGAAGATGTGTTTGTAGCTATGGCACAAGGAGGTATCCATGGCGGAGTTAGCGATACGGACAAATAATTTAACGCGCAAGTTTGGCAGCTTTACGGCAGTTGATAATATAAATCTTGAAATAAAAAAAGGCAGCATATATGGTTTTTTAGGACCCAATGGGTCAGGAAAGTCCACAACAATTAGAATGTTATGCGGTATTCTCGAGCCGACTTCCGGCAGTGGGACAGTCTTAGGTCTTGATATTGCTCGAGATAATGATGAAATAAAATCTCAAATTGGGTATATGTCGCAAAAATTTAGCTTGTATAATGATCTAACTATTATGGAAAATCTCGAATTTTATGCCGGTATGTACGGTATCTCGGGAGCTGTTAAAAAGCAAAGAATAGAAGAAATGTTAACAATGGCTGGCCTTAAAGGGCGGGAAAATGAGCTTACTATTAATTTATCAGGCGGATGGAAACAGCGTTTAGCGCTAGGATGTTCCATTCTGCATAACCCGCCGATATTATTTTTAGATGAGCCCACTGGCGGAGTTGACCCCAAAGCGCGGCGGATGTTTTGGGATATTATTTATAGCATGGCTGTTCAGGGGACTACAATTATGGTAACAACCCACTTTATGGACGAAGCTGAGCATTGTGACGAAATAGGATTCATTTACCAGGGAGGCCTAATTGCTTCTGGGACACCAGAGCAGCTTAAAGAGAACATTACCGGAACTTTGGTTGAAATTTCTGCTGCTGACCCTATTGAAATGCTACAATCACTAAACTCAGCTGAATTACCTCTGCTAGATGCATATGTTTTTGGCAGCAAGCTGCATGTGCTTGTTAATCAGCAAAATCTTCTGCAGCTTTCATCGTGGCAATATAAAATAATAGCCCCTACGATGGAGGACGTTTTTGTTCAATATGTTAAGCATCATCGAAAGGAGGGTGATATATGATCCGCCTTAAAGCACTGCTCATCAAAGAATTTATTCAAATGAAGCGAGATAGGTTAACTTTAGGTATGATGGTAGCTATGCCAATTTTTCAATTATTAATTTTTGGCTTTGCTATTAATACCGATATTAAGCATCTACCTACAGTGGTTTTTGATCAATCACTTAAGCAAGAAAGTAGGGAGCTGTTAGAGGCGTTTACAGCCAGCGGCTATTTTGATATAGATTATGCTGCAAAGAGTTATGAAGAAGTAAATACTAGAATTGAAAAAGGTGAGGCCAAGGTTGGAATTATTATTCCGCCTGATCTAGCAGAAAATATTAATCATGGCCGGCAGGCATCCGTTCAGGTAATTGTCGATGCTTCCGACTCTATGGCTGCATCCTCAGCTATAAGTACCGCTCAAATAATTGGTCAGTTAAAGTCGCAGGAACTACTAGTTAAGAAATCGCAAGGAATAAATGGGAAGCAAATTATACAACCCTATGATATTAGGATAAGGCCTTGGTATAATCCAGATTTTATTACTGCTTACTATATGGTGCCAGGCATACTTGGGGTAATACTTACCATGACAATGGTTATGATAACCTCTATGGCAATTGTCCGGGAGAGAGAGAACGGAACATTAGAACAACTTATGGTTACCCCGTTAAAAGCGCATGAATTAATGTTGGGAAAAATTATCCCCTATATCTTCGTGGGCTATGCCCAGGCCACATTAGCGTTGTTAGTCGGAATTGTTGTTTTTGATTTACCGATGAGAGGCAGTATTGGTTTGCTGTATGCTCTAACATCTATATTTATTGTTGCGTCACTAACCCTGGGGGTATTAATTTCCAATATTGCTAAAACTCAAATGCAGGCAATGCAAATGTCCTTTTTTGTGTTTCTACCAAGTATTTTATTATCAGGTTTTATGTTTCCGCGTGAAGCCATGCCGAAGTTGTTTTATTATATCGGCAATGTCCTTCCGTTAACATATTTTCTTCAAATTTTGCGCGGTATTATTTTAAAAGGCATTGGGCTGCAGTTTCTATGGATTCAGGTGTTATCACTATTAGCATTTATCGTATTAACCTTAGCAATTAGCATAAAGAGGTTTAAAAAAACGCTGGCTTAATAATACTCAGGACGTCTGTCGGTGAATACCGGCAGCCTTTTTCTTATTTCATGTACAATAGAAAAATCAACATCAGCAATAATAAGCTCTTCGCCTTCGCCTCCTTCCATGATAATTTCGCCCCATGGGTTAATTATCATGGAGTGGCCATACATTTTGCCCCGCCCGCGTCCGTTAACAGTATTAGCACTAATAACAAACATTTGGTTTTCAATGGCTCGGGCAAGGTTAAGGATGCGCCAATGGTCACCTCTAAGTTCAGGCCATTGGGCTGGGATAAACAGAGTTGTACATCCTGCTAAAGCCAGAGATCTTGGAAGTTCTGTAAACCGGATATCGTAACAAATTATTAAACCAGACTTTCCAATGCTTAAATCAAAGCTGCATTTTTGGTCACCTGGAGTGATATGTTTTTCTTCGGCCATCAGTCCAATTAAATGGATTTTGCTATATTTTGCAATAACTTCGCCTGTTTTATCAATGACATAGGCAGTATTATAAACTTTATTATTCCGAGCTTCAGCGATAGAACCTGTGATGATTTCAACAGAATGCTCAGTAGCCAGCTGCTTGAGCATTTTTATACTGGGTCCATTTTCTTGCTCTGCTAACTCACTTATTTGATCAAGCTTGTAGCCTGTAGTCCACATCTCGGGCAGTACAAATAACGTAACCCCTTGCCTTATTCCCTCAGTAATCATTGTTCGAGCTTTTTGACGGTTGGCTTCGACATCACCTAGTATAATGTCCATTTGCAGTATCGCTATTTTCATTATCGATAGCTCCTTTACTTATTAATATATTTTTATTTTATCAAATAATTATAAAAACAGACGTAATGTTTATGTTGTACGTAATATTGCGTATTAAGCTGTTTTATTGTACGATTACAGTAAGTATCGTTACATAATGATAACATTAGAGGAGGGGATTTTATGAATAAAGTGTTTGCAATTGTTGGGCCACCTGCTTCAGGCAAAACCTCCATTACCGCAAGGTTGACTAGTGTAGGAATTCCAGAGATAATCAGCCATACTACTCGCAGCCCTCGTGACGGGGAGATAGACGGTATACATTATCATTTTGTTTCGAAAGAAGAATTCAGTAAACTTGATTTAATTGAGCGTGTCAATTACTCGGGTCATTATTACGGATTAAGTAAACATGAAGTTATAACCAAGGTCAATGAGAATCGGATAAATATTGTAGATGTTGACCGCAGTGGATTAGAGCAATTAAAGAAGCTGCTTGGCGGGCGGGTTGAATCGATTTTTATAATGGTTGATGATATTACTATTATAGAACGAATGCTCAATCGCGGTGAAGCTAATGTTAATATTCAGCGCCGTTTCGAGTATGCTAAAAAGAATGGTGAATTTGATGACTGGCGTATTGCCGATTATGTCATAAAGAACACTAAATCTCTTGATGTGGCAGTAAGGCAGATATTAGCGATTATGGGGCTGGAAGTACCTGCTTTGATAAAGTAAACCACGCTTGCGCCGAGCTTTAGCGGCAGAGGAAGATGCCGATCGTATAAATAGAAATCTCCATGGTATAAGCTGATAAGCATATACCATGGAGATTTTTTAGTTTAGCCTTATTGGCATATCGGTAACATATCCACCCAGAAAAGTTCCGTTTAGTTCAAATATATATTTATAAGTTCGCTCATTGAGCTTTACAATAAATGTCTTCGTTTCACTGGTATAGTACCATTTTCCAGCATCTTGATAGTAGTATGGCGTTGGATCGTCTGTTACATCCCAGCCATAGTAAGCTACGGATACTGTAGGTGAAATAGATATTATAAACGCCATAAATACTATGACTACTGTATGTAAGACTAATTTATTCACTGAAATCGCCTCCTATAATATCAGTATTACCATGTCAGCAGCACTTTTAGACTACATTTCAGGGAATTTTTAAGTATTGACATAGCAGTAACAATAAAATAATATATTATCAGTAGAACATATGAATATATGTTCATATGATGGGAGTGTAGATAGTGAAAAAACTAGATTGTGACCTATGTGAACAATTTTGTGAGCATCCTCAGATAGTTTGTCTAGCCAAAGCAGAATTAGTTTCAGATGATATGGCCTATAAGACGGCTGAGTTCTTTAAGATATTAGCAGATCCAACGCGAATTAAAATATTGCAGACACTTTCAACAAGAGAGTTATGTGTTTGCGACATAGCGGCCGTTCTTGATATGGGGCAATCGGCAATTTCCCATCAGCTTCGAATTTTAAGAGGTGCCCGTTTAGTTAAATATCGCAAAGAAGGCAAAATGGCCTGGTATTCGCTAGACGATGCTCATGTAACAAATCTGTTGATGCAAGGCTTAAATCACGTAGGCCATATTTGAAAGGAGCTCTAATATGGGAGAAGGTAATGCGATTGGTTTGCGAAAATCAGTATTCATAGTTAAAGGTTTTGATTGTGCTGACTGCGCAGTAAAGTTGGAAAAAAAGATTGCAGCAATTGCAGGTGTTTATAAAGCAAATGTCAATTTTGGAGCAGGAAAGCTATCTGTTGAACATTCTCTGGAAGATGCTCAGATCATTACGTTTATTGAGCAGTCAGGGTATGAAAGCTGGCTGGAAGGAATGGGGCAGTCCAAGGATGTAGCGACTGTATGGTGGAAGAATTTGCGCCTTATAGCAACAGGTGTTTCAGGTTTGCTGTTAGCCGCAGCTACGCTTATAGACTATCTAGGCATTTACGAGAATATACTGATTCCATTATATTTGCTAACACTTATAATTGGAGGATATTATACTGCTCGAAGCGCTTTTTATTCTTTACGAAGTTTTTCAATGGATATGAATTTCTTGATGACAATAGCTGTAGTTGGTGCAGCCTTTATTGGTGAATGGAGTGAAGCAGCAACGGTTGTTTTTCTCTTTTCGCTTGGTAACACCTTACAGGCCTATACGCTAGATAAAACAAGACAGTCAATTAAGGAGCTTATGGAGCTTGCGCCCAGAGATGCGTTAGTACGGCGGCAGAACGTCGAACAGCGTTTGCCTATAGAAGAGATAAGGCTTGGCGATGTCATAATTATAAAGCCTGGTGAAAGAATTGCTATGGATGGCGGAGTTATTAAAGGAATGTCAGCCGTAAATCAGGCAGCAATAACAGGTGAATCTATGCCAGTTGAAAAACAGCTTGGTGATATGGTATATGCTGGTTCTATCAATGAAGCTGGCAGCATGGAAATCGTTGTTACGAAACTTGCGCAAGATTCGACTTTAGCTAAAATCTTAAAATTAGTTGAAGAGGCACAAGCACAAAAGGCACCGTCACAGCAGTTTGTCGATAAGTTCGCTGCTTACTACACACCAGTTATTATCATCTCGGCGCTAGGGATAGCACTTATTCCTTGGCTAGTTTTCAATCAGTCTTTTGATGTTTGGCTCTATCGTGCGCTCGTTCTTTTAGTTATTTCTTGTCCTTGTGCCTTAGTTATATCTACACCAGTTTCAATAGTATCAGCAATCGGCAATGCGTCACGAAGAGGTGTTTTAATCAAAGGCGGAGCTTATCTAGAACAGATTGGACAATTAAAAGCAATTGCTTTTGATAAAACAGGAACGCTGACCTATGGTAAGCCTGAGGTAATAGACATCATCCCAGAATCTACTATTTCTAAAGAACAACTTTTAGCTATAGCCGGCGCTGTTGAAAGATTGTCTGAGCATCCGATTGCTCAAGCTATTTTTGATAAAGCGAAAGGTCTTAAATTGCCAAAAACGACTAGCTTTAAAGCACTTGTAGGCAAAGGAGTACAGGCTGAGATTGAAGGATCAATTGTCTATATAGGTAATGCTCGATTATTTAAAGAGATGATATCCGATTTTACGGTTTATCAAAGTAAAGTTGAGGAACTTGAAAAACAGGGCAAAACTGTTATGCTAGTAGGAACATCAGCTCAAATTCACGGTATTATTTCGGTGGCGGATACTCTAAGGGCCAATAGTGTCGAAGCGGTCAAAGCTTTAAAGGATACCGGAGTCGAGAAAATTATAATGCTGACAGGAGACAACAACCGAGTTGCCCGTAGTATTGCGGATCAACTCGGTATAGATAGTTATGGTGAACTTTTACCTGAAGATAAGGTATCGTTAATCAAAGAATTGTCGCAAAAATACGGCGGGGTAGCCATGGTTGGTGATGGGGTTAACGATGCTCCTGCACTGGCGGTAGCTAATGTAGGTATTGCGATGGGAGCCCATGGTTCAGACGCAGTTTTAGAGACTGCCGATATTGCGTTAATGTCTGATGATATAAGTAAGGTAAGCTATTTAATTAGGCTTAGCCGCAAGACTGTAAATATAATAAAGCAAAATGTTGCGCTATCTATAATAATTAAGGTTGTATTCATAGCTGTTACTCTCGCTGGTGCGGCTAACCTTTGGCTGGCAGTAATTGCCGACATGGGGACATCACTGGCAGTAACGCTAAATGGCATGAGGCTGGCGCGCGGACTAAAAGAACAGTAGCACCAATTGCAACTTTTGATAGTTATGCTATAATTTACTGCAAATAGTAAGTGGAGTTCTTAAAATTAGCTCCTACCAAAGTGGTGGGAGCTAATTTTTGACGAAGGGATGAGCTGATGATGCTAAAAAATATTCTTATGGTTGCTGTAGGCGGAAGTATTGGGGCTGTTACCAGATATTTGATTTCACTATGGGCAGTAGCAAGAATTGGCGCAGACTTTCCTTATGGAACTTTAATAGCCAATGTTGTCGGTTGCTTTATTATTGGTGTCTTTATGACTATTACCATGGAAAAGTTTATAGTTAGCTCCCATATGCGACTACTAGTAACGGTAGGTTTTTTAGGAGGATTAACTACTTTTTCATCTTTTAGCTACGAAACTTTTAAAGTTTTTGGTGATGCCGGGTTTAATATAGCTATGTATAATGTTTTAGCTAATATAGTGCTGGGCTTTTTAGCAACGTGGGGTGGCATCTTATTAGGCAAAATGATAGCTATGTAGCTTTCGGAGGAGAGGTTTTAGGGAAATGAGTTACGTATTTGTTTATGGAACTTTGATGAGAGGGTTTGTAAATCACTTCTTACTTGAGCCGTACATAGTATCAATAAAACCAGCGACTATCTTGGGTAAAATACGCCATTTAGTTGAAGGCTATCCTATGTTGTTTAAGGGCGATGGGGTGGTATATGGAGAATTAGTAGAGCTAACGAATGAGCAGCAGGCTTTAGCCGAGTTGGATGCACTAGAAGAATATTATGGAGCAGGCAATGTTAGCAACTACTATGAACGCTGCAGTAAAATAGTTAAAGACAGTTCTGGGCGCGAATTTAGAGCATGGGTTTATTTATGCCCTGATGCTAGAATCGATGAAATAAGCGGACAGAGTAATGCCATACCGGATGGCGATTGGCGCAAGTTCATTCTCAGTAGAAAATAAAACGAGCATCACTCAGTTTGAGTGATGCTCGTTATTTACTTATTATCTTCTAGCTTGTTCTTGGAGTTTTGCCACACGCTGGGCAGTAGCTGGATGTGTGCTGAACAGGTTTCTAAGCATTCCGCCGACACCGCTTAATGGATTAATGATAAACATATGGGAAGTTGCTGGTGTGGCTTGATGCATTACTGCATGCTTAGCATAATGTTCGATTTTTTGCAGTGCACTAGCTAGCGCTAAAGGATTCCCTGAAATTTGGCCACCCGTTTGGTCAGCTTGAAACTCACGAGCGCGAGATATGCCAAGTTGAATGAGTGTAGCCGCTAATGGAGCAACAATAATTGTAAAGAGAAGCTCTCCCATACCGCCGCCTTCTTCGTCATCGCGATTTGTTCCAAAAATAGCAGCCCATTGAGCCATGCTGCCTATCCAGGAAATAACACCAGCGATAGAAGCAACAACAGTACTGATTAAGGTATCGCGATTTTTAATATGAGCTAATTCGTGAGCTACGACTCCCTCAAGTTCTTCGTAATTTAGAGTACGCATAATTCCAGTGGTTACAGCTACGACACCGTTTTCAGGATTACGGCCTGTTGCAAAAGCATTAGGCACATCGGTGTCCACTATATAAACCCTAGGCATTGGCATTTTTGCACGCTCGGCAAGTTTTGCGACCATTTTGTATAGATCAGGAGCTTGGTCTGGGCCAACAGGTCGAGCGCTGTACATTTTAAGTACAATTTTGTCGCTGAACCAGTAACTGCCAAAATTCATGGCAATTGAGATGAGGAGCATAAAAGTTGCTCCAGTTTTGCCGCCAAAGGCGCCGCCAACTGCAACTAAAAGTCCTGTTAGAGCGGCAAGCAGCAGAGTTGTTTTAAAAGTATTCACTATAAATCCCTCCTAATTTAATTTTCAGATGGGGTTACTTCAGTACTAGCGTTCTTACAACGGATTTTCATCATATGGCCAATTACAACAACACCTATAGTTAAGGTAGCTTGGATAAAGAATGAATAGTAATGGAACATAGGACCAATTACTTTATCGGCTAGAATCATTTCAGCAGATGCGAAACCTAGAACTGCGGCACCCGCATAAATAATTAATGGGAATTTGTTTATCAGTTTGATGAAGAGCTGCGAACCCCAGACTACTAAAGGTATGCTTGCAAGCAAGCCAATTAATATTAGAGAGTACTTTCCATTTGGCACTGCTTGTGCAACGGCTGCAAGTGATAACACGTTATCTAGACTCATTATAAGGTCAGCAAAAAGAATTGTTTTGACTGCAGCGGTTAGGGTAGTTGCTTCCTTACAGTTAACATCATCTGACTCATTAGCCAGCAGCTTAATTGCAATCCATAGCAATGCCACCCCGGCAATAAACTGAAGGTACGGGATCTCGAGTAGACGGGCAGCAACTAAGGTTAACGATACTCTTAGAGCGACGGCACCGAAACTGCCCCAAAAAATTGCTTTTCTTCGCTGTTCTGGCGGCAAATCTTTACACGCCAGTGCTATAATAATGGCATTATCGCCGCTCAAAATCAAGTCTAGCAATAATATACTTCCTAATGCCATAAACCAATCAGGACTAAAAATAAATTCAAACATTTTAAAATATTCTCCTCACTTTATTTTAATTCATGCATGTTATTTTTATGTCACGCATAACAGCGTTGCGACATAAAATGAGACTTAATTCAGGTGGAATTGCCTGTGCCCTTCGGGTGAGAACTCCATCTGAATTCTATCCTAACGGAAAGAATAACTTTCCTAAAGGCAGGATAAGCGCAACATCAACTTGCGCTGTCGCTAAGGCTCGGTGCAAGCCGTGTTTTCTTTATCGAATTTATTAGCTCTGGCTAATAGAAAGCTGGAGTATTAGAGCGGATTAGTCATCGGACAAAAATTTAAATAAAAAAGACCTAGTCTCCTTCTAGAGACAAGGTCTTGCTTGCAAGTTCATTGCCAGCATAGCCGGGGTTTACACCCGTAGTGACGACTAATGCTGTACAGCTACTCCCCTTGTAGGAATAATTTAATTTGATATAAGTGTAACACAAATATTTATAACCGTCAACTTCTCAAATCAAATTTTACATTAAAGCGGCTGCTTGTAAACTTGAGCCATTCACGGGCGGCGAAGGATAAATATTTATCTTTGCGCCAGATAATCGCCAGGTTCCAAGGAATTTCCGGCTCAAGTGATAGTAGTTTAATACGTTTTGGTGAAAGTTCCTTGGCGATGGTATCAGGGAGCAACGCTATTCCCAGTTTGGCCGCAACCATTTCAGCGATAAAGTCCCATTGTGAACTTTCGCAGACAATTTTTGGGTAGAAGCCATTTTCGTTACAGCGTTCTAAAATGCGGTCACGGATAGTAAAATCCTCGCGAAATAAAACAAAAGGATCTTTTCTTAACTCGGAAAAATGGGCGGTATCTTTATCTGCTAGATGGTGGCTTGGATGAACTATTAGCTTTAGTGGTTCTTTTACAAAAGCAAACATATTGAACAATTCTTCTTTTACAGGAAGAGCAACAACGCCAATATCAAGACTTCCGTCTTCTACACCATGTTCAATCTGTTTAGAGCCTACCTCGATTAGTTTTAAAGTAATCTGAGGATATAAATGATTAAACTCGCCGATGATACTAGGAAAAAAACTTACTCCTACCATAGGAGGGAGACCAATAATAATATTACCTTTTTTAAGGTTTATAACATCAGATAACTCTGAAGTTAAATTATGAAAAGAATGGACAATTTGCTGTGCTTGCCTAAGAACAGCTTTCCCTGCATCAGTTAGCTCGGCCTGCTTAGCATTGCGGTTAAATAGGGTGACATCAAGCTCTTCTTCAAGGATTTTTACCATTTTGCTTATTGAGGGCTGAGTTATATGAAGTGCTTGAGCTGCTTTAGTAAAACTACGGTGTCGGGCAACTTCAATAAAATAGGTTAGGTGTCTAACGTCCATTGGTCCAGCTCCTTATATTAAAGAACATAATACAAGCTATAACTAATAACTGTTATGATAACATATTTTAACCCATTCCTAAAAGGAATAATTGTAATTATCTCAAGGAATTTTTATTAGTTCAGAGATAAAACCGAGTCTTTATATTTACTCGAAGTTGCAGTTAGTATATAATTAGCATTGTTAACAGAGGTAAAATGAGCTGTTAACAATTTTTTAGCCTATAGCGTCAACTAAAAATACCCAAGTGGTTAACATACTAAAATCAAAGGAGCTAATAAAATGAAATATGTAGATCTTATAATTGAGTTAGGGAACAAAGTTTTAGCTGGAAATCAAGTTACAATGGATGAAGCACTTAAATTGGCCCAAACGCCGGATAAAGACTTGCCTTTTTTAATGGCAATGGCTGATAAGATTCGTCAGAAATTTGTCGGTGATGAGGTTGATTTGTGTTCCATTGTAAATGGTCGATCCGGAATGTGTTCGGAAAACTGTACATTCTGCGCTCAATCCGCTCATCATAAAGCCGATGTTAAGGTATATCCGCTAATGTCTGATGACGAATTAGTTGCGGCCGCTAAGCAAGCAGAAGCTGGGGGAGCGCTTCGTTTTGCGATTGTTACCAGCGGCCGGGGAATGGAACGTGATAAAGAGTTTCCTCTAATACTTAAAGCACTTAAGCGGATTTTAGAAGAAACAAAACTAAAGGTTTGCTGTTCGTTAGGCACCTTGTCACTTGAGAATGCCAAAGCATTAAAAGAGGCAGGCGTTTCGCGCTATCATCACAATGTAGAAACGAGCCGCAGTTACTATTCATCTATTTGTACTACTCATACATATGAAGATCGCGCAAATACTGTCCGTAACGCACATGCAGCTGGGTTGGAAGTATGTTCGGGCGGTATTATTGGCTTAGGCGAAACCATGCAGCAAAGGTTAGAAATGGCTTTTGAAGTCAAGGAATTAGGAGTACACTCTGTACCTTTAAATATACTAAATCCAATAAAGGGAACTCTTTTGGAAAATCAAGCCGCAATACCACCGAGAGAACTTTTAAAGACATTTGCATTGTTTAGATTTATATTGCATGACCGTGGGCTAAGAACAGCAGGCGGTCGCGAAGTCAATCTACGGGATTTACAATCACTTGGTTTAATGAGTGGTATAAATGGTATGTTAATTGGCGGATATCTGACAACTGGCGGGCGTAACTGTGATATGGATGTAGCCATGATAAGTGATATGGGATTGCGTCCGCTATCGGCTAAAAATATCAATTAGGAGGTCTGACGGTAGTAATGAATAGAACACGTTGGATAACGGAAATCGGACTGTTGGCGGCTCTTATTACTGTCACGGGTGCAGTTAAAATGCCTGGCCTTATACCTGGTACAGAATTTCAGCTTTCGGCACCACTAGCCGTGGCAATATGTGCAGTTTTCGGATTTACAAAGTATATAACAGCCGGAATTTTATCAAGCTTAATCGGCTTAATCCTTGGTACTCAAAATTTGCTTAATGTATTTATAGCTATGGTGTTTCGCTTAAGTGTTGGCGGGATATTGGGAGTATTAGGAACATCATGGCCAGTAGTTGTGGCAGCGGGGCCAATTGGTTCGGCTGTTGCTCGGCTAGCTATGGGAGGCCTTTTAGGAAAGGCAGTAATTCCGCTGCTCCTAGCCGCGCTGCCAGGTATGGTTTATACTGCGGTTGCTGCTTGGCCGTTGACAATTATGTTGAAAAAAGTAAAAACACAAACCGAGAAGGTGCTGGTAGATGCTTTACAGCGTTAGAATGCGTGCTGCGCAAGGAGCCGCCCATGAGGCAGGCGGGCGGCATATTTCGGGGGCTGAGCGATTAGTCCCCAAAGAACTTGTAGCTGAAACAACCCAAGCAATGTTAGATCGGGCTTTTGAGCATAGCCGGGGTCAAGCAGATTTTATAAATATTACTGTAGAAAGCGTAGCTGCAGAATCTGTAAGATTACTGCAGCTTCTCCCTATTACTACTATTGATACTGATGATGTACCAAGTGGGCGGGCCGAAGCTAAACTGGTTCTAGCCAATAGTGGCGTTAGTGAGAAAGCGATTGAGGCTGGATTTGAAAAGCTATTAGCTTTAGAGGATAGCATGCGCGGCGCTATGCTGATTTGCGCTGAAACCGGAATCAGGCTAGACTTAAGAGAAAACCGCGGCGTACGGGTATCTAGAATGGATATAGGCGATGATGCTGCATTTTCTAAATGGCTGGCAAGTCAGGGGTTTGGAAATTTACATATACGTGAAGCTATCGTATTAGCAACGAAAGTTGCAAACGCCCCAGGAATGGTTGCAGAAATATGCTGGTCTGATGATCCTGAGTACACTGCCGGTTATGCTGCATCACTAGGTGGTTATATGAGATTTCCTAAATTAAAGGCTTACGGAAGTCCGCTGGGTGGAAGGGTGTTTTTTATAAAGCCTGGTACTAATATTGAAGCTTTGATCGAATATCTAGAAAATCAGCCGGTGTTGGTTATTAATGGCGAGGAGGCCGGTTAATGGAGTTTCTAAAAAAATATTTGTCTGAAGTTAAGAAGCTGGATTTATATCGTCAGACAAATACCTATATTCCTACCGATGCAACTCATGTGAAGTTCGAAAACAAAACATTCTTAATGTTGGCATCTAATAATTATCTTGGCTTAACGCATCACGCCTGTGTAAAGCAAGCGGCAATCGATGCTGTTCAAATGTATGGTACAGGATCAGGCGGTGCCAGGCTAACTACTGGATCTCACCCTCTTTATGCTGAATTAGAGCAAGAAATAGCTCGCTTTAAGGGTACAGAGGCTGCCCTTGTCTTTAATACAGGGTATATGGCTAATATTGGGGTTATTAGTGCACTGATGAACTCTCAGGACGTAATTTTTAGTGACGAGCTAAATCACGCCAGCATTATCGACGGCTGTCGTTTATCTAAGGCTACGACTGTAGTATTCAGACATTCGGATATCAATCATCTAGAAGATCTTTTGGCTAAAACCACTTGTCACGGACGAAAACTTATTGTAGTTGACGGTGTCTTTAGTATGGACGGAGATATTGCTCCACTTAAGGATATTGTTGAGCTGGCTGAAAAATATGACGCAATGGTTATGGTAGATGACGCACATGCAACAGGTGTTCTTGGAAATGGTCGGGGAACGGCTGCTCATTTTGGACTAAAAGATCGTGTACATATACAAATGGGTACCTTAAGTAAAGCCCTCGGTTCAGAAGGCGGCTATGTTGCTGGCAGCAGGTGCCTTATCGAGTATCTTATAAACAAGGCCCGCAGTTATATTTTTTCTACGGCTTTAGCGCCAGCAACAATTGCCGCCGCTAAAGCAGCACTCAAAGTGGTTGCTGATAATCCTGAAATTGTTGATAGACTAAACCAAAACGCGGATATAATGCGCAGTGGTTTACGGGTTGCTGGTCTTAAGGTAGATACAGGTGAGACTCCAATTATTCCGGTGATTGTCGGTGATGCGGGAGCAGCTGTCGAGCTCGCTAAAGAGCTTAGAAATGAAGGACTTATTATAGCAGCAATAAGGCCGCCTACTGTACCTGTAGGCGAAAGCAGGCTGAGAATTACAGTATCGGCAGCACACAAGCCAGAAGAGCTCGAACAGGCGACTATGAAAATTGCTGCCGCAGCACAGCGGCTAGGATTATTAAGGGGTGAAAGATAGTGCAAGGCATATTTATAACAGCAACAGATACAGAAGTAGGTAAAACGGTTATTACGGGAGCGATTGCTGCGGCATTAAAAGCCCGCGGCCTTAATATAGGAGTGGTAAAGCCACTTGCCTCTGGCGGGTTTACCGATAATAATGGACAACTAGTCGCCGAGGATGCAACTTTTCTTATGAAAGCTGCTGGAATTAATGAGGATAAAAGAGCATTAGTAAACACCGTTTGCTTGCAGCTTGCGTTGACACCGGCAGTTGCCGCTGTACAGGCTGGTATCACTATTGATATGCCTGAAGTTATCTCTAACTGCCGTTTAGCAGGCAACGAGTTTGATAGAGTAATTATTGAGGGAGTTGGCGGAATAACGGCTCCATTATGGGAAGATTACCTAGTCGCCGATATGATTGTTGAATTGAATTTACCTGCAATCATAGTCGCTAGACCAAACTTAGGAACAATCAACCATACTGTTTTAACAGCCGAGTATGCTAAGCAAAGAGGAATAAAAGTAGCAGGTATTATAATTAATAAATGGGATGAACAAAATGCTGGGGTGTTGGAACATAGCAATATTGCATATATAGAGAGACTAACCAAGCTTCCCATTTTAGGCAAATTCCCTGCTTCAGAAACAATCAGTGTGCCTGATGCCCGTGTTGAAGGCCTAGCTGAATTAGCTGAGAAGTATATAGATATTGATAGGCTGATAAAGGCAATGGAGGTTAGTGTGTAATGAATATTTTCGAGGCAAAGGATAAGCAGTTTGTATGGCATCCGTTTACTCAGATGAAGGGATGGCTGGAGAATGATCAGACCGTTATAGCTGACGCTAAAGGTATTAAGCTGTTTGATACAGACGGAAAAGAATACTATGATGCTGTTTCGTCACTATGGGTAAATATTCATGGACACAGGCGAGCTGAAATTGACCAGGCCATAATTGATCAGCTTGGCCGTGTCGCTCACAGTACTGCCCTTGGCTTGGCAAATATTCCAGCCTCGGAATTCGCCGAAAAGCTTGTAAAAGCAGCTCCGGCTGGATTAAACAAGGTTTTTTACTCTGATGATGGTTCCACTGCTGTTGAAGTAGCAATCAAAATGGCTTTTCAATATTGGCAGCATAAAGGACAGCCTAAGAAAAACCGCTTTGTTGCGCTGGATCAAGCCTATCATGGCGACACTGTAGGAACGGTGAGTGTGGGCGGGATAGATTTATTTCACCGAGTTTTTAAACCACTGCTGTTTGAGCCTTTTCATATACCTGCGCCTTCTTGCTACCATTGTCAGCTTGCAGATGATCCTAAAAAGTGCAAACTAGCTTGCGTTCAGGCTTTAGAAAATTTGTTGGCCGAACATCATGATGAAATTGCCGCGCTGATTATTGAACCTTTGGTACAAGCTGCTGCGGGCATGCTCATGTCTCCCTCTGGATATTTGGCAAAAGTGCGTGAACTAACAAAGAAATATAATGTTCTGCTAATAGCCGACGAAGTTGCAACAGGCTTTGGCCGTACCGGAAAGATGTTTGCCTGTGACCATGAAGGAGTAAGCCCTGATTTAATGTGTCTTTCTAAAGGAATAACAGGCGGTTATCTACCTCTGGCCGCAACTCTAACTACTGATGAAATTTATAATGAATTTCTTGGTGATATGAAAGAGAAGCGGACTTTCTACCACGGTCACTCTTACACCGCTAATCAGCTAGGCTGTGCTGCTGCGCTAGCAAGCATAAAAATATTTGAAGATGATAATGTTATTGCAGGATTAGAACCTAAAATCAAGGCAATTGCCGATAAACTAGCCTTAATAGGGCAGCATGATCATGTCGGCGATGCCCGCCAGTGTGGAATGATTGTTGGTATTGAACTTATGGAAGATAAGGTGGCCAAGAAGCCTTATCCTTGGGATCAGACTACTGGTGCGAAAGTGTGTATGAAAGCTAGAGAGTATGGTATCTTTATTCGTCCTGTTGGTGACGTTGTAGTTTTTATGCCGCCATTATGCAGCACTGTCGAAGAAATAAACCATATGCTTGACGTTGTATATAAATCTATCGATGAGATAACCAGCCAAGGGAAAACAGCCGCAGGGGGCGGGGGAGCTCATTTTTAGTAGTTTCTTAGAACTAAGTTTAATAAGGATGGAAAAGAACTTTTGCCGAGTAAGAGAAAAGTTTCTGAGATAAAAATGAAAGCATCTGAACGTTGTTCAGATGCTTTCATTTTTTTATCGGATATTAGATTTAGCAACTTTCTGGCTATGCGCATTTATCTTAGCTACAATCTCTTTAATATAGTTTGATGAGCCGGTCATAATATCGATAAGAGAGCGCTGTTTAAACTTAAGCAGATCAATTTTCGAACCTTGACCAATGGCTGTTAACATCATCAAATATTCATCTGAAATTCCAAGTGGTATATGCATAGCTTCGACGGCCTTATGGAGCTTGCCTGTTTCATTAAGTATGCTGTACATATCTTGGCCATTTAACGAATAACCGAGTTTTGTCCAGGCATGGATTGGCTTATACATAGAATACTCGTAGTGCATCAAGTCTTTCACAAAAGTATCTGCCATTTGAAAGCCGAAAGAGGAAGCCTGGTCAAACCACTTAGTACCTGGAAGAACTCCGGGAGGGTTAATTATAACTGTATCAGGAGATGTCTGTTCAATTAAATCAATGTTTTCACGGAATACATCTTCTAAAGTAACACTTTCGATAATTGGTGTTGGGTAAATAAGAGATAAGCCGATATTGCAAGGCAGGCCTACGTGTTCGGACGCCAGCTTGATGCATTGGATGGTATCAACGATATTTTTTTTGGCAACTCCTTTGTTCATGACCTTTGTATTAATTAAATCATGTCCCGTTTCGCCTCCTAGAAATACAGCTCTTAAACCTGACCTAATCATTAAGCAATATGCTTCATAGGTCTCTCTTGTCACATTACTTGCACGGATAAACATTGAATAATTAACAGCAATATTATCATCTAAAAGCATTCTAGCAATAGCTTTTCCGTGAAATATAGGAGTCTCAGAGCTGCTGAATCTGAAGAAGGAAATTCCTTTAGCATTCATTTTTAATATTTCTTCTTTTATATCTTCAACAGGCCTAGGGATATACTGCATGTTTTGCCTTGTATGGGAGCAAAAGTTGCACTGATTCCAAGAGCAGCCAACACCATCTATTAAAGTATGAAAAAGTATTTTATCTTGCAGATCCGCATTATTGTATTCTGGAATTGTAAATTTACTGATCATGTAATTGCTCTGCCCATTGTAGTTTCCTGTGCGTATCAGCCGGTTTTCACCGAGTCTATTGTAGACTAATTCCATAAAGTCTGTATGGTTTTTTGATGATCTTCGCATTTTAAGTAAACTTTCTAGTATCTCCTCCCCAGGTCCCATAATCACAAGATCAAATATGTCTGCCTCTAATACTTTTTCCCCATAAACTTTGACTTGTGGCCCTCCTGCTACAATAGTAGTCTCAGGGCTTAGCTCCTTAATTTTTTCTGCTAATTGGATGCTCCAAGTATAAGCATCTCCATTCCAAAGTTTTATTCCGACCATTGGGATTTTTTCATGCTGAATCTGGTTGACTATGGCAGTAATTAGATTATCCATGTGTTTTTTTCGATAAAATAAAGCTAAGCTCTGCAAAGGCCAAGTTAGGATAATGAATAATGCTGCTAATGGCTTCATTTTTGAATAGGCCTTAATCTGCAGCATAATAAAAAAACGCAGAAACATTAAGCACCAAGAAGGTACGCCTTGTTCTGCGCCAGATATTCTTTGCTCATCATTAACGTGCACGTTAAAGCCTTTATTCTCCAAGTATGTCCTAATTATAGCCAGGCTATTTTCGAGTGCGGCGTCAGATACAATTCTTTGCCTAGGAGCAAAGCTATTAACTAAAAGCAACTCTATAGGTTTTTTCATATTAGTTCCTCCCATTTTTTAGTTTAGCCTAATGATAATCCTAATTTTTCTATAATATTTAATGCTGCATTCGGATAGGCTTGTTTATACTTCTCAAAGTGCTGTCCTGGAATAATCATAATTTGAGATTTACCTATAGACGTAACATTGTATTTTTGTATGGAAACTACGGCTAAGTTAAATCCAAAGAATTGACCTGGTCGTAAAAACGAGGATTCGCACGCTAGTTTTCCTGATAATAATAAATAAAGATCACTGTTTTTATCACCACTACTAATTATCTGATCACCAGCGTAGCAAGTAAAAATTGATCCTAATTCTAAAAAAGCAATACACTCTTTAAGATTTAGCGAAGGGGAAAATAATAGTTGTCCCAAGTCAATATCAGAGAACTTCAAATTTAAATAATCTAGTAAATCAAGACCTTTCACTAATCGGCTATTGACAACGTCAAGTGACTGAGGAAAAAGCTTATAAAATAAATCTAATCCGGCTAGATTGGTATCCTTTGATTTAACAAAGCGTAAAGCGGTAGCACGAGATGCCTTAAAGTGGTTTATATTATCAGTAATTAATACAATAGGCAGGAGGAGACCATAGCCTGGGTCTGTAAAATTTTTATTTGAAAACCTTATAAAGCCCATTCGTTCATAAAATGAAACTAAATTTGGATTGCATCCACCAAACGCGTATCTTATACCCTGAGCATATGAAATTACTAATATCTCTTTCAAAAATTGATACATTAATGTAGATCCACGATAGCTAGGGTCTATCGCTAACTTTGTTAACAATCCAATTTTTTGATTTGGTTTTTGTAATAATCTAAACTTGTCCAAGCTAAAGATGTCGGATAGCCATTTAGGAAAACTGTCAATTTCCCCAATAGTCATTCGTAATGTTCCAATAACTGAAGATCCTGACTTGGCGTATAATAATATACTGGTTTTATCTAAATCATCTGCTAGCTGGCTATCGTTAACTACATTAGTAGGAAGTCGTTTTGACAACTCTTCATAAAATACTTTGAAACGTAAATTATATATTGCTTTTTTTTCTAGTTCTTCGGTTGCTACATGAATTGTAATATTGCTAGTTGATTGCTCTTCTGAATTTTGAACGGTTTTTGTTTGCAAATTATACATTGTAATACCTCCAATTTTTTAATGATTAATTAAGTAGAAAAGTTACGAATGATTTATCATAAGTTAACACCCCCTTACATAACTTTTGTTTCTAAGGAGATAGGTTTGTTCCTACATTTCCTACGGAAAAAATGTAATTAATTGTATTAAAATGGAATGATAAAAAAGAGATTATGGTATTATGTTATAAGTCAATCTGGAGAATCCATAAAAAAAGGCCATGGAAAACGCAATTAAGATGCGTTTTCCATGGCCTTTTTTTGAATATTATTAAGGTATTTTAAAGCATATATTAAAGGTGGTACCTGACGGGGTTGATTCAACTTTAATAACGGCTTGATGTCTGCTTGCAATTCGATAGCAAGTTGCTAACCCCAAACCAGTTCCGGTTTCTTTAGTTGTGACGAAAGGCTTACCCAGATTATCAAGAATATGTTGGGGTATTCCGCTACCATTATCTTGGATTGATAAAACTATTTCATCTGATTGTTGGAATGTGCGTATGATAACTATTCCATCTGAGGAGGTAGCTTCCAATCCATTACGTACAATGTTTAAAATTAGCTGGCGAATTTCTTTTTCATCTAAATATATCAGCGAAATATCTGATAAATGCATGTGAATATCTTTATTGTCAGCATTTGAATCTGCCTTGACAAGAGGGTATAAAGACTCAATAATGACATTTAGATTGTTTAATTTTAAGTCTATTGTGCGGTGCTTACTTAAAGTGAGATATTCTTTGATAATCAAGTTGGTTCTATCAAGCTCATCTATCATGAGACCAAATTGATTGGTGTAAGTTGAAAACTCCCTTTTATTAGCGAAAAACTGTAAATACCCTCTAATTGTAGTCATAGGATTTCTTATTTCGTGAGCTACGCTTGCTGCCATCTGACCAACAGTATTTAGACTATCGAGACGAGAAATATCTTGTTCGAGATTCTTTCGAGTAGTAATATCTCTTACAATACCTTCAAAGCCTATGCAAGATCCTTCTTCGTTAACTATAGGAACGGATGTTTGCTCGACCCAAATCATAGAGGTATCACTTCGCCGAATTCTTAAAATGAGCGTATGATCAGGCTCATAGAAGAACTTTCTTGCAAACATTCTAAGAATTGGCCTATCATTCGGCGTAGTTAAAGAGAAAATTAGTCTAATTGAGTTATAAAAAGAATGCGGCGAGTGTCCAGTTAATTTTTTGACAGAAGGGCTGATATATTCAAAATGCATTTTCGGTACAAATTTAAAACGATAAATTACGTCTGATGCATTCTCCGCTAATAACCTATAATACTGTTCTTTGGCAAGAAGGTCATATCTTGTCTTATCAAGATATACTATCAAAGTGCCTATTGCAATAATAAATCTTAAGGCAGCATCAATAAGAAAGCCCCATGGGGCTATCCAGCTTACATTGATTAGGAAGGGCAAGTCCATTAAATGTATACCCAGCACAAAAAATGAAATCCCTGTGATATATCTTCCTAAACCATGGCCATCTAGTTTGTAAATAAATAATGTGCCGGTTTTACAGTATGCAAATCCAAGGTATAAGCAAGCTGGCATTAAAAAGAATATATGTGGCATATTTTGAAAAATCGCAATGCTACTAAGAAAAAGTGCCATAAACGCCGATATATACCAATATTTACTTATTATTGCACCTACAAACTTGCTAGTCCCTAGGAGCATTATATATGCACTTAAGATATTACATAATAGGTAGAGTGTTAGGGCGCCAGGCGATATTTCTGGTAGCGGTGTACTAATAAACGCAAATCTTATAAAATGTAAGGCCCAGCTAAAGGACCACAAACCTAAATAAAACTGTCGGTATTGGATAAATAAGTAACAATATATGAAAAAGACAGCTACGCTGGCGGAAAGTGTAACTACTAGAGACATTTCTGAGATAGTCATTAACTCACCTTTTTCGCTTAAATTACAAATAAATCTTTTGTAAGTAATTGCTACTATTTTATAATTCCATATATAATTATCCATTACCTTCATTTTTTGATAAAATATACCAAAAGAGTAAAATACAAGTCATTTCTCTTTTTCAGTCAGTGATGTAAAAAGTCCATTAAAAAGAACCTAAACAAATTGTAGATTACAATCTTCAGGTTCTAAGTTTTACCGTACAGGCTATGCCTAATCTTAGATCAAAATAAATCTACGGTATTTTAGGATTTACTTTTCTTGCCGTTAAAGGGTAACGCAAAATGAGTAAAAAAAGTCGTTCCCGAGGGACCCGTATCAACACTAATTTTTGCATTATTCCTGGAAGCTATTGTGTAACAAATAGTTAAGCCAAGGCCAGTTCCAGTTTCTTTAGTAGTCAAAAATGGCTCGCCTAATTTTTCTAAAATACTCTTAGGTATGCCTGGACCATCATCTTTAATGGCAAGGACTACAGACGTCTCTTGGAGATACGTACTTATCGTCATCGTACCGCCTGTAAGCATTGCTTCGATTCCGTTTCGAACTAAGTTGAGTATAAGCTGGCGAATTTCTTTTTCATCAAGGTGAAGTATCGGGATAGCATCAATGTTAAGGAGTATATTTTTGTCTGATGCTTTCGCATCTACTTTCAGCAAAGGGTATAGTGCTTCAATAATGTTATTTAGTTGAGTGGGCATTAACTCCGGTTTGCGGTTTTTGCTTAACGAAAGATACTCGCTGAGAATTAAGTTAGTTCTATTCAATTCATCTAGAAGAAGACCTATTTGAGTGTTGTATTTAGCAAACTCTTGCTTGTTGGAAAAGAATTGAAGATAGCCTTGGACCGTTGTTAATGGATTCCTTATTTCGTGGGCTAAGCTTGCCGCCATTTGCCCTATTGTCTTTAATCTATCTAATCTTGACACATCATCTTCGAGAGCTTTTCTTGAAGAGATATCACGGGCGACGGCTTCAAATCCGATACATGTTCCTTTCGAATCAAATATAGGTACCGCTGTTTGCTCTATCCATATTATTGATTTACTTGAGGTAATAAGGCGTAACGTAAGTGGTTGATCAAATGCGCTAGGAAGATTAAGCATAAATCTCTTAAGTACATTTAAATCTTTGGGATGGATAATTCGTAATATTTTCATGGGTGATCTACATAAATCATTAGGAGTGAGGCCTGTTAATCTTTCCACAGATGGGCTAACATAATCGAAATGGTTATGTGGGCTAATTTTATAGCGATAAATTACATCTAATGCGTTTTCCGTAAGTAATCTATAATGTTGTTCTTTTTCTATTAGATCATGACGTGTTTTTTCAAAAAAAACAATTAAGGTTCCCACTGCGACCAGAAATCGAAATACTGCATCAATCAATACTCCCCAAGGTACGAACCAAGTAATTGTAATAAGAAATGGCATATCAACAGTATGAAGTCCTAAGATAATATAGGCGATACCTGTTATGTATTTACCTAGCCCGTTAATTCGCAAATGATATAAATGCAGCAAGCCGTTCTTGCAAAATAATGCACCGATATATAGGCATACAGGTATTGCGCTGTATACAAATGGCAGCCTAGACGCTTGTATTATGACTATAATTAAAAAAACAATAATTCCCCATGAATACCATAGCTTATTTACTTTTTTATCTACGAATTTGCTTGTTGCTATAAGCATTATAACACTGCTAATCATTGCGATGATTTCGTAAACCAAAAGGTTTATTGCTGAAAAATCTGGAAGCGGATTAGCTAGAAAAGGTAAGCGAGCAAAATGCATTATCCATCCTAATATCCAGAGTCCAAGGTAAAGATGTCTATATTGCAGATATAAGTAGCAGTATATACAGACAACTGCAAAATTTGCAGCTATAGTGGCAAGCAAAGACATTTCAAAAAAAGTCATTTTTTTATTATCACACCTTATGATTTACATGGGGGTCATTCTTTATTAAATTTAATTCCATATATGGTAGTAATTTCCTGCAAAAAGTGTCAATTTTCTACATATATTTCTAACAGTTAAATAGCTAGTGATTATAAAATAAAAACAAGCCTGAAAATTTATCAGGCTTGTTTTTATTTATCTTTTAGCAATAATAACTTTTGCTAACTCAGCCAATATGAAAGGAACAGGCGAGAGCAAACCAATAATCATAATATCTTTTAATAGTAGGGTCTGTGTTTTAAAGATTTCTTGGAATGGTCCGACAGCTACTAGCATTAGGGCAAAAGATAAGGATACTGCCATGTTCATGTAACTATTAGAGAATAGTCCAGTCTTAAATACCGAATAATGAACCGAACGTGCGGAGTAGGCGCAAAGCAGCTGACTTAGGATTAAGGTAGTAAAGGCAAAAGTACGTGCAGCTGTTACATCCGAACCGTAGGCTATATAACCATAATTAAAGGCTATCAGTACTACAACGGTTATAGCTATACTTTGAAGAAGAATCATAGAAAGAGACGGTTTATTAACGATTTGTTCATTAGGATCACGAGGCGGTACTTTCATTATATCTGCTTCTTTTTTTTCCATACCTAAAGCTAAGGCTGGAAAAGCATCTGTAACCAAATTTACCCATAGCAGCTGAATTGGAAGAAGTGGTATGGGCCAGCCCAAAAGCATGGCAATAAAAATTACCAATACTTCCGATAGATTACAGGCTAGAAGAAAGGAGATAAATTTGCGGATATTAGAAAAGATGGTACGGCCTTCTTCTACAGCGGTAACTATAGTAGCAAAATTATCATCGGCCACTACCATATCGGCAGTTTCTTTTGTTACATCAGTGCCTGTTATACCCATGGCTACACCTATATCAGCCTTTTTTAAAGCAGGGGCATCATTAATTCCGTCACCAGTCATAGCTACAATTTGGTTATTTGCTTTTAATGCCTCCACGATTGCAACTTTGTTTTCAGGAGAGACTCTGGCGAAAACGCTTGTGTGCTGCACAACCTGGCGTAATTCTTCTTTTGATAATGCGTCAATTTGTTTACCTGTCATGGATTGACTTTTGCTGTTGATTATTCCTAGATCTAAGGCAATTGCTTGAGCAGTGTCCTGATGATCACCAGTAATCATAATCGGGCGTATACCAGCAGCAGTACATACTCTGACAGCTTCACGCGCTTCGCTGCGAGGTGGGTCAATCATACCGACAAGACCGATTAGAGTGAGGTTAGACTCGAGAAAGTCAACATTACTAGAATCAGGAATAGTGGTGAACCTTCGGCAAGCTACTGCTAATACTCGTAAAGCTTGCGAGGCTAGTTTTTGGTTTGTCTCATGTATTCTAGTTAAGATCTCATCGGTCAGAGGAAGTAATTCATTTGACTGCATAACACTGGAACAGCGCTTAAGTAAAACATCTGGTGCTCCTTTAGTAAAGGATATATATTCATCCCCAGCGGCATGAACTGTTGTCATCATCTTTCGTGATGAATCAAACGGGGCTTCGGTAATGCGAGGAAACTTTTCATTTAGATCATTATGATCTAGACCGGCTTTAGCAGCAGCAGTTATTAGTGCACCTTCAGTTGGGTCACCTGATATTCCCCAGTTATTAGTATCTGAATTGAAGCTTAGCTTGGCATCATTGCAGAGCAATGCACCTTTCATAAGCAAGGAGAGACCCTGATCGGCTAATGGGTCAATTAGCTTGTTGTCAAGAAGGATTTCTCCTTTTGGGTCATAACCGTCACCACTTAACTCATACATTGTACTACCAGCATAAGCTTTAGTTACTGTCATTTGATTTTGAGTTAGAGTGCCGGTCTTATCTGAACATATTACAGTAATACTGCCTAATGTTTCTACGGCGTGTAATTTGCGTACTATACTATTCTTTTTTGCCATACGCTGCATTCCTAATGCTAGGACAATTGTTACGACTGCGGGCAGACCTTCTGGAATAGCTGCTACAGCAAGGCTTATTGAGGTCATTAACAGCAATTGAATATCTGGGGCTGAAATCGTACCTATACTCAAGCTGTTATAAACACCGATCGCAAATACTAAAGTACATACAGCTAAGCAGGCAAAACCTAGTGTTTTGCTGAAACGAGCAAGCTTTTTCTGTAGAGGGGTAATTTCTTTTTCCCCTACTTGCAGCATGTTGGCAATCTTGCCAATCTCAGTTAGCATTCCGGTTTCTACGACTACACCTCGTGCCCTGCCGTAAGTAACCAAAGTCCCCATAAAGGCCATGTTATTTCTGTCCGCCAAAGGTAAATTGCCTTTTAGTGGAGAGTCAGTTTTTTCAACTGGTAAGGATTCACCAGTTAACGAAGCTTCTTCAACCTTAAGGCTGTGTGATTCAATAATTCGTAAATCGGCAGGTATACGGTCACCTGTCTCAACAATAACTATATCGCCTGGAGCAATTTCGCGGGCAGGTACACTTACTAGCTGTCCGTTTCGAATAACCTTAGTGCTCGGAGCAGTCATTTGTTTCAATGCCGCTAAGGCTTTTTCAGCTTTGGCCTCTTGCACTAGGCCGAGGGTTGCATTGAGCAAAACAATAATAATAATAGCAATTGAATCGACAACTTCACCAACAAAGGCTGAAATAACACTAGCTGCAATCAATATAATAACAAGGAAATCTTTAAATTGGCTTAGCAGACGGTGGAGAAAACTGATACGTTCTTTTTCCGCTAATTGATTATATCCGTGCAATGCCAGCCTATCGGCAGCCTGCTGAGATGATAAGCCTGTTTTGATATCAGATCCAAGTTCATGCAGGGTCTGCTCGGTAGTCAATTCGAACCAATTTCGTTTCATATCGGCCCTCCTTATCTAAGTTGATATTAACTAAGAATATTTATTATACTTTCCTGATTTAAATCCTTTTTATGAGAGTCTCATTTCATATTGTTTAATTCTAACAGAGTGTATCCTTAAAAACGATACAAGTTTGCCACCCAGAAAGTCGTTTATTTATTGAAAACATAAAGGACCGTCGCTTACCATAAGCCAGACGATCCTCTAATAAGTTCAGGTTAAAAATCATGGAACAACTAGCTAACAATATTCACCACCGTGCCAATTGGCACAATACTTGCCAGCTCGATCACATTTTTATTGTACATTCGAATACAACCCTTGGATACGTAACCACCGATAGAAGAAGGATTATTTGTTCCATGTATTCCGTAATGCGGTATACTTAGCCCCAGCCACATTGAACCAAAAGGCCCTCCGGGATTAGGACGTTTATTAACTATATGATACTGACCTTTAGGGGTTGGTGAATAGTGTTTGCCAGTGCCGACTGGATAGGAACGGATAGGAGTGCCGTTATTAAATAACGTTAACGTTCTACGGCTGATTGAAATAGTAATTGAGTACGCCATTATATCACCTCATCCACAATATATTCACAAATAGAAGATATGCTACTGGTTAATACGTAATAAAATCGGGGGTATTATTATGAGGAGGATAAGGGGGATTGCTAAGAAAAGAGGCACGTTGCCAGGTTCACTTGTCTATATTGGCGAGGCGAGGGACGAAAAGTCTACAATAGAGCTAGTTGAATATGATAAAGATACTGTGTGTGAATCAAAATTTTTAAATGTGAATGACCTAGTGAACTATCAACCGACACTAGAAAACACCTGGATAGATGTACATGGCATTCACGACGTGGAGCTAGTGGGAGTGATCGGTTCACATTATGGTATTCATCCTTTAGTGCTAGAGGATATAGTTAATACTAATCAAAGGCCGAAATTTGAGGATCATGGTGTTTACGCTTACCTAACTGTTAAAATGCTAATTCTTAGCAGTGAAGGTTTTATTGCTGAAATTCACCAAGTAAGTTTTATTGTGGGAAGCAATTATTTGATTTCATTTCAGGAGACAGATAACGAGATATTTAAGACAGTTAGAAACCGTATGCTTAATACATCCGGGAAATTACGTACTTTAAATACGGATTATTTAGCGTATTCGCTAATTGATGCAATTACAGATAATTATTATTACGTTCTTGAAAGCTTGAGCGAAAAAATTGAAGAAATAGAAGATAAAGTTATTGAGCGACCAACGCCGGATGTAGTAAAGGAAATTCACGTTCTAAAAAATGAACTGTTATTTATCAGGAAGGCAATATGGCCGCTGCGGGAAGTCATACATGCGGTACAGAGAGGCGACTCCAAGATATTTACCGACGAAACCAGGATATATATTCGTGACATTTATGATCACACTAGGCAGGTTATTGATAATATCGAAATGTATCGCGATATGGCTTCAGGGTTACTAGATATATATCTATCCAGTACTAGTAATCGATTGAGCGAAGTAACGAAAGTTCTTACTATAATATCCACAATTTTCATTCCGCTAAATTTTATTGCGGGGGTTTATGGAATGAATTTTCAATATATGCCTGAATTGTCTTGGGAATGGGGCTATCCTGCTGTGCTAAGTCTCATGGCCCTTGTTGCCCTATCACTAATATGCTTTTTCCGCAAAAGTGAATGGATTTAGCGGAAAGCCAGTTGCGAAACTGGCTTTCTATTTTTATTTTCACGATTTTTAGAAAAGTAGTTATCTTTACAAGCTTTACTGCTAATTTGACAACGTATAAACCTCGGCTAAAGCAAAAAACGCCCCAAAGGACGTTTTTGGATAATTTCTCACTTAGTCTTCAAAGCGGTAGCTGCACTTTGGACAGTCACAAGTTTTAGGGATATGACACTTACATTTTGGGCACTCAGAGCATCCGTAATCACACTCATGATGACATTTATGGCATTTGTGAGGAAAGCTGTGATTACATTTTGGGCAGCAATGATGCTTTTTGTTGCTGCAGCAATCTGACATTTAATCTACCCCCTATGGATTTATGCTTTATAATATGCGCCCGGAGTAGATAAGGTGTCTGGCCAAAATAAAATGGATTTGTTTAGGGTATTTTGAAAGGTTAATGTTAACTTATGTAGAATTTTATCAGTATTTGAAAATGCAGGGAATTTTTCCAAAACGGCATGGATATAGAACAAAACGAGGTGCAGTGATGAAAGTGAAAAAATTAGGATGGGTGATACTTTTAGCTACCTTCGTTAGCTTTCTTTACTTTTCATCATCGGTATTGGCTCATCATGCAGTTCGCCGAGAAGTGCTTGTTCTTCATTCTTATAGTCCTGACTACGACTGGACAAAAACAGAGCAACAGGGAATAGACAGCGTATTTGAACACTTCAAAGATCAATACAAAGTACGTATTGAATATATGGATACTAATCACAGCCCTAAGTTAATGCAGGGTGAATTGCTGAAAAATCTGTACAAGCAAAAGTTTGCTAATTCATATTTCTCGGCGGTAATTGTTACTGATAACGCGGCCCTTAATTTTTTGCGGCTTCACCGTGATGAACTTTTTCCGGATGTTCCAATTGTTTTTTGCGGCGTTAATGGATTTAATTTGAATATGGTAAAAGGGCTTAGCGGAGTTACTGGTGTCGCAGAAGATAATGATTTCCGCGGGTTATTTGATCTGATACTTAAACTGCATCAAAATACTAAACGACTTGTCGTGTATGGTATAGAGGATGATCCATCCCATATTGCTAACATTGCTTTAATAAAAAAACTAATACCTGAACTCAGCATCGAAATTGAAATTAAAGAAATACCTTATGTTGAAGCAGCTATCGCTGATGTTAAAAACTTGCCCAAAGATAGTATAGTTATGGCAGTAGGCAGTATGAAGACCTCCGGCGGTGAAGGCGTAAATCTTCAAAGAGTAAACGAACTTATTTCTGAGGCTTCGCCTGTACCTGTATATACTGCTTGGGATTTTGGCTTAAATCACGGGGCGGTGGGTGGCCTTGTTGTGAGCGGAAAAGATCAAGGACGACTTGCTGCTGAGATGGCTCTTCGGATTTTGCAAGGTGAGAAACCAGAAGATATTGCTATTATTCAAAGTGTTAAAAATGTATATATGTTTGATTATAAACAATTATCAAGATTTGGGCTAAATCGCAGTAAGCTGCCAGCGAATTCGATTATATTTAATTCGCCGGATCTTACTTATCGGGTATCACGTGAAGCTATGTGGGCAACAGCCTTCTTTTTAATAGCATTAGCGGCGGCAGTACTTGTTTTAACAGCTAATATCCAGCGAAGGAAAAAGGCTGAAGCAGCATTAACCGCCTCAGAGGAGAAATACTCAAAAGCATTTCGAAATTGTGCTGATGTTGTTGGTATTGCCCGTCTAAGTGATGGCTATTACATGGAAGTCAGTGATGCATTTTTTGAAACCTTTGGGTATAGTCGTGAAGAGGTTATTGATAGATCCTCGACTGCTGTTAATTCACAAAATGATCACTCTTTTGGGCTTTGGCTCAGTGCAACAGAAAGAAACAATCTTTTTAACAAACTGAGCAAAGATGGGTTCTTAAGAAATTTAGAAACACATTGGTGTACCAAGTCGGGTGAAGTTAGGATAGGACTTTATTCGGCAGAAGTTATTTCAATAAATGGAGAAGACTGTATTGTTTACGTATGGCATGACATAACAGACAGTAAGCGGGCCGAAGAAGCGCTAAGAACAGCTAATGATGATCTAGAAAACAAAGTGTACCAGCGAACATTAGAACTTTCCTCTCTTAACGAAGAACTAATTGCAATAAATGAAGAGCTGCAGGCGATTAATGATGAGCTGCACAGCGAGGTAGACAGTCGTCGGAAAGTAGAAGAGAAGCTTGCAGAAGCTAATGATGAACTTAAAAGAGCATTTGAAGAACTAAAAGCCATGCAGGCTTACTTAGTCCAATCCGAAAAAATGGCGGCGTTAGGAAGTTTAGTTGCTGGAGTAGCGCATGAGATTAATACACCGCTTGGTGTCGGTGTTACTGCAGCATCACATTTGATGCAACTTACAGAAAGATTTAAAGAGTTTTGCCAAAACGGAAATCCGCGCCGGCAGCATCTTGTAGAGTACTTAGAAGATATTGAAGAAGCTGCAGCAATTACCTATAAAAACTTAGAGCGGGCGGCTAAATTAGTACACAGTTTTAAGCAGGTTTCGGTAGACCAATCAAGCGAAGCAAGACGAGCGTTTAACGTAAGAGAATATTTAGATGAAATTCTTCTAAGTATGCAGCCGCAAATAAAAAGGACGAAGCTTAAAATAAATATAGACTGCGAAAGAGATGTCGAAATAGTTGGCTATCCAGGGGCTTTTGCGCAAGTTATTACGAACTTAGTTATGAATACCTTAACTCATGCGTTTGAACCGGGTGATGAAGGCAGTATTAGTATAAGAATAGAGCGGCAGGATAGACAGTTAGTATGTACCTACTCCGATAACGGAAAAGGTATGTACCAAAATGTCCTCGCAAAAATATTTGACCCTTTTTATACAACAAAACGCGGTAATGGCGGTACAGGCCTAGGTTTATATATTGTTTATAATATTGTTACTCAAAAGTTTAATGGGACAATTAAGTGCGAAAGCGAACCAGGCAGAGGAACAAGATTTGATATTTATTTGCCTTTAAGGAAGGGTGGGCCGGCAGATGGAAAGCAAAAATGAGTTTCTGTTTTTAGAAGACAGGGACAAGTGGTTAACCAGCACGGCAAAAGAGAAATGTGTCAGCGGTCCGGATAAATGGAAGATACTTATTGTAGATGATGAGGACGATGTTCATGATGTCACCCGTATGACACTTAGGAGATTGGTTTTTGATGGAGGCAGGATAGAGTTTTTTAGTGCATTTTCTGCAGCCGAAGCCAGGGAAATTCTCAAACTTAATCCAGATATCGCTGT
Source organism: Dendrosporobacter sp. 1207_IL3150 (assembly GCF_036763085.1). Lineage (NCBI taxonomy): Bacteria > Bacillati > Bacillota > Negativicutes > Selenomonadales > Sporomusaceae > Dendrosporobacter > Dendrosporobacter sp. 1207_IL3150. The sequence goes on from NZ_JBAIYU010000007.1 coordinate 299,668, forward strand.
CATGCTTTTAGATGTTGTTATGGAAGAAGAACATGCCGGCTTGGCACTTGTTCATTATGTTAGGCGGGAGTTAAAGAACTCTTTGGTACGTATTATTCTCAGGACAGGCCATCCTGGTCAAGCGCCCGAAGAGAGTGTCACTATCGAATACGATATTAATGATTATCGTGAAAAGACTGAGCTTACAACTCAGCGGTTATTAACAGCTGTGGTAACTGCGCTTCGATCTTATCGCGACTTACAAATAATTGATGAAAATCGGCGTGATCTTAAACAAGTAATTAAATCGTCGACCCAGATTTTTAGACTGCAGTCTATAAAAAAATTTGCGGGTGAAATTCTGCATCAGCTAACCACGCTAGCCTGTATTCAGCCCAAGGGCGGCAATAATAAATTATCTGGGTTTGTGGCTGAACGAAAAATCGAGGAGAACTTCTTTATTCATGCTGCGATAGGTCAGCATAACGGTCTTGAAGGTCGTTATCTGTCTAGTGAAATGCCGGCTGAAATTTTAGAGGTCATAGATCAAGTCTGTGTTAATAAATGCTGTGTTTTTCGGGATAACAGCGTGGCCTTATATTGTCCAAGCAATCTAGGTCCTGAAAACATTGTTTATTTAGAGGGGTTTGGCTGCCTTACGGACTGGACAAAAGACTTGGTTGAGATGTTTAGACTGAATGTTTTTGTTGCCTTTGACAACATCTACTTAAATCAAGAGGTTGAAGATACTCAAAGAGAATGTATATTTACATTAGGCGAAATTGCTGAATCAAGATCACATGAAATGGGTAACCATGTCAAGCGTGTAGGAGAAGTAGCTCGTATTTTAGCCCTTCGCTATGGTCTTTCTGAACAAGAAGCTGAACTAATTAAACTATCTGCATCTATGCATGATCTTGGTAAACTTGCTATTAACGATTCGATTGTGAATAAACCTGGGGCACTAACGTCTGAGGAGTTTGAAACAATTAAAACCCATTCACAAATGGGGTATGAGATGCTTAAATCTTCGAAAAGGAAGTTATTTCAAACTGCAGCTATTATTGCGCGAGAGCATCATGAAAACTATGATGGAACTGGATATCCTCACTCTCTTAAAGAAACTGAGATTAATATATACAGTAGAATTGTAGCTTTAGCTGATGTAATAGATGCATTAGGGACAAAAAGAGTTTATAAGAAATCTTGGTCGAAGGAAGAGATCACCCAATATATTTTAGAACAAAGAGGAAAAAAGTTTGATCCTTGTCTTACAGATTTGTTTTATGAACACTGTGAGGAGATATTTGCAGTTAGGGATCTTTTCCCTGATGAGGATAACTAATAATGGCGTAATAGCATTAGTGTGCTATTACGCCATTATTTATACGGTAAGAAGTATAAACTTTCTTACATGTTAAAGGTTAGCAACTGCTTTCGCCGGCGCTATGCTAGGTGCAAGCCGTGTTTTCTTTATATTTTAGTTTTTATTTCGTAGTGCTTCATAGCTTTTGGCCGATAATTCAGCCAAGAAATTACTTGCGTAGTCGGGCGATTGCTGGGTTTTAGAGAATGAGCTAATGAGAATAAGGTTTTTCCCATCATCTACAATACCCACATCATTTAATACCCCATCAGGTAACTGTCCCACCTTGTGCATAACTTTGTTATTACCCATATGTCTAGGTATTTCTTCTTTATATATTGTTTTTGCAAGTTCTTCCTTAAGAATTGCTGACATTTCCTTACCCAGATACTGTTCATTATAAATGGTCTCAAAGACTACAGCCATTTCTTGCGGAGTTGTTACACTGTGGTAACCGTATCGATGAAAAGCCTCTTTACTATGAATTCGAGTTTTGGTTAAATTTAAATCCTTTAAAACTTTTGTTAAAGCATCTGGATGACGTTGTTCAATTTCATCTAAGAGTTCATAAAAAGAGGGATTATCACTTATAATCATCATTTTTTTAATCATCTGATCATAATCTTTCTTTTTTTCCACTGAAACGTTTGGATAAATGTATTTGTATACGGCTAATGCAACAACCAGCTTATGAGTCGAAGCTGTGGCAAAAATCTCATCTGAGTTTATACTTATAGTTTGTCCTGTCTTTAAGTTTTTTGCATAAAGACCAAGCTTTCCGGGAAAGCGATTCGCATATTTTTGAACATTGTTGGAATCTAGTGGTACTGGTGCAGGCTGATTTTGCTGCTGCTGAGCAGTTTCAGGTAAATTAGGTTTTTTTACTGGAGTCTGGGCACAAGCGCTACTAAGAAAAACAATTATCAGTAAAGCAAATAGTGCTTTTTTCAGATAGTATCACTCCCAGCTATAATATGTTAATTATAGCTTTGCCAAGTGAATAATAAAGCAAACACGGTAAAAATTAACATACTGAATGCTATTCCTTCATATGGTGTATTGTCTGTGATTTTGGACAAAAGAAGGGATAGCAGGTGAAAAAATGTAATCAGGTCTTTTTTGTATTTTTTATTATTATGATGTTGCTGCAGCCGCTTACAGTAAGAGCCGATTGTAACTCAGCAATTATTATTAACCTTCCCAGCAGAACATTGGAATACTACTCCAATGATATTCTAATTAGAGAATACCGTATTGCAATCGGCAAGGTTTCAACACCAACTCCAATGGGGGATTTTGCAATTATTGATAAAGTAGTCAATCCTACGTGGTATCCGCCAGGTAAAAAATACTCTGTACCATCAGGGCCTGAAAATCCGTTAGGATATCGTTGGATGGGATTTCTGCCTACCTATGGGATACATGGTACAAATGCACCTTGGTCGATTGGCGGAGTAGTGTCGAATGGCTGTATACGCCTAAGGGAAGATGCTGTTGAGGATTTATACGAATTAGTAAATGAAGGAACCCCCGTGTACATTACTTACAATCGATTTAAACTAAGGATTGGCAATGATGGGGTAGCGTCACTAGGTATTTACCCTGATGTCTATGGGTACAAATCGGTCACAGCCGGCCAAATTAAGAAAAAGTTGGCTGATGCTGGTCTAGATGGATTAATTGATGACGTTCAGCTAAATCGATTAATCAGTGATGTTCCAGATGAGCAAGTTCCGTTCGCGCAGTTACATAAACTTAGAGTAAATGGGAACAGCATAAATAGATATCTTGTTTCAATTGATGGAATTAAGTATGCCCCCGCTCTAGAAATTGCCAGGAGTCTGCAAGTTAATCTAAAATGGGATGTTAATAATGGCACTGTACGCGGCAAAAGGCAGGCAGTAAGTGGTATCACTAAAGGTCAGACCGTTTATGTACCTGCAGATAGTCTACCACTACTTTTTGCCGGAAGGCAGGAGTGGCGAGATGCTGACAATTGTCTATACCTTCAAGTCCCGAATATCAGATTGGCGGGAACCAGTATAAGCTATGATATTCACGAGTATGGCGGAAAAATTTTGGTACCAGTGCTAACAATGGCTAAAGTATTAGGTCAAAAATTATACTGGGAATCAGAAAGTGGTATTGTCCGAAATGCTGTTAGAAAGCTGCCAGTTGAAATTCTTAACGGAGAGCCTTACATAGATTCGAATAGAATAAGTGAATTTTTTAGTGCTAAAGCTGTATGGAATGAGGATGAGCAAGCCGTCAACATCAAAGAGCTTGAATTTGCGATAGATTACTCAATGTACTTGGATCACATGGGTGAATTTTTTTAACAGCTTCTCGCTGATATTTTTTAAGTTATTATGGTATAATATGGGGGAAATAATAGGAAACGAGGGAGTTATTTATGAAAAAAGCAGTCATCGAAATGGATAAAGGTACAGTTACGGTTGAATTATTTGAAAAAGAAGCCCCAAAAACAGTTGCAAACTTTGAAAAGCTTATCAAAGAGGGTTATTATAATGGGTTAAATTTCCACCGTGTAATTCCTGGCTTTGTAGCTCAGGGTGGTTGTCCGCAAGGTTCAGGCGCTGGCGGACCTGGTTATACCATTCCTTGCGAGACTAAAGGAAATCCAAAGATCCATGAGCGTGGTGCACTATCTATGGCCCACCGTGGACCTAACACTGGTGGAAGTCAATTTTTCATTGTATATGAACCACAACCGCACTTAGATGGCGTACATACTGTATTTGGTAAAGTAATTGACGGTATGGATATTGTAGATCAAATTAAGCCAGGCGATAAGATGAATAAGGTGACAATTGTAGAGGAATAAGAGTATAATTGGGGATGGGGTACACCGAATGGTGAAATCCATCCCCTTTCGTTTATCTAAGGAGTCTTGGAATATGGAAAATTTAAGTATTGAAATGCTGGTATTTTTAATGGCAGCTGGATTTGTTGCTTCCTTTATTGATTCAGTGGTTGGCGGTGGCGGTATTATAGCAGTTCCAGCCTTAATGCTGACCGGGTTACCGCCAGTAGTAGTTCTAGGAACAAATAAAATGGCAGCAGTAATGGGCAGTTTTACAAGCGTAGTTTCTTTTATACGCTCTGGAAAAGTAGATCTTGGTCTTATAAAATATTTATTTCCGCTTTCAGTAATCGGCTCTGCCTTGGGTGTTTATACAGTCCAGTTTATCCCTCCAGAGTTTCTAAAGCCTTTGGTAGTGGTACTCTTGATACTTGTTACAATATATAGTTTGCTACGGAAAAACTGGGGCGAAACCTCTACCTATGCAGGGCTTAGCGGCAAAACAGCCTGGATGAGCGGTTTAGTTGCTTTTGCTCTCGGCTTCTATGATGGTTTTTTTGGACCCGGTACAGGATCATTTTTGTTATTTGCGTTTCTTCTAATCGGTTTTGATTTTGTAACGGCCTCAGGCAATTCCAGAGCGCTTAATTTTGGCAGTAACATAGCTGCTGTAATAGTCTTCGCTTTTATAGGATCAATTAATTACTACTATGCTATTCCAATGGGAATTGCCATGGTTATCGGGGCGATAGCTGGCACTAAAATGGCTATTACAAAAGGGGCTGCATACGTTAGACCATTATTTTTATCTGTTTCCGCACTTTTGATTGGTAAGCAGCTTTGGGACATTATGCACTAGCATTCAATTAGACAGATTGTTAAATAAAATTTAAAATTAACTACGGACTATTATTTTCATCAATCTTGCATAGATTGTGTGGAGGATAATAGTCTTTTCTTTTTAGTGCGAGTCAATTTTGATTAGCGGAAATAAGCAGCGGTGATGTGAATATAAATAGCAGTTAATACAACCTCAAATTCCATTATTATACATTAAATCGCCAGTATTTCGAGTTTTTGGGCTAAATTTCCACGGTGATTAATACATTTATATTGAGCAACAATTTTTAGCGTCTCCTTATTATAATAGTGACGGCGCATAGCCATTTAAGGAACCCACAAATCTAAAGGAGAGTGATTAAATGCCTGGCTTTGATTTTGCAGCTCTTATTAAAAAAGATCGCGAAGAAAGAAAGAAGGAGCGCTTCTCCGGTACATTTTTAGATTATCTGGAGATTCTTAAAGATAGCCCCAAGCAAGAGGCTATGCTTGCTCATGCTAGGATGTTTCAATTGCTTACTAAATCAGGTGTTGAAGCTATAAAAACAGAAGAACATCCGCGGCTTAAAAAGATATACGGAAATGCAACTATTAAAAGATACAACTTTTTCAAAAAAGAATTTTTCGGGATTGATAGCAGTATTATGAAAATTATGCGCTATTTCCATTCAGCAGCAATGCAAGGAGAGGAAGCGCGGCAGGTGCTCTATTTAGTAGGACCAGTAGGAGCGGGGAAATCTTCCCTCATGGAAGCGTTAAAAAAAGCGTTAGAGACCAGTCCGCCGATTTATGTTATTGAAGGATGTCCGATGCGCGAAACCCCCCTGCATCTAATTCCTAAACATATGCGCCCGAAATTTGAAGAAATGCTGGGAATTAAAATTGAGGGTGACTTATGTCCGGTGTGCCGCTATCGCCTTGTCAATGATTATAATGGGCATTATGAAAAGATGCCGATAACAACTTCTGAGTTTTCGATTCGCTCTCGTAAAGGCGTTGGTGTTGTACCTCCTGTTGATCCAAACAATCAAGATACATCTGTTCTTACCGGATCGGTTGATATTTCTAAGTTAGACCTTTATCCCGAGGATGACCCCAGGGTATTAGCGCTAAATGGGGCGTTCAATGTTGGCAACCGGGGGATTGTCGAATTTATTGAAGTATTTAAAAACGAGGTTGAATATCTGCATACTATGATTACAGCTACGCAAGAAAAATCCATTCCATCACCAGGCAAGGGCTCAATGATTTATTTTGATGGAATAATTCTAGCGCATTCCAATGAAGCTGAATGGAATAAGTTTAAGTCAGATCATACAAATGAAGCTATTCTGGACCGCATTGTTAAAGTCGAGGTTCCATACTGCATGGAACTGGATGAAGAAGTCAAGATTTACCGTAAGATGCTGAGTAATAGTAATTTTGACGCGCACATAGCACCTCATACTATCGAAGTAGCGTCAATGTTTGCGATACTAACTAGACTTTCTCCATCTAATAAAGTGGATGCACTGACTAAACTCAAAATATATAATGGTGAAGAAATAGTTGAAAAAGGTTCTACTAAGAAGGTTGATATTTTTGAGCTTCGTGAAGAAGCTACCCGAGAAGGTATGAGCGGTATTTCCACAAGGTTTATTATGAAAGTTCTTGATACTGCATTGTCGGAATCTGAAAACAACTGCATTAATCCAATAGCTGTTGTTGATACCTTAATAAAAGCTACAAAAGAGTTAGCCATTGGTGAGGATGAGAAGAAACGTTACCTTGCTTTTTTACAAGACACTCTCAAAAAGGAATATAATAAGATTATCGAAAAAGAGGTAACGCGAGCGTTTATTCACGGTTACAAGGAACAGGCTGAAAGTTTATTTAATAACTATTTAGATCATGCCGAGGCTTTCGTTAATTCAACCAAACTCAAAGACAAGAATACCGGCGAAGAGTTAGAACCCGATATTAAGTTCCTTCAGTCGATTGAAGAACAAATTGGCATAACTGGAACCTCAGCATTGGGCTTTAGGCAAGATGTAACTTCGTATATGTTCACAGTGCTGCGTAACAACGGAAAAATTGCCTATGAAAGCTATGAACCGCTTAAAGAAGCAATTGAGAAAAAACTGATGGCGTCAGTTAAAGAATTATCACGGATTGTTACTAAAGCAAGAGTGCGCGATAAGGAACAAGACAGTAAGTATAATGCCATGGTTGAAGAAATGAAGCGAAATGGCTACTGTGACCATTGCTGTAATGTAATCCTGAAATATGCGGCTAATAACCTTTGGAAAGACTAGTCGATATGGAGGGGAGCAGTCATGGCAATATTTAAAGACGGCAGCACTGACCATTCTGACCGCTCTCAATATGATAGGAAACGCCATAGGCAAATCATGGAGAACGCAATCAAACGCAACCTAGGTGATATAATAGCCGAAGAAAGTATTATCGGTCAGAGTAAAAATAAAAAAATTAAAATACCCGTTAAAGGTATTAAAGAATATCAATTTGTTTACGGAAAGAACAGCGGCGGTACGGCTTCTGGTACTGGAAATGAAAAAAAAGGCCAGGTCGTAGGCAAGATTAATGATCAGACTCAAGCTGGTCAAGGTCAGCCAGGAAATGAACCAGGCGAAGAAATCTACGAAACTGAAGTAACCATGGATGAGATTGTAAGCTACCTGTTTGATCAGCTCAAACTGCCTGATATGGATCGTAAAAAGTATGGGCTGGTCGAAACCCAGACCGAATATAAAAGATTAGGTTATCAACGGAAGGGTATCCCACCGCGTTTAGCAAAAAAACGAACAGTTGTAGAAAAACTTAAACGTGAACAAGGAATAAAACGGAGTCAGGAAGAGGCAGGTTTACCTGTACCTGAGCGAATACCTTTTAGGGAAGATGATTTACGCTACCATAGGGTACGTGAGGATATTCAGCATCGAGCGAATGCTGTTATCATCTGTATTATGGATACTTCAGGATCAATGGATCAAACCAAGAAGTATCTAGCACGCAGTTTCTACTTTCTCCTCTACCAGTTTGTCCGTTGGAAATATCAGCATGTAGAGGTTGTTTTTATCGCTCATACCACAGAGGCCAAGGAGGTAACAGAGTGGGAGTTTTTCCACCGCGGCGAAGCTGGCGGTACAGTAATCAGCAGCGGCTACGCTAAAGCTTTAGAGATTATTGAACAGCGCTATACGCCAGAGGTTTGGAATATTTACGCTTTTCACTGCTCTGATGGCGATAACTGGGGCGATGATAATGCCAAAGCCATTGCATTAGCGCGAAGACTGTGTGAGGTTTGTGTATTATTCGGTTATGGTGAAATTGCATTCAGCCACGGTTGGAATGTTACGATCAGACGTGACTTTGAGAAAGAATTGAAGTTAGATAACTTTGTCATAGCTCTAATGAATAAGCAAGAAGATATTTGGCCTGCCTTCAAGAAAATACTGGATAAACAAAGCGATGCCGGGAGTGATGGCAGTTGACAAACTATACCGCTAAGGATCTAGAGGTTTGGAATGAAAGAATTGAAGAATTGGTTAGGGCTACAGACTTAGATTGCTATGAGCAGCATTTCGAGATATGCACTTATGAAGATATGCTATGCTATGAGGCTTATGTAGGGATGCCCTCCCATTACCCTCACTGGAGCTTTGGCAAAGCTTATGAACGACAAAAGACTTTTTACACGTATAACTTAGTCGGGCTTCCGTATGAAATGGTAATAAATTCAGATCCATGTCTAGCTTATCTTATGAAAGATAATACCTTAACGCTTCAAATTCTAACAATGGCCCATGTTTATGGCCATAATGATTTCTTCAAGAATAATCGGCTGTTTAAACGAGATACAAGAGCTGAGCTTACGGTAGAAATGTTTAAAGCTCATGCAGACAGGGTTAGAAACTACATTCATGACCCCTTTATTGGGCCAGAAAAAGTAGAAAGAATTATTGATGCCGCACATGCATTAAGATATCAGACCAGGCGTAATGGTATTATTAATCCAGTAGATCGTCAAGCGGTTCTAAAGGATGCGCAGGAATCGGTGCCAGATCGCCTAAAAGATGATTTACTTGGCTTTCTTGCCGAGCGGGGTAAGCTATGTGAGTGGGAACGAGATTTAATTAATATAGTAAGGGAAGAAACAGCTTATTTTATTCCGCAAATTGAAACTAAGATTATGAATGAGGGGTGGGCCAGCTACTGGCACTATAAGCTTTTGAATGAGCTGGAATTACCTGCCCAGTTACATCTGGAATTTCTCCAACGTCACAACTTAGTAGTTAGGCCTTTTGAGGGGCGAATAAATCCGTATTTCGTCGGTTTTAAAATGTTTGAGTATTTAGCGAAACAACCAGATGGACACAACAAGATTATGGAGATAAGAGCCGAAGAACGTGACCAATCCTTCTTACGACGATACCTGAACAAAGAATTGTGCGAAGAGATGCATTTGTTCTCTTTTCAGGCTAGAGGGACAGATATAGTTGTTAAGGAAATATCGGATGAAAATGGCTGGAGGACGGTACGTGACGAGCTTGCTAATAGTGTTGGATTAGGTAATATTCCGGTCATCACACCAGTTTCGGCTGACAAAGGAACACTTGTATTGCAGCATGCCTTTGACGGGCGGGAGTTAGAGCTCAATTATGCAAAGGAAACAGTGAAATATGTTGTTGATTTGTGGGGCGGAAAGGTCGACTTGTGTACTACATTAAACGGTAAGAATAAAATAATTAGCTGCAGTGAAAACAAAATTGTATTGCTGCTTGACGGTTAAAAGGATACGGTCTGAAGCTATAGCTTCAGACCGTATCCTTTTAAAATAAAGTTATTAACCAAGGCGCAGCAGGCCAATTAAAATTAGTAAGGTACCGGGGAGGTAGGGGAAGCGTCTTTTCAGCCGTTCAGACATGATGCGGGATGAAGCGTATATGCCTGCAGATACAACAAGTATCTGTATTAACCCCATAAGTAAAGGTGTGTATATTGGTAAAAATCCCATTAATGAAGCGGCGAAAGTTGCAACCATATTATCGATACCGAGTGCAAGACCAAGAAATATTGCTTCAATAGAGCTAATACGATTTGAATGGTCTACGTCAGCTGTCTCAGGTTTTGCCATAATATTTATTACTAAGCGACCAACCGAGATAGTAAGCTTACGAGCGGTTATTTCGCCGTCAGCTTCAAAGGACTTTACATTCTTCGTAAGATATTCCTGGAAAAGGCTGATAGTACCGATCGCTATAAGTAATAATGAGCCGCAGAATAAAGCTAAGTTAGGGTTGATATATTGAATGAGAAAGTCAGCACAAAACATTGCAGTAGCCGTGCAAAATATAGTTACAATGCCTACTATTAATAAGGATGTCAGTGGTATTTTGATATTTTTTAATCCATAAGCTATCCCGGCAATAAAGCCATCAAGACTAACGGCAAACCCGAGAAATATAGCATAAAAAATGTTCATTTCTTAGCGCCTCCTTGTTAGCTTATGTAGCAGTAATCCGGGAAGGATTTAGCAAAGTTTTAACCTAATCTTATCAGCCCCAATATTATCAGTAACGCTCCGGGAAGATAAGGGAATCGCTTTTTTAGTCTTTCAGGAATAAATCTAGCTGAAGAATAGCATCCGGCCCCAACGCAAATAGCGTGTATTAACCCGATAATTAGTGGCGTATAAATTGGCAGCATACCCATCAAAGCTGCCGCGAAGGTTCCCACCGCACCGTCCGCACCTACAGCTAAGCCTAGAAAAACTGCCTCCAAGGGGCTGATGTAGCCTAGTTTATCAACGTCGGCAGTCTCGGGTTTAGACATAATACTTATAACTAAACGGCCGATAGAAAACGTGAGTTTTTTCGCTGTCACCTCGCCATCAATTTCGAAAGGTTCAACGTCCTTAGTAAGGTACTGCTGAAATAAACTCCAGCCTCCTAAAAGTACTAGAAGGAATGCGCCTAACAGCAACGCTACATGCGTGTTGATATACTGCTCTAGGGCGTAGGCGGCTAGCATTGCTAGTGAACTGCAAATACCTGTAACAAGGAATACTATGCCTAGTGATTTTACCGGCATGCGGATATTCTTTAGACCATAAGCAGCACCAGCTACAAAACCATCTATGCTTACTGCGATTCCTAGAAGTATTACATAAAATAACCCCATTTCCATATTGCGTCAGCCTCCTGCAGCAAAAATACTGAAATGCTTTCACGTTAATATATGGTGAGGGCTTTTTTTTTGTTACAATTTACTTTTAACTTAAAAAGTAGTATAAAAGAGAGGAATTTTTTGCATGGATAGGGAAAATATATGTTATAATTAGAAGTTGATATTTCTATGTAAAAATGCTAGTTGTTCAAGCTTTTTAAGTTGTAGTTTGAGGTGAGAATGTGGATTTTAGTTTAGGAAAAGTTTTACCTATTCGTATTGAAGAGGAAATGAAAAATTCCTATATTGACTATGCTATGAGCGTTATTGTTATGCGGGCATTGCCAGATGTTCGTGACGGTTTGAAGCCGGTTCATCGGCGAATATTATATGCTATGCATGAAGCTGGTATGGCACCTAATAAACCGTATAAGAAATCAGCCCGTATCGTCGGTGAAGTTTTGGGTAAATATCATCCGCATGGTGATAGCTCGGTTTATGATGCCGCTGTACGCTTAGCGCAGCCTTTTTCGACCCGTTATTTATTAGTGGATGGACATGGTAACTTCGGTTCAGTTGATGGTGATTCGGCTGCAGCTATGCGTTATACAGAAGTGCGGATGTCACGCGTGGCTGAATCAATGCTGGAAGATATTGAAAAGGATACTGTTGACTTTACGCCGAACTATGATGAATCTTTAAAAGAACCTAAAGTATTGCCGGCTAAGATACCAAATCTTTTGGTAAACGGCTCTGCTGGTATTGCTGTTGGAATGGCCACTAACATACCTCCGCATAATCTTGGAGAAGTAGTCGATGGACTCTTGATGATGATTGAGAAGCCAGAGGTTACAATCCAAGAACTAATGATGGCGATAAAAGGTCCTGATTTTCCAACTGCCGGTCTGATATTAGGACGAGAAGGAATTAGGCAAGCATATACTACAGGACGTGGTGTGGTAAAAATGCGGGCCCAAGCGCGCGTCGAGAAGATGTTAAATGGCAAGCATCGAATATTAGTAAGCGAGATTCCTTATCAGGTAAACAAAGCAAAACTAATTGAGAAAATTGCTGAACTGGTAAGAGATAAAGTTATTGATGGTATTACCGATCTTCGCGATGAAAGTGACCGTACAGGAATGCGGATTGTCATCGAGCTTCGGCGCGATGTAAACCCAGATGTTGTATTAAACCAGTTGTATAAACATACCCAAATGCAAGATACCTTCGGTATAATAATGCTGGCATTGGTTGATGGAAGACCTCGTGTACTTAATCTTCATGAAGTGCTCTATTACTACCTAGAACATCAAAAAGATGTTATTGTCAGAAGAACTAAATACGAATTAGAAAAAGCCAAAGCAAGAGCACATATTTTAGAAGGCTTAAAAATTGCGTTAGATCAAATTGACGCTGTAATTTCTACCATTCGCGAGTCCAAGACTGTAGAAATTGCTCGTAATGCCCTAATCGATGGTTTCGATTTATCCGAGAAACAAGCACAAGCTATTCTCGACTTGCGTCTACAGCGCTTAACAGGGTTAGAACGCGATAAGATTGAGCAAGAATATAAGGATATCCTAGAAACTATTGAATGGTTGGAGTCGGTCTTGGCAGATGAGAGCAAAGTACTAGGGCTTATTAAAGACGAACTTTTAGACGTTAAAAAACGTTTTGCTGATGAGCGTCGAACTGTTATTACTAGCGATGTATCCAAACTTGAGGTTGAAGATCTAATTGCTGAGGAAGATATAGTTATTACTGTAACCCACGGCAATTATATTAAGCGCCTGCCAGTAGATACATACCGCAGCCAAAAGCGCGGCGGACGTGGTGTAACAGGCATGGGAACTAAAGAAGAAGACTTTGTTGAACATCTTTTTGTTACAACAACTCATCATAATATCCTATTCTTTACTAACCGCGGCCGTGTTTATCGCCTCAAAGGCTATGAAATACCAGAGGCTAGCCGGACGGCAAAAGGCACATCAATAATTAACATTCTTCCATTAGAGGCCAAAGAAAAAGTGACGGCGGTTATTCCTATTAAGGAGTTTACTAATCGTAAGTTTCTCTTCATGGCAACCAAAAAAGGTATAGTCAAGAAGACAGAGCTAATGGATTTTGATACAGCCCGAAAAACTGGTCTTATTGCTATATCGCTTGATGAAGATGATGATTTAATCGGCGTTAAGCTAACGAGTGGTGATCATTATGTGATTCTAGGTACTCGGGATGGTCTGGCAATATCCTTCCAGGAAACTGATGTACGCTCTATGGGGCGTACAGCGCATGGGGTAAGAGGAATACGCCTACAGAAAGATGATGTAGTTGTAGGTATGGATACCTTGCGCAAAGAGGGCGAAGTGCTGACGGTAACAGCTGAAGGGTATGGAAAACGTACTCCTGTTACAGAGTATCGCAATCAGTCTCGTGGCGGTAAAGGTGTAATAAACACCAAAGTAACCGATAAAACCGGTCACGTAGTCGGATTGAAAGTCGTACGCCCAGGACTAGAGCTAATGTTAATTACAACTGAAGGCATCGTTATCAGAATTGATGTTGATGAAATCTCAGTAATCAGCCGCAATACTCAAGGCGTAAAGCTTATGAAAACAGGCGAGAATGACAAAGTTGTAGCACTAGCTTCGGTAGAAAAAAAAGCTGACAGTGATTAATATAAAGGCTGCGAGCAGGTTGCTCGCAGCCTTTTTTATTGTCGTTTAACTTGCTCGGTGGTCATTGTTAGCGCTCCATGCTTGCCACTTGCTTGCGAATATAATAATAGATAAATACTCCAGTAATTCCATCAAAAGTTAATTTTGTGGATATAAAAAACAGCTGAAATAGTATATCATTTTGCCACAAACTTTGATATAATCACAGTTGACTAACCAGTCAGCCCCTTCTGGGCATTAGAAAGGATGAGCTGTGATGCTTACTGGAAATAAGAAAAAAATATCACTCATAATTACAGTGATGCTTGTATTCACTGGCATTATCGGCTATCGAATTTACGGGAACGTAGCGGCCAATAAAGTTCGTGCCGAAAACATGGCCAAGAATAAAGCTGTAGCTGTACAAGTCGTTCAGATTGGACGACGTGATATTAACCCTACTATGACTTTTTCGGCAAATCTTGATCCGATTTGGACTGCCGATATATCGGCTAAAGTAGATGGGCGAATAGACGTGTTAAATGTTAATGAAGGAGATATGGTGGAAGCTGGCGCGATCGTAGCAGTCTTAGATGTTAACGATTTACAAGCGCAAGTTATTCAGGCACAAGGCAATCTTATGGCAGCACAGTCGAACCTTGAACAGGCAGAACTTGATTATAGCCGGTATGCTTCATTAGCAGAACAGGGCGCAGTTTCAGCCCAAATGCTCGATAATGCTAGAACTAAACGTAATTCAAGCGCTGGTCAGGTGAAGGCTGCGCAAGGTGCATTGAATTTAATGCAGGAAAAACTTAATAATGCCAATGTTACTGTACCGAAATCCGGTGTGGTAACTAAGCGTTTTATGCAGACTGGTACGTTTGCGAGAACTGGTACTCCACTAGTAACTGTTGCTGATACAACAACACTATTAGCTAAAGCAACTGTTGGCGAATCCCAGGTAGCTAACTTATCTGTAGGGACAGATGTTGTGGTTGCGGTTGATGCGTTATCTGGACAGAAATTCAATGGTGTTGTGACTCGTATTTCGCCAATGGCAGCACTGCCAGCCCGTACTTTCACGGCTGAGATTACAATTCCGAATGATAAGGCAATTCTCAAGGCTGGCATGTTTGCTAAAGTTGAAATACCAACAAAGGTACATGCTGGTGTTTTAGCTATTCCAGAAAGCGCCCTTGTTATGAGAGATGACCAAAAGACTGTATTTGTAGTAGGGGCCGACAATGTAGTCCAGCAGCGTGTGCTAAAAGTAGGCGTTGTTGAAGCAGGCTGGGTTGAGATACTGGAAGGCGTTAATGAAGGAGAAAGTATCGCAGCCGCAGGTCATAACAAACTCAGAGACGGAGTTCAAATTACTCCATCGGGGGATGGTGGTCTGTAATGGGCGGAATCGCAACGTTTATTAAAAGACCAGTATTTACAGTAATGCTGGTAATGTTATTAGTTGTATTTGGAGTTGGAGCTTATCCTAAACTCGGTATAGATCTGTATCCTGATGTCGATTTTCCTCTTGTCAGCATATCAGTTTCCTTTCCGGGAGCTTCTCCAGAAGAAATGGAAAGCTTAATAACCAAGCCTGTAGAGGATGCGGTAAGTTCGTTATCAGGTATTAAGAATTTGACATCTGTCACCCGTGAAGGGGTTTCGCAGACTACAATTGAGTTTAATTTTGGAACCGATCCGAAGCTTGCGGCAAACGAAGTTCGCGAGAAGGTAGCGGGTGTGAGAAAAAGACTTCCTGACGGAATAGATGAGCCAGTAGTTCAGCGCTTTGATATTTCTGCACAGGCCATAGCTACCTTTAGTTTATCTTCAGATACCCGCAGTCCAGGGGAGATACGTAAACTGGCTGTCGATGTTGTAAAAGATGAATTGCAGCGTATTGACGGCGTAGCTGATGTAAGTATATATGGATCTTCTGATCGTGAGATTGGAATAGCCGTTGATGCTAATAAGTTAGCATCATACAAGATTTCGATGGGACAGATTTTAGAAGCTGTTAATAGCCAAAATCTTAATGCTCCTGGCGGTAAGGTTTCTGAGAATGGCACACAGTTAACTGTCCGTACTATTGGTAAATACCGCAGTGTAGACAACATTAAAAATGTCATTGTTGCCAACCAGGATGGAAGGCTTATCAGGCTCAGTGATGTTGCCACAGTTGTTGATGGTTGGGCTGAAGAATCTGTATTAGCACGCACAAATGGATCACAAAGTGTATTAATATCTGTGCAAAAACAGTCTGGAACAAACACCGTTAACGTAGCTGATAATGTAAAAAAAGCTATTAGCGACATGCAAGCTAAACTGCCACCTGACGTTAAAGTAGCTATCACAAATGACAGCTCGGTATATATTCGTGACAGTGTGCATGATGTATTGATGTCGCTGCTGTTTGGCGGTTTGCTAGCAGTAATTATTACCTTTCTGTTTTTACAGAATACAAGAGCGACAATTATTGGGGCGTTGGCAATTCCAGCGTCTGTAGTCGCAACGTTTTTCTTAATGAAAACGATGAATTTCACCCTAAATACTATGTCTCTCATGGGACTTAGTCTTGCGGTTGGTATTCTTATCGATGATGCTATCGTAGTAATCGAAAACATCTTTAGGCATATGGAGCAAGGTAAAACGCCATTTGAAGCAGCACGTGACGGCACATCGGAGATCTCTCTGGCTGTAATGGCGACAACGTTATCTATTTTGGCAGTTTTCGTACCTGTCGGAAGTATGACTGGCATAATTGGCCAATACTTTAAACAATTTGGTCTGACAGTTGCGTTTGCAGTTGCTTTTTCCCTTTTTGTTGCGTTGACCCTTACGCCTACCTTGTCGGCTTACTGGCTAAAACCTCATGATAAAAATGATGATGAGCCAACCGGAGTAAAGCGTAAGCTTAAACAAGTACTGGGAAAATTTGAAGCTGGTTTCCAGTCGCTTCAAGAAAGTTACCGCAAACTGCTGGTATGGGCATTAGATCATCCGAAAAAGCTTGTAGCTGCTGCTGTCTTATCCCTATTTGTCAACTTTTTATTTATGCCTTTTATCGGAACGGAATTTCAGCCAAGTTATGACTCAGGCGAATTTAGCGTTACGATGACTGCGCCGGCAGGAACATCGCTCGAAAAAATGAAAGAATTAATAGGGCCGATAGAGGAGACTGTGCTTGCCATACCTGAAAAGGAAATAGCTTATGCAACAGTAGGCTCAGGTGGTGCTAATAAAGCAACAATTGGTGTAAAGTTAACATCTAGCAGTAAGCGGTCTCGTTCGATGAACCAAATTATGGATGATTTGCGTCATGAATTTGGCAATGTTGGCAACTTAAAAGTGGTCGTTTCCTCGGGGCAGGGAGCTGGCCGAGGAAATTCCAGTCCAGTTCAAATTGCCTTTAGGGGCTCTGAGCTTGACCAACTCAATAAATTAGCTCAGGAATTAGCTGATAAAATTAAAAAGATACCTGGAACAGTTGATGTTGATATTTCAAGTGAACAATCTGCACCAGAAGTCCAGGTAGTTCTAGATACACTAAAAATGAGTGATGCAGGGTTAGATGCTTCTACAGTAGCTAGCACTGTACAGATGGCGTTTCTTGGAGGTACTACCCGCAACCAATATAACGCCGGTGACAAAGATTATAAGATTCGCGTTCAGCTCCAGGATCAAAGCCGCTCAAACGTAAACGACGTAGCTAATCTTTTAATAGCTTCTAAGTCAGGATCATTTATTCGACTTGGAGATGTCGCTAATGTTGAGTTATCTTCTGGTCCTACTCAGATAAACCGCGAAGCGCGTCAGCGCCAGGTAATTGTTTATTCTAATGTTGCCGGAGTGTCTGCTGGTGATATTATGAATAAAGCTGAAGTATTAGTAAAAGATATGAATTTACCAACAGGATATAGTTACCGTTTTGTTGGACAGGCTCAGACAATGCAAGATTCATTTATGGAGATTGCTAAAGCCTTAATGCTGGCGATAGTATTGATTTACATGGTGCTGGCCGCTCAGTTTGAAAGCTTTATTCATCCGTTTACTATCATGTTATCGCTGCCGTTCTCGTTGACAGGCGCAATTCTAGGTCTCTTAATTGCAGGGCAAACGATTAACATTATGTCTCTTATCGGTGTAATTATGCTGATGGGACTTGTAACGAAGAATGCCATCTTGCTTGTTGACTATGCAAATCAGCGGCGAGAAGAGGGCGCTGATATCATCGAAGCCTTAATTGAAGCTGGAACGGTAAGATTACGACCAATCTTAATGACAACAGCGGCAATGATATTTGGTATGCTGCCAATTGCATTAGGAGTTGGTGCCGGAGCAGAGCTTCGTCAATCTATGGGGGTTGTACTTGTAGGCGGATTAATTACCTCAACATTATTAACTTTGGTTGTAGTTCCGCTTGTTTATCTATTGATTGACAGATTAAAGCAAAAAATCAATAATCGGAAAGCCTCCCACTCAGCGTAAAAAGAGTTGCCGCAATGCGGCAACTCTTTTTTGCATTTTTCAGTTTTATAAGAAGCGATAACTACTTTTCAATAGCCTGCTTTATAAGCTGCAAGCCTTTAAGTATATTTTCTTGTGATGTTGCATAGGAAAACCGTAGGTATTCGTTGGGGTCATTTTTATTTCTAGCACCAAAGGACGTACCTGGGAGAACTGCAACTCCAGCTTGATGCAATAAGTATTGCTGCAGCTCTTTGGCAGTTCCAAAGCCAAGATTTTTGCAGGCTTCAGTAACGTTAGGATAAGCATAAAAAGCTCCGCTTGGCATTTTACAGCAAATACCGCGAATGTCATTTAAACCCGCAACAATTAAATTTCGTCTAAATTTAAACTCAGCAACCATTTCAAGAACTGAATCTTGCGGACCTTGTAAGGCTTCGATTCCCGCATGCTGAATAAAAGTATTGGTGCAAGACTCGCAATTAGTTTCCAGGCGTGTCATATGCTCGGCCAAAGTTTCGTTCATAACTCCATAGCCTAGACGCCAGCCAGTCATAGCATATGTTTTGGAAAAACCGTCTAATATAATAGTGCGATCCTTCATGCCTGGCAATGAACTAATGCTCAAAAATTCGCCGTCATAAATAATACGGCTGTAAATTTCGTCTGAAAGAACCCAAAGGTTATTAGTGATAGCAATACGGGCAATTTCTTCAAGATTTTGTTTTGTAAGCATTCCGCCAGTAGGGTTTTGCGGACTGTTGAGTATTATAAGCTTAGTCTTCGGAGTGATAAGTTTTTCTAACTGCTCGGTATCAAAATTAAAGTTCTTTTCTTCAATTAAAGGGGCGGGAATGGGGACTCCTCCTACGAAATTAATGACTGACTCGTAAATAGGGAAGCCCGGATTTGGATAGATTACCTCATCGCCAGGATCAACAAGCGCATGAATAGTGTAATATATAACTGGCTTGCCGCCTGGCATAACAACAACTTCATTCGCTTTAACAGGTATACGGCGGGTTTGTGATATATAATCGGCTATTGCCTCTCTTAAGGGAAGAATGCCATTTGACGGACCGTAATGGGTATGGTTGCTGTTAATAGCGTTGATGCAAGCTTGCTTAATATTGGCTGGTGTTTCAAAATCCGGCTCGCCGATTGCAAAGCTGATAACATCTCTGCCGGCAGATTTAAGTTTATTAACTTCAGCTAATACTTCGAAAGCATTTTCCATACCCAGCTTGCCTAAACGATGTGCAGTTTTCAATTCGATTCGCTCCCTTGCCTATTGTTGCCAATTTTCTAAAAATATTGTAACATATAATGCCAATTTTACTAAAGAAATCAATTATGCTAAAATATTAACAAAGGAGGCGGTTTGATGCCAAAAAAGCAGAATAAGATAGTCGCTTATATAAAAAAGTATTTATTGCTCTTCATAGGGGCAATTATCACATCTATTGGCTTAGAAATATTTTTAGTTCCTAATAATATCATAGATGGTGGTATTATTGGTATTTCTATTATGCTAAGCCATATTACGCAGCTACCGCTTAGCTTTTTTATCGTAGTCCTCAATATACCATTTCTATATCTGGGGTATATGCAAATAGGAAAGACATTTACTATTTCGACTCTGTTTTCGGTACTATCATTAGCTTATTGGGTAGCGTTTTTTCTTCCGATACCAAGTGTAACTCAGGATTTATTTTTGGCAGCAGTGTTTGGCGGTATTACGATCGGGGTCGGCGTCGGTATCATTATACGGTATGGAGGATCCTTAGACGGCACTGAAATAGTTGCGATTATTTTTGACAAACGAACCAGTTTTTCAGTCGGTGAAATCATAATGTTTATGAACTTGTTTATTTTGGGATCAGCAGGCTTAGTGTTCGGATGGGATAAGGCGATGTATTCATTAGTAGCATATTATATTGCCTTTAAAGTGATTGATATTGTTATTGAAGGTCTCGATGAATCTAAGGCTGTCCTAATTGTTAGTGATAATCCGGATGAAATAGCTGATGCACTAATGGCGCGGCTAGGACGCGGAGTGACAGTTTTGCATGGAGAAGGTGGATACACTGGCGAGCCTAAGAAAGTATTGTATTCGGTTGTTACTCGTCTAGAAGTAGCTAAACTAAAACTCATTGTTCAGGAAAAAGACGAAAATGCTTTTGTTACAATTAACGAAGTACATGATGTAATGGGTGGCCGTGTTAAGAAAAAGGCGATTCATTAGTTCAGATATAAAAGTAAAGAGAACAGATTGCCGAACGACAATCTGTTCTCTTTTATTTATGTTGATAAATTTTAAACGATTTTTGTTGTCCAGTCTTCTACATTCCAGATATCAGTAACCCAGTCTTCGTAAAAGTCGGGTTCATGGGAAACAAGTAGAATCGTTCCTTTAAATTCGATTAGCGCTCTTTTTAGTTCTGCTTTTGCTTCGACATCTAAGTGGTTCGTCGGCTCATCCATTACTAGCCAGTTTATGTCTTTAAGCATTAGCTTACAAAGGCGAACTTTTGCGTTTTCTCCGCCGCTTAGTACCATCATCTTGCTAGTAATATGTTCATTAGTTAATCCACAGCGAGCCAAAGCTGCACGAACTTCAAAGTTAGTCATGCCAGGGTACTCATTCCAAACTTCTTCGATTGCAGTATTGTGGTTATCGCGGTTAGATTCTTGCTCAAAATATCCAGGGAATAAATAATCACCCAACTCAACATTCCCGGAAACTGCCTGGATTTTTCCCATTAGAGTTTTTAACAAGGTTGTTTTTCCTAAACCGTTAACACCGCGAATAGCAACTTTCTGCCCTCTTTCCAGCAGTATATCGACTGGTCTTGTAAGTGGTTCATTATAACCAATAACAAGATTCGCGGCTTCTACTATCCTTCTGCTAGGCGTGCGAGCTTCATTAAATTTAAAGCTTGGCTTAGGCTTCTCGCGTGGTTTTTCTAGGATTTCCATTTTATCAAGTTGTTTCTGGCGACTGTTAGCCATACCTCTTGTAGCAACACGCGCCTTATTGCGGGCAACGAAATCCTCTAAACGATCAATTTCTTGCTGCTGGCGTTCAAACGCGCGCTGTTCTTGGCTTTTCTTTATGGCATGCAGCTGTTGAAACTGTTCATAGTTTCCGGTATAACGAGTTAAAACAGTATTTTCGACATGATAAATAACATTTACAACCTCATTAAGAAACGGAATATCGTGAGAAACTAGAATAAAGCTGTTCTCGTAATTTTTAAGATAATTCTTCAGCCATTCAATATGTTCAACATCTAGGTAGTTTGTTGGCTCATCTAATATTAGTATTGTTGGGTTTTGGAGAAGCAGCTTAGTTAATAGAACCTTTGTACGCTGACCGCCGCTTAAATCGGCGACATCTTTTTCAAGGCCGATTGCTCCAAGGCCGAGACCGTTAGCGATTTCATTTATTTTAGCATCAATAGTATAGAAGCTATTGTGTTCTAAAACATCTTGTATTTCGCCGACTTCTTCCATCATCTTATCAAGTTCAGTTGGTGAAGCTTCACCCATTTTATCGTAAATGGCGAGCATTTCTGCTTCTAACTCAAACATACCATTAAAGGCTTCGCGCAATGCTTCGCGAATTGTTTTTCCTTTAGTTAGAACAGAATGCTGGTCAAGATAACCCACCGTTACCCTGTTGGACCATTCAACTTTTCCTTGGTCTGGTGTAAGCTGTCCGGTAATAATATTTAAAAAGGTTGATTTACCCTCACCGTTGGCACCGATTAAGCCGACATGTTCGCCTTTAAGTAGGCGAAATGATGCGCTGTCTAGGATGGCTCGAGCACCAAAGCCATGTGATACATTTTCTACGGTTAATACACTCATTCTTGTCACCTGCAGTATAAATAGTTTCTATTGTAGTCTAGCGGATATCGGTCTCTAAATCAATTAATTTGATAAAAATTAAGTCTGGATATCAATGGAATGGTTTTGCTCAACGGACAAAACCTGGAATCGTCCTTGACATAGTTGTATCTAGCAAAGTACAATGAAGCCAAAATATAAACTTTGAGTGTCAACGCAGACATACTAAGTCATAACTGACGAAGTATGTCTTTTTGCTTAATGCTCATATATGGGGCGGAGTTATGAATATTGAAGATCTTATTACACAAAGGCGAATAACTACTTATTTTCAGCCTATAGTATCTGCAAGAACAAAAGCCACTATAGGTCTAGAAGCCCTTTCTCGTGCTATTTGCCCTGAATCCGGTCAGGTAATTCCGTTTCCTAATATAATGGAAAAAGCAGTTGAAGATGGTCTTACTGTAGAACTAGATAGATTATGTAGGGAGAGAGCGGTAGAAAACTTCAGTGCAATTAAAGATAAGCATGATGATTTATTACTCTTTTTGAATTTGCATACGTCTATTATCGATAAAGGGGTAGTCGGATCAGGGCATTTAATTAATTTAGTTAGACAGCTTAATATAAGGCCTGAGAATGTGGTTATCGAAATTCTTGAAGCTAATGTAAAGGATACAGATGCTTTAAGAAGATTTGCTCAAACCCATCGTGAATACGGCTTTTTACTAGCGGTTGATGATATGGGGATTGGTAGTTCAAATCTTGATAGAACGATGCAGTTAAAACCAGACATTATAAAAGTAGATAGAGCTCTAATAAAAAACATTGATCAGGATAATTATAAGCAGGAAATATTTAAATCTTTAATTGGACTTTCCCGGAAAGTCGGTGCCCTGGTTGTTGCGGAGGGAATAGAATCTGAGGATGAAGCATTAGTTAGTTTGGAATTAGGTGCCGACCTGCTGCAAGGCTATTATTTTCTTAGACCTCAAATTATAAACAGCGATACTATAAAATCATGTGCAATCAAAATTGAATCAATTGCGAATAAATATAAAAACGCCCGTATTAAAACGATAAGGCATGAACAGGAAACCCTAAAATTCTATAATCAGATAATGAATACTGTTATTGTAGAGCTAAGCAGAGTATCACAGGCTGCCTTTGAGACTAAGCTCAAGAAATATGTTAATTTGTTTCCTTCATTAGAATATCTTTATATTCTTGATATGGCTGGAAAGCAAGTAACAGATAGTATTTGCTGTAGTGAGAAATGCTTTCGGAATGAACGTAAAATATATCGTGCCGGCAAGTTTGGAGCAGATCAATCACTTAAAGATTATTATCTGTACATTAAAGCAGGGGTTGAAAAATATGTTTCGCGCCCTTATATGTCGCTTGCCAGTGGGAATTTGTGCATAACATCGTCTGCATCATTTCATGACAGGCATGGTCATGGGTATATTTTGTGTGCTGATTTCAATCCATAAGCGGAGTTTATTGATGGTATACTTATGTTTACGCACAAAAAACACAAGATAACAAAAAGCAAATAAACTATTGCGCTGAATCGCAATAGGTGATATTATATACTCATAATATAGTTTAGAAGCTGTGAAGAGGAAAAGTAGGTATAGGATTTTTGTTACAGAGAGCCAGGGGTGTTGAGAGCCTGGTACTGAAACTATGCTGAAGTTCGCCTCGGAGCTGCCCACTGAAGTCACTTTTGATGGTAGGTGGAGCCGGGATACCTTCGCCGTTACCAGAAGGAGAGTATCGGCATCAGCCCGTACTTTTTGAGATATCTACTTTGCGTAGATAATTAAGGTGGTACCGCGAGATATAAACCTCGTCCTTTATTGGATGGGGTTTTTTTATTTTTCAAAATACTAATTGCTAAAGGAGGGGATGCTAAATGTCTTCCGAGTCCCCAAAATGTGATCGTATTATCGGATATCTAGGTCCTCAGGGAACACATAGCGAAGAAATAGCGCTAGGGTTATATAAAGGGGAATGGGGCAAGTTTACACCATATAATACTATCCATGGTGCAATTAGGGCAGTAGAGGCAGGAGAAGTAACTGAAAGTGTTGTGCCGATAGAAAACTCCCTTGAAGGGTCTGTAAACGTTACTCTTGACACTCTCGCCCACGAAGTAAGCCTTTGCATCACTAAAGAAATTATTTGGTCAGTACGTCACAATCTATTAATAAAGAAAGATACCCAGCAAATTAAAACAATTATTTCTCATAGTCAGGCATTGGCGCAATGCCGTAATTACATCAAGAGCTTTTACCCGGCAGCAGAATTAAAGGCAGTTGAGAGTACCGCAGAGGCTGCATATTTAGTTGCGAGCGGCATGGCAAACTGTGCGGCTATTGGGAGTGAAAGAGCTGGAAAACTATATGGATTAGATTCAAAAGCTACCGATATACAGGATAATGATAAAAACTGCACTAGATTTGTTGTATTGAGTAAAGAACCCATAGTATCTAAAGGCGAAAGGTATAAAACATCTATTGTATGCCAAATTAAAGGGGAAAATCCAGGAAGTTTATGCGAGTTGTTGCAAGAGTTTGCTTTGCGATCAGTAAATCTAACAAGAATAGAATCTCGGCCAGCTAAAACAGGTCTAGGGGAGTACATCTTTTTTCTGGATATCGAAGGGACAATACAAGATGAGAAAGTTAGGGCGGCAGTGACTTCGGTACAATCAAAAAGTCGATGGTTTAAAAATTTAGGCTCATTTAGCATTTATGCTATACAAAATTTATAAAACAAGGGGGCATATAAGATGGTAATAGTAATGAATCCAACAGCGACAGCTGAACAAATTAAAAGGGTAATTGGACGTGTGCATAATGTAGGGCTGAGAACACATATTGTCGAGGGAGAGTTCCGGACGATTATTGGAATTATTGGGGATAAGAAAACAATTATGTCTTTAGCTGTTGAGGCGCTAGAAGGTGTTGAAAAGGCTGTACCTATATCATCCAGCTACAAGTTGGTTAGTAGAGATTTCCACCCTCAGTCTAGTGTGGTAGATGTAGATGGTGTCAAAATAGGCGGGGGGGCCTTAGTAGTAATGGGCGGTCCATGTGCTGTCGAGAGCAGAGAGCAGTTATTAGAAGCAGCGGAGATTGTAAAAGCAGGGGGAGCGCAGTTTCTTAGAGGTGGAGCCTATAAGCCGCGTACATCTCCTTATGCGTTCCAAGGATTAGAGGAAGAAGGACTTGTTTATTTAGCAGAAGCTAAAGCTGCTACAGGACTTAAGATAGTAACAGAAGTAACTGATGCAAATGCAGTTGACTTAGTTGCAAACTATGCTGACATGTTGCAAATCGGGGCCAGGAACATGCAGAATTTTCATCTTCTTAGAGCTGTTGGCAGGTCCTCGAAACCAGTGCTATTAAAGCGCGGTTTATCTGCTACTATTGAAGAATGGCTGCATGCTGCTGAGTATATAGTCAATGAGGGAAACTATAACGTTGTGCTCTGTGAAAGGGGAATTCGAACTTACGAAGAGTACACACGCAATACACTTGATTTGAGCGCGGTTGGTGCTCTTAAACATTTGAGTCATTTGCCTGTAATTGTTGATCCAAGCCATGGAACGGGAAAGTGGCATCTAGTTAGGCCGATGTCCATGGCCGCAGTTGCCGCAGGTGCAGATGGTCTGATGATCGAAGTCCATCCGAATCCAGCTGAAGCGTTATCAGATGGACCGCAATCACTTAATCCAAAGAATTATATGTCATTAATGAATGATGTATATAAATTGTCGGAGTTCCTGAAAACTCAATCTGAATAATTAAAGTCGCCTTTTAACAAGTTAAAAGGCGACTTTCTTTTGCTGTCATTAAAATAAATTTTAATATCATAAATTCAACGAATATTCAAAGTTTAATCTGTGCATAATACTCGAGGTAACCAAATTTAGCTATTGACTTAATTGGCGAACTATACTACAATATAAAAAGTCGCCGATAAGCGGTGGCACAAAGTACCAAAAAGAATATGTTGACATGATAAATTAGTTATGTTAATATAGATAAGCTGTCAGATGGCAGCGAGTCAAATAAGGTTGAACGCAAGTGAAACCAAAGTGTTCCTTGAAAACTAAACAATGTAAGAAGAATTAATGCCAGATGTGCGGTGCTCATTGAGCACAAAACGTTAATCGTGCAAACGAATTAACAAAAAGCAATTTCGAATTATAAAGAGCCATCAAGGTTCTTCATAAATAAATTTTATGGAGAGTTTGATCCTGGCTCAGGACGAACGCTGGCGGCGTGCCTAACACATGCAAGTCGAACGGAGAATCAGCAATGATTCTTAG
>NZ_JBAIYU010000008.1:0-13453 GCF_036763085.1 Dendrosporobacter sp. 1207_IL3150
CCTTTAGGGGCTGACTGAAAAGGTTATGCGGTTGGTAGACTTTTTCAGAGAGTCTTGAGACTCAGCTAGTGTCATGCCCTTATAGGGCGTAATCAAGCCACCCGTTTTACGGGTGGGTACTGACTAAACGCTAATTTTATATGTAGTGTGGAAAAATTAACTCCTTTGGTGAAAAATGGCAATGAGGTTCGGAATATATCAAATAGTGATGAAATATAGATAGAAATAGAACAAGAAAAACTCAATCTCTATCGGGTAAGCTGGGAGGATCATTATGGGAAAAGAAGCGGAACAGGAAGGAGTAGTAATTGAAGTAAATGACGACACTGCCAAAGTAAAAACAAGTCGCCATAATGATTGTGCTAATTGCGGGGCTTGTCCGGGTAATTCAGCTATGGTACTAGAAGCTTATAACGATCTTAGCGCAAAAGCCGGACAGCGTGTTGTAGTAAAAATACAGCCAGACAATATGCTAAAAGCCGCATTTATTGTATATGTATTACCTCTTGTTGCATCACTATTAGGGGTAATTGCAGGTACAGTATTAGCTGAAAAATTAGGTATCAGCGCTGTGTGGTTTCAGATTGGAGGTGGATGCAGTACATTTTTATTATCTATATGGTATATAAGATATTACGACTACCATGCTCGAACCAATGCAAAATCACGGCCGAGAGTGATTAAAATCCTTAAATAAAAAGGGCTGTGTCTAGTGAATCAAAAGGGGTGAAAGTATGGCTAAAAGTTTTCGTGGAGGCGTACATCCTAATGGCCGGAAAAATTATACTGCTAATAAACCAATAGAAATTGCGCCAATTCCACAAAAGTTATTTATTCCTACTAGACAGCATATAGGTGCTCCCTGTGCACCTATTGTTAAAGTCGGAGATTTAGTAAAAAAAGGTCAGGTTATAGCCCAGGCTCAAGCTTTTGTGGCAAGTCCAATACACGCTTCTACTTCAGGTAAAGTGGTAGAAATAGCAGACTATCCACATCCCGTTTTTGGCAGCTGTCAGTCAATAGTTATTGAAAGTGATGGAAAGGATGAATGGGTTGAAGGGTTACCGCTTGCACGAAACTGGAGCGAGATGGATGCTTCTGAGATTAAAGATGTAATCCGGGATTCAGGGTTGGTAGGTATGGGGGGAGCCACCTTCCCAACACATGTTAAAATGGCACCACCGCCTGCAAAACCTATTCACACATTTATTCTAAATGGTGCGGAGTGTGAGCCATACCTTACTGCAGACCATCGCCTAATGCTCGAGCAGACAGAAAAAGTTGTTACTGGAATGCGTATTGCAATGAAAGCGCTCGGGGTATCAAGGGGCTATATCGGTATAGAGGAAAATAAGCCTGATGCTCTGGCTGCTCTAAGGAAAGCCTGCGAAGGTATATCAGGGATAGAAGTAGTTGCTCTAAAAACCAAATATCCGCAGGGTGCTGAAAAAACATTAATAAAAGTGCTGACCGGCTCCGAAGTACCTTCAGGGGGATTGCCTATGGACGTAGGCGTAGTTGTTCAAAATGTAGGAACAGCGGCTGCTATAGCTGATGCAGTCCAGCACGGAATACCGCTAATAGAAAGGGTAACAACAATCTCTGGCAGCGCAATTGTAAACCCTAGAAATCTGCTTTTTAGAATAGGAACAACCTTTAGTGATGCGGTTAGCTATTGTAATGGTTTTAGAGAGTCACCTGCTAAAATTATAATGGGCGGTCCAATGATGGGTATGGCGCAGAGAACACTTTCTGCCCCGATAATTAAAGGAACATCTGGTATATTAGCCTTAACTTCTTCAGATATAAAAGTAAAGCCTGAAAGCAGTTGTATACGCTGCGGTCGCTGCGTCGAAGCTTGCCCAATGGGATTAATTCCAAGTATGCTGAGCATTCTTGGTCAGCGCGGAATATACCAGACGGCAAAAGAGGAGTATGACCTTCTAGATTGCGTTGAATGCGGTTCATGTGTATATGTATGTCCTGCAAAAAGAAATATTGTGCATTATATTAAATTGTCAAAAGCGCAAAATGCGGCGCTAGCGGCGAAAAAGTAGGAGGTATGCGATGAGTGCGGAAGCAAAACTGGAAGTAGGTACTCTTACTGTTTCGGCATCACCGCACATTCGGTGTGACGAATCTGTTGCTAAGATAATGTGGACAGTAAACTTGGCGTTAGCACCTGCAGCTATATTTTCTATATATAATTTTGGCCTTCCAGCATTTAAGACAATGTTCATATGTATTGCCGCTGCGCTAATCACCGAATATGCAATTTTGAAATGGCAGAGAAAAGCCATTGTACTAAATGATGGAAGTGCTTTTCTGACAGGTTTATTATTAGCTATGAATATACCAGCTACAGTACCTTGGTACATACCGTTATGTGGCACTGTAGTTGCGATCGGTATAGCAAAACACACTATGGGCGGACTTGGCTATAATATTTTCAATCCGGCGCTAATCGGACGCGCTTTTTTACTAGCATCATGGCCGATAGCTATGACAACATGGCCAACAATAACTTCGAAGGTAGATAGTGTTTCTTCTGCTACCCCGTTAGGTATTCTGAAACTACAAGGTTATGACAAATTAGTCCAATTTTTTGGTGAGAAGTCAGATATGTATCAAGCAATGTTTTTAGGCACACGCGGTGGAAGCATGGGCGAGACATCGGCACTCTTGCTTATTGCAGGCGGTGTTTATCTAATCTACCGCAAATATATTAATTGGCAGATACCTGTTTTAATGATAGGTACAGTCGGACTCTTAACCTGGATGTTTGGCGGATCATCTGGCCTTTTTAGTGGTGATGCTTTATTGCACATGATGTCGGGTGGCTTAATATTGGGCGCCTTCTTTATGGCTACCGACATGGTAACAATACCAATAACTATAAAAGGTCAAATAATTTTTGCTATCGGAGCTGGGGCACTAACGGTATTGATTAGACTGCTCGGGGGATACCCTGAAGGTGTCTGTTATGCAATATTACTTATGAACTCAGTGACACCACTCATTGACCGTCTAATCAAGCCCGCAAAATATGGGGCGGGGAGGTAAGGGCATGAATAATGAACATTCTCATACAGAAGACAATAGTATTATTAAAATCGCGCTGAATCTAACCGCTGCCTGCTTTCTCTCAGGAGTAATAATCTCTAGCACTTACGCCTTTACAGCACCTATAGCTGCACAAGAAGCTATTAAACTAAAGAATCAGGCCATGAAAGAGCTTGTAGCAAGTGCGGAGACCTTTACACCAGTAGAAGGAAAGCAAGATTGGTATATGGCAATAAAGGATGGAAAAGTTATCGCCTATGTTGTTCCCACTGAAAGTAAGGGGTATGGTGGTACTATCAAGATGGTAGCCGCAATATCACCGGAAGGTAGAGCTCTTGATTATAAAATATTATTTCACAATGAAACGCCAGGACTTGGTGATAAAGCTGCGCATGATAAGTTCCGCAAACAGTTTTTTGGTAAAGCCGCAGAGGATTTAGAAGTAGTCAAGATTCCTAATGAAAAGAATATTCAGGCGCTTACCGGGGCTACTATTACGACAAGAGCTGTGACGAAAGGCATCAAAGAAGCCGTTGAACAAGTATCTACCCATATCGCCAGCAAGAAATAAGTGGGGTGAGGAATTTGAAAGAGCAGACAAATCTTTGGGAAATATTTTATAAAGGGCTTTTTGAGCAAAATCCTATATTCCGCCTTGCTCTAAGTTTATGCCCGGCGCTGGCAGTTACATCAACAGTAGTCAATGCTTTGGCGATGGGACTTTCAGTAATGTTTGTTATAACAGCAAATAATGTGGTTGTTTCTATATTTAGGCGCTGGGTTAATCCTAAAGTAAGGGTACCTGTGTACATTACGTCAATTGCAACTATTGTAACTGTTGTTCAGCTAACGCTGCAGGCATTCTTTCCGGTATTATTTAAGGAACTTAGTATTTATCTTGCATTGATTGTTGTTTTTGCAATTATCTTAGCTCGCGCTGAAGTATTTGCAATGAAAAATACTGTGATTCCATCCTTTTTCGACGGATTTGGTATGGGGGCAGGTTTCACGGGGGCTATGGTGTTAATTGGTGCTATACGTGAACTTTTTGGGAGCGGTACAATTTTGGGTATACCAATAATGGGGGATTGGTACGATCCGGCTTTGATAATGGTTTTACCGCCTGGTGGTTTTATACTTATTGGTTTAATGATTGCGGCATTTAATATTATGGGTGAGTATCAAGATAAACTTAAAGAAACCAAAGCAGCGATTTCAAGTCAAGACGCCATCCAAAGGGGTGAAGCGTAATGGGAGAGTATTTTACCTTGTTTATGGGCGCAGTAATTGTTAACAACTTTGTACTTACGAGATTTTTAGGATTATGCATATTTTTTGGTGTATCTAAAAACCTAAATGCTTCAGTGGGAATGGGTATGGCTGTTACGTCTATTATGACGTTAAGTTCTATACTGGCGTGGGCAGTCTATAACTTCGTTTTACATCCGTTCGGACTTACTTTTTTAACAACAGTAGTATTTGTTGTATTAATTGCCAGCTTTGTACAACTGCTAGAGATGATAATTAAGAAGCATGCACCTGCTTTATATAATATGTGGGGTATTTATCTAGTGCTGATTGCGACTAACTGTATAGTGCTAGGCGTTCCGCTTTTAAATGCCGAGTCGAACTTTAACTTTGCTAAAAGTATTGTGCATGCTGTAGGTTCAGGTGTTGGTTTTGCTCTAGCTATTATTTTAATGGCAAGTCTGCGGGAGAAGTTGCAGTATGCGGATATACCTAAATCGTTAGAAGGGCTTGGAATTGCTTTCATTCTGGCAGGTATGCTGGCTCTTTCCTTCTTCGGTTTTTCGGGAATGATTCCGCTATAACTAACTGTGAGGAGAGAATGCAATTCTGAGGCGCTGTTAGTTTATAACTCCAGGAGTTTTCCGAAATTAGTATGAATAGTCTAGTTTCGGTTAACTATCCGGTAAATGCTAGAGCGGAGGAGATGAAATGGTAACCACATCAGTAATGATTTTTATTGTCTTAGTATCACTGGGATTGTGCTTTGGTTTGATATTGGCATTCGCAAATAAGAAATTTGCAATTGAAGTTAATCCACTTATACATATAGTTGAAGATGTATTACCTAAAGGCCAATGTGGTGCCTGTGGATACGCCGGTTGCCAGGCATATGCTGAGGCTGTTGTACTTAACCCAGATGTATCACCTAATCTATGTATACCTGGAAAAGATGCTATAGCAAAAGCAGTTGCTGAGTTGACTGGTAAAAAGGCGGATGAAGTTGAGCCTAGAATTGCTCAAGTAAGATGTGCTGGAAGTAATGAAAAAGCAGTTAAAACTTACGAGTATGACGGAGTCGAGGATTGTGTTGCTGCAAATTTACTTTTTAGCGGAGACAAGGCGTGCAAATATGGCTGTTTAGGCCTTGGAACTTGTGTAAGAAATTGTCCTTTTAATGCTATGGCTATGAGTGAAGAAGGTTTACCAATAATTAAGCCTGAAAAGTGCACAGGATGTGGAAAGTGTGAAACTGTGTGTCCTAAGCAAGTTATAACAATGATGCCGCTAGGTGCTATGGTGCGTGTTAATTGTAACTCAAAGGATAAAGGAGTCGTCGCGAAAAAAGCTTGCAGTGCGGCATGCATTGGCTGCAGTATATGTGCAAAACAATGTCCATATTCAGCGATTAGAATAGAGAATAATCTGGCCGTCGTAGATAGTCATATTTGTGCTTCACACTGCAGTGAAACAGTTTGTTTAACTAAATGTCCAACAAAAGCAATTCGCCAAGCGGTGCTTGGAGTAGTACCAGGAAAAGAAAATTAAATAATAAATAATCAGGGACCGTAATGGTCCCTGATTATTTATTATTGCGCTTATTACCTATTAACCGTTCATAGGTATTTAACATATTATTTAGCTCTTGGCTAGCTCTAATAACCTCTGGGTCAGTTAAACATTTACCTTGGGCAATCTGGTGCAGCTGTGATCTTAATTTTTCTATTATTGATTCTAATTCGTGTATGTTATCCATGGAACTACCCTCTCTTCTTAAATTCTTTGATAGCTTCACCAAATCATTAAAATTTAATCTTTTTCAAAAGTGGTTCTGAATGAATTTAATAAAAATATTTCGAATATATTTAATCAAAACGCAGCTTAACCCACCGCAAGTTAATTAGGGGCTGATTTAGTGCTGACAAAAGGTGATAAATATTTAGTTTTTACTCTAATAATTATTTCGGTTTTAGGGATATACTTGAGCTTTGGTACTTTTTCAACATCTGCTAATACGTCAGTCCAAGTAACTTATAATGGCAAAGAAATAAAAAATGTCCCATTAAAAAAAGGGCATCATGAAGAATTTATAATAAATGGTTTAAAGTACTATGATGTTATAGAGATCAATGATGGCAGAGTAAGGGTTCGAGAAGCAAATTGCCCCGATAAAATTTGTATTCACAGCGGCTGGATAAGCAATCCACATCAGCAAATTGTTTGTTTGCCTAACAAGTTAGTAATCAAAATATTATCTGGTAAGTCATTAGAGATCGATGATATAGCTAGATAGGGGGAAGTTATGAGATCAAGAAGAACAGTATTGTTAGGTTTATTCGTAGCTGCAGCTAGTATTTTACATGTTATAGAAGCAAGTATACCTCTACCCTTACCAATACCAGGTGTCAAATTAGGCTTAGCAAATATTGTTTCGCTTTTTACGTTAATAGTCTACGGGTGGCGAGATGCTTTGCTTGTAACAACAGTCAGAGTATTTATCGGCTCACTCTTTAGTGGTACTATGTTTGGACCCTCATTTATTATGAGCTTAAGCGGTGGTGTATTTTGTGTCCTTATAATGGCCGTTGTATATCATAAGTGGTCTAATATCTATTCTTATATTGGAATTAGTATATCGGGAGCGGTTGCTCATAATATAGCACAATTAATTAGTGCATCATTTTTTATAGATAGCATAGGGATTTTCTGGTATTTACCTTACTTATTGATCTTGTCAGTGCCGACTGGAATGGCTGTCGGTATGACAACTTGCTTTTTAAAACATAAATTGGAAGATAATCTCAAATATAGTTAATTTTTCAGCTAAAATTCCACAAAAATCCTTGCTTATCGGCAAGGATTTCTTTTATTTAGGTAGAAGATAACATAGTTGTATAGAATATAGTATTGTTTCAGATACTGGAGGTATAAGAATGCCGAGCGGAAAAAATAAAGGATATGGTTTATTAGCTTTGTTTCTTATTACCGGCGCAATATTAGGCGGAATTTTGGGTGAATTTATTACTAATTCAACTGATTTGGCTGGGTTGGCACCTTATCTGGTAAAAAACTACCCGATAATTGATTTGCCGCCGGTTATAATAAACTTGTATGTAATTAAATTTATTGTAGGCTTTGCTTTGCACCCAAACTTAATGAGTATCTTGGGTATAATCGCGGCAATTTTTCTTTTTCGCAGATTTTAATCTTTAAACAGTATGAATGCTGTTTTCTTGCGGGAGGTTGACTATGACTGTCATTTTGGCATCAGCATCACCAAGGCGTAAGCAATT
This sequence comes from Dendrosporobacter sp. 1207_IL3150, assembly GCF_036763085.1. Classification (NCBI taxonomy): domain Bacteria; kingdom Bacillati; phylum Bacillota; class Negativicutes; order Selenomonadales; family Sporomusaceae; genus Dendrosporobacter; species Dendrosporobacter sp. 1207_IL3150. The sequence goes on from NZ_JBAIYU010000008.1 coordinate 7,605, forward strand.
ATTAGAACAAGTCGGCTGTCAGTTTACTATAATTACAAGTGACATTGATGAAGATAACAACTTATCGATGGCTCCAGAGGATCTTGCTATACATCATGCATTGTGCAAGGCAAGAGATGTAGCAGTTAAGACTGGATGTGACGCTGTAGTTATCGGAGCTGATACAGTGGTTGTGCTAGATGGCAAGGTTTTTGGTAAGCCATCAAATTCAGTTGATGCAAAGAGGATGCTGCTCAGTTTATCAGGTCGCAAGCATTTTGTAATTACAGGTATAGCAGTAGTTAGAGCTGATAAGGTTTGGACTGATTTTACTCAAACTGAAGTTACTATAAAAGATCTTACTGATGAAGAGATTGATAGATATATTGCTACAGGCGAGCCTATGGATAAAGCTGGTGCTTATGCAATTCAGGGGATTGGCGCTTTATTTGTTGAGAGTATAAAAGGGTGTTATACCAATGTAGTTGGTTTACCTCTAAATAATTTGGCAAAATTGCTAAAAAAGGCTGGTATTGAGCTGTTATGAGTGTGGACAGACCTCTCATGCTGAAAGAACTACCTGAAGATGAGCGGCCGCGAGAAAAAATGCTGACCAAAGGCGCTTCCTCGTTAAGTAATGTTGAACTTCTAGCCATCCTACTTCGCACTGGTACAAAAAAGGATTCTGTAGTGCGATTGGCAGAAAGGTTACTCAAGCGAAACGAAGATATGGGGTTGGCGGGGCTTGCAAGGCTCTCTCCACAAGATATGAGTAGAATAAAGGGAATAGGTGCAGCTAAATCACTAACGGTTGCTGCAGCTATCGAACTAGGAAAACGTCTGGCCTCATTAGTGCCTAATGAACGTCCAGTATTACGTTCGCCACAAGATGCTGCTAACTATATGATGGCTAAACTTAGATACGAAACAAAGGAAAACTTCGTTGCTATATTACTATCTACGAAAAATCATATTATAGCTGCCCCTACAATATCAGTAGGTACACTTAATGCGTCTCTTGTACATCCCCGGGAATTGTTTAAAGAAGCGATAAACTATTCAGCCGCATCAGTAATTTTAGTACACAATCACCCTAGTGGTGATCCGTCACCTAGCAGGGAAGATATTGAGCTTACCCAAAAACTTGTTAATGCTGGAAAATTCTTGGAAATTTCTGTACTTGATCATGTAATTATTGGTGATAACAAGTATGTAAGCCTTAAAGAAAAGGGAATAATAGTATAGGATTTATTCGTAAAAGAGATGCTTGTTTTAACGAAAGGGGTTATATTTTTATGTGGAAATTGTTTGGATCATTATCACGTGATATGGGGATAGACCTTGGTACTGCTAATACATTAGTTCATGTTAAAGGCAAAGGTATAGTGCTTAGAGAACCATCTGTTGTAGCTATTCAGCGTGATACGGGTGAGATTTTGGCTGTTGGTGAAGAAGCAAAACAAATGATTGGTCGTACCCCTGGCAATATAATTGCAGTAAGGCCGTTAAAGGATGGAGTAATTGCAGACTTTGACGTTACACAGGCTATGTTAAAATATTTTATTAGAAAAGCTATTGATACAAAATCTTTTATTCGCCCTCGCGTTGTAGTTGGTGTACCTTCTGGAGTCACTGAGGTTGAAAAAAGAGCAGTAATAGATGCAACTATTCAGGCTGGTGCTAGAGAAGCTTATCTTATAGAAGAGCCTATGGCTGCAGCAATTGGTGCAGGACTTCCTGTTCATGAGCCAACTGGCAATATGGTAGTCGATATTGGTGGTGGTACCACTGAGGTTGCTGTAATTTCGCTAGGCGGGATTGTTACCAGCCGTTCAATTAGAATCGGCGGTGACGAAATGGATGAAGCCATTGTTCAATACATTAAGCGTACTTATAATCTAATGATAGGTGAGCGTACTGCTGAAGAGATTAAAATAACGATAGGCGCAGCAATTGCCCCAGAATTAGATGAAACAATGGATATCCGTGGACGCGATTTAGTGACTGGTTTACCAAAAACTCTAACTATTAGGGCGCGTGAAGTACAGCAAGCGCTTAGTGAACCAGTTTCCGGTATAATTGAAGCAGTTAAAGTGACATTGGAAAAAACCCCACCAGAGTTGGCGTCAGATATCATGGACCGTGGTATTGTTATGACTGGCGGAGGATCACTGCTTAGAGGACTTGACGTTCTATTAAGTAGAGAAACGGGGATGCCTGTTTATATCTCTGAAGACGCTCTTTCCTGTGTAGGTGAAGGAACAGGCCGAGCTTTGGAGAGTATTGATCTATTAAAAAGGGTGTTGATGTCCCCTAAAAAACTTGGATAGAGAGGAGCCAGAAATGTGCGCTTTTTAAACAAAAAGACGGTCATCCTGCTGGTGGCTGTAATTGCCGTCTTTTTGCTGGCCATTTCCGCGGCACATGGAAAATATAAGTTCGCTTTCAGTGAAAGATTGATTACCACAATTTTGGTTCCTGTTGAGTATGCTGTTTCAAAAATTGGATACAGTTTTCGTAATGCTAGTTCATCCGCTTGGCAGATTATGACGGTATATCGCCAAAATCAGTCCTTAAAATCTGAAAATGAGCAACTTAAACAAAATAATCTTAATTTTACCGAGATTATGGCAGAAAACGAGCGGCTGCGGGACATGCTTGCTTATAAAAAAGGTGTTCCGCAGTTCGATTTAGTTACTGCTTCTGTGGTAGCACGTGACCCGGGAACTTGGACCAGTACTATAATAATTAATCGTGGAACGGCAGATGGTATTACAAAAGATATGCCTGTAATTACACCGCAGGGACTTGTTGGAAACGTAGTAAGCACATATAGTAATTCAGCTAAGGTTCAATTAATTCTTGATCCTCGCAGTGCAGTGGGATCATTAGTTCAGCGCCCAGAGTCAAGGGTAGCAGCTATTGTTGAAGGAAATAGTTCGAATCCCAATGCTCCCCGGATGGTCAATATCGCGCGTGATGCGGATATTATAAAAGGGGACAAAATCATTACGTCGGGGTTCGGAGGAATCTATCCTAAAGGTTTGTTAGTGGGTGACGTAGTAGATGTAATAAATGACGAAGGCGGTTTATTAAAATATGCTGTACTCAAAACAGCTGTGGATTTTAATAGGCTAGAAGAAGTATTTGTCATAGTACGTTCGCGGGAACCTATCTCAGCTGTGCCTCAAGCAGTTAAACCTGGACAACCTAATCCTTCAGTAACTTCACCGTCAGTTCCTAACTCCCCAACAGGGCAGCAAGGGGGCACACGATGAGGATTGTGGTTTGGGGTATTATCATTCTAGTGTCGCTAGTAGTTCAGTCTACGATAATGCCGATGCTGTCTTTTAATGGTATAAAGCCAGACCTGCTCTTAATTATTGTTGTTTCTGCAAGTCTGTTATTAGGTAAAGAACAAGGTGTGAGTGTTGGTTTTTTTTCAGGGCTGCTGCAAGATTTGGCTGGTGGCAATGTTTTCGGACTTAATACTTTGTCGAAACTAATTACTGGATACTTGTTTGGGATGGCTGAACGCAAGGTGTTTAAAGAACATATTTTACTTCCTGTGTTAGCGATGAGTATTGCCACTTTTTTTAATAGTGTGATATCTTTTATTATTGTAGGACTGCTAGGCTACAAGGTACAGCTTATTTCAGCAATAATGAATAACGTATTACCGCTTATGCTTTATAATGTGATAGTAGCAATACCTGTACATCAGGTGATATATAGGGTGAGTCGGTTAAATAGGGCACCTTAGGGTGCCCCTATTTAATGACTAGCGAAAGGGGGGGATGGCATGCTGGTAAAAAGATCGAATAATCGTCTCGATGTACTAGCGGTTATTATTGTGTTGGTCGTTTTTTCACTAGTTACTCGATTAGGTTATTTGCAAGTTGTTCAGGGTAAATATTACGGCGGCTTAGCCGATGGTAATAGAATTAGGCTGATACCAGTGATGGCTCCCCGAGGATTGTTTTATGATCGTAATGGGGTTTTGATGGTTTCAAATCGTCCTGGGTTCACAGTATCTTTATTACCAATAACAGGGCCTGTGCCAGACGATGTTATACAAAAACTAGCCAATATATTAAGTATTCACCCTAATGAAATTTATAATAAACTTAATCAGCATTCGGGCAGTTTTGAACCTATCAGAGTTAAAGGCGATATTGGGCCCGATATTGTTACAAAGATTGAAGAACGTAAGAATGAGCTCCCAGGAGTAGTTATTGAAATTCAGCCAATTAGAAATTATGTAAATAACGAACTAGGAGCACATGTTTTTGGTTATGTAAGTGAAATAAACGATGTAGAGTTAGAAAAACGTAAGAGCGAAGGCTATAAGTCCGGTGATGTTATAGGGAAATTCGGTTTAGAAAAAGTATATGATAAGTCTCTGCGCGGTAGAGATGGCGGTGGTCAAGTTGAGGTTGATGTAACAGGTCGACCTGTGCAGATCCTTGGCAAAAAGGATCCAGCACCGGGAAATAACCTTGTTCTCACAATTGACTCTCGCATCCAAAAAGCAACTGAGATAGCAGTTGACGAGCAGCTTAAATTTTTACAAACTAAGACTGAGTACATAAATGCAAAGGCTGCTGCTGCAGTAGTTATAAATCCAAAGACAGGCGAAATTTTAGCCATGGTTAGCCGCCCAACATTTAATCCTAATTTTTTTGCTGGGGGCATTTCAACCAAAGAGTGGAAGTTGCTTAATGAAAACCCACATCATCCTATGGACAATAAAGTTATTTCCGGGGAATATCCACCTGGCTCTACCTTTAAAATTATTACAGGCGCGGCTGCACTTGAACTAGGTAAAGTAACACCTGAGGAAAAAATCCTTGATACTGGTTACCACTGGATCATACCAAAAGGTAATGCAATGGGAGAAGCACTTGGATGGATTAACTTTAGAGAAGCTCTATCCAAATCAGATAATGTATATTTTTACGAAATGGGAAACAGATTAGGCATAGATAATCTAGAAAAGTATGCAAGAATGTTTGGAATGGGAGTTGTTACAGGTATTGAGCTTCCTGGCGAGTCAGAAGGTTTAGTCGCAAACCGTCGTTATAAAGAGAAGGTTTACCAAGAAGATTGGTATCTATCCGAAACTTTTGACGCTGCGATTGGTCAGGGTTTTCAACTGGCAACCCCGCTGCAAATGGCGGTAGTAATGAGCGAAATTGCTAATGGTGGCCATCGTTACCGACCTTACCTGGTTAGTAAAGTTATGTCACCTAGTGGTGAAGTAATACAGACATTTGGTCCGGAGAGCACTGGTAAAATACAATTATCAGATAAAACATTGTCACTAATTCGTGAGTCTCTTAGAGAAGTTGCTGTTGAGGGCGGGACCGCTGGTGAACTTTTTAGCAATTTCCCAATTGATATTGCGGGTAAAACTGGCACGGCAGAAAATCCTCATGGCAGTGACCACGGCTGGTTTGTTTGTTACGGTCCGTATGCTGATCCAAGTATTGCTATAGCTGTAATTGTTGAGCAGGGTGGATTTGGGGCATCTTCAGCAGTACCTATTGCCAAGAAAATTATGGAAGCAGCTTTTAATATTAATCAAGCGGCAGAAAGTGATAAAGCTGCAAAGATATACAAGCCCCACACAGCGCTGTAACATGGTAATAATTTTATGGTTAAAACTACCAAGCCAAAAATCGGCATTATGCGATTTTTGGCTTGATTATTGCGTAAGCGAATACCACATGCTATGCATGTAGTTCCAAAAAGCTTATAGCTATGCGTCGAAAAAAACAGCCTCCTTTGTTAGAATAAATGCAGGTTTGCCGACCGCATAATCTGAACAAAGGAGGCGCATCCAACTGGATAGTAAGAGTTTAGCACAT
>NZ_JBAIYU010000009.1:0-105891 GCF_036763085.1 Dendrosporobacter sp. 1207_IL3150
TAAGATGAGGTCTCTCATAGAGTAATCTAGTAAGACCCCTTGTAGATGACAAGGTTGATAGGCCAGGTGTGTAAGTCCAGTAATGGATTCAGCTGACTGGTACTAATAGGTCGAGGGCTTGACTTAATCCTAATCGATAACAAGTTATCGATTATATAAACTAAAATGCAAATTATCTTCTGTGAAGTTTTCAGGGAATGTACTCAAATAGAGACAATCACCTGATGTATCTGGTGTCGATAGCTAAGGGGTTCCACCTGTTCCCATACCGAACACAGTAGTTAAGCCCTTATACGCTGAAAGTACTTGGCTGGAAACGGCCTGGGAGGATAAGTAGATGCCGGTTAAAAAGCACTCATTGCTTGATGAGTGCTTTTTTATTTTAGTAGTAAGTAAGGCTCCACCTGTTCCCATATCACCGTCGCCTATGAGATGGACTAAGTAGGAAATAGCTATCTCCGTTATGGAAACTAGCGAAGTCAGCATCGCAACAGTAGTTAAGCTCGTATACGTCGAAAGTACTTGGCTGGCGATGGTCCCGGATGGACCAAGTGCCGAGCGCGCCATGGATGGCATTGCGCTAGGTGAAACGGCCTGGGAGGATAGAAAGCTGCTGATTAGAAAAGCACTTACCATTGGTAAGTGCTTTTTGCTATATCTATTTTTTGTTGAAGGCTAATACATAGAGTTCTTTTCCAAATTTACTATTGAATTCTTTCTCAAAGTTTTTGAGCATTGATTCTTGTTCTGAAGTTAGATTTGCAAAGTCGAAGTTTTTAATTTCCATATCGCAGCTCCTTTCAATATTAAAAGATTCAATAGTAGTATTTCCACAAGATTTTTTAGTATGTTATCACAAAGTAAAAGACCGAGAATATCTCGGTCTTAATATACTATAAACGGTTACTGCAGTTTAATACATTGCTGATTTTATGCTTAACCATATTCTTAATTGCTTCTCTTGCAGGTTTTAGGTATTGGCGCGGGTCGAAATCTCCAGGATGTTTTGCAAGATGCTCACGAACTGAAGCTGTCATAGCTAAACGCAAATCGGTATCAATATTAATTTTACAAACACCAAGCCGCCCAGCTGATAAGAGCATTTCTTCTGGCACGCCTTGTGCTCCTTGAATTTCTCCGCCAAATTCATTACATTTAGCAACAAACTCTGGTAATACTGTGGAAGCTCCATGAAGTACCAGTGGGAAATTTGGCAGAAGTCTTGTAATAGTCTCAAGACGATCGAAGTCAAGACTAGGTTCACCTTTAAATTTATATGCGCCGTGACTTGTTCCTATTGCAATTGCAAGTGAATCAACACCAGTACGTTGCACAAATTCAACGGCTTGGTCAGGGTCAGTGTATGTCGCATCCTTAGCGCTTACTTTGACGGCATCTTCAACCCCAGCTAACCGCCCAAGCTCACCCTCGACGACAACACCACGAGCGTGCGCATACTCAACAACTTTTTTGGTAAGAGCAATGTTTTCTTCAAATGGCAGCTTAGACCCATCAATCATTACAGAGCTAAAGCCACCGTCAACACAGGCTTTACAAATTTCAAAATCTTCACCATGGTCCAAATGTAGGCAGATTGGCAGACCTGAATCTTCAAGTGCTGCTTCAACAAGTTTCATCAAATATGTATGATTGGCGTATTTGCGAGCTCCCGCTGAAACCTGAAGAATTAGAGGAGCTTGTTCTTCTTTAGCAGCTTCAACGATACCCTGAATAATCTCCATATTATTAACGTTGAATGCTCCAATAGCATATTGACCCTCATAGGCTTTTTTAAACATTTCTTTCGAAGTAACTAATGGCATTAAGGTCCCTCCTAACATTTCTATAGCTTAATTATTATATCACATTATGGCAGCTTGCCTCCATAAAAGATATATGCTAAACCGGGCAAAGTTATTCAAATTTGTCACTTAGTTGATTTAATAATGAATTTATATCGTTAGGAAGTGGACTTGTTACAGTAGTCGGATTCTTAGTTATAGGATGCTCGAATATTAATTTACTAGCATGAAGAGCTTGTCGACCAATAAGTTGTTGTGAACCACCATATAAATCATCGCCTAAGAGTGGATGACCAATATGTGACAGGTGTACTCTTATTTGATGTGTTCTACCAGTAAGCAGTTCTAATTCAATCAGGTTAGCGTTCTTATATGATGCTAATCTACGGTAATAGGTAACCGCAGGCTGACCATCATCACGAACTTCTCTTTCAATAATACTGCTTGTTTTACGGCCAATGGGATCTGAAATTACGCCGGTATCATTTTCGAGTATACCGCTAACCACCGCAGTGTATATCCTTTTTATGTTCTTAATATTATCCGCTGATAGTAAATTTTGAATATGTGAATACTTCGCTATCAATATTAGTCCAGAAGTATTTCTGTCGAGTCTATGCACAGGATGGAAGGAATAAGGCAAATCCTGTTCGCGAAAGTAAAATAACACGCCATTTGCTAATGTATCTTTATTTTCTTTTACGGTAGGATGTACTAGAAGCCCTGCAGGCTTATTAATTACCATTAAGAAATCATCTTCAAAGCATATTTCAAGAGGAATATGCTTTGGTTCAATATTGCATGTTTCTTCCCATGATAAGGCGATTGAATCACCCGGTGATACTATTGCTGTTATCGGAACAGCAACGCCGTTTAAGGTAAGTATTCCGTTATTCTTTATTTTGCGCCACGCACTTAGAGAGAGTCCAGCTTGACGGCGCAAATAGTCTTTTATAGACTGAGGTTGGGTATTTGGAGGAACTACTAGTTTAAGCATTAATTCTCCTTAAATTGTTTGTATAATGTTATCAAGCGAGACTATGTTTAGTGGAGTTTTAGATCTGAATCTTAGTCGAAGTTATCCAGGGACTTAGGTGCTTGCTTTTATAAAAGCGGGAATCCTAGAGCTGCATGTAATTGAATATGTGTAATTTATATTTTTTCCACTATTGTAACTATAAATCCTTTTTATAATTAAATAGGAGCGATCAAAAGATCGCCCCTCGTGGCATCAAGGAGTTTATAAGGAATTGTGAATCATGGATATTAAATCAGCCATATGTTCCCGTTCCATGGTTAGAGAATCCTTGAGATAGTCGTTCATAGGCTCCCCACGTAAGCTATAAACATATACTACACGGCGATGTCGTCGGATAAGTGCCATAAGCAAGAACAATAAGAGTGAGCGCCTAATTCCAAACTGCCTCTCCTTATTTTCAAAGCTATCGTCACGCATTTTCATTCCGAATTTTTTTAGGATAGCGTTCATAGCATCATCGTGCATGCAGATCATGTGTAAAACATCCATGTATGCATTCCAATGATCGACTGACATATTATCGAGGTTGTCGCGCATAGTATCTTTTGCATGTTCAGCGGCTTCAAGGGTGGTCTTCATAAGTTCTAGCTGTTCAATAGCTTCTTCATGTAGTGTTTTCATATGATCCAAATCAATCGATATAGGCTTTCTGCTGCGAATTTTTCTCAAGAGAATTCCCTCCCGAATTTTTGCTATATCCTATGCCGAGTTTGGATTATATGTGTAGAAGCCGGCAATAAAGGATTATGACCGTCCCTTGTAAGGAGCAAAGAATCTAATCATACAAATAGGAATATGCATAGAAACAGGCTTGCGGCGAAGGCAAACGTTAACAATCATGAAATCACAGCCAACATAACACAATGTGCCACAGAAAGATTCCCGACCACATATACGTGCATCTACAGAGAAGATTATTTCGTCACCTAGTAAGCATAATAAACGATCTCTAAAAGTCGCATCTGGAAATGCATGAACCTTTGGACCTGAGTATTCACACATGTCTTTTTCCATATAATCGAAGCACGGTTCCATTTTTTCTTCTTGATACCAATGTGGATATTTGCAGTCCATAAAACTAACATCCCCCTTTATTTTCGATAGAATTAAAAGTCTTTGGAGTGCCTACCTGATACATCATATGAACTGCCTAGACATAATGCTACTGTCCGTAAACATTTTTAGAAGGTTTATTAAAATTACAAGTTGTAAATATTATAATTATAAGAAAAAATTGTAAATAATAAAATTGGAATTAGTTAGTTGGTACATAAGAATTAATATGTAAGCTATAAAGTAGTCAATATTGCAGGAATATATCTTATTTATCCCGAATTATAAGCCTTAACTGCTTATGAGGAGGAAAACATGGAAATATCTAAATATAGCTATGTCATTTTGGTTGGCTTTTTAGTGTGGCTGACAATTGCGCCGCGTAATAATAGCCCACGCTTTGGCGAACTATTTCTCGCATATATGGTCGCACTCTTGTTTAGCCTTGTGGCTACATCGGAAATTATTATGGTAAAGCCTGTAGCATTCTTTTTTACAGTAGGTGGAGTTTTAGCTTTTTTCTATCTTGTAGCCCGCAAGACCATCAGAGTGACAATAAAACATAAATAATGGAGGGTTCGATAGTGGCTAAGGATTGTTCATTTGACATTGTTTCTGAAGTTGAAATGCAGGAAGTAGATAATGCTGTTAATCAAACAGCGAAAGAAATTGGCCAGCGTTTTGATTTTAGAAATAGCAAATCTTCGATAGCTTTTGAAGGAGAAGAAATAAAAATTATTGGCGATGATGAATATAAGCTAAATAGTATTATAGATATTTTGCAGACTAAAGTAATCAAACGCGGTATTTCAATTAAAAGCCTGGACTATGGCAAAATTGAACCTGCATCCCAGGGCACTGTCAGGCAAATCATTAAAATAAAAAAAGGAATTAGCAAGGATAAAGCAAAGGAAGTTATCTCTGCTATCAAGGATACAAAATTAAAAGTTCAGCCTCAGATAATGGATGATCAAGTAAGGGTCGCGGGTAAGAATAAGGATGACTTACAGCAGGTTATTGCAAAGCTCAAACAAATTGATTTAGGTATTGAATTACAATTTATTAACTTCCGATCATAGCCTTTTAAACTAAAATAAAAAAATTCCGCTAAATGCGGAATTTTTATTTTAATTTAGTTGTTTTATTTATCGTTAGATAAACCCAATACATCGAGCAATTTGAAACTGAGGCTGAGCATTATTGATACTACGGTTGCCAAAGCCATGCCCTTCATTGTTACTGTACCAATTGTCATGCTGGCTCCGCTGATTCCTAATATCAAAACGACTGAGGTTAGGATAAGATTCCGAGATTTGCTATAATCAACTTTTGATTCAACAAGCATTCTTACACCTGATGCAGCGATTACACCGAACAACAGCAGGGATACACCACCCATAACTGGAGTAGGTATACTTTGAATAGCAGCGGCAAGTTTTCCAACGAAGGAGAGTATTATAGCAATTACAGCCGCTCCACCGATGATCCATACACTATAAACTTTAGTTATAGCCATAACCCCGATATTTTCACCATATGTTGTATTAGGGGTAGACCCGAAGAAACCAGAGATAAGGGTAGAAAGTCCATTTCCAAGTAAAGAACGATCTAATCCAGGATCTTTTGCAAGATCACGTCCAACGATGTTTCCAGTAACGATTAGGTGGCCAATATGTTCAGCGATAACGACCAATGCAGCAGGAGCAATTATTGCTATTGCATTAATGTTGAACTCTGGTTTGTAAATTGTCGGCATTGCAAACCATGCTGCTTTAGAGATACCAGATAAATCAACCAAACCGAGGGTAAAAGCTAAAATGTAGCCGCCTATAACCCCCACGAGGATTGGGATGATTGCCATAAATCCGCGGAATACTACTGAGCCTAGTATAGTAATTATTAATGTAAATACTGAAACAGTAACTGCTTTAGGATCAAGAATTTTTGCAGTAAGCCCCGCCATGTCAGCCGCAACAGGTGCTAACTCAAGACCTATAACAGCAACAATAGCTCCCATTGCAGCAGGTGGAAAGACTACATCTATCCATTTTGTGCCTATAACCCTAAGACTAAGTGCAACAAGTGAGAAGATGGCACCAACCACTATGAAGCCACCCAAAGCTGCATTGTAACCATATTGCGGTAATACTAGAAAAACAGGGGAAAGAAACGCAAAACTGGAACCTAGATAAGCAGGTATTTTACCTTTACAAATAAAAATATACAAAAGTGTACCAATACCGTTGAATAACAAAATAGTTGCAGGGTTCACCTTGAAAAGGATAGGAACAAGAACTGTTGCACCAAACATCGCAAAAAGGTGTTGTAGACTCAGTGGAATGGTCTGCAGAAGAGGAAGTTTGTCCTCAACTTGAATTATTCGATTACTCATATACGTTGCCCCCTCATTGTAATGTGGTACACAATAGAAAAGTCTCTTACCTAAGTAAGAGACTAAAAAGGCATAAGTCAGCTACGACTAGTTAGCTTATTATTGTGCACCTTTTTAGTCTCGCAGGACTAATTTAAAGGATAGTTTGTATTTTTAATCTAACACATATTACACGAAATGTCTATAAATTTTTCGACAAAAAAATTGCTGGGCAGTAAACGATATTTTAGTTAAAATAAAGATGATTGTTTTTATCGTACTAGAAAGGGTGGGGTTTTATGTCTAATAAACCACCAAGTCGCGGTTCTCATAATTCGATGAGGAATAATGATACCAGCCAAACTGAAGAGCACCATTTCCGTTATGTGGATCCTGCAGAACGTTGGCGACAAGAATATGAACGCCATAATTCAGCTGAGGAAAAATTGACCAAACTAAGTAAGTTAAATTATGAGCCATTTGAATATGCACCAATGCTTGTAAAGGTACCATGGAAAGAACGGCAGGTCCCTGATTTTAGTTTTTTAATCGAGGATGCAAAACAAGCTGCCGAAAGTAAATATTTTATACCTGTCGCGGTTCGGCTTGCGGGTTTTTTCTTAAGTATTCTTATTTTAATATATAGCACAAGTACAATGTTCTTATGGGCTGCTGGTACAGTTTCAATAACCTTGTTAATAAATTTATTTTTAATAATACAGCAACGACACAAAGCAGTAGAAGTTGCCGTTACCCAAGCACGATTTGATGTTGAGACTCGAACTGAACAAGAGCGGGAGCTTATTGAAAACGCAAGATTGCAACACGAAACGAGCGAACAGGAAAGGATCGCTCTAATAGAGAAACTGCTTCAAGGTGACGTACCGACAATCTTCCTACGACTTGATACTGTACTAACTAAATTAGATCTGCCATTCCCTATTGCAGTAGATATTGATATATATTCTAGTATTCCTTTAGTGCAAGTTTGGCTTCCTTCTAAAGCTATAATACCTACGCAAGTTTGTGCATTATTAACCTCGGGCCGCGTAAAATATACGGATAAAGAAACGCGGACAATACATAAGCAATACATAGAAGCATGTTCAGCAGTGATAATGCAGGTTGTTTCTACTATATATGCAAACATTCCTACAGTTGATCGCCTCTATATATGGGGAATGTTAAAAAATATACCTGAAAATGAATGCTTATTTGATATAGTAGCTAATCGTGAAAATATTGTAAATGCATGTAAGGCTGAAAATGGAATAAGTGCTATAAACCAATTAAATTGTAAACTCGAAACAGATACAATGCTGAATTTAAAGCCTTTGCATCAAGAGCAGCCCGAGGAGTGGGGCAAGGTACCTTCTCAGCTTATTCGCAGTCTGAATATAAAAATTTTCAGTAATAAATAGGAAAAAATAACATAAAATAAAAGGAATTCCTACTTATTAGTGGAATATAATTATTGAATAAAAGAAGATACAAATTAGGAGGTTTGATTCTCATGAAAATTGCCGATATTATTCAAAGTGCCGATTGGAAAGCGGAGAAACACGTGCCAGTAATTGATGCGCCAGAAGCGGTTAAAGCTGGAGAGAAGGTTACTGTTGAAGTATGTGTGGGTAAAGAAATTCCACATCCTAATACTACTGAACATAATATACGCTGGATTAAGTTATACTTTAAACCAGACAATGGAAAGTTTCCGTATGAAGTAGCATGTTTTGAGTTTAATGTTCATGGTGAATCAACTGAAGGACCTAACAAAGGACCTGTATATACCGAGCCTTTTGGCAAAGCAGTTTTGAAACTTTCAACTTCAGGTACGTTTTTAGCTACAGCTTATTGTAATATTCATGGTCTATGGGAAAGCAACAAAGTAATTAAAGTAGAAGAGTAATAAAAATCCCGGCTAATTGCCGGGATTTTTGCTATTTATGTTTGGATGTCGTTTTTTAGTGTTATAATCTCTTTTAGTTCATCAATGTAATATGTAAATTTTTTGTCGTATGTCCACTTGTAAGAGGGATTTGTGTTTTTATGGAGAATATCTATTTATAGTAATAAAACTAATGAGCTTCTTATAGGGGGATGGGAATGGCACTAATTGTGAAAAAATTCGGTGGTAGTTCTGTAGCAACCACTGAAAAAATACTGGCTGTAGCTCAGCGGATTTTAAAAGATAAACAGCCGGAAGACAAAGTAGTTATAGTTGTTTCAGCTATGGGGGACACAACTGACGATTTAATAACGTTGGCTAAAAATATAACTTCAGAACCATATGTATATACTCGCGAAATTGACATGCTGTTATCTACAGGTGAGCAAGTATCTATTGCTCTTTTAGCAATGGCATTCAATAGCCTAGGACAGCCTGCGATTTCTTTAACTGGTCCACAAGCCGGGGTAGTTTCAAATAATGTTCATACTAAAGGAAAGATTATTGATGTTAATCCAAAGCGGGTATTGGAAGAATTAGATAAGGGGAAAATTGTAGTAGTAGCAGGTTTCCAAGGCATTAATCGTTTAGGGGATGTAACTACACTCGGTAGAGGCGGATCTGATACTTCTGCTGTCGCCTTAGCGGGAGCTCTAAAAGCAGACTCCTGTGAAATTTTCACTGATGTTGATGGAGTATATTCAGCCGATCCACGAGTGGTTAAAAATGCAAGAAAGATGCGAGAAATAACTTATAACGAAATGCTTGAAATGGCTCGTTTAGGAGCTGTTGTTATGCAACCAAGATCGGTAGAGATGGGCAAGCATTTTGGTGTGCCTATTCATGTTAGATCAACATTTACGCAGCAAGCCGGGACAATAATCAGGGAGGAATATACTGTGGAAGAAAAAGAGTTTACTATTAGAGGCGTAACTCACGATAACGATGTTGCTAAGATAGCTGTTTTAGGTGTACCTAATCGTCCAGGTATCGCCTATACTATATTTTCCGCTTTAGCAGACGCTAATATTGACGTAGATATGATAGTACAAAGTATCCGCAACTCTGAAACTGATATAATTGACATGGTTTTCACAGTATCAACTACTGATTTAAGCCAAGCTAAGTCAATCGTTGAAAAAACAGCACAGAAGCTTGAGGCTTATGGGGTAAGCGTTGACGAAGATGTTGCCAAGGTATCGGTAGTAGGCGCCGGAATGTTTGGCAGCCCTGGCATTGCTGCTGCTATGTTTGGTGCATTGTCGAGCTCAGGCGTTAATATTGAGGTTATCAGCACTTCTGAGATTAGTATTTCTTGCCTAATAAAAGGAAGTCAGGTCAAAGAAGCGGTAAATGCCATACATGAGAAGTTCTTTCCACAATAGATAATGAATATTTTAAAGCATCTTCTTCCGAGGATGCTTTTTTATTCTTTTTTTTGGCTAGATAGGTGGCTAGGAGAATAAATTGTTAACGCTACAACGCTGGCGCTCACTTACTATTTTAATAATCTATTCTCCTAGCCTTAGTTGAGGTATCAAATAGTAGACGCTTAAACTGGATCCATTTTATTTACATAAAACAAAGAGTAATATACTAAAATAATAAGCCTGCCAGTAATTGGCGGGCTTATTTACATTACATGATGCAGGAATTATGTAAACTTAGCAGAATTACTTTAGCATAACAGAATATACTTATTGCCGTATCGCTTGAGTTTTAGGGATTGGCTCGGCTAGATGCGAAATAAGAAATAACTTGTATTCGGTGAAAGAAGTGTAATAGGTATGAGGAAACGTGGACACTCATAACAAAAGACTTCTCAGTAACTGAAACAGGGAAATTTACAAAATCTGTTTCAAATAATCCTAAAAATCTAAAACTGAGGAGTAGAAGAAATGAAAAAGAAAATTCTTGCAGCTGCTGTACTTGCAGCAATGACTCTTTCCACTGCTTCCGTTTTCGCTTCCCCTGCATTCTCTGGTGACAGTAAAATCGAGTTTATCAACAAAGACTCCGGCAGCGACCTTTCCAGCCGTTTTCGTTTAAACGTGGATGCTTCAATTGATGAAAATCTTAATGTGCACGCTCGCTATAACACTGGTGGATATAGCATAAGCGATGGCGCAGCAACTGTAGATGCTTCTATTGACCAAGCATATATTGGTGCAATTATTAAAGACAGTGAAATCAGAGTGGGTCGTCAATCGTTATGGTTAGGCAAAGGTATGTTGATGGATGGTGACGCATTTAACGGTGTTCAAGTAGCTACTGGTATTGATAATGTTGCGATAACAGCTTTCACAGGTAAAGATGCTAATCATGACAAGACTACTCAAGCTGAAATTGGTACTTCTTTCGGTAATGTAAATGTTGGTGCTAACTATCTTAAACTAGATGACACAAAATTCTATGGAATTAATTTTGATACTAAAGTAGCGGAAAATACAGTGCTTAATGTTGAATATGTAAAAAACACTACAGATAAGAACGACGGCTACATTGCTGAATTAAAAGTAGGCGAAGCAGTAAAAAAAGGTGATTTCGACTATGCTGTTTCCTACAGAAATATCGAAGATGGAGCAGTAACTGGATATTCAACAGATTCACAATTTAATGATTCTAAAGGTTTCCGTGTAGCGGCAAACTACAAAGTTTCAGACAACTCGACTTTAAATATTAAACAAGATATTGCTGAAAATAATGCTGGCAGCAGCGACAAAAAATTCACTGATATCACTTTCTCCGTTAACTTCTAAGTTAAGATCCAGTAAAATATTTGCACACACACGCACTTAAGCGGCTCTGTAAAGAGCCGTTTTTTTTGACCAAAATTTTCAAGGTATCAACTTTTTTATGTTGTGGCATTCTATTATCAGATACCACAAAAAAATTATTTAAACGGAGGTTTTGCGTATGTCAAGAAGCAGAAAACCTGTTAATCCTGCAGCACAAGAAGCTCTTAATCGTTTAAAAGAAGAAACAGCGGCTGAAATCGGCTTGAAGGATTACAACAACACCTATAAAGGTGCATTAACTTCAGCTGACAACGGACGCGTAGGTGGTCAAATGGTACGCAAAATGATCCAGGCTCAAGAATCAAAATTTGCTGGTAAATAAGTAATCAGTTTTACGGAACCCTCTTAGCAGGCCTATTATGGCCTGCTTTAATTTTTGAGTAAAAAGGTTAAAAGGAATATTTGAATTAATTAAGAAATAAATGAAAGAATGGTTATTGTTTTTCATTACAGAGCATCTAATTGCCAGTCTCAGTGCAGTGAAGTATTTTCGATAGCAGCAATAGGTATTATTTTAAGTGGTTAAACTATCGCTAAAAGCGAGGGATATATGGATATTAGGAGGGGATAATTTTGGAAAAGGTATTAATTAAAAACCTAAAAAACCACGTAGGGCAGCAAGTTGCGACTGAAGGATGGCTTTACAATATTCGTTCATCAGGGAAGATAGCTTTTTTAATTGTTAGAGATGGCAGCGGTTTAATGCAGGGCGTGACAGTTAAGAAAGAAGTAGGCGAAGAGGTTTTTGCAGATGCAAAAAAACTAACTCAGGAAAGTGCTATTAAGGTAACAGGTATAGTAAGAGAAGAGCCCCGTTCTGTCGGCGGTTTTGAAATGCAAGTAACAGGACTGGAAATAGTTAGTATTGCTCATGATTATCCAATTACACATAAAGAACATGGTGTGGAATTTTTAGCAGAACACAGGCATCTTTGGATTCGTGCCCCCAAACAGGTTGCTATTTTACGTGTGAGGTCAGAAATTGAGCATGCAATTCGTGATTTTTTTTATGAGCGCGATTTTGTATTAGCCGATGCACCCATAATTACTCCAGCGGCATGCGAAGGAACGACTACGTTATTTGAACTTGATTATCATGGAGAAAAAGGATTTTTATCACAAAGTGGTCAGTTATATAATGAAGCGACAGCTTTAGCGCTTGGAAGAATTTATTGTTTTGGTCCAACCTTTAGAGCAGAGAAGTCTAAAACTCGCCGTCATCTCATGGAGTTTTGGATGGTAGAAGCTGAAATGGCCTACTGTGACATGGATGAGAATATAAAAGTTCAAGAGGAAATGATATATTATGTAATTCAAAGAATTCTAAAAAGATGTGCAAACGAGCTGCGTATACTAGAGCGTGATTTAACGAAACTAGAAAATATCAAGCTGCCATTTCCACGCATAAGTTATACAGAAGCTGTTGAAATTCTAAAGAAAGCTGGCGAGGAATTTATATGGGGAGACGATTTTGGTGCTCCTCACGAAACACTTATATCTAATCATTTTAATGCTCCAGTATTTGTACATCGATATCCAACTGAAATTAAAGCATTTTATATGAAGCCCGACCCTGATAATCCTAAAGTCGCGTTAGGTGCTGATTTGCTGGCTCCAGAGGGTTATGGTGAAATCATCGGCGGTGGTCAGAGGTTGGACGATCTTGATCTGCTTGTTGAAAGAATAAAAGAGCATAAGTTGCCGATGGAAGCATTTGAATGGTATGTAGATCTTCGTAGATTTGGGTCAGTCCCTCATGCTGGCTTTGGTTTAGGCATTGAGAGAACTGTTGCATGGTTATGTGGCTTGGATCATGTTAGGGAAACAATACCATTTCCAAGATTATTGCATAAAATGTATCCATAGTGATAATTTTTGTCGATTGCCCGGGAAATAATGATAAAGATCACCCTTTATTTACATAATTTACTGAATTTACAATTATCACTAAAAACTGTGTATACTTTAGTTCATGGCAGGAGATTAGAAGTTTATAACAAATATAAGTATATTGTGTCTAATACTAACCGATCACAATCGCTATTTAAGCGATTACGATATAAAGGGGGGGAAAGCATGACTTTTAGTCTTGCTGCATCACATGCTAAGGGCAAATTTGCCACAGATAAAATTTTCGGTGCAAGCGGTGCTGCTGCTCAAGCTACCGCAAAATATGGTAAGGATAAAGTTGTAAATGCTACAATTGGCGCATTTATGGACGATCAAGAAACATTAGCTTGCATCCCAACAGTTGAAAAAGTACTGCGTAACTTACCAATAAATGAAATAATTAGTTATGCACCAATAGCCGGCCTTCCAAGTTTTTTAGAAGCTGCCGTGAATCTTACTTTTGCGGATAATAAACCTGACGCTTATATTGATGCTGTTGCCACAGCTGGCGGCTCAGGCGTGCTTCATCATGCAATCTGGAATTACTCTGAAATTGGCGATACAGTAATTACTTCAGACTGGTACTGGGGACCGTATGAGGTGCTCTGTGAAGACGCACTTCGTAAGCTAGATACTTTCGTACTGTTTGACGAAAAACTTAACTTCAACATAAATTCTTTTGCTGATAAAGTAAGCAGCCTGCTCGAAAAGCAGGATAATCTTATTGTTATCTTAAATGCACCCGCACATAATCCTACAGGATATAGTTTAACGGACAGTGAATGGGATCAAGTTATCCAAGTTTGTAAGGAACAAGCTAAAAACACCCAAAAACGCATTGTACTATTAGTTGATATTGCATATCTTGATTTTGCTGGTGAAAAAAATTCTTGCAGAACCTTCCTCAAGAAGTTTGGCGAATTACCATCGAATATTCTAACTATATTAGCTTTTAGTATGTCTAAAGGTTACACTATGTATGGTCAGCGCACCGGCGCTATGATAGGCGTGTCTTCCGATAAAGAAGTTATGCGTGAATTTGTTAATATAAACCAATTCACAAGCAGAGCAACCTGGTCAAATATAAATCGTGGTGCTATGAGTTTATTAGCAACTGTGTATAATGACAAAGCTTTATTAGCTCAAGTTGAAAATGAGAGAAACTCATTCTACCAACTTATCCGCAATCGTGCCGATATATTTATGCGGGAGGCGCAAGCGTCTGGTTTAGATATGCTTCCATACCGAGCTGGTTTCTTTTTAACCATTCCTGCTAATGATCCTGATGCTGTTTGCGATAAACTTCATGATGAATTGATATATGCAGTACCATTAGCAAAAGGTGTACGAATTGCTGTTTGTGCAGTTCCATCAACTAAGATTACTGGTATGGCAGATAAGGTGCAAAGAGCTATTCAAGCAGTTGGAAAATAAGATATTGAATAGAAAGACTTTTCTTGCTCTATTTTGAATTAGCAAGTGAAGTCTTTCTCCTTTTTTGTCTTACCTATTATCATAGAGACCGAAAATATTTTACATAAATTACCCATTATTAAGCAGTCCAACTCCTGGGGATAATAATTCAGGAAGGCGGTGATAAATATGGGTTGTCGACGCAAAAAAAATATATTTTCACGAAATGAGTCTGTTGGAGCAGGTGTTTGGCTGCTCCATATTCTGAGTGCAATTTTAGTTTTCATTTGGGGTATACGCTTTGCTATTAGAAGAGCTCCTTTATCAATAGTTGGATATCGACTTTTTAAGATGTTATTGAAGCATAGATAGAAAAATGAGGAAGAATGACGAAATTTATCATTCTTTCTCACTTTTTTATAGTTATTGTATTATTTATATATTGGTGATATAGTAATTTTGTATGCATAAAAACTTTCTATAAGATACTAAAACGCAATTTGGAGGTTAGGTATGTTTTGTTTAAAACCAAAAGAAGATGAATTTTTTAAGTTATTTGCTGAAAGTGCCCGCTTACTAAGGGATGGCGCTATTGTGCTCAAAGAAGTTGTAGATGACTATACCAAAATCGAAGAGAAAATGATGCAGGTATCTAATCTAGAACATGCCGCAGATGATGTAAATGATGCAATTATCGACAAGCTTAACCAAACATTTATTACCCCGCTTGACAGGGAAGATATCTATGCAATGGCTACGCTTCTAGATGACGGAGTGGATTTTTTGCAAGGAACAGTTGAGAGAATGCTGTTATACCGTACTGGTCAGCCAAGTCCTGGAGCAGTCGAGTTGACTCGCTTACTTGTGGACTGTACTGAGGAGCTTGTAAAGGCATTTGACTTGCTTAGAAATATTAAAGGTAACCAGAATAAAATTCTGGACCATACACGTAAAATTACAGTTCTTGAGAGCGAAGGGGATCGGATTTATCGTCAAGAAGTTGCTAATCTATTTACTTCTTGCCCAGATCCAATTGAAATAATTAAGTGGAAAGAAGTATTAGAATATCTAGAGGATACTTTAGATCATTGTGAAGATCTAGCAGACTTGTTACGGGGTGTGGTAATGAAATATGCCTGAGTTATTAATAATTACTGTCGTTGTACTAGCTTTAGCTTTTGATTATATTAACGGATTTCATGATACGGCTAATGCTATAGCTACGTCTGTATCAACTAGAGCACTTCCCCCAAGGGTTGCAGTTTGGATGGCTGCTAGTTTAAACTTTCTAGGTGCCATGTATAGTACGGGTGTTGCTAAGACCATTGGAGGAGATTTAGTTAAATCTGCTCAAATGATAAACCAGCAAGTTATTATTGCTGCACTTATTGGAGCGATATTTTGGAACTTGTTAACATGGTGGTACGGGATACCAAGCAGTTCGTCACACGCTCTTGTTGGCGGTGTTGTAGGGGCTGTTCTAGCTTCAATTGGGATTAATGGTCTTAAGATGCAAGGCATCATTAAAATTGTATTATCACTTGTAATATCGCCTGTATTGGCGATGCTGTCAGGACTTATAATAATGATTGCACTTTTCTGGATATTTGGGCGAATGTCGCCGTCAAATATCAATTCCAAATTTAAAAGAATGCAGATACTATCTGCCGCGATGATGTCGTTTTCTCATGGTTCTAATGATGCTCAAAAAGCTATGGGTATTATAACTTTAGCGCTAGTCAGCGGAGGTTATTTGACTACCCTAGAGGTTCCGACTTGGGTTAAATTATCAGCGGCATTAGCTATGGGCCTTGGTACCGCAGCAGGCGGCTGGCGAATTATAAAGACAATGGGTGGCAAGATTTTCAAACTTGAGCCTATTAGCGGTTTTGCAGCAGATCTAAACTCGGCTATTGTAATATTTACAGCTACTTTATTACATTTACCAGTAAGTACGACACATGTTGTATCAGGTTCAATTATGGGTGTTGGAACGGCTAAACGTGTTAATGCTGTGCGCTGGGGAGTTGCTCAGCAAATGCTAATTGCTTGGATTTTAACTATTCCTTGTACTGCACTTGTAAGCGCTATCGGTTATAAAATAATCTCCTTATTCTAAGCAAATTGATTTTATACCTTAATTGACATATATTTCTTCATCATAAATAGTTGCTTTAAAAGCATATAGTATTCATACGAATAATTGATAATTGCGCTTAACAGGATTTCAGGGGTAATGGAGGCATAACGAATGGAAAATATGGTTATAGTGCAATTTCCTAATGGAGAGAAGAGAAACTATCCTTATGGTTCTTCTATAGTTGAAATTGCTAGAGAAATGCAGGAACTATATTCTACATTAATAGTAGCAGCTAAAGTAAATAATACTGTTAAAGATTTGCAGGCAACTATTGAAGAAAACTGTACGATTGAATTTTTAGATTTACATACTGACGAAGGAATTAAGGCTTATCAGCGTTCTTTAACTTTCGTTATGATAACTGCCATTGAGGAAGTTTTCTCTAAGAGTGAAGTAACGGTAGAGCACTCATTAAGCAAGGGGCTGTATTGTGAGGTATATCTAGGCAGAAGTCTTACAGAAGATGATGTAAACAAAATTCAAGAACGTATGAAGCAAATTGTGGCAGAAGATCGCCCGATTATTAAAAAGGTGGTTCCAATAGAAGAAGCGGTTGACTTATTTGAGAAAGCTGGGCATTACGAAAAGGTCAATTTGCTTAAACAGCTTAAGCGGGATAAGGTAACATTATATTACTGCGGCCAAATATACGATTACTTATACGGAACAATGGTGCCGAGCACAGGATACTTATCTGTCTTTGAACTTAAATACTTTAAGCCAGGCTTAATACTGCGCTTCCCTGAAAAAGACCGGCCTGATAGTATCCCAGCTTACGTAGAGCAGCCAAAACTGGCAGAAATATTTGCCGAAGCCGAAAGATGGGGAGACATATTAGGCTGTGGTTACGTTGCCACGCTTAATAATCATGTGCAAAAAGATGAGTTTATAGATATTGTAAGAGTTGCAGAGGCTCTTCATGAGAAAAAAATAGCTCAAATAGCAGATTTTATCTCAGAACATCGCAAGGAAGTAAGGGTAATACTGGTTGCAGGCCCGTCATCTTCTGGTAAGACAACTTTCGCGCAGCGCTTAGGAATTCATTTAAGGGTAAATGGAGTCCGTCCAGTTCCTATTTCTTTGGATGATTATTTTGTTGACCGTGCTCATACTCCGCGAGATGAAAAAGGTGAGTATGATTTTGAGGCAATTGAAGCAATTGATCTTGAGCTTTTTAATGAACACTTAACAAACCTTTTAGCCGGTCAGGAAGTTGAAATACCTTACTATAATTTTTTAACAGGACAGCGGGAATTTCGAGGTAATAGAATTAAAGTCGATCCGGATCAGCCGCTAATAATTGAAGGCATTCACGGTTTAAATGAAAGACTTACTAGTGCTGTATCACGCGATCATAAAGTTAAGATTTATATAAGTGCTCTAACTCAGCTCTCGATTGATAACCATAATCGTATTCCGACAACGGATACTCGATTGATAAGACGCATTGTGAGGGACAATCAGTTTAGAGGACATAATGCTATAAAATCACTCAAGATTTGGCCGTCAGTACGAAGAGGCGAAGAGCGAAATATTTTTCCGTTTCAAGAAGAAGCTGATATAATGTTCAACTCAGCATTACTTTACGAGCTATCGGTTTTGAAGAAGTATGCGGAACCATTACTAGAAAAGGTTACAAATGCTGATCCCGAATACTCGGAGGCAACACGCCTACTAAAGTTCCTATCTTATTTTGATTCAATTGCTAACGAGGATGAGGTTCCATTAAATTCAATTTTACGTGAATTTATTGGTAAATCTTGTTTCCACAAATAATTTTAAAAGCTTGATTTTATCGAAAAGATAGAATCAAGCTTTTTCTTTAATCAAAATACAAAATAAAAGCACCCATGCTAGGCATGGGTGCAATATTATTAACGGTTCTTTTTGAAGAATTCCAAAGCAACTTCTGGGAATACTGCATAGGATAACACGTCTTCGATAGAAGCGTTTGGATATCCTTTTTCAGCAAGTTGTGCTTTAAGAGTTTCAAGTTGTGGAGCAATGTCATCAGCTGGGCGATGCTCAATGATTGGATCGCTGCCAATGATTTTCTCACGAACTTCTTCAGCAACAGGTAGAGGAGTACGGCCGTATTTACCACGAGCCAAGTCCTTAACTTCGCGAGGAACAATTTTGTAACGTTCGCCAAGCATAACATTGAAAGTAGCCATGGAACCAACGATTTGGCTAGTAGGTGTAACCAATGGAGGGTATCCAAGGTCAGCACGTACGCGTGGCATTTCTTCAAGAAGCTCTTGATATTTGTCTTCCATACCTTGCTCTCTAAGCTGGTTGTACAGATTTGAAAGCATACCGCCAGGAATTTGGAAATCAAGAACGTTAGTATCAACGTCGAAGTAAGTTTTAAGCTTGAAGTCCTCAGCAAGGCTTTTCTTAACTTCGCCAAAGTGAATAGCGATAGGCTTAAGTTTTTTGCGGTCGATACCAGTATCACGATCAGTGCCTTCAAGAGCAGCGATCATAGTTTCGGTACAAGGCTGTGAAGTACCAAGTGCAAATGGTGACAATGCGCAGTCAACTGTATCAACGCCTGCTTCAATTGCTTTAAGGTAAGTCATTGAACCGAAGCCGCTTGTATAGTGAGTATGTAACTGAATTGGAACTTTAATTTCAGCTTTCATAGCTTTAACTAGATCATAAGCTACATATGGAGCTAATAGACCGGACATGTCCTTGATACAAATGGAGTGAACTCCTCTGTCCTCAAGATCATGTGCAAGCTTCAGATAGCTTTCTTTAGTGTGGTATGGGCTGATTGTGTATACGCAAACACCTTGTACGTGTGCGCCAGCTTCAAGACCAGCTTTGATTGAAACTTCAAGGTTACGAACGTCATTTAATGCATCGAATACACGAATAACGCCGATACCATGCTCAACCATTTTCTTAACGAACATTTCAACAACGTCGTCAGCGTAGTGGTTGTAACCAAGAATGTTTTGGCCTCTAAGAAGCATGGAGATAGGAGTTTTAAGGTTCTTTTTCAGGAATTTTAGACGCTCCCAAGGATCTTCGTTCAAGAAGCGAAGACAGCTGTCAAATGTAGCACCGCCCCAAGCTTCAATTGCCCAGTAGCCAGCTTCGTCAAGTGCTTGCAGCTGAGGGACCATATCAGTGATACGCATACGAGTAGCAGCTAGAGACTGATGACCGTCACGTAGCACTGTTTCCATAATTTTAACCGGATTCTTGGCCATTAAGTAATCTCCTCCTAGTTTATGTAGATCAATTTAGATAATATAATACCGACTAATACCCCAAAATATGACGCAAATTCAGTGAATTGCGAATTTTACAGGTTAAAATATCGGCTTTACCAAACAGTTTTAATTATAGTTATTTATGCCACTTTTGTCAATCAGTGCACATTAATATTGTGATAAATTTAACATGTATACTTTATGTGGCAATAATTTCCTATTTTAGTTTTCTGGCAAGCAGTTTTGCCATTGGACTTTCACCAGTAAGAATAAGTTCTTGGGACTCCTGACCTAACCTAGCTAGTATAGCGTAAACTTGTGGGTTTTCGACCGGAGTTTCGGCAGTAGCTTTGTCCCCATACTCTACGACATATTGTTTACCATCACTAGCATTAATTATTCGTCCTGGTCCACCAACACAACCGCCCTTGCAAGCCATTCCCTCAATGAAATTTGCACCAATATTGCCATTTTGTATACGACTAAGTACCTGCTGACAATCAGGTATACCGTCGACACATAAGGCCTTTAGCTTATGGACCCGATTAGGAACCAGTTTGTTTAGAGTCTTCTCAACAGCTTTACTTACTCCACCAGTGTGAGCATATATTCTGCCGCTTAAAGAAGCATGTGAGGATTCTTCATCAGCTTGGTCTTCAGGGTGAATTTCTGCTGCTTCGAATATTGTAGCTAGTTCTTGAAAGGTAAGTACAAAGTCTATTGATCCCTTTAAATCAGGAAGCATCGCTTCAGATTTTTTTGCCACGCATGGACCGATAAACACTACTTTCGCTTCAGAATTAAAGGCTTTTATAACTCGAGCAGAAGCAATCATTGGTGAAACTGTTGGAGATATATGCTCTATCAGTTCGGGAAATTTATTCTCGATAAGTTTAATCCAAACAGGGCAGCAGCAACTTGTCAATAAAAAGTCCTCTTCTGTTTTTACATGATCATCAAATTCAAATGCTTCTTTCATAGTTATGAGGTCAGCGTATAAAGCTGTTTCGACCATATCAACAAAGCCAAGATTGATCAATGCCGACCTAAGTTTTCCTGCAGTAACGTTTTCTCCAAATTGGCCAGCAAAAGCTGGTGCAACTGAAGCATATACTGGATGAGAGTTTTGACGCAGTAGATTTATTAAAGGGACAAACTGTGTCTTTTCTGAAAGTGCACCAAAACTGCAGGCTTGCACACAATGACCTTCGCCCATGCATTTGTCATAGTCAATTGATACTTTTCCATATGTATCGTGATTAATCGCATCAAAGGGACATGCGTTCTGACATGCACGATCACCTTCAGGACAGAGCTTGCACGATGCTGGGTCGGCAATAATTACTGGTTCATTACCCATACCCATTAGAGCTTCATTGTCAAAATCGTTTATTACGGAATCCGAGTCATGCATAGGCAGTCCCATTGCAAGACGAATTTGGTTAGCAACATACCTGCGATCAACGTTGTTTTTAAATTCATCATGAACAAGTTGACAAATTTCTTCACGCTGCTCCATAAGTTTACCTTCCCAAGCAGCTTTAGCTATACGATACAGAATACGGGGTTTAATATCGAGTGTATTATTTGTAGACATTAAAGACACCTCACTAGAAAAATATATCCCAGTATCAAATATTGAGTTAATTAAATGAAGTCCAATTGTAGTATTGTTCCTGATGGCAGATAAAATTATTAATTATGAATCTTTTAATAAATTATAACCTACCTGAATTGGAATTTGCTATAAAATACTAGAAAAAATCAAACATCTGTAGCATGTTTGCAACAGATGTTTGATTTTCATTAATCTAAAATTGTTGTGCTTATTACCCGATTACGTCCTTGCTGCTTAGCCTGGTACAATGCTTTATCAGCAACAGAAATAATCTTCTCAGTATCAGGTGGACAGCTTATTAGAGCTGGGTCATATGTTGTTACACCCATACTTGCAGTTATCTTAGCAGTAAAAGTACCTAGATTATCAGGGCAGTTACTCGTTTCGATTATTTCACGAAGCTTTTCCGCTACAACTGTTGCTTCTGCACAACTGCATTCAGGTAGAATGATGCTGAATTCTTCGCCGCCATAACGTGCAGGCAAATCTATATTGCGAACATTATGGTGCAAGATTTGCCCAATTTGGGCAAGCAACTTATCTCCTATTAAATGTCCGTATGTGTCATTATAGTTTTTAAATTTATCAAGATCTAACATAATTAGGCTTAGCGGACGCTTTAATGATGCCGCTCTCCTAAGTTCAGTCTTTAAAAACATATCGAAATTTCGACGATTAGCCAAGCCTGTTAAACCGTCAGATAAAGCCATGGATTTAACTTGATTATATAAATGAGCTTTTTCTAATCCTAACGCGATTTGCTGAGCCATAATTTTAGCAAAGGAAACTCGTTTTAACCTTTCAGGTGATATAAATCTTTGCCAACCTATTATAATAAACCCGAGTAAGCGCTCATCAACTGCCAGTGGTAATACCATTAAATGACGGATATCAATTTTATCACATGAATGAGTAAGTGGTTCAAAGACATCGGCTGAGGCTGTTACTGGTTTTAACCCTCCGACTAGAGCGGCAAGTTTAGGAAAGTCACTTAGAGAAAAATCAGGAAGTTTACAGGAAAAATTTATTGATGCTGCTACTTTATAAAAATCTCGATTATCACTCAATAGTAGACCTATCCCAACGTTTCCGTTCATGGCTTTGACTGCATGTCTGGTACATTGTTCAATTATGGTATCAGTATCAATAGATGATGCTGATGCTTGAGCTATTTCGGATAAAAATTTTTCTTCCTCTAGCCGAAGCTTCGTTTCTTCAAACAACATGGCGCTAGCTATAGCTGCACCTGCATGATGACCTAGTGCGGTAAGAAATAGCGCATCATGCTGCTCATATGAAGCACTTTCACTCGAGTAGACTTCGATAACTCCTATTATGTGTCCGTCATTAATTAAAGGAGCAGCTATAATTGAACGAATGCTAGAGAATATTAACTGAGGGCGAAAAATATCAGGATATGAGGATAAATCACTTAAAAAAAGTGCTCTATTCTCCTCAATCACTTTACCGCCAAGACTTTGCTTAAGCGGCAGAATAGAAGGCGGTGTATTAATGCCGTAGGTAGCAACAACCTGTAATTGTGATTGATCATTTGTAATTAGGGCAATTACACTTTGGCTTGAGTTCATCATATCTGCAACCATATCTGCTATAGCGTCGAGAGTATCCCGTAAGTCAAGTTGGGAAGATATAATTGCACCTATTTTAGCTAACGCATTTTCGACTAGATTTCTTTGCTTTTCAGACTCTTTGTAAAGAGTGGCATTCTTTGCAACTAAATCTTCTAAACGCTCTGTCAGTTTTACTAATTGTTCATAAGGATATCTTACAACCAGCCTAAATACTGCTTGAAGCATGAAACAGGAGGCTAAAAATTTAAAGATATGAACTGAAAAACCTAGATCAAAGGGTATATGAACATTTATTGCAAAACCTATGTTAGTTAACATATCAAATAACAGCGCAATCTGTAGCTTATTTGCGGTAATATAGCTCACGTAATTTTTACGTAAAATCATTAAAGCAGCAATATCAGGTAATAGTGCGGCTAGTAAGACGGTCTTTAATAGTGGATGGTTGTAACTATTGATAAGATAAAAAGACCAATTATCTGAGCTGAAAGCAATGTTCGCCATTAATATCAGTAAAATTATTATGATAGTGTAGATTATAGAAGAGTTTTGGTAGCCGTTTCGTTTGGCAGGAAGGTAAACAGCATAAAGGAGAGCGCAAGACCAGACAATTCTTGCTAATGCGAAAAGTGAAACACAGTTTTTGTCCATGAAATCGCTAATCGGCTTTAACATCTCTGTATATGACATAAGATGAATTAAGTCGAGAATAGCTGCAAACAATATTGCTATGCTAGCTGCTTTAAGTTTGTTCCTGTTATTTTGCGTAGTGTCAAACCACATAATAATAAAAATTGTAAATCCTAATATAATACTTGCCATGTCAAGGATGTTATTAAGCGCAAGCATATTACCGACCCCCAATAGTAAAGGCATTCTGTTATATAGTATGCTTTAGTGCAAGTAGTAGTGCTTGAACTATATAGAGGTGAAAAAGGTGGAAATGGTGTGTCCATTATGTAATGCGTTGCAGCCACTTGATAAAATATGTCCTATATGTAACCAGCAAATGACTGATGGAGGTGCAATCGAAAATTATTACGGTCCATATAGCCCGTATATGAGTCGTGATAGCATATACGGTCCTTATCAGACGCCAGTCAAGCAATGTGTGCATTTATTGTACTGTCCAAATTGTCATTATGATTTGAGAGTTGCTTTAGAAATGGTAAATATTTAATGGATAATTCGATTCATTTTAGAAGAAACTAAAAAAAAAAATTAGGGGTGATATTATGGCAACAGCTAATCCTTTGGTAAAATGTACAGTTGATCAATGCACACACTATATGCCTGGCGATCAGTGTATGGCTGCCAAAATTAGTATTTATAACGATCAGACTTCAAGTGAATCATCAACTTCGGCAGATACCTTATGCAAATCCTTTCACGCTCGTAAAACAGTTGGTGATATGGTAGGTGCGCTTCACAATGCGAATGTTGGCGGTATGGTCTCTGCTGCTTTTTTGAGCGGAACTCAAGTGACACCAACTGTTGAATGTTTTGTAAGTAACTGTAAATATTGGCACCATAACAATCTTTGTGATGCAGCCAGAATTGACGTAATGGGCGCTAATGCTTCATTAGAACAGGACACTGATTGTCAGACTTACGAGCCAAGATAAAAAGCTGTATAAATTTTTGCTAAATAAAATGCCATTGGCGTCAGCCAATGGCATTTTATTTAGCAAGACTTAGTATTTACTAGATGATGTTCATTTACAGGTATACTAAATGCTATTGGGATTGAAATAATCAGCGGAACTAATGTTGCCAGCAGTGCCAGTTTAAGTCCGATGAGATCAGCAAGAATTCCAGTAACAGCAGTTCCAACTCCTCCGAGTCCAAATGAAAGCCCCAGCATCATGCCAGAAGCCATTGCTGCATTTTTAGGCATAATATGCTGGGCCCATATAATTGAAGAAGGCACCATGCTCTGCAAAGCAGCACCACATAATCCTAACGAAATCCATATAATCCAGTGTAGTCCTTCCGTTGATAAGAACATATAGGTTGGAATCAATCCAAATATTAAAGCGCCTATTATGCAATTTTTATAGCCGAATTTATCGCCACAATAACCACCGATAAGCCCGCCAATAGCTCCGCTTAGTAAAAAGATGGTTAGCATGTTTCCCGCAAGAGTTGGTTCATAACCTTGTAGCGAAAGCATCACAGGCAAGAATGTAGGAATAGCAACTTGGGGCCAGGACCTAAGAGCCATTACAAGGTTAAGTTTTATTATGCTTTTTGACTTATACCACCGTTCGTCATTGGTAAAAGATTCGCGATTAATTGTTAAATTAACTTTGTGCAGACCAGTTATATAGTAGGCAGTGGTAATTACTATACTAGGCAAAACTAACCAAGGCAAATACTCTATTCCATAACTAGCTATTAGGTAAATAACTATAACCGGAGCAAGTGCATATCCTAAATTGCCGCCACCGACAAAAATGGACATAGAAATGCTCTTATTGCTGTGGTTAGTAGTCCGGCCGATAAGGCTTGAACCCAGCGGATGAAATAATGATGTTGCTAATCCCGCGAGGGCAACAGAACTAAACAGCATTACTGGGGTACTAGATAAGGCGCCAAAACAAATAAAAACTGCACTTATCGGCAATGTAGTTAATATAAGCCATGTATAGCCGCTCTTATCAACAAAATAGCCGAAAACTGGTTGAAGCATACTCGAAGTTATTGCAAACACCATAACTAAAAGTCCGCTTACTGTTAATGATATACCTAGATTAGAAATTACTACAGGCAGCAGTGCAGGCAAGAAGTTCGCATAGAAATCACTGAGAAAATGACCACCCGTTAATAACCACAAATAGGACAAGGTCTGACGATTATCACATTTAACTTCCATACAAAGCCTGCTTAATTAGGGCTTGACTCTGGAACTATTTTTACACAATCCAAATTAATTCTGAGTTGATTTTTTATGTTGTCAATATATATACGGCGAAGTTTGGCTTGTTCAGCGCATTCTTGATGATTCAATCCACACTCTCGCTGTTTTTTTGCAAGTTCATTTATCCGTGCAATAATTTCTGGAGTCATATAGAACCATCCTTTCATGGTGAGTTTATTCAGAAATAGTACCATAATCTATTGGCTCAGTCAACTGAATAAATATTAAAACCAGACTCGAGATTAGTTCTCTCCGAGTCTGGTTTTATATACTGATTTAACAAAAAGCTGTATTATTGTTTACGACCGCACTCTTTGTCAATAATTTCGTTATAAGCTTGCTGCAGTCGGCGTGTTATAGGACCTACATCCCCATTTCCGATTCTAATACCGTCAAGGCTTAGTATCGGCATTATTTCAGAAGTAGTGCCAGAGACAAAGGCCTCATCTGCTTTTTTGGCAAAGTCAGGTGTAAAAGTTTTTTCTAAAATTGTAAGATCTAAGGCCGGAGCAATCTCTTCAATAATTATCGAACGAGTAATTCCTTTAAGTATCAAATTGGAAACAGGATGTGTCCAGAGAATACCGTCTTTTATAATGAAGAAATTACTGCTGGTACCTTCTGTAATAACATCATTTCGTATTTGAATTGCTTCATAGCAACCTGCTTCTTGCGCACGCTGCTTGCCTAGAATATTACCTAATAAGTTTAGTGATTTAATATCACAGCGCAGCCAGCGTTCATCTGCTATCAGCAGACCTTTAACTCCGTTTTCAAGCAAATTAGCGTTTGAAGAGGCTGGTCGAATTGACATTGTAAGGCGCGGCACTACATGTTCAGGGAATCCATGAGCTCTAGGTGCAACTCCGCGTGTAATCTGCAGGTATATTCCACCTTCGGTGATTCCGCTTTCTTTTATCAATAAGTTGTGCATTTCTTCTAGTTCTTCGTAAGTATAAACGATTGGTATTCTAAGCTCGCGCAACGAACGATAAGCTCTATCCATATGTCTTTTAAGTGCAAAGCATCTGCCATTATAAACTTTGGTGACTTCATATATACCATCACCAAATTGATGGCCGCGGTCTTCCATAGGCACAACATTTTCACTAAGATCAATAATTTTACCGTCAACGAATCCAAGGGGACGCATAATGAAAACCTCCTGTTTTTGGCTTTGTAATTTTTGTATTCCCCAATTTAACAAATTAATCCTGCTTAGTTTACAAAATCAAAGATATTTAAGTTAAAGGAATTTTTATCATAAGTAGATAAAAATATAGTTAATGGATAATTTAACTTACATAATAAACATGCAGCAGAAAGGTGTATATTTTATGAAAACATGGCGTTGTATGGTATGCGGTTATGAACATGTAGGAGAAGAGCCGCCAGATATTTGTCCGATTTGCGGAGTTGCCAAAGATGAATTCACTTTAAAAAAAGACAACGTAGCTAAAGAAGTAACTCCTATTAAACGTTGGAAATGTACAGTATGTGACTATATTCATACTGGTGATCAGCCGCCTGATAGCTGCCCCTTATGCGGAGTGGGGAGGGAGTTATTTATATTACTAGAGGAGAAAAATTCGGTTTTATCTATTGAATCTATCTTAGAGACAGATTTAGCAACAATTAGAGCAGCCTTAACTAAAATAAGTTATGGATTGTATATTATAACCTCAGTGAAGGAAAATAACTTAAACGGCATGTGCGCAAATAGCGTTTTTCAGCTGACGGATACTCCCCCGCGCATTGCTGTTTGTATAAACAAGAACAATTTAACCCATGAATACATAGAGTATAGTGGAACCTTTGTTGTATCGATTTTAGGCCGTGAGCATATTTCGGCTGTTAAGAATTTTGGTTATCAATCAGGGCGAAATGCAGACAAATTTGCCAATACTGAGTATCTTGTTGCCCAAAACCGATGCCCAATATTAAAAGATTGTATAGCTTATCTTGAAGCAAGTGTAATACGAGAAAAAATAGTAGATGTAGGAACACATACTTTATTTGTAGCTGATATTACTTCTGGTCGCACAGTTATAACTGAAGAAGAGCTCACCTATTCCTATTATCGCCAAAATAAGAATAAATAAGGGTGATATAATGCATGATGTTATAATAATTGGTGGTGGTCCCGCTGGGTTAACGGCGACTGTGTATGCCGCCAGAAAAAAGTTAGACACTCTAGTGTTAACTAAAGAGTTTGGCGGACAGCCCATGTGGACAATGGAAATCGAAAATTATATGGGATATCAGTTTATAACAGGTCCGGAGTTAATGGAAAAGTTTGATGAACAAGCTAGAAGACATGCCGACAATATAAAGTATGAAGAAGTAAAGAAATTAATAATAAACGATGATGGCAGCTTTACGGTACAAAGCGATCAAGGTGAGTATACAACTAAGACTGTAATTATTGCTTCAGGTAAACGACCTCGTCGACTGGAGGTACCAGGTGAAGTTGAATTTACCGGACGAGGCGTTAGCTATTGTGCCACTTGTGACGGTCCACTATATTCAAACAAAACGGTAGCTGTAGTTGGAGGCGGTAATTCGGCATTGCAGGCCGCGCTGGAATTGAGTGCAGTTGCCAATAAGGTGTACTTAGTAGTTCGCGGGGGCTATAGTGCTGATCCTATTATCATAGATAAGCTTCATCAAGCTAAAAATGTTATTGAGTTAAAAGGGTATATCTCTAAGGCTGTTCGCGGCGAAAAATATGTTGAAAAACTTACAGTTGCTCGTAAAGATAGAGGTGAAGAAACCGATCTTGATGTGCAAGGCGTTTTTGTCGAAATTGGACTTAAACCTAATTCGGAATTTGTTGAAGGTATTGTGGCACTAAATAATAGACGTGAAATTCTAGTAGATGGCCGGTGTCAGACAAATATTCCGGGAATATTTGCAGCAGGAGATGTGACTGATGGCATTGACAAGCAAATTGTAATTGCAGCTGGTGACGGATCTAAAGCTGCACTGGCAGTATACGAATATTTGCTTCATAAAAAATAGTTTATACATCAGACTAACTCAGCTCATTACCTCAGGTATGAGCTGAGTTAGTCTGATATGCGTATTCCGTGCACGTATATTTGTTTTATATTAGTGAATACTTGGCATAATCTGTAGCGATTAAGATATCTGAAAATAAAAACATTGCGGAAAAACCTTGTATTTTGTTACAATTTACGTATAATAAAAATAAATTAGTAGTCTATTGTGAAATTGCAAATGTTTTCAATGGGAAAACAGAGCATTTATAGTATGATAATTAATAGACCGGATTATTGAGGAGAGTGTATTATGAAGATAGTAGTAACTATTGTTGGACAAGATCGTGTAGGTATTATTGCAATGGTCAGCAACATTTTAGCTGAAAAGAATGTTAATATCCTAAATATAAATCAAAATATTCTTGATGGTTTCTTTAACATGGTCATGATTGCTGATATGACTGCTAGTAAAATAAACTTAAAAGATCTGCAGCAATTACTTAAGGGAAAGGGAGAAGAAATAGGTCTAGATATTAAAGTGCAGCATGAAGATATCTTCTCAATTATGCATCGTATTTAATCAGTAAACATAATTATAATGATTTTATTTATTCGAGAGTAATAGTTAACGGAGGAACAGTAATGCTAATACAAGAGATATTAGAAACAAATCGGATGATTGAGGAAAATAAACTTGACGTTCGAACAATCACTATGGGTATAAGCTTGAGAGACTGTGCCCATCCCAATATTAAGCAATTCTGTCAAAATATTTATGATAAAATTACTCGCTCGGCTGAATATCTTGTTCAAACAGGAGAAGACATCGAAGCAGAATATGGAATTCCAATTATAAATAAGCGAATTTCAGTCACACCGATCGCTATTGCGGCTGAAAGCTGTCGTACAGACAGTTATGTTCCTGTAGCCGAAGCTCTTGACGCTGCAGCTAAAGCTGTGGGAGTTAACTTTATCGGCGGGTTTTCTGCATTAGTTGAAAAAGGCTATACAAACGGTGATAAAATACTTATAAATTCTATTCCTCAAGCTTTGGCGACTACGGAAAGAGTGTGCTCTTCAGTTAACCTTGGGTCGACTAAAGCAGGTATTAATATGGACTGTGTAAGGCAAATGGGCGAAATTATAAAGCGTACAGCTGAACTGACACGTGATCGCGATGCCTTAGGCTGTGCAAAATTGGTTGTATTTGCTAATGTACCTGAAGATAATCCGTTTATGGCTGGGGCCTTTCATGGAGTAGGTGAGCCAGAGAAAGTTATTAATGTCGGAGTTAGCGGCCCGGGAGTTGTAAAAAGGGCTCTTGAAGATGTAAAAGGATCAGACTTCGGGGTTGTAGCTGAAACGATAAAGAAAACAGCATTTAAGATCACAAGAGTTGGACAACTTGTTGCCCAAGAGGCCTCGCGACGCCTTGGTGTACCGTTTGGCATTATTGACTTGTCTTTAGCTCCAACACCTGCTGTTGGGGATAGTGTCGCCCATATATTAGAAGAGATGGGACTAGAAAGCTGTGGTGCTCCAGGTACTACTGCTGCTCTCGCACTTCTTAATGATGCCGTTAAAAAGGGCGGACTCATGGCCTCTTCACATGTTGGCGGTTTAAGCGGAGCTTTTATCCCTGTAAGTGAAGATGCGGGTATGATTGCCGCTGTAGAGTGCGGAAGTCTAACTCTAGAGAAATTGGAAGCAATGACTTGTGTTTGTTCTGTTGGCTTAGATATGATTGCTGTGCCCGGTGATACTACCGCTTCAACCATCTCGGCTATAATTGCAGATGAAGCTGCAATTGGTATGATTAATAATAAGACAACTGCTGTCAGAATTATTCCTGTACCAGGCAAAAAAGTTGGTGATAATGTGGAATTTGGCGGCTTACTAGGATACAGCCCGATATTAAAGGTTAATAAATTTAGTGCCGAGGCATTTATTGCTCGTGGCGGCAGAATCCCTGCACCTGTTCGCAGTCTAACGAATTAATTGTAAATATTATTTTAAGAGCTAAGCAATATAGATGTAATGGGCTGGTATACTAATACTAGCCTATTCTTATTTTCATTAAATGAATGGTCGGTGGTTAAAATGAGAATAACAAATGCAATCAAAAAGCAGATGCTCGATATATTGGAAAAATACTATGCTAACTCGACTACAGCTTTGAACTATTCATCGCCTTTTGAACTGTTAATCGCAGTAATACTATCTGCTCAATGTACTGACGTTCGAGTAAACATAATAACGGCAAGACTGTTTCCAGAATTTAATACACCCGAAAAAATTCTTGATTTAGGGCAAACAAAGCTCGAAGAGTATATAAGGGATTGCGGTTTATTTCGAAGTAAAGCCAAAAACATTATAGCGGCATGTCGAATTTTACTAGATGATTATGGAAGTCAAGTTCCTTCGGATTACGACGAACTAATTAAGCTGCCAGGAGTTGGTCGAAAAACTGCAAATGTAGTATTGAGTGAACTTTTTGATATTCCGGCTATCGCTGTAGACACTCATGTCTTTAGAGTTTCAAACCGCCTGAAACTAGCAGTCGGTGAGAATGTCCTTGATGTCGAACAAGGCTTGATGAAAACAATTCCACGAGATAAATGGGGACAAGCTCATCATTGGCTAATTTGGCATGGCAGACAGATCTGCAAAGCAAGAAATCCGTCCTGTGATAGCTGTCCTGTTGTTGAATTATGTCCGTCTGGGAAAAAGAGTTAATGTAAAGAGTATTGCATAAATATATTGATTTAGTTATAATTATACAGCAAGGTGTACCGTGGAGGAGGGGATTAGATGATTTATCGCAAGCCAACCTTTAAAGATGTAGAGGCTATTCATAAATTAATAAATAATTATGCAGACCAAGGGCTAATGCTAGCTCGCTCACGAAATGTACTTTATGAAACGCTTCGAGATATGATAATAGCGGAAAAAGACAATGTCGTAGTTGGTGTTGGTGCATTGCATTTAGTTTGGGAGGAATTAGCAGAGATAAGAGCAATGGCTATTTCGCCTGAAGTTACTAAGCAAGGAGTCGGCAGTAAGATTGTCGAAGATTTAGTAGTGGAAGCTAAAGGGCTTGGTGTTAAAACACTGTTCACTCTGACATATCAGCCAGGATTTTTCTCAAAGCTAGGCTTTAGTGAAGTTGCTAAAGAAGAACTTCCTCATAAAGTATGGAAAGAATGTATTAACTGTCCGAAATTTCCAAATTGTGATGAGACAGCTATGATTAGAAAAATTTAAAATTTAATCCCGCACTTTTTTGTGCGGGATTTTTTGTACTATATAAAAGTATAAAAATTTCTTACATGCAGAAGGAGGGAGTATCGACTTAAGCTGTCGTTAAGGCTCGGCATATAGCCGTGTTTTCTGTATATAAATTAAATATTTATAAGCTCTCCAGGATTGATGATTTGCACTGGGATATTGAACTGCTTTTCTACGGACTGCTTATATTGTTCTGGGTTTTGGGCTATTAAAGGCCATGTATTGTAATGCATAGGAATAACAGTGTTAGCCTTTAGCATATTGGCTGCAATCGCAGCATCATCTGGACCCATTGTAAAGTTATCACCAATTGGAAGTAGGGCAAAATCAATTTTCTCTAAACGACCAAGCAGTTCCATATCGCCAAATAGCGAAGTATCACCAGCAAAATATATAGTTGTACCGAAAAAATTAACAATGAAACCGCAGGCGTGGCCTCCTTCTACTCCGGCTCCATGGAATGCTGGGGTAACTCTCACATAGCCAAAGTCAAAAGTATGCTTTCCTCCTATATGCATTGCATGGGTCTGACATCCCTGGCGGCCGCATAACCCGGCAATTTCAGCTGTAGAGATTACTGTTGAATTAGTCCTTTTAGCGATAGCAATTGTGTCTCCTAGATGATCAAAATGACCGTGCGAAACTAGAATATAGTTGCAGTTAATATCATCCGGCTGGGCAATTTTAAAGGGATTATCAGTAAGAAATGGATCAAATATTATTGAAGTATCACCGTGGGCTAATTGAAAGCAAGCGTGTCCGAAAAATTTTAAATTTTTGATAAGAAGCAACTCCTTTTCGATAATACTATAATAGCAATAATGCCAAATTTTGCTTGAATATATTCTTTATTTATATAAATTTTCCTCTTATTTTATTTCAGATAAAACAACTGCCTAAGTTCCTTGAGAACACGAAGAGATGTACTAACCACATAAACATATGTATTTTTACTAAAAATACTATTGACATAGATGGCGTATGTTTGATATATTAACGTCAATAACAGTAAATGCGATGAACAGGAAAAGTAGGTCAGATGCGTTTTTCAGAGAGCCAGGGGGTGGTGAGACCTGGTATGCGTACTGAGTGAAATACACCTGTGAGCAGCAAGTTGAAAGCTTTGGCTAGTAGACTGTGCCGGATTGCCACCGTTACCAAGGGCTAGAGTATCGGAAGTGTACTCGAAATGAGCGGCTTGCTACAGGCAAGCAGGGTGGTACCACGGGCATAATGATCCCGTCCCTGATTTAGGGGCGGGATTTTTTGTATTCATTTTTAAGATAATTAATTAAAATTTTAAGGAGGCCCTAATATGATTATTGTTATGAGACCTAAATCTTCCCAAAGTGATGTAGACACAGTTACTAAAAAATTAGTTGAGGCTGGCCTGCAGTATCACTTATCACAAGGTGAATCACGTACTATTATTGGGGTAATTGGCGACAAGAAGCTTATTGCCAAACTTCCGGTAGACGTTTTTCCAGGAGTTGAGAAATCTGTATCGGTTACTGAGAGCTATAAATTAGTTAGCCGAGAGTTTAGGCAAGAAGATACAATAGTTAATGTTGGAGGCGCACTTATTGGCGGGCAGCACCTTGGTATTATGGCAGGTCCATGTGCTGTTGAAAGTATGGAACAGCTTTTAGAAGCGGCAACAGTGGTAAGAGAAGCTGGTGCACAGTTTCTTCGTGGCGGAGCTTACAAGCCGAGAACTTCACCATATGCTTTTCAAGGGCTCGAAGAAAAAGGACTTGAAATGTTAGCAGAAGCTCGTAACAAAACTGGTCTTAAAATTGTTACTGAAGTCGTTGATGCGACATCGGTTGAAATTGTCAGTAAGTATGCTGATGTGCTTCAAGTAGGTGCAAGAAATATGCAAAACTTTAACTTGTTAAAAACAGTTGGAAGAACAGATAAAGCCGTTTTATTAAAACGCGGGTTATCTGCTACTATCAGCGAATGGCTTAATGCTGCCGAATATATCATGAGTGAAGGAAACTACAACGTAATTCTTTGCGAACGCGGCATCCGTACCTTTGAAACATATACACGGAACACTCTAGATTTAAGTGCGGTAGCTATTGTAAAGAGTCTTAGCCATCTGCCTGTAATAGTAGATCCAAGTCATGGTACTGGTATATGGAAAATGGTTAGTCCAATGTCAAGAGCGGCAATAGCAGCTGGAGCTGACGGCCTTATGATCGAAGTACATCCGAATCCTGCCGAAGCCTTATGTGACGGCAGCCAATCATTAACACCTCAGAATTTCTCAAAATTAATGGGGGAAATCGGCGCTATTTCACAAATAATGGATAAAAAACTTAGGTGATATGAAATGAATATTACAATAATCGGTCTAGGATTAATTGGCGGTTCGATAGGGCTAGCCATTAAAAATAAATATGGATCACAGGCCTCTATAATAGGTGTTGATAATAATGCGGAAACACTAAAGAAATCGGTTGAGTGTGGCGCAGTAGACGAAAGCACGACTGATTATGCTAAAGCTGTCAGTCAGGCAGATATAATCTTTTTATGCACGCCTGTATTGCAAATAATATCGGTTGTAAAGGAAATCCTTCCTTTTTTAAGGAAGGATACGATAATAACTGATGTAGGAAGCACAAAAGCTTATCTATGTGAAAACTTAGCTAAGCTTTTACCGCCTGATGTTCATTACGTTGCTGGCCATCCTATGGCTGGCAGCGAGCAAAGCGGGATATTAGCGGCAGATAAAGATCTATTCAAAGATAAATGGTATATAGTAATTCCAGAAACATCAAAGTCAGTTGCTGCAGTAGAAAAAATATATGATTTACTGATGTGTACTGGAGCAAATATCACGGTTATGGATTTGGAACAGCATGATAAATGCGCAGCAGTAATTAGTCATGTACCGCATGTAACTGCTGCAGCTTTAGTTAATCTGCTAGGGCTAACGCCGAGTGAGCTTGAATGCAATCTTAAACTAGCTGGTGGAGGTTTTCGCGACACTACACGTATCGCTTCATCTAATGCTGATATGTGGGCTGATATTTGTATGACAAATTCTGAAGCAATTGTCAGTAGTCTAATGAACTTGCAGACTATTATTCAAAACGTTATAACTGCCATTCAGCAAGAAGAACGTCAAATTGTGCATGAATTTTTTAAGACTGCTAAACTGCACCGCG
The DNA here is from genome assembly GCF_036763085.1 of Dendrosporobacter sp. 1207_IL3150. NCBI lineage: Bacteria > Bacillati > Bacillota > Negativicutes > Selenomonadales > Sporomusaceae > Dendrosporobacter > Dendrosporobacter sp. 1207_IL3150. The sequence goes on from NZ_JBAIYU010000009.1 coordinate 35,275, forward strand.
ATGCTCTTATTAGCGCGTCACTCGCTCCCAATGAGCGTTAATGATTTGTGCGATTAGTTTTTTTCCTTCAATATCAGGATGAAGTCCGTCGATAGCATAATGGTCAGCAAGTTCGCGTTTTGCGTCAATAAAATACGGGTCAAGATCAATAAAATAACGCTGTTGCCTAATGAATCTATTGACTGCATCAAATTCTTCCCGCCAATTGGGGGAAGTCTCCTCTTTAAAAGCTCGCTCTATTGCAGCGGGGTTAATTGGCGGCAGTGTAAGGAAGATAGGCCGGATGCCTGCAGCCAAACATTTATCGCGGATAACTGTTAGATCACTAATAACCTGTGTTGATGAAATACCTCCGCGCAGGCTGTTAGTTCCGCCCAGTATAATTAGAAATCTCGGGTTGTAGGGCAGGACATCTTTATCGAAGCGGGCTGCCATGCTTTGGGAGGTATCACCACTCTTTCCCAAATTTACAGTTGGGAAGTTTAAATAGGTTTGAAAGCTGTACTCCAAATCGGCTGGCGAATAAGATATTGCTCCTCCGCCATGAGTAATGCTGTCACCAAACGTTGCTGAATAATTTCCTTTTTTTAAGTCGACAGTAACTTGCTCAGCATCGGAAAAGACACCTAAAGTATTCCCATATTGATCAAGACCTCGAACACGCCAGAAATAGGTTCCAGGGGTAATGCGCGCAATTTCATCGTAGCAGTCTAATGCATCATTGACTTCCTTGTGCCAAATTCTATAAATAGATGGTGTAGTACCATTAGGGTTTTCTGGGGCTTGGCTAAGGACTTCTATTTCGTACTGCTTTGTGCCAATTATGGGTATCCAAGAGTACACAGGATATAAGGGTGTTGTATGTTGTCCTAAGTCGTATTTACTGGTCGTCTGCGGTTTTAATGGTTGCTTAAGTGAATGGTCAATATAGATATCAGTAGCGTCCGAAAAAACACCGATAGGATTATCATTATTATCAATTGCTCTTACCCGCCAATAGAAATGACTTTCTGTGTATTTAGATAAATCGGCATTGTAGCCATTTGTAAAGACTTCACGCGAGCTAAAAATCTTATGCTCAGATAACGTTATATCGTTAGGGTTTTCCGGGGGGGAATTTAAAAATTCAATTTCGTAGTATACGGCTCCTGGTATTACTGTCCACGTTAACATCGGCTGAGCGGCGGAAGGGTTACTTTGTGTGTAGTGCGATGTAGCAGCAGGCTTTATTTTGGAAAAATCTTCGGCTGTTGTCCCTAATATTTGGGCTAAGTTAATGGTATTTGAATAGCTGCCTATAGGGTGGCTGAATAAACCATGTGCGGAAACACGCCAAAATGTCCGAAAGGGGAAAGTTTGATCTATTGTTAATTTATTGTCCCAGGTCTGATATTTGACAATACGCTGATTTGCCGAAGTAATTTGCTGCGCGGAATCAGCAGGTATAGTTAGTACTTCGACTTCGTAGTAGGCCAGATAAGGAATTTCAGACCAGGATAAAACATATTCATTGGCTTCTTGTGTTACTTCAATTTCTGGCCTAAAGGTACTCAGTCCCATTATCCCGCTTTTTTCTGTGAGAAATATAAAAAATAAAAGCACTAGCAAAAGGCTCAAAATACGCTTCATTAATTCACCTGCTTGTCATGTTATATGTAAATTATACCAAATTAATTATTTCGTTAAAAAGTGCATTATATCCTTATTATTACCAATAAAATAGAAAGATAGGCCAATTGGTTACTGCCATTGGCCTATCTTTTTTGATTAAAAGTATAAATCACGCTTTCCAATTTCAATTTGATTAAGTCTCTCAATAGTTTTATTACGGATGTTTTCCTGAGGTATGTCTGCAATACTTTTGTCTATTAATTTATCTCCAATTTGCTTTGTGGTTTCGTCAGCGTAGTCGATGAGAAATTCTTTAAAAGTCAATAGTGCATTTGGCAGACATACATTTTGTATTTCGCCTGTTTTCGCTAGACTCATAAATCGATCGCCTGTTCTTCCCTGGCGGTAGCAAGCCGTACAATAGCTAGGTATAAATCCGTTGTTGCAAAGCATTCTTATAATTTCGTTAGGAGACCTGTTGTCACCAGTCTCGAATTGCATTCCATTTTTAGCATTACCTTGGTTCTCATAAGTTTGCTGATAGCCGCCAACTCCAGTACAGGAGCCAGCACTAATCTGTGAAACACCGTATGTAATTAGTTTATCGCGTAATTCAGGTGCTTCTCTTGTAGATAAAATCATTCCAGTATAAGGTACAGCCAAGCGGATAATCGCAATGATTTTCTCAAACTGGTCATCTGTTACGAGATAAGGGAAATTTTCTAAAGTTACGGAAGCTGCGGGGCGTAGCCGCGGAACGGAAATGGTATGAGGGCCAACTCCAAAAGTTTTTTCTAAATGTTCAGCATGGAGAAACATTGCGACCGTTTCATATTGATAGTCATATAAGCCGTAAAGAACGCCTATACCAACATCATCAATACCAGCTTTCATAGCCCTATCCATTGCCGTGGTGTGCCAGTTGTAGTCTTGTTTAGGACCCGTTGGATGCATTGCGGCATAGGTTGGGCGATGGTAGGTTTCTTGAAAGAGGATATAAGTGCCAATATCGGCTTGTTTTAGTTTATGATATTCTTCAATTGTTGTAGCAGCTACGTTGACATTAATACGGCGAATGCTACCATTTTGGTTCTTTATACTATAGATTTCACGAATTGCTTCAATCACATAATCTATCGAGCAGTTAACAGGGTCTTCTCCTGCTTCGAGTGCTATTCGTTTGTGACCAAGTGATTGTAATATTTCAACTTCTGTCTTTACCTCTTCTAACGATAAGTGCCGTCGCAATTGATGTTTGTTTTCCGCACGGTACCCGCAATAGATACAGTTGTTTACACAGTGACTTGAGATATATAGCGGTGCAAATAAAACGATTCGAGTTCCGTAAATAGCTTTTTTAACCTCAGAGGCAGCTATAAACATTTCATTCAGTAGTTCTGGGTTAGTCACTTTTAATAAAACAGCAACTTCGGCGGCAGAAAGTCCGTGGTAATCTTTGGCTTTAGCAATTATGCCCTTAACGTAGTCAAAGTCTTGGGCTAAGTTTTCAGCAGAAAATAATAATTCGGTTATTAGACTGTCGTCAATAAAGGCATCTGTAGAACGTTCTTCTAATTTAATCATCTCGTCTCCCCCTTAGTTAAGTTTTTTGTAGTAAGGGCGGATTTCACAGTTACACCTGGAAGGTTTCCAAGTTTGCCAGTTAAAGCTCCGACGTGATCAGTGCTGCCTTCAATTATTAAGGAAATAATGCCAACCTGTTCGTCTGGTCTAGGTATGCCCATTCGACCAATGATTAAATGGCTGTATTCGCTGATAATCTTATTAACACGCTCAGATGTTTCTTGGGGATTATCAATTACTATTCCTATCACACCGATACGCTTTGACATATGTACCTCCCTAAATAGTGAATCCCTTCTATGACAATAAGCATAGAAGGGACTGTATAACTTGCGTTCCCTCCCGTGCGCAGGCTTATATACCCTTGCTGCAGATTGAGTTGATTTAAGAATCCTTCAAAAAATGATAGGTAACCACTTTTTGTTAGATAGATTAATTATACACCATTTTCAAAACGGTAATCACAAAATGTTTTAAATTAACATAACATATAGTAGGGATTTTAAGGAGGTGTCGAGAATGGCTGACGAAGCACGTCAGACTATAGTAGGAGAATTAGATGAGAAACATTCGCTGCATGTTCATAGCTACAATACAGAGACTGATGTAGCTGATGAGCATCAGCACGTTATTATGGGAGTAAGTGGTCCGATGTGTCCTCAAGGAAACTCTCATGTCCATCGGGTTCGCGGGAGGACAACTTTCTTTGTAGATGGCGATGAAGGTCACTGGCATTGGTATGATGTGATGAGTGGTCCAGCGATTGCAATGCCTGATGGGACTCATACGCATTATTTCAGTGGTGAAACTAGTGTTGATGACGGTCACTCGCATAGTTTTGCAGATAATACGGCTCTAGGCCCGAATGAAATTATTGAAGATGATGAAGATGACGACGATGATTGCCCTAATTTTGCAGCAACTACTAATGCAGCAGTAGCAGGGGCAACAAGTGTCGCTGGAATTGCAGGGTTATCAAAAAATAATAAAAAATGTAAAAATCACCGCCCAGAAGAAACTGAAAAATAGTAACACATAAAAACAGTGCTCTAATTAAAAGGGCACTGCTTTTGTATGTCCGTTTTGTCGAATAATAGCAGGAATTTTGTAATGTTTATTGAATAATAGACAGAATATATATGTGGTGTAAACCGCATATTAAGTTATACTATTATAAGCAGTTATAGGAGGCGGCTATTTTGACGAAAAAAAAGTTGACCATTCCTCAATTCAAAGAACTTAAAGCACAGGGCCAGAAATTTCGCATGGTAACAGCGTATGACTATACGTTTGCATCAATGGTCGAGAAGACACCAATCGAAATGATCCTTGTTGGGGATTCATTGGGTATGGTTGTACTTGGCTACGATAGTACTGTTCCGGTTACCATGGAGGATATAATTCACCATACAAAGCCTGTGGTGCGAGGAGCCAAGAATACTTTTGTTGTTGCCGATATGCCTTTCGGTTCCTACAACGTTAGTGTCAGTGAAGCAATTAGAAACGCCAACCGTCTTATTAAGGAAGGCGGCGCAGATGCAGTAAAACTTGAAGGCGGATCTAATGTCTTAGAGATAGTTAGTGAAATGGTCAAAGGCGGTATTCCTGTTGTCGGCCATATTGGCTTAACACCCCAAACAGCCGCTCAATTAGGCGGTTTTAAAGTGCAGGGAAAAGATGCGGAGATTGCTAGAAAACTAGTAGAAGATGCGATGCAGCTTGAACAAGCCGGGGCCTTTGCTATAGTCCTAGAGTGCGTAGTTTCACCAATTGCACAGTTGATTACAGAAAAAGTCGCCATTCCCACAATTGGGATAGGGGCTGGTCCATATTGTGACGCTCAAGTGCTTGTAATGCAGGACTTACTAGGAATGTATGATAAATTCACTCCTAAGTTCGTAAAAAAATATGCTCAACTTAATGGGCAAATCGTAGATGCTCTTAATGAATATGCGAAAGAAGTTTCAGATGGATCATTTCCAGCACCAGAGCACTCCTTTGGTTTAACTAAGGAACAGCAGCTTGGCCGGCTGTATTGATAGCTGAATAAGGAGCTTCTAATGAAAATAGCTATTATAGGTGCTGGTGCAATGGGCAGCTTGTTTGGAGCTATGCTGGCACAGGGCGGGCAAGATGTAATACTTATCGATAAGCGTACTGAACTGGTACAAGCAATAACCCAAAATGGTCTTAAAATTATTGATGAATCTTCTGAGATTATAGTTAACATCAGAGCTTCTGCAGATATAACTGATGCAGAAAAAGCTGATTTAATAATTTTATTTGTCAAAGCCTATGACACACAGCAAGCAATTCAGGATTGCATTAGGATTATTGATGATAAAACTGTTGTTTTAACGATGCAGAATGGTCTCGGAAATATTGAAAAAATCGGCACTGTAATAGGTGAAGAAAAAGTTATAGCTGGTTCAACATCTTACGGATGCATTGTGGCAGCTCCGGGACTGATAAAAGTTAGTAATATTGGCAAAGTGACTCTTGGAGAACTAAACGGATCTTTGTCAGGAAGATTACTTCGAATTGCAGAAACTTTTAGCAGTGTTGGTATAAATGTTTCTCTCAGCGAAAATATTCAGAGCCTGATTTGGACAAAACTTGCTGTAAATACTGGAATAAATGCCATTACAGCTATTACTTCACTAACCAATGGAGAGCTGTTAGTTCGTAAAGAAACACGAGAACTTATGAATTTGGCAATTAATGAATTAGTTTCTGTAGCAAATCATAAAGGGATTAGATTTTTGCAGGATCCTTTCAAATTGGCTGAAGCTGTTGCAAAAGACACTTACACTAATAAATCATCGATGCTTCAGGATATCGAAAAAGGCAGTAAAACGGAAATTGATAATATAAATGGCGCTATAGTTGCTGAAGGGAAAAAATATGAGGTTGAAACACCAGTCAACCATGTTTTAACTCTTTTGATAAAGGCTTTAGAGAAACAATAGTCAATAATATTTGAGGTGGGGATAATATGAGGAGCGATATCGTAAAAAAAGGTTCTACACGTGCCGCACATCGTGCGTTATTTTACTCAATGGGTTATACGCCGCAGGATTTAGACAAGCCATTAATTGGTGTTGTTAATGCCTTCAATGAGATTATTCCAGGTCATATACATCTGCGCACCATTGCTGAAGCAGCGAAGTTGGGGGTTGCTGCTGCAGGCGGTACACCTGTTGAGTTCCCGTCCATTGGTATTTGCGACGGTATCGCTATGGGGCATGATGGTATGAGGTATCCCTTAGCAAGCCGTGAACTAATTGCTGACTCAATCGAATCAGTTGCTATGGGGCATGCTTTTGACGGATTAGTGCTTATACCCAACTGCGATAAAATCGTTCCAGGAATGTTGATGGCAGCGGCTCGCCTTAATATTCCGTGTGTTGTAGTAAGCGGCGGTCCAATGATGGCAGGTCGGTATAAAGGCAAGGATGTTAGTGTAAGCAACATATTTGAAGCTGCTGGCCTATTTGAGGCTGGAAAAATAGACGCGGCTCAACTTGACTCTATGGAGAAATCTGCCTGTCCAGGGTGCGGTTCTTGTGCCGGCCTTTTTACAGCAAACACAATGAACTGTTTAACAGAAGCTCTAGGTATGGGTGTTCCCGGCAATGGAACAATTCCGGCCGCTCATTTTGGCGCAAGAAAGATGCTAGCCAAAAAAGCCGGAGCGCTTATTCTTGATTTAGTAAAAAAAGATATAAAACCTCGTGATATTATGACTATGAAAGCGTTTGAAAATGCGATTGCTGTGGATATGGGAATAGGCGGTTCTTCCAATACGGTATTGCATTTGACGGCTATTGCCAATGAAGCAGGATTAGAGCTTCCTCTCGATTTATTTGACAGTATTAGTGCTAAGACTCCTTATATAACAAAACTTAGTCCTGGAGGCACACACCATATCCAAGATTTGAACGAGGCAGGCGGCATTTCTGCAGTTATGAAAGAATTAGCTAAACGCGGGCTTATTCACACAGAAGCCTTGACTATAGACGGAACTATTGAAGAGCGAATTAAAAATGCTGAAATTCTAGATTCTGATATTATAAAATCGGTAGATAATCCTTACCGCAGCAGGGGTGGGATAGCCATTCTAAAAGGTAACCTCGCTCCAGACCGAGCTGTAGTCAAGGAAAGCGCTGTTGCGGAAGACATGTTAGTATTTAAGGGTAAAGCGCGTGTTTTTGACTCCGAAGATCTTGCGATTGAAGCCATACTGGATAAAAAGGTATTTGATAACGAGGTTGTTGTTATTCGTTACGAAGGTCCTAAAGGTGGGCCAGGCATGCGAGAAATGCTCAATCCGACTGCAGTAATAGCAGGTATGGGTTTGCGTGTTGCGCTTATTACTGACGGTCGTTTCAGCGGTGCTACCCGTGGTGCCTGTATTGGACATGTTTCACCTGAGGCGGCGGAAGGTGGACCAATAGCTCTTGTTGAGGAAGGCGATATTATATCCATTGATATACCTGGACGTGTAATGGAAGTTCTAGTAAGTGATGAAGAGTTAGAAAAACGTAAAGCTTCTTGGAAGAAGCCGCAGCCGAAAGTAACGAGTGGTTACTTAGCACGTTATGCAAAACTTGTTACATCCGCAAGTCAAGGGGCGGTTTTAAAATAGCTTACAAAAGTATCCCCTCCCCAAACTGATTTAGTTTGTGAGGGGATACTTATTTTTAGCGGAGATAAAGTGTGTAATTGCAATAAAGGGTTTTGATTGTACATTTAGTATAATTATTATATTAACAAGTAATTATTAATAGTATTCGGAGAAGGGAGGCACTTCCTTGACACTTGATATTCGAAAACTAGTAGAGAAACATAATTCCTCAGTTATAGAGCTGCGCAGATATTTCCATACCTATCCAGAGTTAAGCGGACAGGAATATAATACTCAGAAAAAAATCATGTCAGAACTGCAAGAATTAGGATTAAGCCCTAGAGCCGCTGCCAATACAGGTGTTATAGTAGAAATAGAAGGTGCTTTTCCAGGAAAGACTATAGCTTTAAGGGCAGATATGGATGCTTTGAAACTTCAGGACGAAATTACTAAGCCTTACCGATCTAAAAACCACGGTGTATGTCATGCATGTGGTCACGATGGACATATTGCAATGCTTGTAGGTATTGCTAAAGTTTTATATGAGATCAAAGGACAAATGGCAGGTAAAATAAGGTTGCTGTTTCAGCCGAGCGAAGAAGAATTTCCTGGGGGCGCACAGCAGCTTATTAAAGAAGGGGCTCTAGTTGGAGTCGACGCGATTATTGCCGCGCATCTGTGGCAGACAGTCGAAGCCGGAACTATAGGTGTTTCTTACGGAAGACTGATGGCATCACCTGACGAATTTACCATTACTATTAAGGGACGGGGCGGACATGGTTCAATGCCTCATCAGACAATCGACCCTATACTTGTAGGAGCTCAAATTGTTATTTCATTAAATACTATTATCAGCCGGAATATTGATCCTATGGAAAATGCGGTAGTATCTCTAGGTTTATTTAAATCCGGCGAGGTATTCAATGTTATCCCAGACACTGCAGTTCTAAAAGGTACTGTGCGATCTTTTGATCAGAATATTCGTCTTCAAATCTTTGAACGGATAGAAAAAATAGCTCGAGGCATTGGCCAAGCAGCAGGTGCTGAGGTAATTTTAGACAAGGTACTCGGGTTTGGGCCCGTTGTCAACCATCCTGAAATCGTTAAAGAAGTTGTTCAAGCAGCAAAAGAAGTAATTTCCCCTGATAAGATAATAGAAATCAAGCCAGTAATGGGTGGGGAAGATTTCTCTTGTTATTTGGAAAAGGTGCCAGGAATGATGGTTTTCGTCGGCTCTGGAAATGAACAAAAGAATATAACTTTTCCTCATCATCATCCTAAATTTGATATTGATGAAAGCGTATTATCGTTAGGGATGGAGATTATGCTTAGAACAGCTTTAAATTTAGCTAAATAATTGGGGGGATGATAATATGCAAAAAGTAAAGAGAAAAATAGTTAAGATACAAGAAGAACTATGTACGGGCTGTGGGAAATGTGTTTCACCTTGTGCAGAAGGTGCTATTGAAATAATTGAAGGCAAGGCAAAAGTGCGCCGGGAAGAACTTTGTGATGGAGCGGGTTTTTGCCTAGGGGTTTGCCCTACTGGAGCTTTGTTATTAGAAGAACGCGAAGTTAATGCATTTGATGAAGAAGCAGTACATGAACACAAGAAGGTTATCGCCAATAAGCCGGAATTTAATGTTACTATGAAATGTTCGTTATGTGACGTTACAGAATATGAACGCCCGCTAATTCCTATAAAATCTAAAGGGGATAGTGAATGGGTGTGTGTGCGCTGTATACCAAAGCTTATTCATGGTTAGTGAATAAGTTAGTTGTTATTACATATTGGAGTGATTTTGTTTATGCATATAGTCTTAGTTGAACCCGAGATACCGGGCAACACGGGTAATATTGCGCGGCTTTGCGCTGCAACTGGAACCGAGCTTCACTTAGTAAGGCCGCTAGGGTTTTCAGTAGACGATAGATATCTAAAGAGAGCAGGTCTTGACTACTGGCACTTAGTAAAAGTGCATTATCATGATAATTTTGCTGAAGTTATTGAAAAATATCCAGATAATACCTTTTATTTCAATACTACTAAAACGACCAGACCTTTCACTGATGTAAAGTTTGAGGCTGAAGATATGCTAGTGTTTGGTAAAGAAACGGCAGGATTGCCAGAAGAAATACTAAATATTAAACGAGAAAACTGCATTAGAATACCGATGTTAGATGATGCTAGATCACTTAACCTATCAAACGCTGCTGCAATAGTTGTATATGAAGCGCTTAGACAGCTTAAATTCCCCAATTTAGGCTAGTATAAAAAGATGTTAAAGTTGGTGAATAGATATGTTAGCAAAGTTTGGACCTGCCGGCAACCCGGATGCCTTTTATGAAAGTGGCAAAAAAGCCTCGGTAGAAATGCCAGAATGGTTGGCTGGATTAAAATTATCGGCATATGAGTATCAGTGCAGCCGAGGTGCTAATATTAAGGAAGATACGGCTAGGGCTATTGGAAATAAAGCCGAAGAGCATGGTATAAGTCTTAGCATACATGCGCCATATTATATTAGTCTAGGTGCTGAGGATGAAACAATTGTCGCCAATACTCAAAATCATTTCATGAAAACGATGCAGGCCGCTCATTGGATGAGAGCAGACAGAATTGTTTTCCATATTGGAGGACCTGGTAAACAAGCACGTACGGCAGCCATGGAACGATCAAAAAAAGCTTTTGCCGAAGTACTAGAATTAGCAGATAGGCGTGGTTTGACAGGTGTATATCTTATGCCGGAAACAATGGGTAAACAGAATCAATTAGGTAATTTAGAGGAAGTCCTGGAGTTGTGCAAAATGTCAAAATGGGTTATACCTGCCGTTGATTTTGGACATTTACATGCGGTGACCGGAGGACAGTACACTACTAAAGAGGAATTTGCCCAAGTATTTAATCGAATTGGCGAAGTTTTAGGTAATGATGTTGCTAGGCATTTACATATACACTTTAGCAGAATAGAATTTACAAAAGCCGGGGAAAAAAGGCATTGGACGTTTGACGATCCCTATGGTCCGCCGCACCAGCCGCTAATCGAACTTTGCGCTGAACAGCATTATGCGCCGAGGATAATATGCGAGTCTGCTGGTACTCAGGCTGTCGATGCTTTGGCGATGCAAAATTTATATTATTCGCTTTTAAAGTGAAGATTTGTGATGATTATCCAATAATTTGGAAATGTTAGTATTAAAATAAAAAAATAAACATACTATAATTGATGTATACGGAGGTATATAATGACTACTTATGATAAAGCTCACGAACTAGCCAAAGCCTTAAAAAATTCGGACGAATATCGTTCATTTTTAGCTGCTAAAAACAGTGTAGAAGCGGATGCGCAAGCTAAACAAATGGTGCAGGATTTTATAGCCAGACAAATGGAAGTTCAATATGAAATGATGTCAGGGAAACCTGAGGATAAAAATAAAGTTGAACAGCTTCAAAAAATGTATGAACTACTTATAGTCAATAGCAAAGCAAAAGACTTTGTTCATGCGCATATGCGATTTAATCAAATTATTGGTGACATTTACAAAATAATTGGTGACTCCGTCGCCGAAGGAATGGATTTCTTTGCAAAAGAATAATGAATTCTTAAATAAAATTGAAAAAATAATTCCCAGCGACCGACTGCTAATAGATGAGCCATTAGCTAACCACACTACTTTTCGTATTGGAGGGCCGGCCGATTACTTTGTGCTGCCTGCTTCTGTTGAAGAGGTTACGAGTGTAGCGAAGTTAGCTAAAGACTATGATATTCCTGTTACAATTCTAGGAAATGGTTCAAATGTACTTGTTTTAGATAATGGAATTCGTGGGTTAGTTTTGAAGTTTAGCAAAGAAATGTCACGAATAAGACATGAAGGCAATCATATTTTTGCTGGAGCAGGCGCATTATTACGTGATGTTTCTCGTTATGCGGCCGATCTTGGCTTATCTGGGATGGAGTTTGCTATTGGTATCCCTGGCAGTATTGGCGGAGCTGTATTTATGAATGCCGGTGCTTATGAAGGCGAAATGAGCCATATTGTTCAGTCAGTAACAGCGGTTTGCGCTGACGGTAGTGTAATACGTTTTAACAAAGAGGAAATTGAATTCTCTTATCGGCATAGTGTCTTTCATGAAAACCATTGCACCATTTGTGAAGTAGAGTTAGCTTTTAAAAATGGTGAACAAACCTTAATAAGAAATAAGATGGGCGATTTTACCACAAAGAGAGAAACAAAACAACCAATTGAAATGCCTAGTGCAGGAAGCACGTTTAAGCGTCCTCCTGGTCATTTTGCAGGAACCTTAATCGAGCAGACCGGTCTAAAAGGACTATCAATCGGCGGAGCTCAAGTTTCTCCTAAACACGCAGGTTTTATAATAAATGCTGGCGGTGCTACTGCTAAGGATGTTTTGGACCTTATAAAAGAAGTACAGCAGCGTGTTTATGAGAAGCATGGAGTAATGTTGCACCCAGAAGTACGAACTTTGGGCGAGGAATAAAAAGCAGCGAGGAAAATATACCTCGCTGCTTTTTGCAGGTAAAAACTTCGCTAATGTGGAATATAATTACATAAACCGACAAAGGGAGGTATATCATGAGGCTAACATTTTTAGGAGCGGCCAAAATGGTGACGGGGTCATCTTTTTTACTTGAGGTTGGATCGAAAAAGCTACTTGTTGACTGCGGTATGTTTCAGGGTTCTAAACCCGTTAGAGCATTAAACTATCGAGACTTTGCCTTTGACCCTACTTCGCTGGATTATGTGCTTCTTACTCACGCACATATTGATCATAGCGGACTGTTGCCAAAGTTATGCAAAAGCGGCTTTAGGGGACCTATTTTCGCAACTAAAGTAACTGCCGAATTATGCAATATAATGCTTCCGGATAGTGCTCACATACAAGAATTTGATGCGGAAATTGCTAATCGCAAAGGACAGCGGGCGGGTAAAAAGCCTGTAGAACCGCTTTATACAATAGAAGATGCATATAATTGTTTACAACAATTCTCACCAGTTTTATATGACAGTGAATTTCAGTTATCTGAAGAAATTACAGTTAGGTTTAGAGATGCGGGCCATATCTTAGGATCGTCAATTGTCGAAGTTGTGGTAAATGAAAATGGCAAAAAAACAAAGCTGCTATTTTCGGGAGATTTAGGGCAACCTGACCAGCCGATAATCAAAGATCCTACTCTAATTACCGAAGCAGACTTTATTATTACTGAGTCTACCTACGGTAATCGCAAGCATGAGCAATACGACAAGGAAGAAAAACTGGCCGAGATTATAAATGACACCATGGCCCGAGGTGGAAACATTATAATTCCGTCGTTCGCGGTCGGCAGAACTCAAGCTATTTTATATTATTTGCATAAATTGCTGAAAGCAGGGAAAATTCAAGATATACCTGTTATAATTGATAGCCCGTTAGCAATATCAGCGACAGATATTTTTATGCACAATACCCAGGAATACGACAGCGAAGCTTACGATATGTTGGTAAATGATAAAAATAACCCTTTAAAGCTTCCTCAACTGAAATTCACTAAAACAGCGGATGAGTCAAAAGCTTTAAATAGTATGGACCATCCGGCAATAATAATTTCTGCCAGTGGCATGGCAGACGCCGGACGTATTCTTCATCACTTAAAGCATAATCTATGGCGGCCGGAAAGCAGCATACTATTTGTCGGCTATCAGGCAGAAGGAAGTATGGGGCGTCGACTTATTGAGGGCGCCAAACGTGTTAAAATAATGGGTGAAGAAATTAGTGTAAAAGCTCAAATTTATAACCTTGATGGTTTTTCTGCTCATGCTGACCAAGATCAGCTATTAGATTGGTTAAGTAACTTTAGTGATCCTAAGCCCGCTAATATTTTCCTAGTACATGGCGAAGCAGATGCATCCGGACCTTTAGCTGAAATTATTAAAGAGCGGTTGGATTTATCTAGCTATATACCTCAGTATGGTGATGTTGCAATAATTGATGGACGGGAATGGCGGATTGAACAAACAGATCTATCTAGCCTTGAGCCGTCAGTTAAGGAACTAGAAGATTACTTGAATCAAGCCGAAGTTTTTTATAACCTTGAGCGTAAACGTTTAGTGAATATTGTAGCTAATGATCCAAGTAAGCTTTCTGAAGTTATTATCCGCATTGAGAAAGTATTAAAGTATTTGAAAAAACTGACAAACGACTTATAAAGTAGATATTAAACCAGGTAAAATCAATAATATTTCTTTTAAAATTAACTTTAATAATTGACAAGTCGATCGGTTGTATAATATAGTGGTCTGTATATGTACACTAAAAGGGATGTATGTAAAATTACAGACATCCCTTTTCTTTATTTATTAGGAGGTTTTTTATGAAACAACAACGGAATGATCTACGAAATATAGCAATTATTGCACACGTTGACCATGGCAAGACTACGTTAGTGGATGCTATGCTAAGACAGAGTAACGTTTTTCGGGCTAACGAGCAAGTAGCAGAACGCGTTATGGACTCGAACGACCTTGAACGTGAACGCGGGATAACGATTTTATCCAAAAATACAGCAGTCATGTATGACGATATAAAGATTAATATAGTCGATACACCAGGCCACGCCGATTTCGGCGGTGAGGTAGAACGTGTTCTCAACATGGTGGATGGAGTGTTATTGCTTGTCGACGCTTTTGAAGGGCCAATGCCTCAAACTAAGTATGTTTTACGTAAGGCCTTAGAGCAGAAGTTAAAACCAATCGTAGTAATCAATAAAATCGATCGCCCAGATCAACGGGTAGAAGATGTAGTAGACGAAGTCCTAGAGCTGTTTATCGAGCTAGAAGCAGATGATGATCAATTAGATTTCCCAGTCGTTTATGCAGCTGCACGTGATGGCATTGCTAAATTGGCCATGGCTGATGAATCCAATGATTTAAAACCATTGTTTGAATTGCTTATCAAGGAAATTCCTGCACCTCATGGTGAGTTAGAAGGACCGCTACAAATCATGGTTACAACACTTGACTATGATGATTATGTTGGTCGTATTGCTATTGGACGGGTTATTCGCGGTCGAGTCAACAATGGGCAAAATGTTTTAGTTTTAAATGGTGATATTGAAACCAAAGGTAAGATTGGCAAACTTTATACATATCAGGGATTAAAGCGAGTCGAAGTTAAAGAAGCTGGTCTTGGTGATATAATCGCTATAACTGGTCTAGATGATGTAAGTATTGGGCAAACTATAGCTGACCCAGAAAGACCAGAAGCACTGCCTACAATTAACATAGATGAACCAACATTAGCCATGGTATTTGGGGTAAATACAAGTCCTTTTGCCGGTCGTGAAGGGCATTTAATTACATCCAGACATTTAAGGGACCGCCTATTTAAGGAAGTTGAAACAAACGTAAGTTTACGTGTTGACGAGACAGATAGCGCTGATACCTTCAAAGTGTCGGGTCGTGGTGAATTACATTTATCAATATTAATTGAGACGATGCGCCGGGAAGGGTTCGAACTTCAAGTGGGTAAGCCTGAGGTTATCTATAAGACTATTAACGGTCAGCGTTGTGAACCGATGGAAGCACTTACTATCGATGTCCCACAGGAATTCATGGGCGCTGTAATGGAATCATTGGGAACAAGAAAAGCTGAGTTGGTTAACATGACCGAGATAGCTGGCTATTTGCGTATGGAATTTATTATTCCAGCACGTGGTCTTATTGGTTTCCGCTCAGAGTTTTTAACTAACACTAAAGGTAACGGAATAATGCATCATATTTTCCATGGCTATGTTCCTTATAAAGGAGAAATTCCAGGGCGCAGCCGCGGTGCACTAGTCGCATTTGAGGATGGGGAAACAACGGCTTATGGTATTAATACTGTTCAGGATCGGGGAGTTATGTTCATTGCTCCTGTTCAAGCAGTTTATCAAGGTATGATTGTCGGGGAAAATTCCCGCGAACTAGATATGGATGTAAACCCATGCAAGAAAAAACACGTTACAAATATGCGTTCAAGCTCTGCTGATGAATCTATTCGTTTGACTCCTCCGCGTATCTTAAGCTTAGAGCAAGCATTAGAGTATATTAATAAAGACGAATTAGTTGAAGTAACACCGCATAGCATAAGATTGCGTAAAGCAACACTTGACCGCAATGTGCGTAACCGCGAACGTAAGAATCAAGACAAGGGCTAAATAGATAAGCACAAGGAGGCTTTCCATATGCTTTCAAATGAAGCTATGGCTGTACTCAAGGCTCGCTATTTAAAAGAAAATGAAACGCCTGATGCTTTGTTTATGAGAGTAGCTCATCACGTTGCTCAGGCAGATAAAATCTTCGGCTGCGACCCTCAGGGTACAGCCGAAGATTTCTATAACTTGATGTCATCATTAGACTTTCTCCCTAATTCACCAACACTAATTAATGCAGGTAAATCGGCTGCTCAATTATCTGCGTGTTTTGTGCTGCCTATTGAAGACTCACTAGAAGGAATTTTCGAAACACTAAAAAATGCGGCCTTAATCCATCAGAGCGGGGGCGGGACGGGGTTTTCATTTTCACGATTGCGCCCAAAGGGCGATAAAGTTGCTGCAACAGGCAACTCTTCAAGTGGTCCGGTTTCTTTTATGCATGTTTATAATTTAGCAACTCAAATTGTTAAACAGGGTGCTGTGCGAAGTGGAGCTAACATGGCAATATTACGTGTAGATCACCCCGATATTCTTGATTTTATTTCCGTAAAAAAGCAGCGCGATGTACTAAATAATTTTAACTTATCTGTTGCAGTTACAGATGAATTTATGTCAGCAGTAATAAAAAATGAGCCATTTACACTTATTAATCCTCGAACTCAACAAGTGGCTAAAAAAGTTAATGCGAAGGATATCTATAATGAACTAATTGAAATGGCCTGGGAAAACGGTGAACCAGGCTTATTCTTTATCGATACAGTAAACAAATTTAATCCTACTCCTAGGTTAGGAATGTTTGAAAGTCCTAACCCTTGCTCAGAACAGCCTTTATTACCATTTGAATCTTGCAATTTAGGTTCAATTAATTTAGCAAACATGTTAAAGGACAATAAACAGCTGGATTATGATAAACTTCGCAGAACTATTAGATTAGCTGTGAAGTTTCTTGATAATGTTATAGATATAAACCATTATCCTTTACACGAAGTTGCCGACAAGACTAAGCTTACGCGTAAAATAGGATTGGGTATTATGGGCTTAGCCGATTTGTTTATAAAGCTAGATATACCGTATGGAAGCGATGTGGCGGTAAAACTTACTGCTAAAATTATGAATTATATTACGAGCGAAGCAAGACAGATGTCCCATGAAATAGCGTTAGTACGCGGCAGTTTTCCTGAGTTTAGGCATAGTGTTTTCCCCATGAAGGGGTATAATGCTATGCGTAATGCAACTGTCACTACAATTGCACCCACTGGCAGTATTAGCCTGATTGCGCAATGCTCAAGCGGCATAGAGCCATTATTTGCGTTGGCTGTAACGCGGCGCGTGTTAGAAGGACAGCTAATCACAAGTACTAATGCGGTGGTAATGCGATATTTGGATAAACGAGGACTGCTGAGCAGTGATGTGGAAAGCGCCATTGGAAAACAAGGTACTTTACGTGATGTTTACCTGCCTGCATCGGTAAAAGAGGTATTATTAACTGCTCATGAGATTGCGCCAAAATGGCATGTTGCACATTTAGCAGCAGCACAGAGGTATACTGACAATGGCGTATCTAAGACTGTTAATATGCCCCACCAAGCTTGTAAAGAAGACGTAGCCGAAGTTTATATGACAGCCTACTTAGCGGGGTGTAAAGGGGTAACAGTTTACCGGGATTCGAGCCGAAATGAACAAGTTCTCACACATGGAACGACAGAGTGCGCAAAATGTGTTATATAAATATATTTTATTTTCCAGACTTGCAGGAAAAAACTAATATGTTGTCGAATATTTACCAAAAAATGGTGAAATTTATATTGTAATGTCTGGAGGCGAGAAAATGACTGTAGGCCTAATTCATAAGCTGACAAATTTTTTAATGCCAATTGAAGAAGAAGCGGATTCAAAGAGCTTGGGTAATTCTGCAGCGAGACCTAATTTTACTGTGCACAGTAATGCCGCTGATGAGTTAAAGTTATTTATAGCTGTACCACGGAATTTTGATGACGCCAAGGGGTTTGCAGATCGTTTGAAAGCTAAGGAAGCTATAATTGTTAATTATGAGCATGTTGACCAAGCAACACAGCAGCGCATTGGCGATTTCCTTAATGGAGTTTGTTATATTACGGCAGGGGCTGTTCAGCGAATTTCGGATAATAGCATAATTTATGTCCCTGAGAATGTGGATATAAATAAAGAGCTATATGCTTACTCAATTCCAACCTATATCAAACAATAAGCTATTTATTATACAAATATTTTAAAAAAGAAATAACCCTTATATAATTGGTTTTGTAAATTATATAAGGGTTATATTTATTCTAAGGTGTTATATCATATTAGAAGCTATAGGCAGGAGGAGGCAGTTTGAATATTTGAGAGAATAAGTCACATAACATTTATTGTAAATGATTTGGAGTTAGCATCTAAGTTCTTTACTTATATCTTTGATGCTGAGGAAGTATATTCAAGTGAGGACAACTTGTTTTCGTTATCACGAGAGAAATTTTTTTTAATTAGGTAAGCTTTGGATTGCTATAATGGAGGGCTGAAGCCATGAGTGAATGTTCTTATAATCACGTAGCGTTTAAAGTAGCAGAAGAGGAGCTTGAAAAATATGAAGCCAAAATTCGTGATTTGGGGCTTGATTTTAAGCCGTCTCGTCCGCGTGTAGCAGGTGAGGGTAGATCATTGTATTTCTATGACTTTAATAATCATCTATTTGAAATACATACCGGCACACTTGAAGAAAGTCTTAAGCGATATGCTAGCAAAGTGCAAAAATAGAATTAAATAACATAATATGAATATTTTTCATAATTACTGGTAATATATATTCGCAAAGTATAATATAATTATTTAGGCGGGATCAAATGAGGCTTAATTCAGTGAGGCGCCAGTGCCCTACGGGTAGAACACCGTCTGAATTTCTAGTCGTATTTATCCAACGGACTTAGACGCTCTCCTGTGCCTTTGGTTATAAGAGCGGATTGGTCGTCGGATAGTTTCCTGCAGATGACACAAGATAAGGGGTGTCGCTATGAAACAGCTTTTCAAAGATAAGGTAAGTAAGTTTGGATCGTTGATTAGTTTAGTCGCTATTACTGCTATGCTAGTGCTTTTTTCATTGGCTTTGCCTGAATTTATTATATCTACCTCTGGCAGAGTTTTTATGGTTGTGTGGGCAGTGACTGCGATTATAGCTTTTATTGCTCATGTTACAAGAATAAATAACCATCGACCGCGGTACCAGTTATCACGGTTTTCCGTAAAAAAAGACGCACGTACCAACAGTAAGTTGGCACGTACGCAGCGTTTCATGAGAGGATAGTTATATTGAGTCCAAAACTGTATCAAGATTATTAAGAAGATTATCAAGGTCACCCTTGGTAATAATAAGCGGCGGTTGAAAGGCCAGGACATTTCGGTTGGGACCATTTTTTCCAACCAGGAAGCCCCGGTCTTTCATTTTTTCTATTATAAGATCAACTTGACTGACCGCAGGTGTTTTATCTGGTAGGACTAATTCCGCCCCGAGCATTAAGCCCAAACCACGAACTTCACCAATGATCGGATATTTTTGCTGCAACTGATAAAGACCGTTTTTAAGATAGCAGCCTAACTCCTCAGCTCTAGCAGGCAGATTTTGAGTTTCTATGAAATCAAGAGTAGCCATGCTGGCAGCAGCAGTAACAGGATTTCCTCCTAGAGTAGAAGCGCCAGGGCGAGTATATTTGTCAGCAATTTCTGCTCTGGCTATGAAGGCGCCAACAGGGGTTCCATTTGCTAATGCTTTTGCCATGGTCATGATATCAGGTTCGATATCATAGTGCTCTATGCCGAACATTTTGCCAGTACGGCCAAAGCCTGTCTGTATTTCATCGATAATAAGCAGTATTCCGTATTGATCGAGAATTTCTTTAACTCTTTGAAAGTACCCTGGTGGAGGAGTTATTATTCCACCATTGCCTTGTATAGGCTCCGCGATCAAAGCAGCTACTTGACCTGAAGTAGAAGTTTTGATTATGGTCTCAATTTCGTTAGCACAAGCCAAATCACATTCAGGGTATTTTTTGTTATAAGGACAACGGTAGCAATATGCGTTTGGGGCGAAACTGATGCCGCCGACCGGATTAGTATCGGTTCTCCAGAAGCTTAGACCTGTTAGACTCATTGTTAGTTTTGTACGTCCGTGTAAACCTTGTCTCAAACTTATAAACTCATGCTTGCCTGTATAAATTGACGCAAGGAGAGCAGCACCCTCATTAGCTTCAGTACCGCTGGCACAGAAAAACGATTTTTGAAGCTGTCCAGGAGTAACATTGGCAAGTCGTTCTGCTAAGTTGACTATGTTTTGAGTCAAATAAATTGTTGTTGTATGCTGAAGTGTATTAACTTGCTCGCAAATTGCTTTAGTAATTTGCGGATTACAGTGTCCACAGTTAACCACTGATACTCCGGCGAAACAGTCAAGATACTGCTTGCCATTTTGATCGTACAAATACTGCATTTCACCGCGCACTAACTGCATAGGCTGGCTATAAAAATGGTAAACACAGGGTATTAGATACTCCCGCTTTTTTCTTATAATCTCATCAGGACCAATATAGTTGGTCATATCGATCACCTCTACTAGGTTAATATATCAAACCAAGGGTTAGCGTGAAACTCGGTAACGGAAAGCTCCGATACCTAAATCTCTAGGGCTGGCGGCGGCAATTGTATTGACAATTTCAGCTGAAACTAACTGCTCAGTTTGGCCTGAAGCTTGTTTGTCTAATTGTTCACGATAAGCTTTGACGATTACGCCGACCAGTTCAGGGGAATAATGTTGAGCTTCGATGCGGTAAGATGCCGCACCTTGCAGCGCAGGTAAATAAGAAAGCAGACATAAGTCCTTGGCAAATAAAATATGGTTTCTTCCATATTGGTCTATTCTAATTGGGTGCTTTTGACCAGCTGTATCCAAGAGTTCAAACTGCTTATTATTTAGTTCATTGCTATTGTCAAAGTTATAGCCAACAATAGCAGTTGGAATACAATGATCAAGTACCATAGCCTCAATTGGGCCGTGAACAATTAATTCTAATGGAAGGTCTGATTGGCTGATGAGAGTGCCGACTTGCTCATGTGTGGCCTCAAGTGAAATAGTAGCTTGAGCTGCACCGTTATTTTTAAGCCATTTTGTACTTAGATGATTAAAAGTATTTAATGAAAAATCTGTTTGAACAGGAAGATCACAAGTTTCTTTTGCAAGTTTTAACATCCCAATATTACTAACCATTACGCCATGGGGCCTAATTTGGTTTAGCTGCGTAAAGAATTGTTCAAGCTCATTGCTCTCGCGTTCCATCGTGATACGAGGTGTTGTTACAACCACTTTAACATTATATTTTGCTGCAACTTCTATAGCTTCGGATATTTCGCCAATCGTCCAAGGTTTCGCAGGTTTAAAAGCTTCTCCGCCAATATAAATAATATCGGCGCCGTTTTCACATGCTGCTGTGAGACCAGCCATATCTGAAACTCTTACGGATAATTTGGCCGGAGGTTTTGAAGAATTATTACTATCTTGGCTAACAGCGGCCGGCGCATTAAGACCAGCTTCTTTAACAGCTTGGCTGAAGAAGCGCGGCTCTCTTTCACCAGTATAACCAATTGAAGCTGCACCAGGGTTTCCTAATGCATAACATGTTGTAAAGTCTCGGGAGCGGTTTTCATACAAGTCGGCCCAATCATGTTCGTCCGTAGTGTATCCCATTGGATCGGCAATATAGCGGTCAATTGCACGGCGATATACTTGAACTATACGCTTAACAAAATCGGCAGTACGCATACGCCCTTCAATTTTGAACGAACAAACTCCGGATTGGATGAGTTCTGGCAGGTTGCGATACATGCACATATCTTTTAAAGCTAGTTTATAGGGTCCAGGATCGCCGTTAGTTATAGCTTGTCCTGTTGATGTATCCATTAGCTGAAATGGCCATCTGCAAGGCTTTAAACAGCGGCCTCGGTTTGAACTTTGGCCAAATAAAATACCAGAATGGAAGCATTGGCCGCTTTGAGCGACACACATGTCACCATGCATAAAATACTCTATTTCAATACCTGTCCGGTCTTTAAGTAAGGCCATTTGAGCTAAGGTCATCTCACGGCTTACTACTACTCTGGTGATTCCGTATTCTTGCAGTTTCCGCACAGCATATTCATTATGAGTATTTGCCATAACAGATGCATGAAGAGGAACGGTCAGGTTAAGTTCGCTTGCTAATTCTAAAACTGCTAAGTCTTGGACAATTAGAGCATCAGGCTGAATCTCATCAAGCAGTTTTAAATAATCTCTCATTCCGTCAATCTCACGGTCACTTATTAAATTATTTACAGTTACATAAAGCTTAACATTATTACCGTGGGCAAATTTAACAGCACGAGCAAGACCCGCATCATCAAAATTTGTATCTGTTCGGTGCATACGCATATTAAAACGTTTACCACCCAAATACACTGCGTCAGCACCAGCTCCGACAGCTGTTTCGAGAACCTCCCATGTTCCGACAGGAGCTAGAAGTTCAACGGAATCTCTTGATAGTAACATAGTTTCATCTCCTTGACATTGACCAGCATTCTAAATTACATAGTTATAGATACTGGTTATTTACTCGTAAATTTCTTTGGCCTTTTCTAATAGTGAACCTGGCAGAGCAATGCCGAGGTTGTTGGCGACAAATGAATTAAGCAGTATTTCCGGTTGTTCAACAATGCCTACCGGAATAATGCCAGCGTCAGTTCCTTTTAAAATGTCTACAGTTTTAACTGCACATTCTCGACCGAGGTTACTGTGATTAGCTACTAATGCACCTAATGCCCCGGCAGCTACGTTGGGTGCATGTGAAGCAATTATAGGTAAGTTTATAGCATCAGTATAATACACGACACTAGCGAAGTTCTCCTCAATAACTCGTCCAATCGGAACAAATACAGCTTCTAAATCTTTTGGCAGTAATTCCTCTAAATTTGATATATCTTCTGGAGTGTTTATCGGAATTTCAACTAAATCAAAAACTTCAGCTGCTGCAGTTTTAAAATTATTAGTTTCTACTATAGCGTTACTATCAGCAGTGTGAAAAAGAATGCCGATTTTGTTTGCCGAAGGCAGCAAATTTTTTATAAAGGCAATTTTATCGGAAGCTTTTACCATTCCTGATACACCTGTGGCTTTGCCTCCCGGTATATTCATTGTTTTAACCAGCCCGGCACCTACAGGATCAAAAACGGGAGTAAAGACTACTGGTATATTAGCAGCTAGGCTTATAGCAGCATTAGCAGATGGGGTAGAACAAGCGAAAATTAGGTCTACTTTAAGCTCAGAAAGCTTTTCCGCAAGTTTTGGGAGTTCTGCTAGATTACCGTCAGCATTAACGTAATGGAATTTCGCTGAAATTCCGGCATCTGCTAATCCTTGCTTGAAACCATGGACCGCATCATCTAAATTCTGAGTTAATTGCAAAATACCTATATTATACAAGACCATAACACCTCTTTAAATATTATAAATTATACATTTTCCACATAAAAAGGAATAATACCTTCACAGCGTGTGAATTAGTGGAACATTTTGCAGAAGAAGAGCTATTTTTGAATATCTTGCCCTTAATTACAAATAACAGTATAAAAGGAGTTTATCATATTTTTGTCGAAGTGTGCTCGTGTTTGTCGAGCTAATTGCATCCATTTTTACTTGGGAGAGGTAGCATCTTGTTATGAATTCTGGCAATTATGATAAAAATTTTGTCCATTTACATGTTCATACTGAATATAGTTTGCTCGATGGTGCCAGCCGTATCGAGCATCTTGTCATGCGTGTTAAAGAATTAGGAATGCCTGCGGTTGCTATAACTGATCATGGCTCTATGTATGGCGTAATAGATTTCTACAAACAGGCTAAAAAGCATGGAGTTAAGCCTATCATCGGCTGTGAAGTTTATGTTGCGCCCCGTTCACGACTCGAAAAGAGCGCGGTTGAAGGCGAAGCCTATTATCATTTAGTGTTACTTGCTGAAAACAACACTGGCTACAGAAATCTTGTAGAGATAGTATCGCGCGGCTATAGCGAGGGGTTTTATTATAAACCGCGTATTGATAAGGAGTTACTGCAGAAGTATAGCGAAGGTCTGATTTGCCTTAGTGCCTGTATAGCTGGTGAAATACCGAATATGCTGCTAAAAGGTGATATAGCTAATGCGGAAAAACTGGCTAAAGAATACAAAGAAATTATGGGACCAGATAATTTCTATTTAGAGTTGCAAGACCACGGCATGCCAGAACAAAAAAAGGTTAACAGCATGCTCATTGAGCTTGCCAAAAAGCTTGATATTGGTCTTGTTGCTACCAATGACTTGCATTATATAAATAAACATGACGGTGAGTGTCATGATGTACTTTTATGTATTCAGATGGGAAAAACTGTTGATGATGAAGCTCGTATCAAATTTCCCAATAATGAATTTTACTTAAAAAGCACACAGGAAATGGCCGAACTTTTCGGCGGCTATTCGGAAGCTTTCTATAATACTGTGAAAATAGCTGATCGTTGCAATGTAGAATTCGATTTTGGTCAGCTTCATTTGCCGGAGTTTCCTATGCCTGAAGGGCTGACAGCGGATGACTATTTAAGGCAGTTATGTGAGGAAAGGGTACCCAATAGATTTTCAGAGGTTACAAGTGAAGTATATGAAAGGCTTAATTACGAGCTTTCAGTAATAAAAAAGATGGGTTACTCCAGTTATTTCTTAATTGTATGGGATTTTATAAATTATGCAAGACAGAATGATATAGCAGTAGGACCAGGACGTGGCTCGGCAGCAGGCAGTATAGTTGCGTATTTGCTAGGAATAACCAATATTGATCCTTTAAGATATGGTTTGCTTTTTGAGCGTTTTCTAAATCCTGAACGTGTAAGTATGCCCGATATTGATATAGATTTTTGTTATGTTAAACGGGGCAGAGTAATTGAATATGTCTCGGAACGCTATGGTGCAGATAGAGTAGCACAAATAATTACCTTTGGTACAATGGCTGCCAAGGCTGCTATTCGCGATGTTGGCCGGGCTTTGAATATGGCCTACGGTGAAGTCGACAAAATAGCAAAGATGATCCCAAATGAATTAGGAATTACACTAGACAAAGCGTTGCAGAATAATCAAGAACTAAAAGCCACATACCAAAGTGAACCCACGATTAAAAAGTTAGTGGATTTAGCACGGGCTGTAGAAGGGTTGCCTCGCCACGCTTCTACTCATGCGGCAGGTCTTGTAATTGCTAAAGATCCATTAACTACATACGTCCCCCTCCAGAATTCTTCGGAGGGTTTTATAACTACGCAATATGATAAAGACCGTGTCGAAGATATTGGCCTGCTTAAAATGGACTTACTAGGGTTAAGAACGCTAACGGTAATTGGCGACGCTCTTGAACTAATTTACAAAAATAGGGGCATAAAGCTTGATATTGAAACTATTGAGTTAACCGATGAAAAAGCGTGTGAAATGCTAACGAATGGTGACACTGCCGGGGTATTTCAGATGGAATCAAGTGGAATGACTACACTGGTAAAAGATCTAAAGCCGGAAGGGTTTGCCGATTTGATTCCGCTTGTAGCGTTATATCGACCGGGTCCACTTGGAAGCGGTATGGTTGCTGATTTTATAAATGGAAGACACGGTCGCAAAACTGTTACTTACCTGCATCCTTTACTTGAACCCATACTAAAAGAAACATTTGGAGTTATTCTTTATCAGGAGCAAGTAATGCAAATTGCTTCAGTTCTTGCTGGATTTACGTTAGGTCAAGCAGATCTACTCCGTCGGGCTATGGGAAAGAAAAAGCACTCCGTACTAGCAGCGCAGCGAGATAGCTTTTTGCAGGGAGCAAGTGAACGCGGAATTGACCCCAAGTTAGCAGTTGAGATATTTGACCTCATGGCTCACTTTGCTGATTATGGTTTTAATAAGTCCCATAGTGCAGCCTATGCGTTAGTTGCTTATCAGACAGCATATTTAAAAGCTCATTATCCGCAGGAGTTTATGGCAGCATTGCTATCAAGCGTAATGGGAACAAATGATAAAGTAGGATTCTATATTGAACAATGCAAGAGAATGGGAATTCCCGTACTTCCTCCTGATATCAATGCTAGTATGGCAGCCTTTAGTGTTGATGGAAACTCAATACGATTTGGTTTGGCTGCCGTAAAAAATGTTGGCGAAAATGCTATCAATAATTTGATTGCAGCGCGCAATGAAGGTGATAAATTTAAATCACTAGTTGATTTTTGCACCCGGGTTGATATGCGAGTTGTGAATAAGAGAGTTATTGAGAGTTTGATTAAATGTGGGGCTTTTGACTCGCTCGGAGCGCGTCGTTCTCAATTGCTCGCTGTTTTAGAACGCGCAGTTGAAACTGCAGCAAGCAGGCAGAGAGACAAGACCAATGGGCAGATAGGTTTATTTTGTGAGGAAACTATAAGTATCGCAGATGAGGTAATTCTTCCTGATATTGATGAAATTCCGCAGGAACAGATACTTGCCTTAGAAAAAGAAATAACCGGCTTTTATATAACCGGTCATCCATTGGATAAGTACCGTGATCAAATTAGCAGCTATATACAGATCGACCAATTAGGTTCAGGCGAAATTGCTGATGGCAAAGCGTTGAAAATAGCTGGATTGATTATTACTTCTAAAAGAATAGTTACAAAAAAGGGAGACACTATGTGTTTTCTCGAAGTTGAGGATTTTACAAATAAAATAGAGGTAGTAGTTTTCCCAAGGGTTTTTGATAGGTCTAACAATATATTAATGCCGGACATGCCTGTCGTAGTGTCTGGCAGGCTTAATGCAAGTGATGATGGTATAAAAATAATTGCCGAAGGCATATCATTGATAGATGAAATTCGACCAGAAGTACGGATAAGAATTTATAAAGAGCAAGAAAATAATGAAGTATTTGAGTTACTAAAGAATACTTTTGCTAGGTTTAGCGGTGATTCGATAGTATACTTGTATCTGGTCAATAGTAAGCGTGTTATTAAGACCGAAAGAAAGTACTGGGTTAAACCTACAAACGAGGCCGTAATCGCTTTGGAGAGTATTTTGGGTAAAGGAGCTGTGCAGATAACGTAGTTGCTATTTGTTGAAAACCAACAATGAAATCATTGCGGCGCCTTCGCGAACATATTGTTTAGCTGTTAGATAATAATTATTAGCCATTGGGGCTGGGGCTCCACTTGCCTCCATGCCTAAGTTATGTGCTAAAACAAGAGATCTGCGTATATGTGAAGTATTTGATACTATGATTGCTTTTTTAAGGCCGTTTTGTTTCATTATACGATGAGAATTAACCAGATTTTGATAAGTAGAAAAGGAATTATCCTCGATAAGAATGTTCTGCGCTGGTATGCCGTGAATTATCAGATAATCAAACATTACCTGAGCTTCACTTAATACTTCATCAGCACCTTTACCGCCGCTGACTATAATTGTTTTTGCGTAACCGCTGGAATATAATTTTAAAGCTTCGTCTAGCCTAAGTTGTAACATTGTACTTGGCACACGTCCGATTGCTTTAGCGCCAAGTACAATAATTACATCTCCAGGCTGTGGTACAGTTGTATTACCGATGGCTATAATCGGTAGCTCTATGACGACAAATATTAATAAGGTTACAGCTAAAAAGATGCTGCGAAGTTTTTTTACTATATACATGAGTAACCTCCGGTAGAGTTGCTTTTTTATTATAGATGAATGGACATAGTTTTGTTCCAAGATAATATTGTTTTTGAAAGCCTCGAATTATTTCCCTATATACCTTAGTTTAGCAGGAATACAGATTAATATGGAGAAAAAACATGTATAATATTACGGGATTTACAAATTTTTTGTTACCTTAGGAGGCAGCAGTGATGTGGACAGTTATATATATTGCGTCAAACCGTGCTCAGGCCGAAATGCTAAAAAATATGCTATGCAGTGAAGGGATTCTTGCGAATACGCGGCCAGCAGGTGTTGCTTCTGCGCTTGGTGATGGACTTTATGAGATATTGGTTTTAGAGTCCGAGGCTGATGAGGCGCATGCAATACTTTGTCAGAATGCAATTAAATAATAAAAATTTCAACAGTCTTTAATCCGATGACTAATCCGCTATATGCGCACGGGCACAGGAAAGCTGCTAAGTCCCTGGATAAATTCGACTAGAATTACAGATGGAGCAGGCACAGACAACTCCAACTGAATTAAGTCTCATTTGATAAGGAGAGTGCCGAATTGAAGAAGACTAAGATTATCTGTACTGTAGGACCTAGCACTGACAAACCAGGAGTATTAGAATCTATGTTAGAAGCTGGCATGAATGTTGCTCGCTTTAATTTTTCTCACGGAACACATCAAGATCATGCTGTCAGGATTAATTCAGTACGTTCTGCTTCGGCAAAGACAGGAAGACCTGTTGCGCTACTTTTAGATACAAAAGGTCCGGAAATGAGAATCGGCAAGATGGCCGAAAATAAGGTAAGTCTGACAGAAGGTCAGCAATTTGTATTAACAACTAGAGATATTATTGGAACAAAAGATGAGGTATCTATTAACCATAAACGACTTCCGCAAGAAGTGGTCTATGGTAATAAGATACTTCTTTCAGATGGACTCATTGAGTTAAAAGTTGAATCAGTTACGGAACAAGATATTATAACAACCGTGTTAAATAGCGGTGAGCTTAGCGGATTTAAGCGAATAGCTGTGCCGGGAGTTGCCGTTAACTTACCTTTTTTATCTGATCAAGATGTTTCAGATATATTATTCGGTGCTAAAAATGATATGGACTTTATAGCCGCATCCTTCGTTCAAAGAGCGGCAGACGTTCTTGCCATTCGGAAAGTACTAGAGGATGCCGAAGCATCAATCGATATAATTGCAAAAATTGAAAATGCCGAAGGTGTAAAGAATATCGATGAAATATTAAAAGTTGTTGATGGGGTAATGGTTGCTAGAGGCGATCTCGGAGTGGAAATTCCTACAGAAGAAGTACCTATCGTGCAAAAGATGTTGATCGATAAATGCAATAAAGCTGGCAAACCCGTTATAACAGCAACTCAAATGCTAGAATCTATGATTGCTAATCCCCGTCCTACTCGAGCTGAAGCAAGTGATGTTGCCAATGCAATTATGGATGGAACGGATGTCATAATGTTGAGTGGTGAGACTGCCTCTGGGCAATACCCTGCCGAGGCAGTTGAAATGATGAGTAAAATTGCAATTCGGACAGAGCAATCACTAAGTTATAGCACGCTTTTGCTATCAAAGGGTATTTCAGTACAACCAAGTAGTACGGATGCTATTAGTCATGCTACTGTACAAGTAGCACATGAACTAAATGCTGCTGCTATAGTAACATCAACAGAAAGTGGATATACCCCAAGAATGGTATCAAAATATCGTCCTCAAGCTCCAATTGTAGCGGTTACACCCCACTCTAAAACTGTTCGTAAGATGCAGTTGCTTTGGGGAGTTGAGGCTCTACATGGCATCCACTCTCAAAATAGTGATGAAATGGTAGCCAACGCTGTAACTACTGCTTTAAAAGAAGGTGCTATTAAAGAGGGCGATCTAATCGTAATCACTGCGGGTGTTCCGGTTGGAATGACCGGCACTACGAATATGCTTCGGGTTTATGTTGTTGGTAAGGTTCTTGTCAAGGGGACTGGTATTGGGCAAGGCGCAGTTACTGCTAGAGCGAGCGTAATCAAATCTGCTCAAGAAATACGAGATAAATTCAAACCGGGTGATATTTTAGTTATAAATGCTGTCGACGATGAAACTGCACCATATGCCGCAAAGGCTGCCGCAATTGTAGCTGAAGAGGGCGGCTTAACTTCTCATGCTGCTATTGTAGGAATAAGCTACGGTATACCAGTTATAGTCGGTGCAGATGGAGCAACAGGCCGCCTAAGTGATGATATTATCATAACGATAGATGCGGCAAGAGGTTCGGTTTACGAGGGCGAAATTAACGCCCGGTAATTTTATAGAGCGGAGGCTCCCTATGCAATTATGGTTAGGATTATTGACTGGTTTGGTAGGGGTAATCCTTTTATTCCGCTGGTTATTTTTACGTCGATTGGATTGGCAAATTAAACTTTTAGAAATGAGACTTGCTAGGATAACGGCTGTTAAAAATATTGATAAGGCGCGAAGCAAAAGTTTACTGAAAGACATCTATAGCCATATAAATATTACAATAGAAAAACAGAACCAAACTGCAGCTTATCAGGCAATCGATTTACTTAAACTTGCCTTTGGCGAAAAATTAGACCGCAGTGATGAGCCAATGAGACTAATGGCTGTCGCGGTTTCAGCCCTTCGAGTAAAGCAGCCTGATGTTGCTGGGTATGTTTTAGATGCCTATAAGCCACTCATACGAAATTTAAGTGATACAGCTAAAATAAGTACAATTGAACAGCTTACGCTTATTGCTATGGTATCTTTAAAATCACGAAATGCCTTCATGCTTGCAAAAATAACCGATTTAATCTGTTTGCTCTTAGAGCAGTTAGATAAAAATACTAGCAAAAAAGTAATTATCTCCGGTCTGCGAGGTTTGAAAGTAATTGGTGCCATGTCGTTAAAGCGGCATGATGAAGCTTTATTCAGAGAAATAAGTTTAAAAGTCGGCAGTATTAACCAGTTTGATGAAGAGGATATCTCAATTGAAATAGTGCACATATTAACTGGGTGGCTGCATAGGGTAATAAAAAATGAGGACAAGGTTATGTTCTCGATTTTTGTGCAATCAACTTTGGAATTTTATGAACGAGGTACTATAAATAATAAAATTTTTGCAATAATTGTTAATGAGTGGCAGAATCTTGCCGGAACGGCTGTGCTAAATCCGCGATCAAGTATGGCTGCAGAAATTCTAGATTTTCTACTCTTAGCTTCGGAACGTCGTTTTGATGAAAGATGTTGGTTGCTTGCTATTTCAGCTGCTGCAAAAACTGCGCGTCTTGCAATATCGCAACATGAACTTGAGGACGGGTTTAAGATAGCATATCCTTTACTTGACATGGGGAGACGGTTGTTAGGCACAGAATTGAGGTTAATGGACAACACCAATGACATGCGTCAAAAAGCATTATTCCTAATTGTTAGGGAGAGTGTGATGCTAGCGTCATTACAAGCTAGGAAGGATATGACGAGCTCAACTGGCGAAATTATAGCCCAGCTTTATAATTGCTGGGCTCGTTATCCAAATATGAGAGGCAATCAAAAATCGGTTAAGAAGTATTGCCAATTTATATTATTATACTGGATGAAAAATAGAAAGCGGCAGGCTCGCCGGGGGATTCCAGAAAAAAACGAGTTGACAGAACCTTCATTATTAACTGAATTAGAAAAAGAGCGATTCGGCTTAAGTTAAGATGGTTGAGTGCTTTTTCGGCTGGTAGAAGTACCTGTGAGCAGTAAGCTCAGAATGGGTATAAACTGGCTGATTTTTTTTATAAGTATTGCTAACGTTATACTTATTGCTACAGTTATGATGAAAAAGGCCATAGTAATTGGAGCGGTCATAATTTTTCCCGCACCAGTAATGTAGCTGATTAAATAGTACATTACGATGGGGTGAACTAGGTAAACCGCATATGAGTTATGACCTAAATGAGATAATAGGCTAGACCATGTTTTTGATATTTTATTAAAACTAAAAATTGCGAAGAAGTAAAGCGTTGCGGTTAATGTATAAACTACTCCGATCGGACTAAGTTGATGAGCTGTATTAACAGCTTGTTCTGGAGTGTATCCCTTTATAAATAAAAGATAATAATAGAAAGCTAGAATTCCGGTTAGTGATAGAGCGAATGCCCAGGTAACAGTTTTTTTGTATTTGTCTAGATAGTTCAAAAAAGCTTGATAATGAATGGCACATACCGCACCGAATAAAAAAATAAAAACATAGTGGATAACCCAATAACTTAGGCGATGTTGTACAAGTAAGTTAATATAGTGATTAGGAAAATTAGGAGAGAGGAGATAGCTGGAATAATAGTTGAAAGCTATCTGGAGAATAAAAAGAATACTTAGGTATGTAAGAGGTCTAGTACAAATATATTTGACAACTAAACGCCAAAGTGGCATTAGTGAATAAAACCATAAAAGTATTACAAGAAAGTACAGTTGATATGATGCTAAACCAAATAAGAGGAATTTAATAAACAAATTAGGTTTCCAAATATTTAAGTCGCCGCTGACCCAGCTATAGTGAAGCATATATAATAATGACCAGACGACATAAGGTATTAAAACTGTTCGCAGACGTCTTATCATAAAATTTCCAAAGTCTAGGCTGGCATTTAGATTTTGGTTTTTGAAGAGCCCAAAGGATGAGACGAAGAAAAAAATCGGCACACTAAATCTAGTAAATATCTCAAATAAGGCAAATAAATGTATATTAACAAAGGGGTTTGTTAAGGAATAGGCACCAGTATGTATACCTATAACACCGAGCATAGATATACCACGAATATATTCAAGCGCATTTATTTTTTTGGACATAAAATCTCCTAACATAAAGTACATTCAACTTTATATAATTATTCTATTTTTTTGGGAATTTTCCTGTATTATTATACAATATCTAAAATATTGCTAGGGGGAAAGGCTTCATGGAGGAACTCACAGTAGGTTCAAAAGCACCTGAATTTTGTCTACCTGCTTCGGATGGTACTAACGTAAGTTTAGGTCAATTCAAAGGTAAAAAGATAATTTTGTATTTTTATCCAAAGGATAACACTCCAGCTTGTTTTAATCAGGCACGACTCTTTAGTGAAGCATTTGATAAAATAACTGGATTTAATGCGGTTATATTAGGAATAAGTCGTGATAGTGCTTCAGTGCACACTAAATTTGCTGAGAAACTAACACTTCCGTTTGTACTGCTCAGTGATGTCGATGAAGATGTTTGCGGTATGTACGATGTTATAAAGGACAAAAATATGTATGGTAAGAAAGTTCGTGGTATAGAGCGTTCAACTTTTATTATTAATGAGTATGGAATAATTTCACATATTTTTCGAAAAGTTAAGGTGGCAAATCATATAAATGAAGTTATGGAAGCTCTTTGTAAATGAGTTTCAGCTTATTTTTCCTTCTGTTGTGGTTTATTTTACATTGGATTTTAATAAGAACATTGTTAAAACTAAAAATGTTTCGTATTAAAAACGCAGTAGATATAGCAGAAGGAGGGCAAAGCATGAGATACTTGATAAGTCCTGATGCACAAGATTTAGTAACGAAATATGGAAATGCTGTTTCAACTAAGATAATACAACAAATGAAATTTGGCTGACGAGGTCCAAGGGTTATTACTATCCCGTCCGTGAGACTGGGAAAACCTGATGGCTCAGAAGCAGACCAATACGTTAAGTTGATGACTAATGGTATTGACGTATATGAGTACAAAAATAGTGAAGTGCTAGATAGTACAGTTAATTTCAAGATTGATGTTGAAGACCAAGACTCAAGCAAACTAGTAATACGCGGGCAAAATAATGAGTCGGCTGGTTGTCACTAGTTGAAACGAGGGAACTTCGTGTTCCCTCGTTTTATTTTTAATTAAGATATTGTATATACAAAATACTAGACTATTGAGTATCAGTTTATAAATTACAATAGATAATATAAATTATTATAAATTGACTTAATGGTTACACCAATGTTACCATAGAAACAGAATTATTTAAGAGTAGGGGGCTGTAATAGTGAATCAAATTTGGCTTCAAGTCTTTGCGGTTATGATCGGCGGTAGTGCATTAAAATATGTTTTTTCCAATCAATTAATGTGGGTCGGAATTGATCTTGCCGTATTAGGGATATGCTACGCATTACTTAAACGACATCCGTATATTGATCTTAAAAAGAGTATGTCGTATCTAGGGGCTCTAACTACCATTTCGGTACTTGTTGACTTAGGTGTTGTAGGTGGGGAAGTAGGTAATATAGCGGTACTAGCCTTATTGGCCTATATGATTTTCGGTGGTGGCTTAGGCGGAGGACGTCGTAGAAGATAATTACATAAAAGAGGCGCTCTACTTAAAAGTAGGCGCTTTTTTGTACGATAAGAATGCATAAATTTCCTTACATGCATAAGGGGTGAGTATCGGCTTGCGCTGTCGCTAAGGCTCGGCGCAAGCCGTGTTTTTCTTTATTGATTCTTAATTTATTTGAGGATTTTATTGGGAAGTGATCTTATAGTGATTAATCATCAAAAAATTATCAGAACAGGGTTACTGCTGTCGTTAACGATAGTATTACAGTCACTTAGACTGGTTATACCTATACCACCTGTATTGTCGATATTTCTGATTGGCAGTTTAGTAAATTGTTGCCTTTTAGTTGCTGTTCAGTCTATAGGTTTACAGGCAGCAGTAATTATTGCTCTAATTGCACCTATCATTGCCTATTTTCAACAAATTTTATATTTACCGATATTTATTTTCCCAGTAGCATTAGGTAGTTTACTGTTTATTGTGGTGTTTTATGCTATTTATAAAAGGCATTTATGGTTAGGTATTTTATCTGCAGCTTTTGCTAAAACAGCAGCTCTATTCTACAGTTTTTTGTGGTTGACTTCGACTGTTAATATGCCTGAGAAATTAAAGGCAAGCTTACTTTTTGCAATGAGCTGGCCGCAGATTATTACTGCTGTTGTAGGAGCTATATTCTCCTTGATAATAAGCAAACGTCTAAGAAAATATAATCAACGTACTTAGAAGAATTATGCATAGATTAAAACGGTAATGATAATAGGCAACCATTTTGTTTAAGCCAACCACGACATTCTTTATAATTCGGGAGATATAGGTTAACCAAGTGCCAGAATTTTGAGGAATGATTAAGTTCTATCAGATGGCAAATTTCATGGACTATAACATAATCTATTATCTCATTCGGACCCATTATGATGCGCCAATTTAAATTAATGTTACCCAAAGAGGAACAGCTGCCCCAACGTGACTTCTGTTCTTTCAGAACAACTCG
Organism: Dendrosporobacter sp. 1207_IL3150; assembly: GCF_036763085.1. Lineage (NCBI taxonomy): Bacteria > Bacillati > Bacillota > Negativicutes > Selenomonadales > Sporomusaceae > Dendrosporobacter > Dendrosporobacter sp. 1207_IL3150. The sequence continues at coordinate 70,357 of NZ_JBAIYU010000009.1, forward strand.
CTTTGGCTGAACGCCAATTTTTTTGCTCCAGTGTGTAGTCCTTTCGTATAATAACTGTGTCGCCTGGTCTATGTACCATTTTTTTAATAAGGAGTTTGGATTACTCGATTCATTTAAGCTTATTCTAATAATCCCAGATTCTCTTTGGACACTAGGTAAGCAGTTACTGATATGATCATACTGAAGTAAGTAGGATGTGCCCATAAACAAAATTTCTGAGCCATGTGATAAAGATTTGTTTATAGGGTTTTCAGATAGTTTTTGTAAATGATCTAATTTTTCAATAAGCCACTTTTTTTTTGACTGTATAACAGCACAGATATCATCTTTAGGAGTTTTAGTTGGAGCGCTAATTTGAATCATATTAGGTCCAACTATTTTCAATTGGATTGTTTTCCTTTTTTTAAAGACTAAGGTAAATTGTATTTGACGTCCTGCTATATTAATTAAATGCATAATGTTTATCCTTTGACGAAAATGGTTAATTACATATAAATATAAAACAAAAAAAGGGACTGAATGCAGATTATTTTGCGCAGTCCCTCTTTTTCGTGAGTAAAAAAGCAAGATGGAATTATCCTAAAATAGCTAATAAGGCAGCTTTAGTAATGGCTTCAGCTTTAGTTTCGGCACAGAATCTGGCTTGGCTGCCGGTTTTTGTGAATTCAGCACAATATCTAATTTGGTCATTTAAGATTTCTTCCGTTAGAGTGTATTCAAATCCAATATCTGTCATTTTTGCTATTACTTTCATTGATTGCGTAATATCGGTCGTGTATTTTGGAACAGCTTCGTCAAAGTTTTCACGGTGTTTTAATTCTTGAAAATCTGCAGGTTTTACGGTAGTGAAAACGCCGCCAGCTTCATCAATTTCTTGCTGCGTACCAATCCATTTTACAGCCATTTCAGCGCTGAAACGTAGCCAATGGGTAACCCATATGTAATCCATTATCTCTAACGCGACCTTAAGATCTAAATCGCGGCCAGGTCTTAGTGGAGCTATCTCATGGTTAGACATTTTGAACCTCCCAATATGTTGCAATAATTATTTTCAATAAACTATTATAAGGGTTAACATTTACAGATAAAAGAATAAAAGTTTCTTTTGTCGAAATGAAAGCCAATTATAACTTTACCAAATGAAAGTGAGATTGTAAAGTTCATATATAGCATAAAGGCCAGAGTTCAGCAAAAGGCTTTCTCTGGCTTTTCTATGTCGTTTTAGCCACACAAATCGGCAAAATAGTGTTTGGTATACTATTAGGATAGTAAAGGATAAAGCTGTGTATTTTCTTTGTCAATTCGTTTGCTTATCGCGTGTACTATTGTTTTAGTCTCTGCAATAAAAGAAGCTGGGTTTGTTACTATATTCTTAGTACTTAAATACTTAGTTTTATAACTTTCAAAAACCTTTGCTAAATCTCCCATTTCCTCGTAAAACATACCACTAATATTTCGTACGTTACTATCTGAATGCTTAGCCAAGGTAGGATAGACGAATTTATCCTCAGTGGTCATATGTACTTTAATTTTACCTGATAATTGCCCAATTAACATAGTTATGTTGAAGGCATTTTCTGTAACCAGTTGTTCCGATCGGTATGCGTTGATTTTTTCAGCAAGTTCTTTAATATCGTTATGCTGTCTTATAAGATTTTTTGTATCTGTCATTTCGTATTTCTCCCCTTAGCAATTTAGTAATTTTAGTTTAATTTAATTAAGTTTTTGTAGATGTGTCCTAAATCACAAAGTGGATTATATAACGATAGTAAAATAAAACGACCTAACATAATAAAATGCAGATAGCCGCGCTATCTGCATTTTATTATGTTAGGTTCAGTATTATTACTTGTCTAGAGATTCATATTTAGTACTCATCTCAGCGACTGTCTGTTCCGATCTTTGCTTAGCTTGGCTGCCTAAACTTCTTAACTCAAAATTATTTATAGGGCTATCCTTTTTTTGACCAAGTTCTTTTTCAAACCTTTTTTTATCTGATTCTTTCATTATAAACCCTCCTAAAGTGATTTTGATTCAGTATTAGTGTTTTAAAATACGGATTATATTATTTAAGGAAATATAAAACATTCCACAAAGGAATGGATATCATTCCAAAAAAGAATAACAGACCAAAGATTGTATGCGAATATTTCATATTTTAAGAATATTTACAAAATACGTACAATTACGTATAATTAAGACAAGCTAAATGTTAAAGGAGATGACGATAATGACACCAGAAACAAAACCACAAACTAATTTACTAGACGGATTAAAGTATATGGCTTTTATGGCAGCATCTTTACTAGTGTTTGGCGGAATCTTGCACCTCTTCAAACCTTAATAGTAAAGACTAGTAGAAATAGCTTATATTCAATAAAAGATAACTATTAAAAGGAGATGACGATAATGACACCAGAAACAAAACCACAAACTAATCTAATTGATGGACTAAAGTATATGGCTTTTATGGCGGGATCTTTACTAGTATTTGGTGGAATTTTGCACCTCTTCAAACCTTGATTGATTAGTCAAAGCTTAGATAATTTAGTTGACATATGAAGTAGACGTTTTATAGTTGAAGAAATAAATATTAAAAGGAGCTGTTGATAATGACGCCAGAAACAAAACCACAGACAAATTTAGTAGATGGATTAAAGTATATGGCTTTTATGGCAGGATCTTTACTAGTGTTTGGTGGAATATTACACCTTTTCAAGCCTTAATAAAGGTAAAAAGTTTCAATGATTGAGCTATTTATAAATATTTTTATATGAGAAAACCCCCTTGTTCGATTTGAACTAGGGGGTTAGATTTTTCCTGTTCGATTAGTAAAAAATAGAATTCTCAAAAATATTATTAGTTTACTTATCTAGTATGATATATAATATATATAAAAACGTAGTTTTTAAATCTTAATATCAAAGGAGAGACAGCTATGTTTGCACTTAATTTTCAATCTCAAAACCATGAGAAGTTACTTATTAGCCGTCAGAAGAACTGTACTGTCAGATTAGGAGATATAAGTGATAAATACCCTGAAAACTCTATAGTTTGGATAACGGTAGGAACAAAATATAAACCAAAAAGAAAACTGTATTCTGCAATACTAGATAGAGTACAAATAAAGAAAATTGCTGAACTTACTTCTCATGATTTAGATCATCAAAACCCTGAGATAAAATCGGTTGATGAACTTATTAGTTTTTTTGAGAAAATTTACCAAAGAACGATTACTCATGATGATATTGTCACTGTAATTTATTTTTCGGAAATAGTTGATGAATAGAACTTATTCTTTAAATTACATAAAAAAGAAAGTCCTAAATAGAGAGGACTTTCTTTTTTATGTAATTTATGGTAAAATATTGTCAAAGAATAGCGAATATAGGAGTGAGTTTTATGTTTAAGCAAGAGATGCTAAGAGACTTAATTAAAAATTACTTTGCAGAAGCATCAGAGGATCAGCTGCAATATATAGAAAATGAATTAACAAGAGAATTGGAAGTTACTACTCATGCTAAGATTCGTGAAATGGTTAGTTACGAGAGAATTAAACGTTTAATGGATTAGCATAAAAAGAGCCTTGGTTTTACAAGGCTCTTTTTATATTGAAAGTATATTAAAGCTTAAAAATAAAAAAACTCCTAGAATTATCTAGAAGTATTATTTACTGGTGCCGAAGGCCGGACTCGAACCGGCACGTAGGGCTACTACGCTTGATTTTGAGTCAAGTGCGTCTGCCAATTCCGCCACTTCGGCATTATTAAGTTGCTGTCCTTAACCGGACAATTGATATAATATCACTTCGATAGATTATTGTCAAGTATATAATTGTAAGGTTTTATATTACGTTAATTAAGGGTGCTAAAAAGCTAGTCTTGAATAAGTAGTGGTTCAAAGGGAATAATGGTATCGTATAAAATTAAAGTGAGGTGGCTATATTTTGATACAGATGAGTCAAATACCTGTTAAACGTGTTTATTTGGACAGTCAAAATGCGAATGAAACTGGTAATTATGAATTCACTATCGACTGCGGGGCGGTATATTTTGGCGCAGTATACGATAATGATGGTGATCTGATGACGGTTGATCAGTATTTTTATACAGAGCGTAATTCTCGTGATGACCTTGAAAGTGCTGCAGACAGCAGTGAGCTTCTTAGTATCGATAAAAGAGATTTTCGAGCTAGAACCTATATGTTAACTAAAGATGACGGTAAGAATGAATGGATACGCTTTCATGCCGTTGTGCCTCAAGATATAAACCCAGACTACTTTCATCAGAAATATATTGGTGAATAATTCATACGCTCAGTAATATAAAGTGCACCTCCTAATGCTAGATACACAATCTAACACTTGGAGGTGCATTTTTCATTTAAATATTGAGAAATAATATGTAAAATTATGGAATAACATTAAAAAAATGTAATAAACTGGAAAAATATTACGTTTAAGGTCAAAGGAAGAGGTTGTTATTATCAAAAGCTGTCTAAATATCTGTTAAATAGGATATAAGCAAAGTTAATCAACTTGCCGAACTAAAAACTTTGTCGAATAAAACCACATAAATTATGTTATTATGTCGTTTTTTTACGAAAAGTAATTGAAATATTTTAGCAGGAAATACATTAAATTACAAGAATTTTATTTAACACGAATTTACTTTAATTGGAGTGTGACGCAAGATGTATTCAACAGAGGCGTTAAGTAATAAAGTAATGTATCTCCGAGATGATGAATATAAAGAATACTTTGATACTACAACGACAGGTGTAATTTATTTAGATGCCAAAATGAGAGTTAAAAATCTTAACCGAGAAGCAGAGCGAATTTGCTCAATAGAAAGAGCTCAGATTCTTGGACGTCGAGCAGACGTGGTTTTTAGTGAGTACGGCGATCGCTTTCTTAAAATATTCTCCATTGCCGAATATGATGATTTAAATACTACAAACCTTAAAGTTAAAATAAAAGATCAGTATGTGTATCTCCATGTTGATACTTTAAAGCTGCTTGACTCTGATGGAGAAGTAAGTGGAATTATTGTAATATTGCAGGACGTTTCAGCTGTAAGGGCTGCAATTAAGCAGATCCAGACAACACAGATGCTTATGTCCTTGGGAGAATTGGCAGCAGGTGTAGCTCACCATGTGAGAACACCGCTAACTACTATAAGCGGGTATCTACAAGTTATGTTGAATAGATTGGATGATGATAATAAATATATGGTGCGGCGTGAGATCCTAGATACTATGCTTGAAGAAGTTTCATATATAAATGGCGTTGTAAAGGAACTTGTAATGTTCGCTAAACCAGCTATCGAAAAGAATCCTGGAACAAGTATTAACAGTGTTATTGACGAAGCATTGTTGCTAGTATTTAAACAACTGGGTGGCGACAATATTGCAATTAAAAAGCAGCTTGCGAAAGAATTACCAACAATATGTGGTGATGGTAATCTTTTACAGCAAGCAATTGTCAATATAATGCAAAATGCAATGGAAGCAATGCCGGAAGAAGGAGAGTTGTCAGTTAAATCTTGGTTAAATGCTGAAATTAATATGATTGTTATAGCTATAAATGATACAGGAGCTGGAGTAACACCAGAGATTTTGCCAAGAGTATTTGAGCCGTTTTATACAACTAAAATAGACCGAATGGGACTTGGGTTACCTGTAGCACATCGTATAATAACAGAACATGGTGGGTTTATTAATATTAGTGCCGGTAATAATGGAGGAACTAAGGTACATATTTATCTACCACTATTTGATGATAAAATTCGCCATCTTACAGTTGTACACCAACAAATCCTTAACCTACAATAACAGCAGTATAAAAATATTAAATGTCATACGTGCAGAGCATCCCTCATATCTTCTTAATGTCGTAAATTTTGTTAAAAGAAGGGATGCTCGTGTACATTTTCAGATTGATAGCTTTTGCAGCTGTTTTAATGGTTTTACTTGTAGCTCCGAATGTTCATGCTCAGCAGCTTCAGGATGTGGTATCACCGAATATTACGATTAATTTACCAAGCCGAACGTTGGAACTATACTCTGGAAATGAGTTAGTTAAGGAGTATCCTATAGCTATTGGCAAGCCATCAACGCCAACGCCAATGGGTAATTATTCAATTATTAATAAAGAGGTAAACCCTGTCTGGATGCCGCCTAGAAAGGGTTACGTTGTACCATCCGGCCCTGATAATCCCTTGGGGTATAGGTGGATAGGGTTTCTGCCTTTATACGGAATTCATGGCACCAACGCACCGTGGGCCATTGGTATGGCAGTATCAAACGGCTGTGTTCGAATGAACGAAGAGGATGTTGAAGAACTTTATGAGTTAGTTGATTATGGAACAAAAGTTGCTATTATTTATGAGCGAGTTAAAGTCCGAATTAATGATAAAGGAGATGTTTCGCTCGGAATATATCCTGATATATACGGCTATCGCCAAGTAAGTTTAAGCGAAATATATAGCAAACTAGCTAAAACTGGTCTAGCAGGATTTGCTAGTGAACAGTTCTTATTAAATCAGATAAGAACTGAGCCAGATAAGCAGGTTGTTTTTGCCCGGTTATTCAAAATCAAGGTTGACAGTATTGATTTAAATGAGCGAGGGGTAAGAATTGACGATGTAATGTATGTACCAATCTGGCCAGTAGCTGCAGTGAAAAAAAGCAATGTTATATGGGATGAACGAAATCAAATAGTTCGTATTGAAAAAAATAGTGCTCCAGGTGTCATAAAAGGTGATGTAATTTACGTAACACCTGAAAGTCTAGCAAAGCTTTATGCAGGGCAGCAACAATGGAGTGACGAAGAAAATTGTCTAGAAATAAATCAAATTAATCTTCTTGTAAATGGTAAAGTAATTACAAATGACGTTAAAACAGTAGATAATATTCTTGCAGTTCCCGTAATTCAGCTAGCAAATGTGTTAGGGCATAAGTCGAAATGGGATGATGCCAAGCAAAATTTTACAGTTCAGGGGCAAATTGTTCCTATCCATATGATTGATGACCAGCCATATATCAAAATAACTAAAATATACGATATTTTTAAGGCCTATGTCTTTTGGAATGAAAAGCAGCACACAATCGAATTGACCTATCCTTTTAAGGGGTAATATAGTCTTCCTGCCTGTGAGGGCAGGTTTTTTTCTAACCTTAAACTTTTTTAAGATTTAGTAGATATGAAAATAGAATGCTTTTCCTTCAAAAGTAATAAAGGTTTTTTGTCGAATTTGGCAAATACTATAAAAGTTAAAGATTAAAATTAATGAGGTGAGGGGCCAAATGTCCCATAAATTTTTTATAATTGATGGAAGTAGTCTTGTACATAGAGCCTTTTATGCGTTACCACTATTAACGACAGCCAGCGGGCAGTTTACAAACGCCGTTTATGGTTTTGCAACAATGCTTGTGAAGCTATTAGCCGATGCCAAGCCAGATGCTATTGCTGTAGCTTTTGATAAAGGGAAAATAACTTTTCGCAACGAGGCATATTCGCAATATAAAGCTCACCGCAAAGCTACTCCTTCCGAGTTGTCGGAACAGTTTTCCTTGGTGCGCAGACTACTAGATGCTTTTGGCATAACTGTATTGGAAGAAGCAGGGTTTGAAGCTGATGATATTATTGGCACCCTGACGACCAAAGCAGTAGCAGCTGGATATGATGTGACAATTGTTACCGGTGATCGTGATGCTTTGCAGTTACTACAGCCTGCAGTAAAAGTCATGCTAACAAAAAAAGGAATATCTGATATGGAGATATTCGATAATTTAGCTTTTAGAGAAAAATATGGTGTCGATGCCGAACAACTTGTGGACCTAAAAGGCCTAATGGGAGATACATCAGATAATATACCTGGTGTTCCGGGAATCGGTGAAAAAACTGCCATTAAATTAATAATTGAGTTTGGCACTGTCGAAAATCTTATCGAAAATATCGATAAAGTATCAGGTAAAAAGCTCCAAGAAAATTTGCGTGGCAATGCTGATTTGGCCATTATTTCAAAAAAGCTAGCAACAATTGTTAGAGACATGTCTCTAGAGTTCAATCAAGACAGTTTTAAGATAACACCAGACTATGATAGTATTCGCAGCATATTTGCCGAGTTCGAATTTAAAAGCTTATTAGGTCGTATGGATCAAATATTTCCCGGCAATGTCGACATACCTAAGGTTACTGAAGAAAGTATCCCTCAAGCATTAGTTATCAGTACTAAAGATAAAATCTCTGGAATAGTTGATGAGATTCGTAGAAGTAGGAAAATGTATTTTTTCGCAATTGTGGAAGGGCATACTCCGGAAATGTTTTTTGATGGCATAGGAGTTGTTATTGATGAAAATAACACTTGTTATATTCCTTCATCAGCTGAGGGGTGGCCGGAAGTATTAGAGCTTTTTGCAGATGAAGGTATTCAAAAGATTACTCATGATGTCAAAAGTGTATACGCAGCATGTTGGCAGACGAATTCAGATATCAAAGGGGCAATATTTGATACTGCTTTAGCGGCGTACTTATTGGACCCAACTGCTAGCCAATATCCACTTTCTGCCTTGAAAGAAAAATATTTGGGGTTAGCTAGTCAAACTGGTAAGATTTCAATGGATTATGATTATGCTGCATGGGCGGCAGCAGCTATTCTAAGTTTGCATACAACGTTAGAAGATAAGTTAAAAGAACTTGCATTAGAGAAACTATACTATGATATTGAATTGCCGTTAGCAAGAGTGCTGACAGAGATGGAGCGAAACGGCATTACGCTAAATATTGATCAGTTAAAGAGTATGTCCTTGGATGTGACTGCCAAAATTGATTCACTCCTTGCTGATATTTACAATTTAGCGGATGAAAATTTTAATGTTAATTCTACAAAGCAACTTGGAAGTATTTTGTTCGATAAGCTGAAATTGCCGATTATTAAAAAGACTAAAACTGGGTATTCTACTGATGTTGAAGTTCTGGAAAAATTATCCGGAGATCATCCGATAATCGAAAAACTCTTAGAATATAGAATGTTGACTAAGTTAAAATCCACTTACCTTGATGGGCTTCAAGGACTGGTTAATAAGACTACTAACCGTATTCATACTACCTTTAATCAACTGGTAACAGCAACAGGAAGGCTAAGCAGTTCAGATCCCAATCTACAAAATATACCGATACGTTCTGAGGTTGGAAAGCAAATTAGAGAATTATTCGTTCCGGGAAATGGTTACAAGCACCTTATGTCTGCCGATTACTCGCAGATTGAATTGAGAGTATTGGCACATATGTCTGGTGACAATAATTTAATGGAAGCTTTTACACAAAATCAAGATGTCCACACGAGAACTGCGGCTGAAGTGTTTGGCGTAAATATGGATGATGTAACAACGGAAATGCGCGGTAAAGCTAAAGCTGTAAATTTTGGTATTGTATATGGAATTAGTGATTATGGATTGTCGCGTGACTTGGGTGTAACACGTAAAGAGGCAGCCCAATATATCGAAAGCTATTTCAATAAATGCATTGGAGTTAAAGTGTTTATTGATCGGGTTGTAAAAGAAGCTCACGAATTTGGGTATGTTACAACAATTTTTGGCAGGAGAAGATATTTACCTGATATTAATAGCAGTAATTTTAATCAGCGTTCATTTGCTGAACGTACTGCAATGAATACGCCGATTCAAGGAACCGCAGCAGATATAATTAAAAAGGCAATGCTAAATGTACATAATAGTTTAAATGATAAGAATCTTAAAAGTCGAATGCTCCTACAGGTTCACGATGAATTGGTATTAGAAGTAGCTGATGGAGAAGTCGAGCAAGTGATTAATATAGTAAAACAATCGATGGAGAATGCCGTGCAACTTAACGTACCATTAGTTGCTGATGTTAAGTTAGGTGAAAATTGGGCAAAAGCTAAGTAACGGAGGATGTTTCAATGCCTGAAATGCCAGAAGTAGAGACGGTTCGAAGGACTCTTGTTGATAAAATAACAGGCTGCCGGATAACTAATGTAGAAATCAAGCTTCCGAGGTTGATAAAGTGGCCATCGGCAGATGAGTTTAAGGCCATTATCACTGATAGAACAATTGCTAGTTTAGGGCGAAATGGTAAATATCTTCTTCTTCATTTAGATAACGGAATTATTGTTGTTATACATCTTCGAATGACAGGGCGCTTATACTATGTCAGTGGTGATGAAATAAATGATAAGTTCACCAGGATTGTTTTTGCATTAGATAATGGAGATAAATTACTCTATTCTGATAGTCGCACGCTTGGAACTCTTTACGCAATGCAAGTGAACGAACTTTGGCGCATTTCGGGGTTATTTTCCCTGGGACCTGAACCTTTATCTCCGGAGTTTACTTTAGAATATCTAAGAAGTATTATAAATAAAAGTAAGGGTAAGATTAAAGCTATTCTTCTAAATCAAAAGTACATTGGCGGATTAGGCAATATCTATGTTGATGAATGTTTAGCTATTGCAGGGATTAATCCAGAACGTACTGCTAATAGTTTAAACGAAGAAGAAATAGAAAAGCTTCATTCTGCCATTAATAAAGTTATTGCAGACGGAATTGAGCATGGCGGTACTACCTTCAGGGATTACCGGGATGGAACGGGCAAAAGTGGCACACATCAGCATCATCTAATTGTTTACGGACGCAAAGGTCAGCCTTGTATAAGATGCAGCACGCCGATCGAAAAGAAAGAGGTTGCCGGCAGGGGAACGCATTTTTGCCCAGTGTGCCAAAAGTAAGGGAGCAGTTTTAAAATGTATATTATAGGACTTACGGGGGGCATAGCGAGTGGTAAGAGTACAGTTAGTAAAATGCTGTCCGAACTTGGTGCTTGTATAATTGATGCGGATAAATGTGCTCATAAGCTGATGGAACCTTATGAGCCTGCTTGGTACGCTATCGTTAATTTCTTTGGTGAAGATATCTTACGCCCAGACAAGACTATAGATAGAAACCTGCTAGGCAATAAGATTTTCAATGATAGTGAAGCTCGTAAAAGCCTTGATAGCATTACACACCCAATTATAAAAAACTATATCGAAGAGAGAATAAGTGAGTTTGTAAGAGTGGGTTGCGGGATTTTAGTTTTGGATGTACCCTTGTTATACGAAGTAGGATGGCAGTATATGGTGAATGAAGTTTGGGTGGTTTATATAGAGCGTGAAACGCAAATTCAACGTTTAATGAAGCGAAACAACCTGTCCTATGAGCAAGCTCGTGCTCGAATTAACTCGCAAATGGATCTTACAATAAAAGCTGAGCTTGCGGATAAAGTTATCGACAATAGCAAAGATATCAATAATACCAAATGCCAGGTGCATGCTAGTTGGGAGCGAGCAGTAAGCCAACAGCAATAACTTCGCATTTTTTCTGTTATCAGCACATAGTTTTTGTTAGAGTAAAAAAAGCGGAGTGATTAAGATTGCGTATTTTAGCCTGGATGAAAATCCTGGTAATTGGTGTGATGATTGTTATATTTGGTGCATATATCGGATTTAATAGCGACTGGTTTCAAAAAAAGTACCTTTATCCTTATCCATATCGTGATTTGGTATATCAGTATGCTTTAGAATATGAATTAGACCCGATGTTAGTGGCTGGTGTGATTAGAACTGAAAGTAAATTTATACCACAGGCACGTTCGCCCAAAGGTGCAATGGGCCTTATGCAGCTAATGCCTGAGACAGCAGAGTGGATAGCAACACAAATGGAATATCAAGATTTTAGATTAAGTGATCTAGAAAATCCTGAGGTTAATATTAAGTTTGGGACTTGGTATCTTGCGTCTTTAAAGAAAGAATTTAAAGGTAACGAAGTATTAATGCTCGCAGGCTATAACGGCGGACGAGGCAATGTTAAGCAATGGATGCAGAAATATGGCTGGTCTATGACTTTTGCTGATATAGATCAAATACCATTTAAAGAAACCAAGGAATATGTTGGAAGAGTTCAGCGCAGTAAGAAAAAATATCAAGAGTTGTATGGTAGATGAGGGATGAATTTTGAATTACAGAGTTATATTAAGTATTTTACTTACACTAATGGTTTTATTATCTGGGTGTGGAGGGGTAAATGTCGAAACTAAAAACTCTAGCAAAGCTAACATTCAAGTTGGCGGGCAGCTGAGCTACGGCAGCCTCCAAGAACCCAATACACTAAATCCGCTTTTATCAGATATGCTGGCAACTTCTGAAATTGGAAGACTTATATTCAACGGATTAGTCATTACTAATGATAAAGGCGAATGGATGCCTGATCTAGCACAGCATGTGCCTACAATACAAAATGGCGGGGTAAGTAGTGATGGCCTTAATGTAATTTACAAACTTCGGCAAGGTGTAACGTGGCATGATGGTGCTCCGTTTACGGCAGAAGACGTTGTTTTTACTTGGCAAACTATTATTAATTCCAAAAACAATGTTGTTTTACGCGATGGTTACGATAAAATAGCTTCTATCGAAACACCTGACCCTTATACAGTACATATTAAATTTAAACAGTATTATGCACCTTATCTAACTTTGTTTCCGACTATTTTACCTAAACATCTATTAGAGTCAGCTGATATTAATAAAAGCCAATTTAATCGTGCTCCAGTTGGGACAGGGGCGTTTAAGTTCAAAGAATGGCGTATTGCCGACGCTATAGTTTTTGAAGCTAATTCATCTTACTTTATGGGAAAACCTAATTTAAATACAATTATCTATAAGATCTTTCCAGATACCAATATTATGTTGACGCAAATTAAAGCTGGTCAGATAGATATAGCAAGCAATGTAAATGCCTCACAATTTGACCAGGTAAAAGCGGTGGCTGGATACGATACGGTAATATCCCCCAATATGATCTGGGAGCATCTAGACTTCAATCTCGATAATTCTTTATTTCAAGATGTGAGGGTGCGCACGGCTATTTCACTTAGTATTGATAGGCAGGCTATTGTTAATGATGTTTTAAAGAATGTGGCTAGTCCAGCCTTATCAGATCAATCCCCTTTATCTTGGGCGTATAATCCGGCGTTATCACCTGTTGGCAGGGATATAAATTCTGCACGTGACTTATTAACGCAGGCAGGATGGAAGCAGGGCCCAGACGGAGTTTTTGCTAAAGATGGTAAAAAACTAGCCTTTGCTATAGCAACTACATCCGGAAATAAAGTCAGAGAGTATGCTGCTCAAGCAATTGTTGGACAACTTAGAGAAGTGGGTATCGAAGCTGAGGTTAGATTTATCGAAGCACCTCTCTTTTTTAGTGACATACTAAAGAACCGTCGGTTTGAGACAGCCATGTATGCTTGGGTTGCAGGAGTCGATCCTGAGAATAAAACATTGTGGCATTCGAAAAGTATACCTAGTAGGTCAAATGGGTACGAGGGACAAAACTATCCTGGGTGGCGGAATGCTGAAATTGACAATTTAACTGAACAAGGCTCGCTTGTCGTCGATGTTGATGCTAGAAAACTTGTTTATTTTAGGATTCAGGATATACTGCGGCAAGAAAACCCTATCATTCCGCTTTATTACCGTGCCAATATTGACGCTGTTAAGAATAATGTTGCAAACTACAAGCCCAATCCAACACCTGCAGGTAATCTGTGGAATGCGTGGGAGCTTGGTTTAATTTCAAAATAAACAGCATTGTTCTTGACTAGTTCAGGGCATTATGCTAATATATGTCCATTATTTAAGAGTAAAGCGGTTGTGGTGGAACGGCAGACACACCATCTTGAGGGGGTGGCGCTGAGAGGCGTGTGGGTTCAAATCCCACCAACCGCACCAAAAACTTAACTAATAACATATGAATAATTTATTCGTTATAAAAATGACCCTATTGGGGGTCATTTTTTATTTTTAATATTTGTATAAATATACTATCGATTAAATATGACCTAGAATACATAAGGTGTTTTGAATATTAATTCAAACTATCTAATTTATTCATAATAAGCATGCTAATTATATATTTTATTTATAAGAATAAATTATATAAAATAACTTTATAACTTAAGTTACTAATGGAGGTATTAGATGGAATTACGGGAATTTGGCTCAAAAATTGTAATTAGGTGCGATAAAAACGACGAAATAATTGATAGTATCAAAAAGGTCTGTAGTGACAAAAACGTAAAAGCAGCGAGTGTTACAGGAATTGGAGCAGTCGATAAGGCCATAATCGGACTATTCGAGCCCAAAACCAAGGAATACCATACAGTTGAACTCAATAAGGATATGGAAATTACCGGTCTCGTTGGAAATATAAGCCGAATGGAAGAACAGGTATATATCCATGTACATGCCACCCTTTCAGATAGCTCCTATAATGCATTTGGTGGACATTTAAGTGCTGCTTGGGTAAGTTGTACTGCAGAGATTATTATTGATGTATTTGACGGAAATGTTACTAGAGAATTTAATGATGGTGTTGGACTAAACTTAATTAAGTTTCAAGATTAGTAAAAGGAAAAGTAAAATTAATAATTATATTTTGGGGGTTAATTAATGAAGACGGTATTTTTGAATGCTGCTAAATTGGATTTTGATAATAAATTAGATTTTTCACTATTAACAAAGCTCACTGAATTAACAAATTACGATGAAAGCACTAATGATGAAATTTTGGACAGAGTACAGGATCAAGATATAATAATTACAAAAGAAATGCCTGTTGGAAGAGATATAATCTCTCAATTTCCTCCATCAGTAAAGTTAATCTGTGAAGCTGGTACTGGCTACAATAATATCGATATTGTTGCAGCTCGTGAAAAAAATATTGTCGTCTGCAATATTCCTAGCTACAGTACCGAAGCGGTGGCACAGTTAGCTATAACTTTTATATTAAATTTGAGTGCTTCATTACCGCAGCAGCAGCATATGCTAGAACAAAAAAACTTTAATAATTTTACCAAGTACTTACAGGTGCCTCATTTTGAAGTACAGGGAAAAAATCTTGGTGTTATTGGCGCGGGTGCAATCGGAAGGCATACGATAAAGCTTGCTTTGGCGCTTGGTATGAATGTACTTGTATACGACCCGTTTCCTAGGAACTGGGAAGAACCGAATGTAAAAAACACTTCATTAGAGGAATTGCTTCAACAAAGCGACTTTATTACTTTACATTGCCCGCTGACAGCCAACACGAAACACATAATTAATAAAGATAGCTTAAGCTTAATGAAACCTACTTCGTATATTGTAAATACATCTAGAGGACCGCTTATTAATGAAACTGATTTAATCAACGCTTTAAATAACCAGCAAATTGCGGGAGCAGCTCTTGATGTGCAAGAAACTGAGCCGCCAGAAATTGATAATCCGTTATTTACTATGGAAAACGTTATAATGACCCCTCATATCGGCTGGCGTCGTTATGAATCTAGACAAAGACTAGTAAATCTAATGGCTGATAACATTAAATCCTTTATAGCTGGGAAGCCAGTTAATGTCGTAAACGGAAACTTATAATATCTAAAAAGATATGGTCGTATAATCATGGCTCTATCTTCTAACGCATAATATAAGTAAGCTTAGCATTCCGTGGCTAATGAACTATCATAGGTTTTTTATTGACAATAATATATATATCTGGTAAAATTAATTCAATTGAATAGTGCCTTTAAACTGGTCCTGTGAGGCCGGGAAGGAAATAATGCATAAGTATAACTTACGCCTTCTTGCGTCTTCACACGCTAGAAGGCGTTTTTTGTATGCTCTGCCGTTGACACATATAGATACTTTTGGTAGTATATATATAAACAAATATTGCATAATTATAAGTTGACCTTTAAGTCGGTTCTGCGAAACCGGGAAGGTAGCGCGCGATTAAAAAGGTGTTATTGCATACAAAAGTACAAATACTATCCTTTAAGTTGATCCAGAGAGGTCGGCAAGGAAGTTAGCTTGGTATGGTATTTTATACCCGATGCCTCTGTATAACTCCTTGTCGCCCACGGCAGGGAGTTTATTTATTAGGGGGAATGATTATGAATAAAGGTCAGGTGTCGCTTCGCGGTAAAAACATTCTCGGATTAGAGAATATGTTGGCATCCGAGATGGAGCTTGTATTAGATACTGCAAAAGAAATGAAGCATATTATTGATCGGGATATAAAAAAAGTACCCACTCTCCGTGGTAAATCAATTATTAATCTATTTTTTGAGCCTAGCACCAGAACTCGTACATCATTTGAACTAGCGGGAAAATACTTGGGAGCTGATGTAGTAAATATTACTACCAGCGCAAGCAGTGTAGTTAAGGGAGAAAGTCTTCGGGATACGCTAATGACAGTTGAAGCAATGGGTGTAGATGTAATTGTTATGCGTCATGAAGCCGAGGGGGCAGCTCAGTATGCGTCCAACACCGTTAGCCCAATAATTATAAATGCTGGAGATGGCGCACATGAGCATCCAACGCAAGGTTTACTTGATATGTTTACAATTAGGCAATATAAAGGCCGTATCGAAGGCTTAAAGGTCGCAATAGTAGGTGATATCTTACACAGCCGTGTAGCGAGATCAAATATCTGGGGTTTAAAGAAAATGGGGGCGGAAATACATGTAGCTGGTCCACAAACACTACTTCCACGGTTTTTAGACCAAGCCGGCATACATGTTCATAATAGAGTAGAGGATGCATTAGACGAGGCAGATGTTGTTAACGTGCTAAGAATACAGCTTGAGCGCCAGAAAAAAGGCTTGTTCCCATCAGCTAGAGAGTATGCTCGTATCTTTGGAATAAACCAAGCAAGACTTGCTTTAGCTAAACCGGATGCATTGATTATGCACCCAGGTCCAATGAATAGAGGTCTAGAAATAGCGCCTGATGTTGCTTATAGCGAAAAATCAGCTATACAGGAGCAAGTTAAAAATGGACTTGCAGTAAGGATGGCATTGCTGTATTTAGTGCTAATGGGAGGTAAGAACATTGAAACTACTGCTTAAATCTGGACGGTTAATCAATCCTGTCGATGGATTCGATGGTATTGCAGACATACTAATAGAAAACGGAAGTATAAGCCAAATTGGTGAAAACTTATCGGCTGGTGATGCAAAGGTGTTTGATGCAGAAGGCTTGGTAATTACTCCCGGTCTGATTGACATGCATGTACATCTAAGGGAACCTGGACTTGAAGCTAAGGAGGATGTTGGCTCAGGTACTAGGGCAGCAGCAGCTGGTGGATTCACAACCATAGCATGCATGCCTAACACAAAACCGATAATTGATAATTCGATTTTAGTTGCCGGATTGCTGCATCGTGCTCAAACAGAGGGTGTTGTCAATGTTAAGGTAATTGGAGCACTAAGTAAGGGGCAAGAGGGCAAAGAATTAGCGGAATTAGGGGATATGATTTTTACTGGTGCTGTAGCTATATCTGATGACGGTCATTATGTTGATAATGCAAACCTACTTTTGAATGGACTTGAGTATTTAGCTCCTTTTGACACTCCGATAATTTCACATGCCGAGGACGAAGCGCTTGCTGGTGACGGATTTATGCATGAGGGTTCTGTTTCGGCTTTGCTCGGAATGAAAGGAAGGCCTTCAGTTGCTGAAGATATAGCAGTTGCTAGAGATATAATGCTGGCTGAATATGTTGGCGCAAAAGTTCATATTGCGCATATCAGTAGTAAAGGGGCTGTTGAACTAATCCGTCAGGCGAAAAAACGTGGGGTGAAAGTTACAGCTGAAGTAACTCCTCATCACTTGACGCTGACTGATGAAGCAGTAAACTCTTTTGATACAGCGACAAAAGTTAATCCTCCGCTTAGATCGAAAGATCATGTTGACGCTCTTATCGATGGTCTAAAGGATGGCACAATTGATGCTATTGCTACAGACCATGCGCCGCACGCCTTTGAAGAAAAAGACAGGGAATACCGCTATGCTCCAAGCGGCTTTGCGGGTTTAGAAACAGCTCTTGGTGTAATCCTAACTAATTTATATCATACAGGTAAATTTAGCTTAACTGAAATAATAGAAAGAATGTCCACTTCACCTGCGCGTATACTTAAGCTAGATCGTGGTGAGCTAAAAGTTGGCGCAGCAGCTGATATTACTATAATAGATCCTGAATTTGAATGGGTCGTAGATAGCAAGAAGTTTTATACAAGAGGAAAACATACACCTTATGATGGCAGTAAATTAAAAGGTAAGGCTGTAGCAACTATCGTGAATGGTAAAATTATTATGCAAAATAACGAGGTGCATGAATGAAGGGTAAATTAATACTAGAGGATGGCAGTGTTTTTTATGGAAATATGCTGCAAGAATGCAGTGCAGTTGGTGAAGTAGTTTTCAATACTGGAATGACGGGTTATCAAGAAATTCTTACCGATCCATCTTACTGCGGTCAAATTGTAACATTAACATTTCCACTTATAGGTAACTACGGAGTTGCTGAATTGTTTGAGCAAGCAAGACAGCCTTTTGTCCGCGGCTTTGTAATTAGTGAGCTTTGTACCGAACCTAGCAATTGGCAGGCTGAAGGTACTCTAGCTGATTACTTGAAGGCAAGAAATATTCCTTGTATTTATGGCGTCGATACTAGAGCAATCACAAGACGCATTCGTTCGCAAGGCACTATGAAAGGCATAATTGTGCCTGAAGGTGCTTCTAATGCTGATATTGCTGAATTATTTGCAACACCGCCTCAGCTTAAAGTTGTCCAAGAAGTAACAACTAAAGAAGTCTACCGCATGGCTAACGATGGGCCGCATGTTGTTGTAATGGATTTCGGCGTTAAACAGAATATTCTAAACTCGCTTCACAAAATTGGCTGTAATCTAACAGTGGTGCCAGCTCATACAACAGCTGAAGAAATTATGTCTATGGACCCAGATGGCGTATTTTTATCAAATGGACCTGGGGACCCTAAAGATGTGCCTGAAGCAATAGAAGCAGTAAAAGAATTGTTAGGTAAGAAACCTGTTTTTGGGATATGCTTAGGCCACCAGCTGCTAGCCTTAGCACTTGGAGCTGATACCTATAAGCTTAAGTTCGGTCATCGTGGTTCTAATCAGCCTGTAAAGAATTTGGCAACTGGCAGAATACACATTTCATCGCAAAACCATGGTTATGCGGTTGATGAGAATTCACTTGATGGCAAAAATCTAATAATTACCCATCGGGCAGTTAATGATGGTACTGTTGAAGGTATGCGTCATAAAGATATACCGTTATTCTCCGTACAATACCACCCTGAGGCGGCGCCTGGACCTGATGATAACACCTATCTGTTTGATGAATTCTGGACACTGCTCACGAAAGGGGAATAAATTATGCCTAAAAAGGAATATTTACGTAAGGTACTAGTAATAGGTTCCGGGCCGATTGTTATCGGACAGGCTGCTGAGTTTGACTATGCTGGAACACAGGCTTGCCGGGCTTTAAAAGAAGAAGGAATTAAGGTAGTGTTGGTTAATAGTAATCCCGCTACTATCATGACAGATGCAAATATTGCTGACCGTGTTTATATAGAACCTCTTACACCTGAGTTTCTCGAAGAAATAATTGCAAAAGAGCGGCCAGATGGTGTTTTGGCAACTCTAGGCGGACAAGCTGGCTTAAATCTAGCTTTTAAATTAGCTGAGCGAGGAATTTTTGAAAAGTACAATGCTGAGCTTTTGGGAACGTCGATTGAAGCAATAAAAAAGGCTGAAGATCGAGAACTGTTTAAAGAAACTATGCAGGCTCTTGGTGAGCCGATACCTGAAAGTACAATAGTTGAGGATATTGCAAGTGCCCTGGAATTTGCTGAAGAAATAGGCTATCCACTCATTGTTCGCCCTGCTTACACAATGGGCGGAACAGGTGGCGGTATAGCCAGCAGTGATAAAGAATTAGTCGAAATCGTTACTCGAGGCTTAAAATACAGCTTGATTGGGCAAGTGTTGATTGAACGAAGTGTAGCTGGCTGGAAAGAAATAGAATATGAAGTAATGCGTGATGCAAATGATAACTGTATCACGGTATGTAATATGGAAAACTTTGATCCAGTAGGAATCCATACTGGTGACAGTATCGTTGTTGCCCCTTCGCAAACCCTTAACGACTATGAATATCAAATGCTGCGCAGCGCATCATTAAGAATAATTCGTGAACTTGGTATTGAGGGTGGTTGTAACGCACAATATGCATTAGATCCTCACAGCAATAGATACTACGTTATTGAGGTTAACCCGCGAGTAAGTCGATCTAGTGCGTTAGCTTCTAAAGCGACTGGTTATCCAATCGCCAAAGTAGCGACTAAAATTGCAATCGGTTATCACCTTGATGAGATAGTTAATGCTGTAACTCAAAAAACCATGGCTTGCTTTGAACCAACTTTAGATTATGTTGTAGTTAAATTCCCTAGATGGCCTTTCGATAAATTCATGTTTGCAGATCGAATATTAGGTACGCAAATGAAAGCAACTGGCGAGGTAATGTCAATTGATCGCACATTTGAAGGGGCGTTATTGAAAGCCGTTCGTTCATTAGAAATTGGGCTTCACCGCCTCCATATACCTGAGATAGCCAAGCTTTCGACTGAAGAAATACAAAGCAATCTTAAGCTCGCAAACGATGAGCGGCTTTTCGTAGTAGCTGAGGCTATTCGCCGTAATATTGACCCAGAGGAAATTCATCAAATAACGGGAATTGACCATTGGTTCTTAGACAAAATTAAGAATATTATTTCCTTTGAGAATCGTTTAGCGAATGAAGAACTTTCTCCTGAACTAATGGCTTCGGTCAAAAAGATAGGGTTTGCCGATAAATCTATCGCTGAAATAACAAATAGGAATACTGATGAAATTCGAACGCTTCGAAAAGATCAAAAGGTTTTGCCGTGCTACAAGATGGTAGATACATGTGCAGCTGAGTTCGAGGCGGCTACTCCTTACTATTACTCAACTTACGCCCAAGAAGATGAAGTAAGCATCTCAAATAAGCGTAAAGTGTTGGTATTGGGATCAGGACCTATCCGCATAGGCCAAGGGGTAGAGTTTGATTATTGCTCAGTACACTCAGTATGGGCACTCCGTGAGATGGGATTAGAATCAATAATTGTTAATAATAACCCTGAAACTGTAAGTACGGATTTTGACACATCTGATCGCCTATACTTTGAACCGCTTACTCCAGAAGATGTACTCAATATTATTGATAAGGAACAACCTGAAGGAGTAATAGTTCAATTTGGAGGGCAGACTGCTATCAATTTAGCAGGGCCGCTGGCTAAAGCTGGTATCAAAGTATTTGGTACTTCAGTAGAAAATATTGATAGGGCTGAAGATAGAGAAAAATTCGATGCACTGCTCGAAGACATAGGAATCCCTAGACCACAAGGAGCGACTGTAACTAATTCTGAAGACGCTGTTACTGAGGCTACAAAAATCGGTTATCCGGTAGTAGTTCGCCCATCTTACGTCTTAGGCGGCCGTGCTATGGAAATTGTCTATAGTGAAGCTGAACTGAAGAATTATATGACTCGCGCAGTTAAAGCTTCTCCGGAGCATCCAGTTCTGGTAGACCGTTATATGCAAGGAACTGAAGTTGAAGTTGATGCAATATCTGATGGTGAGGATGTACTCATCCCAGGCATAATGGAGCATGTAGAAAGAGCTGGTGTACACTCAGGTGATAGCATTGCAGTTTATCCTACACAAACATTGCCTGCGAAAGTTATCAATACTATTGTTGATTATACTAAACGGTTAGCTGTGGGATTGAATGTTAAAGGTTTACTGAATATACAGTATGTAGTAGTTGAAGATACCGTTTACGTAATCGAAGTAAACCCACGTTCAAGCCGAACTATTCCTTTTCTAAGTAAAGTCACTAATGTACCTATGGTTAATGTGGCTACTAGGATTGCATTAGGAGAAACGATAAGGTCACTCGGCTATAAGCCAGGCTTAATGCCGCCTAAACCATATATTGCTGTAAAAGCACCAGTATTCTCCTTCGCAAAAATGCTTCAAGTAGACATCTCACTAGGGCCAGAAATGAAATCAACAGGCGAAGTAATGGGTACAGACTATCATTATGCTAGGGCTTTATATAAGGCTTTAACAGCAGCTGGTATGAATGTCCCGGAACAAGGCACAATACTATTTACAGTTGCAGATAAAGATAAAATTGAGGCCGGTGAACTCGCGAAAGGTTTTGCTGAGTTAGGTTATAGCATAGTCGCTACTACTGGAACTGCTCAGCATCTAGAAACATTAGGGCTGAATGTGGACATTGTTCAAAAAGTACACGAACATAAACCTGACATAATTCAGATGATAAAAACAGGTAAAATAAACATGGTAATAAATACACTAACGCAAGGTAAAGAACCTGAACGAGACGGTTTTAAAATTCGCCGAGCTACAGTTGAGCATGCAATTCCTTGCTTTACTTCAATGGATACTGCTAAGGAAGTATTGCATGTACTCAATTTCATGCGTGAGCGTAGATTGGTTTATGCGTTAGCGCTGCAAGACTATGTCGGCGGAGGGGATAATCTTGTCTAAATTGGTAGTCCAAGCCCCAGTATTGAAGAATGAGACTATTTCAAACTTGGTCAAGAGACTTACTATTTATTCACCAGAACTGGCAGGAAAAGCCGTTCCTGGGCAATTTATTCACGTAAAAATCGCAGACAGCTATCACCCGCTGCTTAGGCGCCCGCTTAGTATTTCTGATGTAGATGTTGCAAAGGGTACAGTGAGTACTATTTATCGTATTGTTGGGCATGGTACTGCTCTATTAGCTCAACTAAAGTCTGATGAAGTTCTCGATTGCATGGGCCCTTTGGGCAGAGGATTCAATCTTGAATGTAAAAAGCCGTTGCTTGTTGGCGGCGGAATGGGCTTAGCGCCGCTGGTCTTTTTGGCTCAGCGGCTATGTCCGCGTCCAGTAGAGATATTAATGGGCGGTCGCAGTGAACAAGAGATGTTCTGGAGCAGCATTTATAGCACAATATGTGACAGAGTACACATAGCGACTGATGATGGCTCTGTCGGCCAGCGTGGTTTTACAGTTGACTTACTTCCTGAACTATTAGAATCAGGAAATTATGATATGGTTTACTCTTGCGGTCCGCGTCCTATGCTTGAAAAAATAGCGGCGATTGCTAAAAACTTCGCAATACCCTGCCAAGTTTCACTTGAAGAACATATGGCTTGCGGAGTCGGGGCTTGCTTATCTTGTACCTGTGCAGGAAAAGAAGGTAAAAGGAAAAAAGTATGCACTGACGGTCCTGTTTTTTGGGCTGGGGAGGTGTTTTAATGACTGCAGATCTGCTGCCTGTTGATATTGCTGGTATCAAAATGAAGACGCCGGTCATGACGGCGTCTGGTACCTTTGGTTTTGGTATGGAGTATAGCGATTTTGTTGATCTAAACAAAATTGGTGCTGTTGTTGTAAAAGGCACAACGTTAATGCCAAGAAGCGGTAATTCCGGAGTTAGGATCGCTGAAACTCCTGCTGGAATGCTAAATTCCATTGGTTTGGAGAATCCGGGTGCTGATGAATTTTTGAACTATATTCTACCTAGCTTATCGAAATATGATGTTCCGATTATAGTAAACATTGCTGGTAATACAGTTGAAGAATATGGGGAAATTGCAAAGCTTCTCGATGTAGATGGTGTTGCAGGCTTAGAACTTAATATTTCGTGTCCTAATGTTAAACAGGGCGGGATTGCTTTTGGTACCAATTGTAATAGTGCTGCAAGCGTTGTTGATATGGTAAAGAAAAACACCAGGCTGCCTGTTATAGCTAAATTGTCTCCTAATGTTACAGATATTACAGAAATGGCAAGAGCAGTTGAAGCCGCTGGAGCTGACGCAATATCGCTGATCAATACACTATTAGGAATGGCTATAGACGTACGTACTTGGAAACCGATACTTGGTAATGTTGTTGGAGGGTTATCCGGTCCTGCGGTTAAACCGGTTGCGGTAAGAATGGTATGGCAAGTTGCCAACGCGGTAAAAGTACCTATAATTGGGATGGGTGGAATTATGACAGCCGAGGATGCTATCGAGTTTCTGCTCGCTGGCGCTAGTGCGGTAGCTGTCGGAACAGCTAATTTTGTAAATCCGCGTGTCTCAATGGAAATAGCCGAAGGTATTGAGAAATACTTGCTTCAAAGAGGCTTGACTCATGTTGGGCAGCTAATCGGGAAAGTCAAAATTGGCGAGGCGTAGGCCCGATAGGAGTGAAACCATGAGATGCAATAATCGATTAATAGTAGCACTTGATTTTTCTGATATGGAAAGTGTTAAGAGCTTGGTCGAAAAATTAGGTGATACAGTAAAGTTTTATAAAGTTGGCATGGAATTATTTTATAGTGTTGGGGTCGAGGTAATTGAATATCTGCGCACTTTAAATAAAGAGATTTTTTTAGATTTGAAACTGCACGATATACCTAATACTGTGGCCAAGGGTTTATCATCACTTACTCGACTAGGTGTTTCTATGCTTAATGTGCATGCGTCTGGCGGACCGGCAATGCTTGAAGCTGCAGCGCATGCCGTTAAGGCGGAGGCAGAAAAACTAGGTGTTCCCCGTCCTAAGTTAATAGCAGTTACTGTACTTACAAGCATTAATCAAGCTGAATGGTCGGCTCTAGGTCAAAGCTCAGATATAGCTGATCAAGTTGTTCGTTTGTCACGCTTAGCGAAAGCATCAGGAATCGATGGAGTGGTGGCTTCCCCGCAAGAAGCGACTCTTATAAAAAGAGAATGTGGCGAGGATTTCCTTATTGTTACACCTGGTGTTAGACCCAAAGGGGCAGCTTTGAATGACCAGAGCCGCGTAGCTACACCGTTAGGCGCACTAAATGCGGGTGCTAGTCATTTGGTAGTTGGGCGTCCAATCACGGCTGCCTCCAACCCACGTGAGGCAGCAGAGCTGATATTGCAAGAGATGGAGGGCTTTAAAGATGAATGAAGATGAGGTAAAACAGTTATTTATTGAAACTGGTGCTATAATGGAAGGACATTTTTTGCTTACATCAGGTTTACATAGTCCTATGTATGTTGAAAAATTTCAAGTGCTTCAGCATCCAAATTACACAGCTAAATTATGCGAGGCGCTAGCAAAGAAATTCGCAGATGAAAATGTTGAAGTAGTAGTCGGCCCTGTTACAGGTGGAATACTTTTAGCTCATGAAGTTGGCAAAAGTCTTGGAACGCGCGCTATTTTTACTGAACGTGAAAATGGAAAAATGACTCTTAGACGTGGTTTTGTTATAAAACCTGGTGAGCGGGTTCTGATAGTCGAAGATATAGTAACTACTGGAGGCTCTATTCAAGAGGTGCTCGATGTTGTATTAGATCAAGGTGGAGTACCAGTGGGGATTGGTATGCTTGTTGACCGTAGCGGCGGAAAAGCTCAATTTAGCGTTCCATACAAAGCTCTGCTAAATCTTACTGTTACAACATATCAGCCAGATAATTGCCCTCTATGCCAAAGTGGGATACCTATGACTAAACGGGGCAGCAGAAAAATTTAGTCAAGAAATTTAAGCCCGGTTGCTGAGCAACCGGGCTTGTTTATGTTTAAAGCTTAGTTTATATTATTTGTTTTCAAGACTGCGCCATAAATACCAGCTTGCTGTAGTCCGGTAAGGTTTGAAAGGTGTAGTTAAATTCTCAATTTGCGTTTTATTTGGCAAAGCGTCTAGTAAGTACAAATTTTGCAGCGCTTTCTTTAAACCTAAGTCGTCTGCTGGGAATACGTCAGGACGATTCAACGCGAATATTAGAAAAATTTGGGCTGTCCAAATACCTATTCCTTTAACGTTTATCAACTGATCGATAATTTCCTGATCGCTCATTGTAAAAAAAGCATTAGGAGTAATTTCATTAGCCTGAAATTTTGCTGCTAAATCAAATATATAATTACATTTCTGATTTGATAAGCCTAACTGTCTTAATTGTTCGATGCTTGTAGATAGAATAAGTTCTGGTCCAACTTTATAATTATAATACGCAGTAAACCTTCGGTTTATTGCATCTGCAGCTTTAGTTGCTAATTGCTGTGAAATAATTGATTCACATAAGGAAGCAAAAAAATCTACACGAGGCTCAAGTGAGCAAGGGCCATATTTGCTAATTAAATTTGACATTATATCTGATTTAAGTGAAAGGTGCTTTTCGGCGGTCGACCAGTTAGAAAAGCTAGGTTTATTCATAGTAATCCTCACAAAATAATTTATAACTATTATATTATCTTAATCTACTAAATCAAAACTTATGTAAAATATGTTAAACCGTTAATAAAGAGAGAAAAAGAGAGGATTTTAATAGTGATTACCGATAATGGAAAAAAATAGATGTTGAAGTTGAAGAGTAATTGTGATATTATATATTTCCGTAAGGCGTGAATATAACGCCTGTTTGGCCCGGTAGTTTAGTTGGTTAGAATGCCGCCCTGTCACGGCGGAGGTCGTGGGTTCGAGTCCCATCCGGGTCGCCATTTGCGGAAATAGCTCAGCGGTAGAGCATCGCCTTGCCAAGGCGAGGGTCGCGAGTTCGAATCTCGTTTTCCGCTCCATAGGGGTATAGCTCAATTGGTAGAGTAGCGGTCTCCAAAACCGTTGGTTGTGGGTTCAAGTCCTACTGCCCCTGCCACTATAAATTTAATTTTTACTTATAATAACACCTTCTATCGATTAGATAGAAGGTGTTATATTCTTTTTTAATATAATAAATTACCAAAACTAATATGAGTTATTCTAAAATATTAAACGAAAATTTGCAGATAATATATTTGGAGGTGATATAATGGCAAAGGACGTTATGTGTACCGTTGAAAACTGCAGATACTGGAGCCAAGGTCACCGTTGTACAGCATCGGAGATAGAAGTAAACGTTGATAATGGCAGCAGCAAGGCAGGGTACTCACAAGAAACGAATTGTCACACCTTCGAGACGAAATAAAAAGAAACAGCCAACTGGGTACCCAGTTGGTTGTTTCTTTTTATTTATCTAACTCTTGATTTTTTACTTTTAAAACTTCTTCTCGTAAGCTTAGCCAGATAGTTTGGAAAAGCTCATTGTAGCGTAATGTGGTACGAATTTCAGAAATATCGCGAGGGCGCGGGAGATCAATATCGATAATTGTTTTTATTGTTCCTGGATGAGCTGTCATTATCATAACTCTATCGCCGACACATAATGCCTCATCAATACTATGAGTTATAAAAACTGTAGTTTTTTTACTAGTTTCCCAAATATGCAACAGCTCTTGTTGCAGAATAATTCTATTTTGTTCATCAAGAGCTCCAAATGGTTCATCCATTAGTAGTATTTCTGGATCATTAGCAAATGCTCTAGCAACACTAACTCGTTGCTTCATACCGCCCGAAAGCTGGCATGGATAAGCGTTAGTAAATTTAGTTAGTCCAATCATATTTATGTAATGTTCAGCGATTTCTGTACGAAGTTTTTTAGGTACACCGCGCATCCTTAAACCATATGAAACGTTTTCGATTACAGTCATCCATGGGAAGATGGACTGTTCCTGAAAAACCATTGAATTTGTAGGGCGGCTAGTATCACTGGCTTTAATTTTTATATTTCCACTGGAAGCTGTTTCTAAATCAGCTAATATTCTTAGCAAGGTTGTTTTGCCGCACCCGCTGGGCCCGACTATACAAAAGAACTCACCATCTTTTATAGATAGATTAATATCATGAAGTGCAGCTACCTGACCATGTTTTGTATTAAAAACTCTGCTCACGTTTTCAATAGCTATTCGTTCATCCGATAACATTATTACTGCACCTCCTTACGGACATTGCTGCTTCCAAGGCAGTACTAAGCGTTCGACTAGGT
The DNA here is from genome assembly GCF_036763085.1 of Dendrosporobacter sp. 1207_IL3150. NCBI lineage: Bacteria > Bacillati > Bacillota > Negativicutes > Selenomonadales > Sporomusaceae > Dendrosporobacter > Dendrosporobacter sp. 1207_IL3150. Next base: position 98,195 of record NZ_JBAIYU010000009.1, read on the forward strand.
CGAGGACAAGAGAGAAGAGATAGCCTAATATAGACAGCATTATCAAAGCCACAAACATTTGCTCTATGTCAAACATATCATATGAGCGCCAGATCATCCAGCCGACACCTGCTTTAGCTGCTGATAATTCGGCCGCTACAATCAGTATCAAAGCCATGCCCATTCCAAGTTTTAAACCAGCAAATATCATTGGTAAAGCTCCGGGCAGAGCTACCGTAAGATAAAAGTCTTTTCGACTTGCACCAAAGTTTTTGGCAACATCCAGGTAGATTTTATCGATACTAAGAACCCCAGCCATAGTATTAATAACAACTAGGTAAAAGACACCGATTGCTATAGTAAAGATTTTAGATGTTTCTCCCAAACCAAATACTAAGAGAATTAATGGCATTAATGCTAACTTTGGAATTGGATATGTAGCTGCTATCATAGGCTCTATTGCAGATCGAACTAGAGGTGATAGGCCCATGCTAATTCCGATTAGTATACCAGGAATTGATCCGGCGATAAAACCTAAAATTACACGCTGGATACTCACGGCAGTGTTGTATAATAGCTCTCCTGAAAGTAGTAATGGCACGAATGATTGTAATATAAGAGAGGGACTAGAAAAAAGCCTAACATCGATTGCGTTTATTCTAGCAAGGAATTCCCAAATGAAAAGGAGTGTCAAAGGCGATAGTATCGAAAGCGTACGAATTACGGTAGTGTTATTTGATAGTTTTGCCATGCACTCACCTCATTAAAGTTTAGATTCATTGATACGGGCCAAGTATTTTTAAAGCAAAATCGACAAACTTATTTTCTACTGCGTCTTGTAGTTGGATGTCTGATTTTAATAGTTTATTTGCTTTATACCATGCTAAATCCAATTCAATTCCTTTGATTTTAACGTATCCGTTAGGGTTTAAGCCTGTCGGGAATAGCTTTTCGTAAAGTGCAGGATCTTTAATGACTGAATATTTACAGAGGATATCAATTATTTCGGCTTTGCCCTTGTTTTTAAAGAAGGCGTCGTTATAATCTCGCAGTGACTTAATATATGCAGTCATGAAGCGATTGGCTAATTCAGGATTTTTTGTCATACTGGTTCCGAATACCAATAGAGCTGTTTGAGCATCTGGGTCATATTCGGATGGATCTTTCCACGGATCTAAAATGCCTTTACTAATGCCTTGAGTTACGAATGGTTCGATTACCATTGCGGCATCTATGCTTTTGTTAGCTAGTGAGACCAACATATCCGGGAACGAGCGAATTACTTGTACGTCTACATCCTTGGTATTAAGACCGCCCTTTTGGAGGACTCGATCGAGTGCGATTTCATCAAGTGATGCAGTTGCTACTATGGCTATTTTTTTACCCCGAAGGTCAGCGTAGTCTTTTACTGTGTCAACTAAATCCTTACGGATAACTAATCGATAATATCCTTGACCAGGTACGTTTATTCCTTTGTCAGCAACAATTTTAACTGGAATATCTCGGGACATGGCATTTAGCAAACCTGATGATGTTACAGTAGCGCCAACATCTAATTGTCCGGCTGCAAGCTGGTTAATCATTTCTTGACCTGAGTTGAATTGTACTGGTTCAATTTTAATTCCTAGATCTTTGTAATATCCTTTAGCCATACCTATCAGGATGCCTGCATCAGAAATAACCTGTTTCATGCCAACCAAAACGGTTGTTTCCTGCTGCAAAGGCGTAAGGCCTGGTGCCCATGCTGGTGCTTGTTTTGATACTTGGGCTTGTGGCTGTGCGGCACAAGCGGTTAAAAATAAAGCGACCAGAAGCAATGCCATTAGCTTAGTCAGCGTCTTTTTTCTCATGATTTCCCTCCTACGTTGCATTAAGATAATGCATGTTATTCTATAGTAGCTATTTTGGTGATAGTCTCAGAAGGTTTTTTAACTATCGATCCAGAATAAGAAAATAGTCTAGAAGAGGGAGAATTTAATGGAAGAAATAATAAAGAAAATAGCTGACTGGGAATACATACGTAAGTTGCCGCAAGAGATACACGGTTTTAGGCTTATTGAAAACATGGTCGATAGCGGAGTAGTATATAATATATTTACATATATTAATGAATCGGCACGCAGGCAGTTTGCAGTAGTTTATGATTCTGCTACCAAAGAATATGTAGCTCGTATAACTGTCGGGCTGACTGAATACTGCGATATTAGTTATATAGTTTCAGATTTATCGATGCTTGAAACTGTATTAATTCAACAACTAGAAAAAACATTGTTAAGGCTCGCTGTATTTGATATAAATAATCTTGATTATATCTTTAGAGAAAAAAGAATAATCGACTGGCACTATTCAGAGCAATTGCCTAGAAATATCGCCGGATTTGATCTTTATATTAATCCACAGCAGCCTCTTAAAATAATTAATGGTTCGTACATTATCTTAGACTATAGTCATTTTTTTTCTGAAAGTAATTTAATAATATATTATAATATTTACCGAGACGAATTTTTCGGAGAAATTAGGATAAATAGAACTCCGCAGATGGCTTCGGCATTTGAGTCAAAGACATTATCAGATCTAGAAGATAAGCTTTCGCTTCACCTTATTCCAACATTAGAACAGATGAAGAAATCGATTAAGTAAGCGTTAAATATATTAGCAGGAAGGAAACACTTATGTTGAATACAGCCTTAACTATAGCTGGCTCTGATTCTAGCGGTGGCGCTGGAATTCAAGCTGATCTAAAAACTTTTGCAGCCCTTGGGGTATTTGGAATGAGCGTAATAACAGCAATTACAGCGCAAAATACTTGTGGAGTTACAAATATACGTGATATGGATGCTGAAATTATTGTAGATCAAATTGATGCTATCTATGATGATATAAAGGTTAATGCAGTAAAGATTGGTATGTTGTCAAATTCTGAAATAATCAAAACAGTATCCTCGAGTCTAGTTCGTCATGATGCTAAAAATATTATTGTCGATACAGTTATGGTATCTAAAAGTGGAAGTCATCTTTTGAAAAAAGATGCTATCAACACACTTAAGGAATATTTGATACCCTTAGCCCTAGTGGTTACCCCAAATCTTTATGAGGCATCTGAATTAGTTGGTTTTGAAGTTGCAAATGAAAACGATATGAGAAATGCAGCTATTAAAATTCATGAAATGGGCTCAAAATATGTAGTGGTCAAAGGTGGGCATTTACCTGGTAATGCTTGTGACCTACTATATGACGGCAGCGAATTTATCACCTTAGCCAATGAGAGAATTAATACAATACATACACACGGAACTGGTTGTACTTTTTCGTCAGCTATTGCTTCTGGACTAGCTAAAGGACTATCGGTCGAAGAAGCAGTTGCTGAAGCTAAAAAGTTTATTACGATGGCTATAACAAATGGTTTTTCACTTGGTAAAGGTGTCGGCCCAACGCATCATTTTTTTGACTTATATCGTAAAGCTGGTTTATGTTAAGGGTTAATGGAGGTAGGATATGGCTAGAGTTTTAGTTTGTGATGATTCAGCTTTTATGCGAATGATGCTTAAGAAGGTGCTAATCGAAAATGGTCATGAAATAGTAGCTGAGGCAGGGGACGGAAAGCAGGCGGTACAAATGTACCGTCAACATAAGCCTGACTTAATTACGATGGATATTACTATGCCTAATATGGATGGGATTGAGGCGGTAAGGATTATACACGACGAAAATCCTTTAGTTAGAATAATAATGGTTACTGCTTTAGGTCAAAAGGCAATAATTACTGATGCACTTAAGGCAGGTGCTTCTGACTTTATTGTAAAACCATTTAATTCGGATCAAGTTGTAGAAACTATTCGCAAGGTATTAGCGACATAATATATTTACAAAATGTATTGACAAAGAAATAAACAGCTAGTATAATAATCTTTGTTGTCACAAGTGCTTAAGAAAAATAAAAAGCAGTATTGACAAGTAACGCGTAGTGATATAATATAGATTATGCGTTTAATTATGAGGCCCGGTAGTTTAGTTGGTTAGAATGCCGCCCTGTCACGGCGGAGGTCGTGGGTTCGAGTCCCATCCGGGTCGCCATTTTGCCTCGGTAGCTCAGTCGGTAGAGCAGAGGACTGAAAATCCTCGTGTCGGCAGTTCGATTCTGCCCTGAGGCACCATTTGCGGAAATAGCTCAGTGGTAGAGCATCGCCTTGCCAAGGCGAGGGTCGCGAGTTCGAATCTCGTTTTCCGCTCCATAATACGGCGGCATAGCCAAGTGGTAAGGCAGAGGTCTGCAAAACCTTTACTCCCCAGTTCAAATCTGGGTGCCGCCTCCAAAACTTTATATTGCCGGGGTGGCGGAACTGGCAGACGCAACGGACTTAAAATCCGTCGGGGCGTGAGCTCCGTACCGGTTCGATTCCGGTCCTCGGCACCATTCTAAAAATCACTTCTGAGTAATCAGAAGTTTTTTTGTGTTTAAAATATGTGTTAAATGTATGCAAACAACACTCTGTGAGGTTTTAGTCATTTTGTTTTTTACTAATATGGTTTAAAAGTAGAGGTTCTACTTGAAAGGATTTTTTAGTTTTAGCCCGAATAAAATATTGGTTAAATTTAATTTTTACTTTTACTGAGGAGTGCAATATGACTATTAAAGATCAACAAAGTCATTCTGTTACAGGCAATTTACAGAATGTTTTCAATTACACGTTTGTCGAAACTACAATGTATTACTTTATTGTTCCAAAGTCTGATAAGTACGCACCAATACGAGTTAGTAAAAAGAACTATAAATGCTCAGCTTGTGGCGAAAGTCATGATGTAAGTTTTAAGCATGATGGAAATGTTCATATCGAAAAATCTCGGTTATCAGCTCAAAAGAACCTATATGCAAAACTAGGCTTGAGTTTTCCGGCTGTAGAAAAAGGAGAGCCGATTGTTTACCAACAAATTGGTTACTGTGAAAATTGTTACGAAAAGTGTTTGAAAAATACTGAAGACGATAGACAAGCAATCTATAATCTATGCAAGCAAGTAAATCAGCTTGATAATCAGTTTGTCGTAACTGCTGATGAGCTATTCGATAAAATTATTTTATCTTGGCTTGAAAGTATTACTGATGTAGAACAGCTGACAGAGTACAATTTGTCAGGCTATATGGCAATTCGTGAAGTACTAGTCAAGCTTATTGTTTCAAATGAGGATGCAGTTCAATATGTAAAAGATTATCAAGAAAAAACTGCAGCATTAGCGAAGATGATACATGGGTATTTAACTCGAGTAAATGAAACTAAATTTGATGCTTTCGTTGGGAAGCCTCTGGATATATATGAATCGATGGCTGAAGAAATCTATAATGAATATACTGTTTTGTTTCCAGTTGACGGAACACCAAGCATTGAATTTTATTCAGAATCGAATATTTTAAAAGAACGGGTAATTATGTTTCTTGATCAGCAACGAATTGATAGTGTAACAATGTTGATTAATGAGACTGGTTTTTCTGATAAATGGGTTGAATGGCTAGCTGAGCGAATTTCAAAAATAACTGGCTAATAGGAGTGTTTTTATAGTGAAGGTTATTCAACTACGAACACCCAAGACAGGATTGCTTGACATTACTAAGAAAGTCTCAGTTATTGCAGCCGAATGTAAGATTCTAAACGGAATGTGCCAAGTTTTTGTGCCGCATACTACGGCTGGTATTACAATCAATGAAAATGCGGATCCAGATGTAATCGATGATATGCTTGCGGCCTTTGAAGAAATGGTGCCTAAGCTTCGATATCTTCATAGTGAAGGTAACTCTGCAGCTCATGTCAAGGCTTCTTTAGTCGGAGCTTCTGTTACAGTACCAATTGTTAACGGCAAATTATATTTAGGAACCTGGCAAGGAATCTATTTTTGTGAATTTGATGGTCCACGGCAGCGTTCGGTTTGTATTAATATATTAGGCTAGCATTTTACTGCTCTCGGACGAGGGCAGTTTTTTATCCATCGAAGGGTATAGGCCTGAAAAAGAAATGAGGGTGTAATTTTGGATCTTTTATTACCAGTCTTAGCAATAGTAAATTTATTAAGTATAATAATACTTACTTTTTTTGTAATACGTTCGGCGAATAGTCGAAAGGATTGGTCCGTTAGTATTTATAGTATTGAAAAAAGTCTAGAAAGAATTGAAAAATCACTACAAGATGAGATGGCGAAAAGTCGTGTAGAGACTGGAAATAATGCCAGAGGGCTGCGGGAAGAAGTGTTTAATGCACTAAACCGCTTTAATGAGTCAGTCGTAAGTCGTATGAACGAGAACACTTCAACTCAGATATCTCAGCTAGACAGTTTTGCTAAGCAGTTAAATCATCTAACGCAAAGGAATGAACAGCGTATTGATAAGCTTAGAGAAACAATCGAGGGACAGTTAAAGGCAATTCAAGAAGATAACACCAAAAAATTAGATGAGATGCGCAAAACAGTAGATGAAAAGCTTAACGATACGTTAGAAAAAAGACTGGGTGAAAGTTTTCGTCTTGTAAGCGAACGATTAGAGCTGGTTCATAAAGGGCTTGGTGAAATGCAGAATCTTGCTTTGGGAGTAGGTGATCTTAAGCGGGTACTTACAAACGTTAAGACAAGAGGCATATGGGGAGAAATGCAACTAGGTAATTTACTGGATCAAATACTAACTCCTGAACAATATGCACAAAATATTGCAACTAAACCAGGTAGTAACGATAGGGTAGAGTTTGCTATAAAATTGCCAGGCAGAGATAAAGAGGGAACCGTTGTTTGGTTACCTATCGATGCGAAATTTCCGCAAGAAGATTACCAGCGGTTATTAGATGCTCAGGAGCAAGGGGATTTTAATCTAGCTGAAGAGTCGGCCAAAGCATTAGAAAACCGTATTAAAGCTGAAGCCAAAGATATAGCTAGTAAATACATAAGCGTACCAGCAACAACAGAATTTGCTATACTATTTCTTCCGATAGAGGGTTTGTATGCAGAAGTTTTACGTCGAGCTGGACTATGCGATATTTTGATGAGGGAACATAAAGTTATCATTACTGGACCTACTACATTAGCAGCACTGTTAAATAGTTTGCAAATGGGTTTTCGAACATTAGCAATTGAAAAACGGAGTTCAGAAGTTTGGAGTGTTCTAGGTGCAGTGAAGAGCGAGTTTGGGAAATTTGGTATTCTTTTAGATAAGACCCACAAAAAACTGCAAGAAGCTAGCAATTCAATTGACACAGCAGCGCGTAAATCACGAACTATTGAAAGGAAACTAAAAGATGTTCAAGAATTGCCTCAAGAAGAGGCCTTGAATATACTTGGAGCATCAATTGGTAATACTCAAGAAGAAGAGTGTGAGTAGAACTAACCGGCAATACCTTGTGGTATTGCCGGTTAGTATTTGAAAGACATTATAATTGGTATAAGATACATATTGACATTATAAGCCGAAAAGTGATATTATAACTGAGCCGCCGATGTCCGGTGGTACGAAATACCAAAATAAATATGTTGACGCGATGAATTGATTGTGTTAATATAGATAAGCTGTCACATGGCGGCGAAACAAATAAGGTTGAACGCAAGTTAACCTGAGTGTTCTCTGAAAACTAAACAATGTAAGAAGAATTAATGCCAGATGTGCGGTGCTCATTGAGCACAAAACGTTAATCGTGCAAACGAATTAACAAAAGCAATTTCGAATTATAAAGAGCCATCAAGGTTCTTCA